>CAMYAO010000014.1 GCA_947253885.1 uncultured Clostridium sp.
ATACATATATTTAGTGTGATATGATATAATATCTTCGATTGTGAATTTTTAGGTTATGTTAATAATTTAGTAAGAAAGAAGGGCTTAGAATGAGTTTAAGGACATTCAAAGGCGGAGTTCATCCATATGATGGAAAAGAACTTTCAAAGTCAGGATCGGTCCAGGTTTTTAAACCTACCGGTGAAATGGCTTATCCGCTGTCACAGCACATCGGTGCACCTGCAAAGGCAATCGTAAAAAAAGGTGACACTGTGTTGCGCGGGCAAATGATTGCAGAAGCGGGCGGATTTGTATCTGCTCCAATTTTTTCTTCTGTTTCCGGAACAGTAAAGACATTGGAAAAACGTCGTGTTCCGAGTGGAGATCTTGTTGATTCTATTGTAATTGAAAACGATGGAGAATTTCAAGAAGTTCCTTTCACTTCAACAGATGATGTTTCTTCTTTAAGTAGAGAAGAAATCATTCAAAAGATTCAAAATTCCGGTATAGTCGGCATGGGTGGAGCCGGTTTCCCGACACATGTAAAATTATCTCCGAAGGAGCCTGAGAAGATTGATTTTATTATTGCAAACTGTGCAGAGTGTGAACCGTATTTGACCTCTGACTATAAGAGGATGATGGATTTTACACAGGATTTTATAGCCGGAATGAGGATTGTATTATCGCTTTTTCCGACAGCAAAGGGATTATTTGTCGTTGAAGATAACAAGCCGGATGTGATTGCAAGATTACAGGATGCAGTTAAAAACGAAACAAATATGGAAGTGGTTCCTGCAAAGACCAAATATCCTCAGGGATCAGAGCGTCAATTGATTTATGCGGCTACCAAAAGAGCTATCAACTCTACTATGTTACCGGCGGATGCAGGCTGTATCGTGGATAATGTAGAAACACTATATGCGATTTACAGAGCGGTGGCTATGGGAATTCCTTTAATGGAACGCATTGTCACAATTACGGGAGATGCAGTTTCTGCACCCGGAAATTTCTTAACTCCTTGCGGAACGAACTTTAATGAATTACTGGAAGCTTCCGGAGGTTTCAAAACAACTCCTAAACAGCTGATTTCCGGTGGACCTATGATGGGATTTTCTATGATGTCTACAGATGTTCCTGTTACAAAGACCAGCTCGGCATTACTTTGTCTGGGGAAAGATGATGTTGCAGAGCAGGAGACAACTGCCTGTATCAATTGCGGCAGATGTGTTTCTGTCTGTCCGTCGCGAATTGTACCTTCTAAATTAGCTGATTTTTCTGAACATTGGGATTTAGAACAGTTTGAACATTGGTATGGATTGGAATGTGTGGAATGCGGTTCCTGCAGTTTTATATGTCCCGCAAAACGAAGTCTGGCACAGTCAATTCGTGTTATGAAAAAGACAGTTCTGGCAGAAAAACGTAAAAATGGTTAAGTAAAGGAGTACAGATCGTGAGTGAATTATTTAATGTATCATCCTCACCTCATGTGAGAGCAAAAGATAATACAACCAAGATTATGCTCTATGTCATAATTGCACTGTTGCCAACCACTATTTTCGGTATCTTCAATTTCGGACCGAGAGCACTTGCTTTAATAGTAGTTACAATAGCTGCAGCTGTGGTATCAGAGTATATCTTTAATAAAATAAGAAAGAAAAAACAAACAGTAGGAGATTTAAGTGCCGTTGTAACCGGTTTATTGCTGGCATTAAACTTTCCGAGCGGATTACCTCTGTGGATGGGAATATTCGGTGGTGCATTTGCTATTATAGTTGTAAAAATGTTATTTGGCGGATTGGGTCAAAACTGGATGAATCCTGCACTGGGAGCAAGATGTTTTCTTTTGCTCTCTTTTACGGGACAGATGAATAACTTTGTAGTAGATGCCTATTCCGGTGCTACACCTCTTGCATTATTAAAAGCGGGGAAATCTACAGATTTGATGGCGGAATTTATCGGTAAGACCGGTGGTACAATCGGGGAAACATCTGCTATTTGTATTTTGATCGGAGCAGTATTTTTGCTGGCAACCAAGGTGATCAGCATTCGTATTCCCGCTGCGTATATTTTGACATTTATAGTTGTAATAGTGCTTTTTGGCGGTCATTTGACCAGCGGAGATCTGGGTCACTACGTTGCCGCACAACTTTGTGGAGGCGGTTTATTGTTGGGCGCATTTTTTATGGCGACAGACTATACCACTTCTCCGATTACACCAAAGGGACAGATTATTTTTGGTGTAATATGCGGTGTTTTACTGGGGGTATTTCGTCTGTTCGGTGCTATGGCGGAAGGATGTTCTTATTCCATCATTTTTGCAAATATGTTGGTACCGTTGATTGAGCGATATACCATCCCAAAACCATTCGGAAAAGGAGGCGAGAAGTAAGATGAATAAAAGAGTCGTAAAAGAGGCGCTTATCTTATTTATTATTACTGTTATTGTTGCTTTTGCTCTGGCAGGTGTTTATGCAGTAATGAAGGCTCCTATTGCAAAGGCAGACTATGAGAAAACCCAGAAGTCTTATAAAGAGGTTTTTTCAAATGCAGATTCATTCGTGCAATTAAAAGGGTTCAAAGAATCAGATGCAGCTTCAGTTATAAAAAAAGCCGGATACCAGGATGATAAGATTTCCAATTGTATGCAGGCATTGGACAAAAGCGGCAAATTATTGGGATATGTTATTACTGTAACAGATCCGAACGGATATGGTGGAGACATCACGTTTTCTGTAGGTGTTCGCAAGGACGGAACTGTAAACGGATATTCCATCACTACCATAAATGAGACGGCAGGATTGGGTATGAAAGCAAAAGAGCCTAAATTTCAGGATCAATTTCATGAAAAAAAGGTTGCGAAATTTAATGTTACCAAATCCGGTGCAAAAGCAAAAGAAGATGTGGATGCCATTACCGGTGCCACTATCACATCACGTGCTGTCACATCCGGTGTAAATGCCAGTATTGCATACAGTAATGCATTGGTAAAACAATATAAAGGGGAGGTAGTAAAATAATGAATAAATACCTTGAGAGAATTTATAACGGTATTATAAAAGAAAATCCTACCCTTATCATGATGATCGGTATGTGTCCTACACTTGCGGTTACTACAAGTGCTATAAACGGTATCGGTATGGGATTGTCTACAACAGTAGTATTGATTTTTTCTAATATTTTAATTTCTTTGCTTCGAAATATTATTCCGGATCGTGTGCGTATTCCGGCATACATTGTTATAATCGCAGGTCTTGTAACAGTGGTACAATTTTTGTTGCAGGGTGGTGTTCCTGCGTTATACGAATCATTGGGAATTTATATTCCTTTAATCGTAGTAAACTGTATTATCCTCGGTCGTGCAGAAAGTTATGCTTCTAAAAATACAGTTGTATTATCTGCATTTGACGGTTTGGGAATGGGACTCGGTTTTACTTTGTCTTTAACTGTAATCGGTGCTATTCGTGAGTTGTTGGGTGCCGGACAGTTATTCGGTGCACAGGTTCTGCCATTAGCAGACTCTGCTGCCGGAAAAGTGGGCTTCACTCCTATCACAATCTTTGTACTTGCCCCGGGAGCTTTCTTCGTACTTGCAATTTTAGTTGCAATTATGAATGTTGTCCGGGAAAAGGCTGCAAGAAGAGGAAAACCGTTGCCGGAGCCTACAGGATGTATGGGTGGCTGTTGCGACGGATGCGGATCCGGCGGATGTGGCACTCAGGTCATTACCGCAGGTGAAGATGATGAGCCTAAGAAAGATGAATAGGAGGAGGTATCATGAAAGAGGTTATTTTATTAATGATCGGTTCTGCCATTGTTAATAACGTTATTCTGAGCCAATTCCTTGGCTTATGTCCTTTCTTTGGAGTATCAAAGAAAGTAAATACAGCTGCTTCAATGGGAGGAGCTGTAGTATTTGTTATTACAATCGCATCAGCTGTTACAGCTGTTATCAATAATTATGTTCTGGTTAAATTTGATCTGACTTATTTACAGACGTTAGTATTTATTTTAGTTATTGCTGCATTGGTTCAATTCGTAGAGATGTTCCTAAAGAAATCAATGCCGCCTCTATACAATGCACTTGGGATTTATTTGCCATTGATTACAACAAACTGTGCCGTATTAGGTGCTGCATTAAAGAATGTTCAAAACGGTTATAACGTAGGAGTTGCAACATTAAACGGTTTTGCTGTTGCAGTCGGTTTTACTATTGCAATCGTCTTTATGGCAGGATTACGTGAAAAAATGGAATACAGTGATATTCCAAAACCATTTCAGGGTTCTGCAATCATTTTAGTGACTGCAGGTCTTATGGCAATTGCATTTATGGGATTTAACGGTGTGATTTAGGAGGAGAGAAGATGAATACATCAGCAATTATTGTTGCCGTAGTAATTGTCGGCATTGTTGGAATTGTCATCGGTATCATCCTTGGAATTGCCGGTGAAAAGTTTGAAGTAGAAGTGGATCCGAAAGAAGAAGCAGTTTTAGATGCTTTGCCCGGAAACAACTGTGGAGCTTGTGGTTTTGCAGGATGCTCCGGATTGGCAGCTGCGATTGCAAAAGGGGAAGCACCGGTCAATGCATGTCCGGTAGGCGGAGACCCTGTTGCAGCAGTAGTAGGTGAAATCATGGGGGTTGCTGCAGGAGAAAGTGCCAAAATGGTTGCATATGTAAAATGCGCCGGAGATTGTGACAGCACTTCCGATCTCTATCAGTACAATGGTATTCAGGATTGTCGTTTTGCTAAACAGGTAGTAAATGGAGGCCCAAAAAGCTGCTCTTATGGATGTATGGGATTTGGAACTTGTGAGAGAGAATGTCCTTTTGATGCGATTCATGTTATTAACGGAATTGCAGTTGTAGATCAGGATGCTTGTAAATCTTGTGAGAAATGTGTAAAAGTATGTCCGCAGAATATCATCTCAATGGAACAATACAAACGACCATATATAGTTCAATGTGATAGTCGGGCAAAAGGAAAAGAAGTGATGTCTGCTTGTAAAGTAGGTTGTATTTCCTGCCACTTATGTGAAAAAGCATGTGAATTTGATGCGGTTCATGTTGTAGATAATATTGCATACATCGATCAGGATAAGTGTACCGGTTGCGGTGCTTGTGCTGAAAAATGTCCAAAGAAAATTATTAAACACGAGATTGCTTAATTTGTGTTTTTCAGAAGCCTTGGAGTTCTGCTCTGAGGCTTCTTTGTGTCCTTATTTATATTAGCATTTTGGTGTTTTTTATGGTAAAGTAGTCTCAGTTAGCTATAACGGAAGGAATTATATATGGATGTACATGATTATTTGAAATATAAAAAACGGATTATCGTAAAAATAGGTTCTTCTTCATTGATGCACGAGCGAACCGGAAGAACAGATTTAAATAAAATCGAACGCCTTGTTCGAGAACTTTGCGACTTGCAGAACCAAGGATATGATGTCTGTCTGGTCACATCAGGATCGATTGCAATAGGACGGAGAGTTTTGGGGATAGACACAAGTCCCGAACAAATTTCTACCAAACAGGCTTGTGCAGCTGTAGGACAAGCCAGATTAATGACTCTCTATCAACGTTTGTTTTCTGAATATCATCAACAGGTGGCTCAAATCCTTATTACAAAAAATACAATCTTAAATGACTCTTCCAGGGCAAATGCGCAACAAACATTTGAGGAGTTATTTCGACTTGGAATCATTCCTATCGTTAATGAAAATGACACCGTATCTACATATGAAATGAAATTCGGAGATAATGACACTCTTTCCGCACTTGTTGCAAGTCTGGTTTCTGCAGATCTGTTGATTCTGTTGTCAGATATTGACGGTTTATATACAGATAATCCACGAACCAATCCGGATGCCACATTGATCGAGAGAGTAGAAACAATTACCGACTCTTATCTTGAAATGGCAAAAGGAGAGACCGGAAGTGCTTACGGAACCGGAGGAATGGCAACCAAATTGACGGCAGCTCAGATAGCAACAAAGTCCGGTGCAGATATGATTATTGTCAGTGGGGAAAACCCTTGTATTATCAATCAAATAATAAGAGGATCTTTTAAGGGAACTCTATTTTTGGCATCAAAGGAACCGACGTTTAATTTACCTGAATTTATGCATAATAGTTTAAAGGACAAGTAATATGACCAAGCAAGAACTAAGAAATGAAATATTGAAAATAAGAAAAACGATTTCTTTCGAGGGAAACTCAGAATCCGGTCATAAAATTTGTGACAGATTGATCAGTGAGTTCGAGTTGGAAAACTATGATACTTTTTTATTGTTTTATCCGCTTCCGGGAGAAATATCACTTCTTCCGCTTGTAAATCAGTTGATTTCCATAGGGAAGAAAGTTGCCTTTCCAAAGGTAAACGGTGATCATATTGATTTCTATATAATATCTGATTTAGACAACGACTTTCAGGAAGGAGTCTTTCATGTGATGGAACCGATTACAAATGAGCGTGTTTCTTTTCAGAATGCATTGTGTTTAGTTCCCGGACTTGTATTTGATACGAAATTCTCCAGACTCGGGTATGGAAAAGGTTACTATGACCGATTTCTATCCTCAAATCCGTCTGTTACAGCAGTGGGAATATGTGCTAATCGTTTTTTTCGGCCGGAAATTCCATCGGCAGATCATGATCATAAAATGGATTATATCTGTACAGAAACCACGATTTACAAAAGAAGATAAGAGGCTGTACTATGGAAACACATGAAATATTAACAAAATTAAAAACAGGAGAACTGTCAATTGATGAAGCAGAAAAATTGCTGAAACATCAGCCTTTTGATAATATCGGATACGCAAGGTTGGATACACATCGCAAAATTCGCTCAGGGTTTGCAGAGGTAATCTATTGCAGTGGAAAGACAAAAGAACACCTGCTTGGAATTTATCGGCATATTGTAGAAAAAGATGGAGAAATTTTGGGAACAAGAGCTACGCAAGAACAGTATGAGTATCTGAAACCACACATAAAACAACTTCGTTTCGATCCGATTTCAGGAATTCTATCTGTAGAAAAGTCGGAAAAGAAAAAAATAGGAAAGATTGTAGTCTGTACCGCCGGCACATCGGATATTCCGGTTGCAGAAGAATGTGCGCAAACAGCTGAATATTTCGGAACTAATGTAGTTCGTTTATATGATGCGGGAGTAAGCGGATTACATCGACTTCTATCGTCATTGGATGCTTTTCATCATGCACACTGCGTTGTTGCAATTGCAGGAATGGAGGGAGCTTTGGCATCCGTATTAGGCGGTCTGGTGGATGTTCCTGTAATTGCAGTTCCGACTTCTGTCGGTTACGGAGCCAGCTTTCACGGAGTATCTGCACTTTTGACCATGATAAATTCCTGTGCCAATGGTATTGCAACTGTAAACATTGATAATGGATACGGAGCAGGATATCTTGCAACACAAATCAACAGAATCGGAGAAGGATATGGGAAATAAATTATATTTAGAATGTTATTCGGGTATTAGCGGAGATATGACCGTTGCTGCACTTTTGGATCTGGGAGCGAATCAAAAAGTATTAGAAACAGCTTTACAGTCTTTACCGTTGGAACACTATCAAATAAGGATTACGCGAGTATTAAAAAGCGGACTGGATGCGTGTGACTTTGATGTGATATTAGATGATACATATGAGAATCATGATCATGATATGGAGTATCTGCATGGAACACATCATCATGAACATACAATCGAGCACCACCATACTCATGGAGATGATCACACACACCCTCATACACATAAAAAACATTCTGATCATGACCACGACCATAAGCAGGAGGAAGGACATCATCACCACCATACTCATACTCACGAGCATCGCAACTTGAGTGATTGTTATCATATTATTGACCATGGAAATTTAACCTCCGGAGCAAATAAGATTGCAAAAAAAATCTTTCGTGTTCTGGCAGAGGGTGAGGCAAAAGCACATGGAAAATCTTTGGAAGATGTTCATTTTCATGAAGTGGGAGCTATCGATTCTATTGTAGATATTGTAAGCGTAGCGGTATGTATTGACAATCTCGGAATTGAAGAAGTTATCGTTCCGTTTTTATATGAAGGCTACGGAACGATACAATGTGCACACGGTGTTATGCCGGTTCCGGTTCCGGCAACGGCAAATATTATAAATCAATATCAGATTCCGTTACGAAGAATTGACATAGAAGGGGAGTTTGTTACTCCAACTGGAGCAGCTATTTGCGGAGCCTTGTGTACAAGTCAGTCTTTGCCGGAAACTTACAAAATTCAAAAAGTCGGTATCGGAGCCGGAAAGCGTTCCTATAATCGACCAAGTTTTGTCAGAGCCTATCTGATTGAAGAGCGTCTTTCTAAACAGGATGAGACGAAAATTTTAAAGTTGGAGGCAAATATTGATGATTCTACCGGAGAAATGATAGGATATGCCATGGAACTATTATTGGAAGCCGGTGCACGTGATGTTTATCTCACACCGATTCAAATGAAAAAAAATCGTCCCGGGATTGTATTATCCGTTATTTGTATGCCGGAAGATCAGGAAAAAATGGAAAAAATCATCTTCCAACATACTACCACGATCGGAATCCGCAGGCAGAAACTGGATCGTACTGTTTTAAACAGATATCAGGAAGATCTTTCTACCAAATGGGGGACGATTCGCATCAAAGTAATTGAATCGGATTTCGGAATCCGCAAAGAACCGGAATATGAATCTCTGAGAACAATTGCAGAAAAATTCGGTTTATCTATTTTGGAAATAAAGCAGGAAATTTATCATTTATTATAAGAGGACTATATGAACTACCAAGAGAAAAAAGAAATGCTGCTTCAATATCTGGACAAATTGGCAAGTAAAGATATTGCAGTTGCATTTTCTGGGGGTGTGGACAGCAGCTTATTGCTCTATATGGCTACTCAAGCAAGCAAACTCTATAGAACGACGGTATATGCCGTCACGTTACATACAGCATTACATCCTACCGGCGATTTGGAATATGCCGCAGAGATAGCAGCTCAATTCGGAGCGCAACAAATTGTGATTGAGGTAGATGAAATGAAAGAAGCGGACATTGATCATAATCCGGTTGATCGCTGTTATCGATGCAAAAAATTATTATTTACCAAAATCATTGATTTTGCACAAAAAAATAATGTGGATGTTGTATTAGACGGAACGAATGCAGATGATTTGACCGTATATCGTCCCGGAATCAAGGCCTTGGTGGAATTGGGAGTTATCAGCCCTCTTGCAAAGTTTGGATTTACAAAGGATGAGGTGCGTCTGTTAGCAAAGGAACATGGCATACAGAGTGCATCCAGACCATCTGCTCCTTGTTTGGCTACACGTTTTCCGTATAATACTCCCATTACGCAGGAGCAATTAGATTCTGTTGATTTAGCAGAACAGTTTATCAAACAATTCGGTTTTTATAATCTACGAGTGCGAGTACATAAGGATATTGCTCGAATAGAGGTAGATGAAGCTGAAATACCTAAAATCATGCAGCACAGATTAGAAATCGTATCAAAACTTCATTTACTGGGATATAACTATATCACATTGGATTTGGAAGGATTTTATTCCGGAAGCATGGATCGAAACATAGAAAAATAATACCATTCGGAGGAAAAATGGAGTCTGTTTTTACAAATAAAATAGAAGAGGAACTGGAAAAAATATCATTGAATGATGATATTCCTTTACAGGAACCTCAAAGACAATATTTCTTTATAAAAAAGGCAAGAGAATTGGTTGCTGAAAAAACAAGAGAAGCAAAAAGGGCACTTACTTTTTGCGTAAAAACTTTCGGATGCCAAATGAATGCCAGAGATTCAGAAAAATTAACAGGAATCTTATCTGTTATCGGCTATCAGGAATCAGAAGATGAAAAATCTGATTTTGTAATCTATAACACCTGTACCGTTCGAGAAAATGCAAACAATAAAGTGTATGGACACTTAGGCTATTTAAATAGTTTTAAAAAGAAAAATCCACACATGAAAATTGCATTATGCGGCTGTATGATGCAGGAAGAAACTGTTATTGAAAAGCTGAAATCCAGCTATCGATTTGTAGATCTGATTTTCGGGACACATAATATCTATAAGTTTGCCGAATTGATCGTTGCTTCTTTTGAAACGAAAGACATGGTCATCGACGTATGGGAAAATAGCGGTCCAGTAGTGGAAGATATACCAAGTATCCGGAAATTTTCTTTTAAGACCGGAATCAATATTATGTTCGGCTGCAACAATTTTTGCAGCTATTGTATTGTACCTTATGTCCGTGGAAGAGAACGGAGCAGAGAACCGGAAGATATTATTAATGAAATTCGATCGGTCGTTGCAGACGGTGTCATTGAAATAATGCTTTTAGGACAAAATGTAAATTCCTATGGAAAAACACTGAAACATCCGATTTCTTTTGCACAGCTTTTAGAAAAAGTGGAAGAGATTGAGGGGCTGGAACGGATTCGTTTTATGACCTCTCATCCAAAAGATCTTTCAGATGATTTGATTCAGGTAATTAAAAAATCAAAAAAAGTCTGTCATCATTTACACTTGCCGCTTCAATCCGGAAGCAGCAGAATTTTAAAGGCAATGAATCGAAATTATACAAAAGAATCTTATTTGGCATTAGCCAAAAAAATTAAGCAGGAAATTCCGGACATTTCATTGACAACAGATATTATCGTCGGATTTCCGGGTGAAACAAAGGAGGACTTTGAAGAAACCATGGACGTAGTCCGGGAAATCGGATATGACAGTGCTTTTACCTTTATTTACTCCAAGAGAACCGGTACACCGGCAGCTAAATTCGAAAATCCGATTTCTGCAGAGGAAATCAATGAAAACTTCAATTGTCTGTTAAAGGAAATTCAATCTACAAGTACCAAAAAGGCTCTACAATTACAGGGCACCGTTCAAAAGGTTCTGGTAGAGGAGCAGAATTCTCATGATCAGAATTTAGTTACCGGAAGATTGGAAAATAACAGTGTGGTGCATTTTAAAGGCGATATCGGCCTGATCGGGACAATTGTATCTGTTCGTTTAATAGAATGCAAAGGTTTTTACTACCTTGGAGAACTTTGTAAGAAATGATTGATTGCCATAGAGGGGGAATTATGAAAAAAAGAAATATAGCATTTATGGGAATATTTTTAGCACTTGCCTTGGTTTTGGGTTATGTAGAGACTTTTATTCCGCTTCCACAAGGAATTCCAGGAATGAAACTCGGACTGACCAATCTGATCATTGTAATCATTTTATATTGTGAAGGAACAAAAGAGGCGTATATCATTTCTGCTACCAGAGTTATATTGTCCGGTTTTCTCTTTGGAAATGTACAGATAATCATCTTCAGTCTAGGAGGTGCCATGTTAAGTTTGACTGCTATGGCACTTTTAAAAAGAACGAATACCTTAAATGTCATTACAATCAGTGCAGTTGGTGGAGTTATGCATAACATCGGTCAGATTGTAGTGGCAATGATTACAGTCCAAACATTTTCCATCAAATATTATATTCCGGTACTGGTAGTGGTAGGCTTAATCACGGGGCTGATTATAGGGGCAGTCGCAAATGAATTGATAAAACGATTGCATCGATTTTTTTAGGAGGATATATGTACGCATATATAAAAGGAATATACGAAGACTGTGAACAGGATTCTATTGTCGTGGAAGCTGGTGGAATCGGATATCAGATGCTGGTATCGCAAACTACAATCGACCAACTTCCTTCAACGGGTTCTGAAGTAAAAGTGTATACCTATCTTCATGTTCGGGAAGATGCAATGCTTTTGTTTGGTTTTTCTTCAAAAGAAGAACTTGAGCTTTTTAAACAACTGATTTCTGTTAATGGAATCGGTCCTAAAGTGGGATTGGCGATTTTATCCTCTTTATCAACAGATGAACTTTGTTTTGCAATTGTAAATGAAGACGCGAAAACCATAGCAAAAGCTCCGGGTATCGGACCGAAGACTGCAAAAAGACTCATTATAGAATTGAAAGATAAGATTCATCTGGAGGAAACCTCTGTATTTCTTCGGACTGCATCTGAACCTCTGTCGGAAACAGAATCCTTTGTTCTGAAAGATGCAATGGAAGCATTGATTTCCTTAGGATATAGTCAAGCGGAAGCACGAGAGGTATTAAAAACAATTGCCATTGATCCAACATCTGAAGTGGAAGATGTATTAAAAGAGGCACTGAAACAGTTGGCATTTTTATAAAGAGAGCATAAATGAAAAATCGAGTAATAGAAACCAGAATTCAGGAAGAAGATAAAAAAATCGAATCCAGTTTAAGACCGGAATCTTTAGATGAGTATATCGGTCAGGAAAAAATAAAGAGTACACTGCGCATTTATATTGAAGCTGCAAAAAAAAGAAAAGAAGCGCTCGATCATGTATTGTTTTACGGACCTCCGGGTTTGGGAAAAACAACTTTGTCCAACATAATTGCAAATGAAATGGGTGTTCATATGAAAGTTACCTCGGGACCGGCTATTGCAAAACCCGGAGAAATGGCATCTATTTTAAGCAATTTAAAAGAAAATGATATCCTGTTTGTAGATGAGATTCATCGTTTAAACAGACAAGTGGAAGAAGTCTTGTATCCTGCAATGGAGGATTTTGCTATTGACGTAATGATTGGAAAGGGATCCTCCGCACGTTCTTTGCGAATCGACCTCCCAAAATTCACACTGGTAGGGGCTACGACAAGAGCCGGTCTGCTGTCCGCTCCCTTAAGGGATCGTTTCGGGGTTATTTCACATATGGAATTTTATACTACTCCTGAATTGGAGATTATCATTGAACAGTCTGCAAAAATATTACAAGTAGAAATTGAATCGGAGGGAACGCATGAACTTGCTTCCAGGTCCAGAGGAACACCGAGACTGGCAAACCGTTTATTAAAACGAGTACGTGATTTTGCACAGGTTAAGTATGATGGAATAATTACAAAAGAAGTAGCATCTTTTGCACTGGATTTGCTGGAAGTGGATCCTCTCGGATTGGATAAGACCGATCGTGTGATCCTTTATACAATCATGGATAAATTTCATGGAGGGCCGATTGGATTGGATACACTTGCCGCAGCCATCGGAGAAGATTCCGGTACAATTGAAGATGTGTATGAACCGTATCTTGTAAAGAATGGTTTTATCCAAAGAACACCACGTGGACGAATCGTTACAGATTTTACTTACAGACATTTTGGTATAGACAGGAAAACAGAATGAACAAACATGAATTATTGGCACCGGCAGGTTCTATTGAAATTGCAAAAGCTGTTATGGATGCAGGAGCAGATGCCGTTTATCTGGCAGGAACAATGTTCGGTGCCCGTGCTTATGCAAACAATCTGGAAGAACAGGAACTTTTAGAAGTTATGGATTATGCTCATTTAAGAGATAAAAAAATATTTTTAACAGTAAATACACTTCTGAAAAATAAAGAAATTGATGATGCTCTCTATTCTTATATACTGCCGTTTTATCAACATGGATTGGATGCCGTTATTGTTCAGGATTTTGGAGTATTATCTTTTCTGCATCATCATTTTCCGGATCTTCCTTTGCACGCAAGCACACAGATGTCTGTTTCCAATGAATTTGGAGCCTCTTTTTTAATAGATCAGGGTGTTTCCCGTATTGTAACTGCAAGAGAGTTGCAGTTATCTGAAATCTCTAATATCTATGATAAAACCAAGGTGGAAATTGAAAGTTTTATTCATGGTGCTTTATGCTATTCTTATTCGGGTCATTGTTTAATGAGTTCCATAATCGGGGGAAGAAGCGGAAACCGAGGTCGCTGTGCACAACCATGCAGGCTTCCTTATGAGGTGTGTGATAAACATGGGTATTTTTACAAAGAAAATCATAAATATCCGCTCAGTCCAAAAGATTTGTGTACCATTGATCTGTTGCCTCAATTAATGGAGGCAGGAATCTACTCCTTTAAAATCGAAGGAAGAATGAAGCAGATAGAATATGCAGCCGGAACAACCTCTATTTATCGCCGTTATATTGACAGAGCCTTCCAAGAACCGAAAGGATATACAGTAGAAGAAGAGGATAGGAGATATTTGTCCGGAATCGGAAGCAGAGGCTTTACGAAAGGCTATTATGTACAGCAAAACGGTCCGGATATGTTGTCAAGTCGAGACAGTTCTTTCAAAAAACAAAATGAAATATCAACTTTTGTATCGCCCCTTTATTCCAAAATACCGATTCATATTTCTGCAGAATTCACAGAAGGAAAACCTTGTTCCGTTTCTGTCTGTGATGAAACAGATGTCTGTTCCGTTTCCGGACCGGTTATTGAAACTGCAGCAAAGCAATCTGCAGATATTAAGGATGTCAAAAAACGTCTTTCTAAAACAGGGCAGACACCATTTGAGACGGATAAGGTCACTGTTCATATAAATGGGAACTGTTTTATCCCTGTTAAAACAGTAAATGAATTAAGGCGAGCAGTTCTTGGAAAATTTCAAAATAAAAAACTGGCTAAGTTCCAACGACAATCCGAGTATTCCAAACCGTTTGTCTTAAAAGAAACCCCTGATCATATGATGTTTACACAAAAGCAATCTTCCTTGGTCTGTTCCGTTCAAACTTATGATCAATTAATTACTGTTTTAAAAGACAAAAGTGTAGACGGTGTAGATCTGGATATAAAAGAGAATGATTCCTACAGGCTACTGAATGATATGATATGTCAGGTTCATGATGCCGATAAATTTTGCGGCTATGTATTCCCACATATTATGAGAAAAGCAACTACCGATGTGTTTACGGAAGACCTTTCACAGTTTCTGACATTATCATTTGATCGTTACATAGTAAAAAGTATGGATGCATTAGGCTACGCACTGTTTAAATGTAAAATCCCAAAAGAAAAAATTGTATTAGATTCCAGTATATATGTATTTTCGAAAACTGCCGGTCACTTTTTTCAAAACATCGGACTGACTTACTTTACTTCTTCATTTGAATTAAATCAAAAAGAACTGCAACATCAGGATGCAAACAGACAGGAATGTGTAATTTACGGAGCAATTCCATTAATGATCAGTGCTCAGTGTGTGTATAAAAGTTATTATAAATGTTTGAAGGATCAACCGGATAATACTCTCTTATTTTTAAGAGATCGAAAGCAATCTGTCTTTTCCGTTCAAAAAAGATGTAAGTATTGTTATAATATAATCTATAACAGTAAGATTTTATACTTATTGGATCAAAGTAAGCGTTTGAAGGATATCGGATTTTCTTCTTACCGGGTTGTCTTTACATCCGAAACAACAAGAGAAGTCCAACGGGTTTTGGAAGAGTATAAAAACTTTTTTATTTTGAATCAGACGAAACGGTTTAGTGATCCGGATTTTGAACATCAGTATACTAGGGGGCACTTCAAGCGAAGTGTAGAATAAAAATGTTACATTTATTTACTCAAATCGCAAGATATATTATTATCCTTCTTTTTGGGATTTATACTGTAAGCAGCTTTACGGCACTTAGAAGTTCCAATACAGAAGGAAAACTTCAAATTATTTACAGATACCAGATCAGGTGTATGATGGCAATCCACTTTATCGCATTTATCATTATGTTTGCCGTAAAAAAAGATTTTAAACTTTGGTTGTTATACATGGCGCAGGTCGGATTACTGTTTTTAATCTATACAATCTATCGTCATATTTATCAGGATGCGGCTCGATTACTGGTAAATCACATGTGCATGCTAATGATCGTCGGTCTTATTATGCTTACCAGATTGAATTATAACAGTGCATTGCGTCAATTTGAAATTGCAGCTGTTTCGTTCCTGATTTCCATATTTGTACCGAATATTATTGCCAAATTTAAAATTTTAAAAGAGTTTACTTGGGCATATGCCGTTATCGGCATTCTGGCTCTCGGTGGTGTATTAGTACTTGGAAGAATTTCGGGCGGAGCAAAAATATCATTTTCGATTGCAGGCATAACTTTACAACCGTCTGAGTTTGTAAAGATCATTTTTGTTTTTTATATTGCCTGTATGTTATATAAGTCGACGGAATTCAAGCATTTGGTACTCACGACTGCAATTGCCGCATTGCATGTAATGATCCTGGTGGCATCTACAGATTTGGGAGCGGCATTGATTTTTTTTGTCACCTATGTGATTATGCTGTTTGCGGCCACAAAAGCACCTCTGTACCTGATTTGCGGATTTGGCTTGGGAGCAGTAGCGGCAAAACTCGCCTCAAAGGTTTTTTCTCACGTCAGAGTCCGTGTTCTGGCTTGGAAGAATCCTT
Source organism: uncultured Clostridium sp. (assembly GCA_947253885.1). Taxonomy (GTDB): domain Bacteria; phylum Bacillota; class Clostridia; order Lachnospirales; family Lachnospiraceae; genus SY8519. The sequence goes on from CAMYAO010000014.1 coordinate 16,292, forward strand.
TAGGAAATTATTACAAGGGTGGATATCAGGTATCTCAGGGATTGTTTGCAATTATCACAGGTGGATGGTTCGGAACAGGTATTTATCAGGGGATGCCGAATAAAATCCCGGTTGCCGTTTCAGATTTTATCTTTGCAGCGATTTCGGAAGAATTGGGTGGTATCTTCGGAATTTGTTTGATATTGGTATGTTTAAGCTGTTTCTTGATTATGATTACGATATCTACTCAGATCCGAAGTCAGTTTTATAAATTAATCGCGCTTGGATTTGCTTGTGTATACGGCATGCAGGTTTTCTTGAATATTGGTGGAGTAATCAAAGCGATCCCATCAACAGGTGTGACACTTCCTCTTGTCAGCTATGGAGGCAGTTCCATATTCTGTGTAATAATTATGTTTGCAATTGTACAGGGATTATTTATTATACGTAAAAATGAGGTGGAAATTCATGAAGAAGTTATTAAGCCTTCCAAAATTAAAAAAAGACCATCCAAGAAAAGCTCTTCCAAATAAAGAAGAGACTTCGGAGGATGAACTGCAAAGCTTGGATAATGTGAATCCGAATCAACCGCAAACAACTGCAAACAAAAGAAATAGAGGATTTGTATTTGTACAGATTGTTTTTTCCATTATATTTATTGGAATGATTGTTTATTTTTCGGTTTTTCAGATCACTAAGAAAGAGACCTATATTACCAATACGCATAATCCCAGATTGGATCTGTATGCGGAACATGTGCAACGAGGCAATATTATGTCTGCCGACGGAAAGGTATTAGCAACCACAAAGCTGACCTCCGGCAAGAATGAAAGCAGATATTATCCGTATGCCGCATTGTTTTCACATGCAGTAGGATTTGCTTCAAACGGAAAGTCAGGTATAGAAAATCAATTCAATTTCTCATTGTTGGAATCTCATACCAATCCGTTCAGTCAGGCAATTAATGCTGTAAAAAACAAGAAAAATCCAGGAGATACGGTAGTAACCACTTTGGATACCTCTATTCAACAAAGAGCATCAGATGCATTAGGAGATCGAAACGGTGCGGTAGTTGTATTAGAGGTTAAAACCGGAAAAATCATCGCAATGGTGTCTAAACCTGTTTTCAATCCTAACACAATCGAATCCAAATGGAATTCGATTGTAAAAGATAAGGAGTCTTCTGTTTTGTTAAATAGGGCAACTCAGGGATTATACCCGCCGGGATCGATTTTTAAAGTAATTACAACTTTAGAATATATGAAGGAATATCCGAAGGAGTATAAAAACTTCAGTATAGATTGCAAGGGCTCTTTAACGGTAAATGATGCTAAAATTCATAACTATGGATATGAAGCTCATGGAAGGGAAGATCTGGAGAGTGCATTCGCACATTCCTGTAATGTTTCATTTGCAACTATCGGCTTAAAATTACATCCAAAAAAATATACTGCATTGGCAAACAAACTTTTTTTTAACACCAATCTCCCGACCTCTCTGCAAACAGCAAAAAGCAAGTTTTCATTGTCTTCCAATGACAGTACCGCTCGTATCATGCAAACAGCAATCGGTCAGGGAACTACCATGGTTTCTCCGATCCATATGGCAATGATCGCCGCTTGTGTGGACAATGACGGTGTAGTTATGAAGCCATATATCGTAAATAAGATTACAAGTGTATCCGGAACAACTGTAAAGAATTTCCATTCCGACAAATATGGATCAGTTATTTCAAGATCCGATGCAGAATATCTGCAAACCCTTATGAAAGGTGTCGTAACAAAAGGAACAGGTTCAAAATTAAATAATCAAAGTTATACTGCTTATGGTAAGACCGGTTCCGCAGAATATAATGAAAAAGGGGATAGCCACGGCTGGTTTATCGGCTTTGGTAAGAAAAAAGGCTATTCTGATATTGCAATTGCGGTCATTGTGGAAAAAGGCAACAGCGGAAGCCAATCGGCTGTTCCGATTGCAAAACAAGTGTTTGACCGTTATTTCAATAGCAAGAATTAACTGGGAATTGCAACATCTTGTATTATGCCGTATACTTATAACAAAGTGTACGACATATAGGAGGTAGTTGAATGATTGTAGCCACCAGTTGCGGAGGGGTTGTTATTTTCCGTGGCAAAGTCCTTTTATTGTACAAACAATATAAAAATAAATATGAAGGTTGGGTACTACCCAAAGGTACAGTAGAAAAGGGAGAGCAGTATTATGAGACTGCTCTTAGAGAAGTGAAAGAAGAAAGTGGAGCAACTCCTGCCATTGTGAAATATATAAATAAGAGTCGTTATACGTTCTCTATTCCAAACAATATCATTCAAAAGGATGTACATTGGTATTTGATGAAGGCAAATAATTATTACAGTAAGCCGCAAAAAGAAGAATATTTTACGGATTCCGGATATTATAAATACCATGAAGCAATTCATTTACTGAAATTCTCTAATGAAAAACAGATATTGGAAGAAGCATATCAGGAATATCTTATGCTAAAAAAATCAAATCAATGGATTGCAGATAAGACATTTTCAAATAAGGGAGTTGTATGAGATGGTTTTCTGATCTGTATTTAGGACGGTCACTGAAAAAAAGCTATAAAAAAAGAAAATATCAGATTATAAACAAAAAAATGCACCCTTTGGTATTTTTGATTCTGTTTGATATGAAATTTAAGAATCTGGAACTGGTACCGAGTACACTTTTTTTACAACCCTATTATCCGGGTTTTGAAACAATTGTAATCGGAATGGCATCTTCCAAACTGGAGGGTATCACAATCATCGGTACAATCTATATGGAGTGCTGTAGGGAAAGAAAGGATTATCAGATTGAGAAGTTCCTTTTTAAAGAAAGCAAGGTGTATTAGATGTTTCTGTTGTTTATAATTCTAAGAATACTTCTGATCTTACTGATTGTTTTTGCGGTTCTGATCCTGCTTTTTTTATTTTGTCCATTTACTTATACGATAAAGTTCTGTTCTGAAAAATTGAAGATTAGCGGACGAATCGGTTGGCTTGCAAATTTAATCGGAGTTTCCGTACAATACCAAAACGACCTTTTTGTATCATTTAGGATACTTTTGTTTCAGATTACACTGTATCCAAAAAAAGAAAAAGGGAGTCAATCAAATACGTATGATAATACCCCCTCTGATTCTACAATACACTCTTCCGAAAAGCATAAAGAGAAAAAAAAGAATCCGATAAAAGAAACTGTTTCTTTCCAAAAGAAATCTTCTTTTATCCCTAAAGTAAAAAGATGTATAGAGGTTTTTAAACAGGTTTCAGATTTTAATTTGTGGATGAAACTTTTTCCGACCTTACATCATCTGTTATACAGGATTGCTCCTAAAAAAATAAAAGGAGAACTTTGTTTTGGATTTAAAAATCCAGAATACACAGGGTATGTATGTGCCGGAATTAGTTTTCTTCCATTTTTATTTCAAGGTAATTTTTTGATTTATCCTGATTTTGAAACTGAACGTACCTATCTGGAGGGGTATGCATTTGTAAAGGGAAGAATATTCGGTATTGATTTACTTATATGTATCTTCCGAATCATAAGACTGAAAGAAATAAGATCACTTATTTCTTCTATTAGAAAGGAGACATAGGGATGTCAGATACAAATTTTCAAAATGCAATTGAATCTTTAATGTCGGGAATGAATGCCTTTGTTTCTAGTAAAACAATTGTAAGTGATCCTATCATAATAGGTGATACCACATTGATTCCATTAGTGGACGTTTCCTTCGGTATGGGAGCGGGAAGCTTGGCAGGAGAGAAGAAAAAAAACACCAACGGCGGACTTGGAGGAAAAATCTCACCATCTTCTATCATTGTAATAAAAAATAATACTGTAAAAGTTGTAAATACCAAAGAACAGAATTCCTTTAATAAGATTCTTGATATGATTCCGGAATATGTAGAAAAGTTTATGAATAAGGCCTATGAAAAGAAACATCCGGAAGAAGCGGCGCAAAAAGAAAGTGCGAGAGAAGCCGCCGGACAGTCATTAAAAAAGGATCTCGGAATCATGGAATAAAAGCGGAAAAATAAATATAGAAAAACAGAAAAAAAGCATTGCAGAAAGCCGACAAATGAATTTCTGCAATGCTTTTTTATTTTCATAAATATGATAGGCACGATCTTAAGCTCGTTCTACAGCACCGGATCTAAGACAAGATGTACAAACGTACTGTCTTTTTGGAGTACCGTTGACAATACATTTTACTTTTTTGATATTAGATTTCCACATTCTATTAGATTTTCTATGAGAATGGCTGACATTATTACCGAAATGAGCGCCTTTTCCACAAATACTACATTTTGCCATATTTACACCTCCTTGCATTTAGAACGCAACAAAAGTATTGTATCAGATTGAAAAACACAATGCAATGATTTTTTTTAGATTATTTTTATAAAAATAGATTTCATGTGTTGTTTTTTATAAATCTATAGTATAATAGTGGAATCAACATATGGAGGAAAAAGTATGAAAGGACAGTTAGACAATTCATTAGGAACAGTTATTGTGGATTCTCAGGTTATTGCAACCTATGCCGGATCTGTTGCCGTTGAATGCTTTGGTATTGTTGGAATGGCAGCCGTCAATGTGAAAGATGGATTAGTAAAATTATTAAAAAAAGATTATCTTCATCACGGTATATCGGTAACCATGGATGAAAATCATATTGTATTGGATTTTCATGTGATCATAGCCTATGGCGTCAGCATCAAAACTGTTTCAGATAATTTAATGTCTACCGTTAAATATAAAGTAGAAGAATTTACAGGAATGACTCTTGATAAAATCAACATATATGTAGAGGGTGTTCGAGTAATTGATTAAGGAGGAACTTAAGTTGAGCATACTTTCAATTGATGCCAATTTATTATCAAAAATGTTTTTGGCCGGTGCTAAAAATTTAGAAGCAAAAAAAGAATGGATAAACGAATTAAATGTTTTTCCGGTACCGGATGGTGATACAGGCACGAACATGAGCATGACCATTCTGTCAGCTGCCAAAGAAGTAGCAGCAATTGATTCTGTAGATATGGCAAGTTTAGCTAAGACGATTTCTACCGGATCGTTAAGAGGGGCTCGAGGCAATTCCGGTGTAATCCTTTCTCAATTGATCAGAGGATTCAGCAAGGTGATAGAGTCTCAGACATCTTTAGACAAACATATTTTGGCTGAGGCATTTGAAAAAGCGGTAGAAACTGCATATAAAGCAGTTATGAAGCCGAAAGAGGGAACTATTTTAACAGTTGCCAAGGGAGCTGCCGACAAAGCGAAAGAATTGGCATGTGATAACGGCATTTCTTTAGAGGAGTTTGTTGAAGGTATTGTGATTGAAGCAGACCATGTTTTGTCCAAAACTCCGGACATGCTTCCTGTCTTAAAAGAAGCCGGAGTTGTAGATTCCGGTGGTCAGGGATTGGTTCAGATATTAAAAGGTGCAAGAGACGCATTTCTTGGAAAAGAGATCGACTACTCCATAGAGATTACTCCAAGTGTCTCATCTATTGTAAAAATCACGCCCGAAACAGAAGCAGAGATTACATTTGGATACTGTACAGAGTTTATCGTTGTTCTTTCCCGTTCTATAACCGAAAAAGAAGAACAGAAATTTAAGGCTTATTTGGAATCCGTAGGAGATTCCATAGTTGTAGTTGCCGATGACGAGATGGTAAAAGTTCATGTACATACAAATGATCCCGGAAATGTATTGCAAAAAGCATTGCGAATGGGTTCCTTAAGCAGAATCAAAATCGATAATATGCGAGAAGAACATCAGGAAAAATTGTTTAAAGATTCTCTTAAAATGGCAAAACAGCAAAAAGAAGAAGATATACAAAATCATCTTCCTGCAAAGGATGTAGGTTTTATTGCAGTTTCGGTAGGTGAAGGACTTGACTCTGTTTTTGAAGGCTTGGGAGTGGATCATCTGATTACAGGCGGTCAAACGATGAATCCAAGTACAGAGGATTTCATAGATGCCATTCAAAAAGTAAATGCAAAAGTTATTTTCGTGCTTCCTAATAACAGCAATATTATTTTGGCTGCAAATCAGGCGGCTTCTATGATTGTTGATAAAGAGATCATTGTAATTCCCAGCACTACAATTCCACAGGGAATTACCGCTCTTATTAATTATATTCCGGGACAATCAAATGAGGAAAATAAAGCAGTTATGACGGAAGTTCTGGATACAGTTATGACCGGAGAAGTGACCTATGCCGTTCGCAATACGACAATCGATGAAGTGGCAATTAAAGAAGGCGATTTTATGGGAATCGGAAATAAAAAGATTCTGTCCACAGGACCGGATCGGGAAACTGTCACATTGGATCTGATACAAAAAATGTCAGATGAAGACAGTGCAATCCTTTGTATCTACTTCGGAGAAGATGTTTTGGAAGAAACGGCTGTACAGTTAAGCAAACGAGCACAGGAATTACTGCCGGATTGTGAAATTGAGGTACAATATGGCGGACAACCTGTCTATTCTTATATTATTTCAATCGAGCAATAAATTATGTTATATTTAGATTCACCGTTACATACCTTAAAAGGAATCGGTCCTAAAACAGAACAACTGTTTCATCGTATAGGAGTATACTCAATTCGAGATATACTCCTATATTTTCCAAAAGCATATGAGCCTTATCCTCAGCCTGTTTCTGTTTCTGAAGTGACAGAAGAGGTACACAATGCGGTGGTTTTCCGTTTTTCCGGAGCTCCTGTGATAAAAAAGAGTGCAAAAACCGTAATTCTTACTTTGAGAGATGATAATCATATACTTCAGTTGATTTGGTTTCATATGCCGTATATAGCATCTGTCTTAAAAAAAGGATTCACTTATGTTTTCTACGGAAAAATTTCCCGAAAGGGAAGTCTTTTAAAAATGGAACAACCGATTCTGTTTTCTTTCTCTGAATATCAGACACTTTCCAAAACTTTACAGCCGATATATGGGTTAACAAAGGGACTTACTAATAAGCAGTTGCGCAAAACGATACGATTGTGCTTAGAGTATTTTTCTGATCTTCCAGACTCTTTACCGGAAGCAATTTGTTCCAAATATCATTTCATTTCCTATCAAACAGCACTATCGGAAATTCATTTTCCCAGTTCTGAAGACACTTGTATTCAAGCCCGAAAGAGATTTATCTATGAAGAATTTTTTTATTTTCTTCTTACAATGAAACTCTTAAAAAAGGAGGAAGAGAGAACAGAAAATCGCTTTTATTTCTGTGACAGATCTATTTTGGAAAAATGGATTACAAAATTACCTTATCCGCTGACATCAGCTCAAAGGCGTTCCTTGGAAGAGATCTTATCTGATCTTAACAGTTCTTCCTGTATGCAACGTTTGGTACAGGGGGATGTCGGGTCGGGAAAGACGATTGTTGCCTTTTTGGCTATGGTATATGCATCCTGTTCCGGATACCAGGCGGCATTAATGGCACCGACAGAAGTATTAGCGAGACAACATTATCAAAAATTAACAGATTTTGTAGAATTGCAAAATTTAAATATTCCAATTGCTCTTTTAACCGGAAGTCTGAAAACACGAGAGAGAAAAGAGATGACAGAATTAATACAAAGTCATTCTAACACATTGATTATCGGTACTCACGCATTAATACAGGAACCGGTTACATATCAAAATCTGGCTCTTGTGGTTACAGATGAACAGCATCGATTCGGAGTAAAGCAGCGTGAATTTTTTTCAGATAAAGGCAATAGTCCGCATATATTGGTCATGAGTGCTACTCCTATCCCACGTACGTTAGCAATCATCTTATATGGGGATCTGGATATTTCTATTATGGATGAAGTTCCTCAAAAAAGGCTCCCGATAAAAAATGCAGTTGTGGATACCGGATATCGTATGAAAGTATACCAATTTATAAAGAAACAGGTTCAATTGGGGCATCAGGCTTACGTTGTATGTCCTTTAGTAGAACCTTCTGAACAGCTGGATTGTGAAAATGTTCTTGATTACAGCAAAAAATTACAAACTTTTTTCGGAGACACGCTAAACGTTTCTTTTTTGCATGGAAAAATGAGGCCGGAAGAGAAAAATGCTGTTATGGAGACTTTTATAGAAGGATCTGTTCAAATTTTAGTATCAACGACTGTAATTGAAGTCGGTGTAGACGTTCCGAATGCTACTGTTATGATGATAGAAAACGCAGAGCGTTTCGGTTTGGCACAACTTCATCAGTTAAGAGGGCGTGTAGGACGTGGAGATGCACAATCTTATTGCATTTTTGTTCATACAAATAAAAACGAGAGCCATAATAAGCGTTTGGAAATATTAAATCATTCCAATGACGGATTTTATATTGCCAATGAAGATCTAAAACTCAGAGGACCGGGAGATCTGCTGGGCATTCGTCAAAGCGGGGATTTACAATTTGCATTGGCAGATATTTTTCGAGACGGAGCCATATTACAGCAGGCTGCTGTTGATGTGGGCTATTTGCTGCGAACAGATCCTGATTTACAAAGCGAGGAATATACAAAGATAAAAGAGCGTTTAGAATATATATGTCAGAACGAATCGATCCGTTTTAATATTTAAAAAAGTATCCTGAATATCAATCGTGTTTTTCCCTGCAGACATTCAAGTCTGAGAACGAAAAACAAATTGACATCAGGATATTTTTTATGAGATTCTTTCAATCCCGTCAATATTCGGCTCAATTGTCATAGAAAAATTTGTATAATATACTACAAATCCGGGTTTTGCCTTGTTTGGTTTTTTAACATGTTTTTTTTGCAAATAATCTACTTCCACCTTTTTAGAATCCCGACAGGTAGAATAATATGCAGCCAGTCTGGCAGCTTCCTCAAATGTCCGATCCGGAAGTTCGCCGGTTGAAGTTTTTACCAAAACATGGGAACCTGGAGTCTGCTTTGCATGAAACCACCAATCATTTCCCGTTGCCATACGGAAAGTAACATCCTCATTTTGAAAATTGTTTCTTCCGACATATATATCAAATCCGTCACCGGAACGATAGTGATAGGGTTTTGACACCTGTAGTCTCTGACCTTTTTTATGAAGCTGTTTTTTTATATAACCGGATTGAGACAATTCCAGTTTTATTTCTGTAAGATCTGCTTCCGATTCGGATTGTTTTAATGCAATTTCAATAGATTCCAAATGAGCAATTTCTGCTGTGGTTTCCTCCAGCTGTTCTGTAACAGCTTCCAACGTTCTTTTTAATTTTGAATATCGTTCAAAATATTTCTTTGCATTTTCCATAGGGCTGATTGTATTATCAAGTGGAATACGAACCGTTGTTTCCGATTCATAATCATATGCCTCAAAACCGCTGGTATTTTCCGGAAGCTGATATCCGTATATATGGATCAGTTCCCCGTATTTTTTATATTTTTCTCTTTTTCCCGTATCCTTCAGTTGTTTTTCCTGAATAATTTGTTTCTTCCTGGCACGTTCCAATAATGTATGGACTACATGGCGCAAATCTGCAGACTTCTGAGAAATACGGGAAAAGCGTTCTTTTTGCCGATAATATTGTTGTAACACTTCAGAAATAGAATCACAAAAAACTGTTTTTTTATCTTGATATATAGTTAACGGAACCGAAGTAAATTCCAACGGTTTACCTTCCTGATCATAGATAATGGCAGGAGTAAACAGATTTTCTTTTATCAACAATAAAAATGAAAAGAGTTGTGCCGCAAGGTTTGTCTTTTGAGTATCTGTAAGAGAGGCAGTAGAACTGTCTCCATCAATTTGTGCCCGATAACATATTTCATTCGCAATCAAAGGACTGATACCTGTCAGGGAAGTATAGATAGCCTTTGAAACAGTAACCGGCTTGTTCCAAATCATATCGGAATCTTTTTGTGTAAATGTGAGAGGGTTACATTTTCCTTCCTGTTTGGGAATAAAATATTTCCTTCCGGGTAAAACCTCTCGAACCGAACTAACGGCAGAACTCACATGTTTGATACTGTCCAATATTATATTGTCTTCTGTACAGAAAATGATATTACTGTGTTTTCCCATTAATTCAACAATGAGTTTCTTTCTTTTTTTATCCCCCAAATTATCCAAATGTTCTATATGAAATATAAGAATCCTTTCAAGTTCCGGCTGCTCAATTTGAACAATTCTGCCCGCAGATACATGTTTTCGAAGCAACATACAAAAATTGGGTGCTGTCAAAGGACTCTGCTTTGACTCTTCTGTTATATATATAAGTGGGAGAGAAGGACTTGCAGATAATAATAATTTTACAGTCCCTTTCTTTCCTTTCAAAGTAAGCAACAACTCATCCGATTCCGGTTGCGCGATTTTATTGATTACTGCATCCAGACAGCAGTCTGACAACTCTTTTTTTATATTTGCAATTACAATTCCGTCTAAGGCCATAATATTATCCTCCAAATAAAAACATTATATCTCACAACCTCTCCGACTAGCAAGGATAACACCTTGACGATGATAAAAAAAGAGCCTATAATTAGATGAATTATTCTGCAATACGTATGCATATAGGAGGGCAATTATGCCAAATAGTATGACTGGTTTCGGTCATCAGGAGTTTCAAAATGATGATTACAAACTTGTGGTAGAAATGCGTTCAGTTAATCACAGATACTTAGATCTGTCCGTTCGATTACCGAAGCAATTTAACTGCTTTGAGCCTCAAATCCGTTCTTTACTGAAGAAAGAAGTCAGAAGAGGTAAATTAGATATATCTGTTTATTTTGAGGACTTCCAATCAGGAACACACCAAATTATCTATAATCCTCAGATTGCCGAAAAATATCTGTCATTTTTAGATCAAATGTCTGATACCTTTCGCATCAGTAATGATGTAACTTCTACCTCTTTGTCTCGTTATCCGGACGTATTTACTTTGTCCGATCTGGAAATTAATACAGATAAAATCTGGAAGGATTTACAAGATTGTTTGTCAGGAGCACTCAAGCAACTTCAAATGCAACGAAAGGAAGAGGGACAGCTCTTAATGCAGGATCTGCTATCTAAACTGGACTTTTTAGAGAGCGGAGTTCATCAGATTGAAGAACGTTCTCCTCAGATTGTAACAGAGTATCGGACAAAGCTATATGAAAAATTAAAAGAGGTTTTAGAAGATAGTTCGATAGAAGAAAGCAGAATTTTACAGGAAAGCATCCTTTATTCGGATAAAATTTGTACAGACGAAGAAACAGTTCGTTTACTTGCTCATATCACTTCTATGAGAACGGTGTTGTCACTTTCTGCTGAGATGGGGAGAAAATTAGATTTTATCGCACAGGAAATGAATCGGGAAGCCAATACTATTTTATCCAAAGCAAACGATCTGACAACTTCCAGAATTGCTATTGATCTAAAAACAGAAATCGAAAAAATAAGAGAACAAATTCAAAATATCGAATAAATAGAAAGGAACATTCCATTGTCACAAAAAGGTTTTTTGATTGTGCTTTCCGGATTTTCCGGTTCGGGAAAGGGTACAATCGTAAAGCGATTGTTAGAAAAATATCCGGATAAATATGCAGTATCTATTTCCGCCACTACAAGAACACCAAGAAAAGGCGAGAGAGACGGAATAGAGTATTTTTTCAAAACAGAAGATGAGTTTTTAAAAATGATCAGTCAGGATCAGCTTTTAGAGCATGCAAAATATGTGAATCATTATTATGGAACACCGAAATCCTATGTCTTTGATCAATTAGATCAGTCAAAAAACGTAATTCTTGAAATCGAAATACAGGGTGCACTGAAAATCAAACGGCAGTTTCCAGACACGTTGTTGCTGTTTGTTACACCGCCAAGTATAGAAGAATTAAAAAAACGATTAATCCATCGCTCAACAGAACCGGAGGATGTAATTAATCGACGTATTGCAAGAGCTTATGAAGAAGCACAGGATTGTGAATTTTACGATTATTTAATCGTAAACGATAAGCTTGAGGAATGTGTTGACAGAATTCACCAGTTAGTAGAAAACGAATCCTATCGTATGTCTCACAACATAGATATGATTCATACTTTTAAAAAAGATTTACAAGCATATAGTAAAGGAGAACCATCATGATACATCCATCCTATTCAGAATTAATTAAAGTTGTAAACGAAAACGGCGATACGGACGAACCTGTTGTAAACAGTCGCTATTCTATTGTAATTGCGACAGCAAAAAGAGCACGCCAGATCATTGCCGGACAAGAATCTTTTTTAGAAAATGCAGAAGGCAGAAAACCGCTTTCCGTAGCAGTTGATGAATTGTATTCCGGAGATGTAAAAATTGTTGCAGATTCAGATGCTCTGAATCAGGACGAAGATTACTTTGCGGATAAATAAGGAGCAGGAATTTGAACATCTTATTTATTTCACTCGGCTGTGATAAAAACAGAGTAGATACTGAGTATATGATAGGCAGTCTGACAGAAGCAAACTTTCAACTGACAGCACAAGAAGAGATGGCAGATATTATTGTCGTAAATACCTGCTGTTTTATTGATGATGCAAAAGAAGAAAGTATTCAACAAATTTTAGAAGTTGCTGAATACAAAATAAAGGGACGTTGCAAGGCACTGATTGTTGCCGGTTGTATGGCAGAACGCTATAAAAGTGAGATTTTAAAAGAAATCCCGGAAGTAGACGCCTGTATCGGAACCGGTTCTACAGATAAGATATTAGAAGCTGTAACCTCCGTTTTGGAAGGCAAAAAATATGAAGCGTATACCAAATCGCAGGAGCAGCTTCATATTGACACCAAACGGGTAATATCCACAGGAGGTCACTATGCACATTTAAAAATTGCAGAAGGCTGTGACAAAAATTGTACCTATTGCATTATACCGAAGCTAAGAGGTCATTACCGATCAGTTCCTATGAAAGAGTTATTGACTGCAGCAAATCATTTGGTGGCTCAGGGGGTAAAGGAATTAATACTGGTAGCTCAGGAAACAACACTATACGGAATAGATCTATACCATAAGAAGGCGCTCCCCGAATTGTTGGATCAGCTCAATCAAATTCCTGATCTGATGTGGATACGCTTAATGTACTGCTATCCGGAAGAAATTGATCAACCTTTACTGGATGCGATAAAACGCAACCATAAAGTCTGTCATTACCTGGATATGCCAATTCAGCACGGGAATTCCGATATTTTAAAAAGAATGGGAAGACGTACCAATCACACAGAGTTATCGGAAAAGATTAATATGATACGTCGCACGCTTCCGGATGTGGCACTTCGAACCACTTTGATCTGCGGTTTCCCTGGGGAAACTCAAAAACAGCATGAAGATATGATGTACTTTATCAATGAACATGAGTTTGATCGCTTGGGGGCATTTGCTTATTCGAAGGAAGAAGATACACCTGCAGCCTCCTTTGATGAACAGATTGAGGATTCTCTGAAGCAGGATTGGGTTGCAGAAGTTATGGAACTTCAAGAGGAAATTATTTCCGATAAAAATCAGGATATGATCGGAAGCAAAATGATGGTTATGATTGAAGGAAAAGTGGCAGATGAAAATGCATATATTGCAAGAAGCTATCGTGATGCACCGGACATAGACGGGTATGTTTTTATTCATACGACCAGACAACTGGTAACCGGTGATTTTGTTGAGGTGAAAATTACAGGTGCATATGAATATGATTTAATAGGAGAAGTACTATGAATTTGCCAAACAAATTAACTCTGTTTCGAGTAATACTGATACCTTTTTTTGTGTTTGTTCTCTTAGTACCATGGTTTGGAAAAACAGGTGATATAATTGCCCTTATTATCTTTATTGCAGCAAGTCTGACAGATCTTTTGGACGGCAAGATTGCAAGAAAATATAATTTAGTAACAAATTTCGGTAAGTTTATGGATCCTTTGGCAGATAAACTGTTAGTGTCTTCCGCTATGATTTCTCTTATCGCTTTACATCGTCTGTCTGCATGGATTGTAATTATTATTATATCAAGAGAATTTATTATCAGTGGTTTTCGTTTGATTGCAAGTGATAATCATATTGTGATTGCTGCAAGTATGTGGGGAAAAGTAAAAACAGTCTTCCAAATGCTGATGATTATCTTGCTGATCGCAAATTTCCCCTCCTATGGATATAAGGTGTTTGCAGATATCATTACCTACATAGCATTGATTTTAACAATTGTATCACTGATAGATTACTTATGGAAAAACAAAGATGTAATGAAAGAGCAGGGCTGAGGAATGCAATCTATTGAAGATTTAATTGTAACAGAATTATCCGAAAAAAAAACTACAGTTTCGACTGCGGAATCATGTACCGGAGGACTGATTGCTGCAACAATTGTAAATGTATCCGGTGCTTCTGAAGTTTTTGAGCAGGGATTTATTACATATGCCAATCGTGCAAAAATGCAAATTCTTGGGGTTTCTGTCGACACTCTGGATAAATACGGAGCGGTTAGTGAAGAAACGGCAAGGGAAATGGCTGTCGGTTGTGCAAAAGTTGCAAAATCCGATTATGCGATTGTTTCCACCGGAATCGCAGGACCGAACGGCGGCTCGAAAGAAAAACCGGTCGGACTGGTCTTTTTAGGATGTTTTGCCAAAGGGACTGTTAAAATCGAACAACATTTCTTTTCAGGAAATCGAATGGAAATTCGTCAACAGTCTGTTGACAGTGCTTTGAAACTTTTACATCATATGATATGCACTACAACATAACACAGAGGATATATAATTATGCGAATTATTGCAGGAAGCGCACGAAGTCTTCCTTTAAAATCTGTTCCGGGCAATGATACCCGTCCTACAACAGATCGAATCAAAGAAACTTTATTTAACATGCTTCAAACAAAAGTTCCGGGCTCCCTTTTTTTGGATCTGTTCAGCGGAAGTGGAGCGATTGGATTGGAAGCAGTCAGCCGGGGAGCTCAAAAAGCTGTATTGGTTGACAATAATCGAAATGCCGCAGCTGTTATTCAGGAAAATATTTCATTTACAAAATTCCAATCCTATTGTAATCTTTTAACAATGGATGCGGTTGCAGCCTTACATACTTTGGAGCGAAAATACATATTTGATATTATTTTTATGGATCCACCATATGATATGGGACTGGAATATCCTGTCTTGGAATATCTTTCTGATTCCACTATTTTGAATGATAATACACTTATTATTATTGAAACATCTTTACATACGGATCCATCCGCTTATACTTTGGACGGAAAATTCAAGTTACATAAAATAAAAAAATATAAAACAAATCAACATATTTTTTTACATCTATCATAAAAAGGAGACTATGAAGTTCATAGAGTAACAGATATATGAAAATAGCAATTTATCCGGGGAGCTTTGACCCACCAACCTTAGGACATATGGATATGATTACACGTTCTTCTAAACTATGCGATGAATTAATTGTCGCTATTTTACGTAATACCGCTAAAAATCCATTGTTTTCAGTAGATGAGCGTGTTAGAATGATGGAAGAGATGACAAAAGAAATACCAAATGTTCGCATTGATTCCTTTGAGGGATTAACAGCTGACTATGCGGAGTCTGTTGGTGCACAATTTTTAATTCGTGGACTCAGAGCTGTAACAGATTTTGAGTATGAACTGCAGATAGCTCAGACAAACCATGTAGTAAACCCGAATTTAGATACAATATTTCTGACTACAAAGTTAGAATATGCTTATTTAAGTTCTACAATTGTAAAGGAAGTAGCGTCTTTTCATGGAGATATTTCTAAATTTGTTACTCCTGCGATTGAAAATCATGTAATTTATAAGTTTAAACAATAAGGAGAAGTCTATGAGTCGTATTGAAGAGATTATTGCCGAAATAGAAGAATACATTGATAACTGTAAGTTTCAACCCCTTTCTAATTCCAAGATTATTGTAAATCGAGATGATTTAGATGAAATGATTGCAGAACTAAAGGCACACACTCCGGATGAGATAAGAAAATATCAAAAAATCTTAAACAATAAAAACGAAATACTGGAAGAGGCAAAAGCAAAGGCGGAAGAGATGATCGCCCATGCAAAGTTTCAAGTAAATGATATGATCTCAGAACATGAGATCATGCAACAGGCTTATGCTCAGGCAAACGAAGTGGTAGAAGCAGCTACCAGCCAAGCCCAGGAAATCTTGGATCAGGCAACGGAAGATGCAAATAATATTCGTTCCGCATCTATCGAATATACAGATAATCTTTTAAGCACCGTTCAAAACATCGTTGCGAAAACGATCAATGATTCCCGAACTTATTACGACGGATTATTCGGAACGTTAGAAGACACTCTGAATACTGTTGTTCATAACAGAAATGAACTGTATGGTTCAGCACCGGAAGACAGTGTAGAAAATCTCGACGCTGCGGAAGTAGAGGGCTTTTCCGTTATATCTTCTGATGATAAATAAAACTAAGTGGCAAGGCATCTGGGATTTGAAATTCAAATCCAGATGCCTTATTTTAAATATATAGAGGTAGTATGTTAGAAAATAAAAAAGCAGTGATATTTGATTTGGATGGAACACTTGCAGACTCTATGTGGGTCTGGGATGAAATCGATGAGGATTTTTTCGGTTCCAGAAATTTAACACCTCCGCATAATTTTTTGATTGACATCGAAGGCATGAGTTTTACTGAAACTGCAGACCACTTTATCAAAACATTTCATCTTACCGAATCCATTGAGGAATTAAAGTCTTTATGGAATCAGGCAGCTTTAGATAAGTATCGCCATAAGGTTTCATTAAAACGCGGAGCATTGGATTTTTTGAAACAGATTCGGGAAAACGGATACAAAACGGGAATTGCATCCAGCAATTCACCGGAACTGGTACAGGCATTTTTAGATGCTCAAAAACTACACCCATATATTGATGTAATCACCACCAGCTGTGAGGTTGAAAAAGGGAAACCGGCGCCGGACGTATATTTGGAAACAGCATCCAGATTAGAAGTTTTGCCGTCGGATTGTCTGGTTTTTGAAGATGTTCCTGCCGGGATTATCGCCGGAAAAACAGCCGGAATGAATGTATGTGCCGTATTTGACATTGCCAGCGAATCTCAGAATTCAGAAAAGATGGAACTCGCAGATTATTATATCGAAGATTTTACCGAGGTACTGTAATGAGTCGTTTTTTACCTATTTCAAAACAGGATATGCAGGAACGCGGAATCTCCCAATTAGATTTTGTATATGTTATCGGAGATGCTTATGTGGATCATTCTTCCTTCGGGCCGGCTATTATCGGACGAACACTTGAACTCTTCGGTTATTCCGTTGGCATAATTTCTCAGCCTGATTGGAAAGATATGAACAGTATCACGGTTTTGGGTGCTCCAAGATTGGCATTTCTGGTTTCTTCGGGAAATATGGATTCAATGGTAAATCATTACAGCGTCTCTAAAATACGAAGAAAAAAGGACAACTATACAGCCGGAGGGGAAATGGGCAAACGCCCGGATTATGCATGTGTTGTTTATTCAAATCTGATTCGGAAAACCTATAAACAAATTCCGATTGTTTTGGGTGGGATTGAAGCCAGTTTGAGACGATTTGCCCATTATGATTATTGGTCGAACAAAGTAAAGAGATCTGTTTTGCTTGATTCCGGTGCGGATATGATTTTGTATGGAATGGGCGAAAGAAGTATTATTGAACTGGCAGATGCACTGGATAGCGGTTTGAACATTTCCGATATTACCTATTTGGACGGAACTGTCTACCGAACGAAAGATCCGTCTGTTGCGTATAACTCTGTTATGCTGCCTTCCTTCGAAGAAATAACCGCAAGTAAAACAACCTATGCAAAAAGCTTTTATTTGCAACATCTAAATTCAGATGCATATTCCGGAAAAAGTCTGATAGAGCCTTATCCAAATAAACAGTATATTGTAGTAAATCCGCCTCAAAAACCTTTGTCGACGGAAGAATTAGATCGTACCTATGAATTACCGTTTGAAAATAAATGGCATCCGATCTACGACAGTAAGGGAGGGATTCCCGCTTTTGCTGAAATCAAGTTCAGTCTGACCAGTAATCGTGGATGTTTTGGAGGTTGCAATTTTTGTGCAATTACTTTTCACGAAGGTCGTATTGTACAGGCGAGAAGTCAGAACTCTCTGGTGCGCGAGACATATGCCATGACCAGGATGCCGGATTTTAAAGGTTATATTCATGATGTCGGCGGACCGACGGCAAACTTCCGTGAACCGGCATGTAAAAAACAGAAACAGCACGGTGCCTGCATGAACAAGCAATGTATGTCTCCTATTTTATGCAGTCAATTGAAGGTGGATCATAGTGATTACATTACGTTATTGAGAAGATTAAGAAATATTCCACATGTAAAAAAAGTATTTGTCCGTTCCGGAATCCGATATGATTATGTTCTTGCCGATCAAAATCAGACATTTTTGGAAGAATTGTGTAAGTATCATGTCAGTGGGCAACTTCGCATAGCTCCGGAACATATTTCGGAGAAGGTATTATCAATGATGGGAAAGCCAAAAAAAGAACTCTACGAACGTTTTGTGACAAAATTTTATGATATCAATAAAAGAATCCATAAAAATCAGTATGTCGTTCCGTATTTAATGTCAAGCCACCCCGGCTCGACCTTGAAAGAAGCAATTGAATTAGCGGAATTTGTTCGGGATAGTAATCTGAATCCGGAACAGGTACAGGATTTTTATCCGACTCCGTCTACAATTGCAACAACGATGTATTATACAGGAGTGGATCCTCGTACTATGCAACCGGTATATACACCGACCAATCCGCATGAAAAGGCTCTACAGCGTGCATTACTGCAATACAAAGATCCCAAGAATTATTCATTGGTAAAAGAGGCATTATATAAGGCAAATCGTACTGATCTGATCGGATATGGAAAGAATTGCCTGATTCCTCCCAGACCATGGAAAAAGAAAACGAAACACAATAGGAAAAAGGCGTGATCCATGAAAGAATTCATTATTACAGATCGACAATCCGGTCAAAGATTAGATAAATATCTTTTTAAAATTTTTGAGAAGGCACCTAAATCTTTTATTTACAAAATGCTCCGAAAGAAAAATATTGTCTTAAATAACAAAAAAGCCGGTGGAAATGAAAAATTACATATATCAGATTCTGTCAAAATCTATTTTTCTGATGAAACCTTTGAGAAATTTTCGACAGATATTACAGTTCCAAAAAAGAAAAACTATCACTTGAATATTATTTTTGAAGACAGTGATATCCTGATCCTGAACAAACCGTCCAATGTACTGTCTCAAAAAGCAAGTTCCGACGATGTTTCCATAAATGAACAGATTTTATCCTATCTGATAGACAGTAAGCAGCTTTTCGAGTCGGATCTGATAGATTTTCGTCCATCTATTGCAAACAGATTAGACAGAAATACTTCTGGTCTGATATTAGCCGGAAAGACAGTAACGGGTCTGCAGCAACTTGCAAATTGTCTAAAGAACCGTTCCCTGAAAAAATTCTATCGCTGTATGGTAGCAGGAGAGATTCGTGCCCCGAAGCTGATTAAGGGTTTTTTAACAAAAGATTCCGATTCCAATAAGGTGTTTATATCCGAAGCGCAATCAGAGGGGAGTCAGCCAATCTGTACGTATTATCAACCGATTCGAGTTTTTTCCGGGTATTCCTATTTGGAAATAGAATTAATCACCGGACGATCTCATCAAATCCGAGCCCATCTGGCTTCTATCGGTCATCCGATTATAGGTGATAGAAAGTATGGAAATAAGACCGTAAATGATTACTGGAAATCTCACTGTAACGTAAAGTCACAAATGCTTCATTCCTACCGTATGGTTTTTCCGGACGGAAGAGAGTATGTTGCTGATTTACCGAATGAATTTAAGACTGTATTAGAAAGGCTATCATGAAATTATATTTATTAAGACATGGAGAAACTCCATGGAACAAGTTAAAACAAGTACAGGGATCCTCTGATATTCCTTTAAATGAAAACGGTATTGAATTGGCAAAAATAACCAGAGACGGATTCCTGCGCGAAAATCTGTCTTTTGATCAGATGTATGTAAGTCCTCTGATCCGTGCTGTTCAAACTGCTGAAACAATTAATGAAGCATATCATGTTCCCCTTATCACGGATAAGAGAATCAGAGAAATGGGGTTCGGAAAATATGAAGGTTGTCATATTGCATCTACTATGGAAAAAGACCCCAACTTTTATAATTGTTTTCATCATCCCGAAAAATATATTGCTCCTGATGACGGAGAGGGATTTCAGGATGTTCTGAAACGAATTGATGAGTTTACAAAACAAATTCTTCTTCCGTTAGAGACTGAAAACAGATCCACTTTGGTGGTATGCCACGGTGCGGTTATTCGTATGTTTCTATCACTTTTTGAAAATCGCAGTATCAAAAATCTATGGGGTGAGCCTCTTTTAAATTGCTCTGTATCAAAAGTGGATCTTACAAACGGTATCTTTACTGTAGAAATTGATCGAAAAATATACTACGAGGAATAATAGATGGCTACATGGAATTCAAGAGGACTGCGTGGTTCTGCACTGGAAGAGGATATCAATCTTACCCTTGAAAAATATATTGAACATAGACTTGCATTGGTGCAGAAAATTCCGACCCCCATCACGCCAATTGAAATCGATCATCACAACCGACACATTACTTTAGCATATTTCGATCAAAAAAGTACGGTTGATTATATCGGTGTTGTTCAGGGGATTCCGATCTGTTTTGATGCAAAAGAGTGTAAAACCGACACATTTCCGCTTCAAAATATTCACGCTCACCAAGTAGAATTTATGAAAAATTTTGAACAACAAGACGGTGTAGCTTTTATGATCTTATATTTTACCCATAAAGATCTTCTTTATTATTTATCTTTTACGGAACTTTATAAATTCTGGGATCGTATGAAAGGCGGCGGAAGAAAAAGTTTTAGAATAGAAGAACTGTCAAGCAGATTTTTCTTTAAGAGACAGGGATTGTTATTGGTTCCGTTCTTAGAACCCTTAAAATTAGATATTGAATCAAGATATTAGTGTTTGACTTCTCTTCCAAACTGTCTTATACTGATTTTCATATGATAGCATGGTAGTGTACTAAAGTGAAGTGCTATTAAGGAGGTTATATGAAAAATCAACTGCTCTATACACCGGATGGTGTCAGAGATATATATCAAACAGAATACGAAAAGAAATTACAGTTGGAACAGGATCTGTCCTCTGTACTCAAACAATACGGATACCATCCGATTCAAACTCCTTCCTTTGAGTTTTTTGATGTATTTAATAAAGAATTCAGCAGCACTTCCTCCAAAAATCTATACAAGTTTTTCGACCATGAGGGTCATACATTGGTATTGCGACCGGATATCACTCCATCTATCGCAAGATGTGCCGCAACCTATTTCAATCTGTCGGAAACACCATTGCGCTTTTGTTATAACGGAAATACCTTTATCAATAATTTCAGTTATCAAGGGCGCTTACATGAACGTACACAGATCGGTGCAGAACTGATAGGAGACCAGTCTGTTGACGCAGATGCGGAAATGATAGCATTATCTATCCACTTACTTCGCGCATCCGGTCTGGATCATTTCCAAATCAGCATCGGGCATGTCGATATACTAAACGGATTATTGGAACAGGCCGATCTGGGTGACAGTATTGAATCGGAAGTAGTAGAGTTGCTTGCCAATCAAAATTTCTATGGTGTAGAGAGCCTACTCTCCAAGCTCAATATAAATGAACATATAGTTGCATTGTTTTCTATGTTAAAAAACGGTACGATTTCTAAAAATGAATTATCTGTTGCCAAACAGTACAGTGAAGATTTCCCTAAAATTTTTCATGCTCTGGAGCGATTGGAAGAACTGGACAACTTACTGGATTATTACGAAGTGAAATCCTGTATCAATTATGATCTGGCGGCTCGATCTGCTTTAGATTACTATACGGGAATTGTATTTTCCGGTTATACCTATGGAAGTGGTGAACCAATTGTAAATGGTGGAAGATACGATCATTTGTTGGGATATTTTGATTCGGATGCCCCTGCAACCGGGTTTGCCGTAATTGTAGATCAGATTTTATCCGCGCTAAACAGACAAAAAAAGAAAATTCCATTAGACAATAAGATTATCTGGTTGTTATATACTGCCTCAAAAAAGAAAGAGGCGATCAGAGAGGCTCAATTATTGCGTAAAAACGGCAGATTTATAGAAATGATCTATATTGAAGATGCAAAGACTCTGGCATATTTTGAGTCGGAAGCACGCATAAAAGGTTATGACTATATTACAGAATTTGTAGAATAGGAGAATCATGGATCAATATTTAACATTTGCACTTGGAAAAGGAAGACTTGCAGATCAAACTTTGGAATTGTTTGAACAAATCGGGATAACCTGTGAAGAAATACGGGACAAAGATACGAGAAAGCTTATTTTTGT
Source organism: uncultured Clostridium sp. (assembly GCA_947253885.1). GTDB lineage: Bacteria > Bacillota > Clostridia > Lachnospirales > Lachnospiraceae > SY8519. The sequence continues at coordinate 38,763 of CAMYAO010000014.1, forward strand.
TAATGAAGAATTACAGCTCCGTTTCTTCTTGTCGAAGGGACCGGATGTTCCCACATATGTAGAGTACGGATCTGCAGATATCGGCATTGTAGGAAAAGATACTATCCTGGAAGAAAACCGAAATATTTTAGAAGTATTGAATTTAAATTTCGGAACATGCACGATGTGTGTATGCGGTCCTAAAGACGCCGCTGCATTATTACAAAACAGGCAGCAGATTCGGGTTGCCACAAAATATCCTAAAATAGCCAAAGATTATTTTTTGAATCAAAAACATCAAACAGTAGAAATTATCAAACTAAACGGTTCGATCGAATTAGCTCCTATTCTAGAGCTGTCGGATGTCATTGTTGATATTGTTGAAACAGGTACAACCTTACGAGAAAACGGTTTATCTGTATTAGAAGAAATTTGTCCTTTATCCGCTCGCATGATTGTAAATCCGGTAAGTATGAAAATGGAACAGAAAAGAATCAATAAGATTATTACCCGATTACATGATTTGATTTATAAGGAGTAATTATGCGTACATTAGAGTTAACCCAGAATGCCATATCCAGTATCTTAGAACAACTTTTAAAGAGAAGCCCCAATCAATTCAAGGAATATGAAGACAGAGTAGCTTCTATTATCAAAGACGTAAGACTCAATGGTGATAAAGCTGTATTTTCTTACACAAAACAATTTGACGGAGCCTATTTAACTTCCGACACCGTAGAGGTGACAGAAGAGGAAATAGAAGAAGCCTATCAAAAAGTAGATTCCTCTTTTTTAGAGGTGATGCGGAAAGCAAAAGAAAATATCCGTATCTATCATGAAAAGCAAAAGCAGTACAGCTGGTTTGACAGCCAGGATAACGGCATTATGCTTGGGCAAAAAGTAACGCCGATTGCAACAGCAGGGGTTTATGTTCCGGGAGGGAAAGCTGCCTATCCGTCATCCGTACTAATGAATGTTGTCCCTGCAAAGGTAGCCGGTGTCAAAACCATAATAATGACTACACCTTGCGACAAAAACGGAATTGTAACTCCTAACACATTGGTTGCCGCAAAAGAAGCCGGTGTATCCCATATATATAAAATTGGTGGGGCACAGGCGATTGCTGCGATGGCATTTGGCACAGAAAGTATTCCGAAAGTGGATAAAATTGTCGGTCCGGGAAATATATATGTTGCATTAGCAAAAAAAGCCGTTTTCGGACATGTCAGTATTGATTCTATTGCGGGACCGAGCGAAATTCTTGTTTTAGCTGATGCTACTGCTAATCCGACATATATTGCAGCAGATTTGTTATCACAGGCAGAACACGATGAAATGGCTTCCGCCATTTTGATCACTACAAGTCCGGAACTGGCTGCCAAGGTATCAGATGAAATAGAACGTTTTACTGCTTTACTCTCCAGAAGAGATATTATCCGAAAATCTTTGGATCAATACGGTTATATTCTGGTTGCACCCAATCTTACTATGGGAATTGAGGCTGCAAACGAAATTGCATCAGAACATTTGGAGATTGTTACAGAGAATCCATATGAAGTCATGACCAAGATTAAAAATGCCGGTGCTATCTTTTTGGGAGGATACAGCAGCGAACCTCTGGGAGATTATTTTGCCGGACCGAATCATGTACTCCCAACTAACGGCACGGCAAAATTTTTCTCTCCTCTCGGAGTAGATGATTTTATTAAAAAATCCAGTATTATATCTTACTCCAAAGAAGCACTTTTCAATATTTATCCGGATGTTGTGAAATTTGCAGAAAATGAACAGCTGACAGCACATGCGAACTCAATACGAGTTCGTTTTGAAGAAGTTTAACTTCAGGAGATAGTATGAATCAACAACGAATTGCTCATATTACAAGACAAACAACGGAAACCTCCATTTCACTTCAATTAAATATTGACGGAAACGGTAACGGTATTATTTCCACCGGAATAGGTTTCTTTGATCATATGTTGAACGGCTTTTGTCGACATGGTTTTTTCGATATGAACCTGACATTAGAAGGAGATTTGGAAGTGGATTCTCATCACTCTGTCGAGGATACGGGAATCGTTTTGGGAACTTGTATATCACAGGCACTCGGTGATAAAAAAGGAATTAATCGATATGGCCACTTTCTCCTCCCTATGGATGAAACATTGGTACTGGTTGCAATTGATCTTTCCGGTCGCCCATATTTCTCTTTCGATTATGAATTTACAAATCCTCGTGTCGGAGGGTTTGACACCGAAATGGTTCGTGAATTCTTTTATGCAATTTCTTATTCTGCCGGTATGAATCTGCATATAAAAGTTCTGTCCGGAAATAATACACATCATATTATCGAAGCAATTTTTAAAGGCTTTTCCAAAGCATTGGATATGGCGACACAATATAATTCACGTGTAGACGGTATCCCTTCTACAAAAGGGATTTTATAAGAGGTTCACTATGAAACAAATCAAATTGGATGCACATATTTATTTGAAAAACGGCATATTGTTAAAAGAGGATTTTTCTCCTCTTACAGAAGATGTAATCAAATTTATTACGTCTTTAAACAATTCCGGCATTGATACTCTAATTGTTTCCGATCTTTCTGAAACAGATTCGGAACATGATGTTAATTTACATTTATTAAAAGAATTAAATCGATATGCCGAGGTTCCGATCTACGGAGCAGGGCATATAAAACGCTTAGAAGATATTAAGAAAATTTTATATACAGGATGCCGGAAAGCGGTCCTGGATGTTTCTTCTGAAATCACACCCGAAGTTACAAAAGAAGCTCTTGAGCGTTTCGGTTCCGATGCATTAGCAATTTCTATCTCTTTACAAGATGAAGGCAGTATTCGGGATTTTGATTTTTCTCCTTATTCAGAGGCATTTATTTTTGGAACAGATATAAAAGAAACGGAACTGACAACTTTCATCTCTAACCTTGTTCTTCCTGTTTCTCTACAAAAAAAGGACATTGTTTTCTTGTCAGAAAACATTACAGATGCTACAGTTGTAGAGATATTATCTATGCCTTCTTTTATAACTGCATTTTCCGAACCTGATTTTTCCTTCCGGACAGAACATGTATTAGAATTAAAAGAAACATTGCTTGCTGCTGGCATACAAACAGGACATTTATGTTCGAACTTCCACTGGTCTGATTTCAAAGTAAATGAAGACGGATTGCTTCCTGTAGTGGTGAGCGACTATAAGACAAACGAAGTTTTGATGCTGGCATATATGAATGAAGAAGCATTTGACACCACCTTATCCCTCGGTAAAATGACTTATTACAGTCGCAGTCGCAAGGAACTTTGGATAAAAGGATTAACATCCGGACATTATCAATATGTAAAATCTTTGCATATTGATTGTGACGGAGACACCATTCTTGCAAAGGTTTCTCAGATAGGTGCTGCATGTCATACCGGGTCCAGAAGTTGTTTTTATCGAGATATTGTTTCTCCATTAGCTGAAGTAAAAAATCCTCAATCTGTATTAGAAGAGGAATACCATATCATAGCAGACAGAAAACTGCATCCAAAAGAGGGTTCATATACCAATTATCTCTTTGAAAAAGGGATTGACAAAATTTTAAAAAAAATAGGAGAAGAAGCTTCTGAAATTATTATTGCTGCTAAAAATCCGGATTCTGAAGAAATCAACTATGAAATCGCAGATTTCTTATATCATTGTATGGTTATGATGGTGGAAAAGGGAATTGGCTGGGAAGAAGTAATAGAAGAGTTGTCTAATCGTTAGAATAGGAGTATATATGCCACTAGCATTACCTGATAGAATTCTGTTAGAAATTGATAATCCGGCTCGTTATATCGGAAATGAAGTAAATATGGTTCGAAAAAACACTGCAGATGTCGATATACGTTTCGCCATCTGCTTTCCTGATGTCTACGATATCGGCATGTCCCATCTTGGAATTCAGATCTTATATGATAATTTTAATCGCATACCCGATGTTTATTGCGAAAGAGTATATTCACCATGGCCGGATCTGCATGCAATCATGAAAGAGGAACAAATCCCTCTTTTTTCTTTAGAAACCCAAGAACCGATCAAGAACTTTGATTTTCTGGGTATTACAATCCAATATGAAATGTGCTATACCAATATTTTACAAATATTGGATTTAAGCCAAATTCCTTTTTACAGCAAAGATCGCACTGACCAACATCCGATTGTGATCGGTGGAGGACCCTGTGTTTATAATCCGGAACCTATTGCCGATTTTTTTGATATCTTTTATATCGGAGAGGGGGAAACAAGCTATGATGCCTTATTTGAGTTATATAAAAAGTTTCGAAGAAAAGGATTTGACCGAAATGAATTCCTTTATGAAGCTTCAAAAATACCAGGATTGTATGTTCCCTCCCTATATGATGTTCGGTACAAAGAAGACGGAACAATTGCATCCATATCCCCGACACGTCCGGGTGTTCCTGAAAAAATAGAAAAACAAGTGGTTCTGGATATGGATACTGTGAGCTATCCTGAAAAACCGCTTGTCCCTTTTATTAAGATTGCACAAGATCGAGTGGTACTGGAGGTTCAGCGCGGCTGTACAAGAGGATGTCGGTTCTGTCAGGCGGGTATGATTTATCGTCCTCTCAGAGATCGTAGTGTAAAACGTTTAAAAGAGTTAGCAGGTAAGATGTTGGACAGCACAGGGTATGATGAAATATCTTTAAGTTCTCTGAGTACCAGTGATTATCTGGGACTTAAAGAGCTTTTGACCTTTTTGATTGATACCTATAAGACAAAAGGTGTAAATATTTCTTTGCCGTCTCTGCGAATCGATAATTTTTCTCTGGATGTCATGAACAAGGTGCAAGATATTAAAAAAAGCAGTCTTACTTTTGCTCCGGAAGCCGGATCTCAAAGACTGAGAGACGTAATCAATAAAGGTATCAGTTATGAAGAAATTATTAAAGGGGCCGGTTTGGCTTTTGGCGGTGGATGGCAAAAAGTCAAATTATATTTTATGCTTGGACATCCAACTGAAACCCCGGAGGATATGGCGGCGATCGGTACACTTGCAAATGATATAGCAAAACGTTACTATGAGATCCCGAAAGAAAAACGAAACGGAAAATGTCAAATTACTGTCAGCACCTCTTTTTTTGTACCAAAACCATTTACACCTTTCCAGTGGATGTCGATGTGCAGTGCCGAAGATTTTCTTAATCGTGCATCTATTGTAAAACAATCCATCCGCAGTCAGCTTAACCAAAAAAGTATTCGATATAATTGGCACGAAGCAGACGTTACTTTGATTGAAGGAATTTTAGCCCGTGGAGATCGAAAGCTTTCTAAAGCTATTTTAAAGGTATATCAAAAGGGTGGTATTTTTGATTCATGGTCTGATTTTTTTGATAAGACACGATGGTATGAAGCCTTTCAGGAATCAGGTATCGATCCTGATTTTTATACATTCCGAGAACGAACTTATGATGAAATTTTCCCTTGGGATTTTATTGATGCCGGTGTTACAAAACAATTTCTGGCTCATGAATATGAGGAAGCAAAAAAAGAATCGGTCACACCGAACTGCAGAGAAAAGTGTTCCAACTGCGGTTCTTTAAAATACAGGGGAGGTGTCTGTTATGAAAATAAGAATAAAATTTCGTAAATATGGATCCATGAAATTCATAGGACATCTTGATATCATGCGTTTTTTTCAAAAAGCGATCAGGCGTTCCGGAATCGACATCTGTTATACAGAAGGCTTTTCCCCCCATCAAGTAATGTCTTTTGCTGCTCCTTTAGGTGTAGGGCTGCTCAGTGACGGAGAATATCTGGATATTGAAGTACATTCCAGTCTTCCCTCTGATAGTGCCATAGCTGCTCTAAACAAACAAATGGTTCCCGGAATAGAAGTGACGGAATATGTTCGATTGGACGACAACTCCAAAACAGCAATGTCTCAGGTTACAGCGGCAGATTATGTTCTTTTTGACCCGGAAGATATATTATCCTCTCTGTCAAAAAAAGAGCTTGAAATAAAAATACAAGAATTTTTCAATCAGGAAAAAATTGAGACAGTGAAAAAGACGAAAAAGAGTGAACGTATCCTCGATCTGAAACCGCTGCTATATGATTTTAAAACAGCAGAGCGCGAAGATGCAGATATCGGATCTTCCATTATTTTTCTTTCTGTTTCTACCGGAAGTATCGATAATATCAAACCGGAATTTGTAATGGAACAGTTCCTTGCGTTTATCGGACTTGATACCGAAAATAAACGATTCATTACAAAACGTTTAGAGACCTATGGTCAGATAAACGGAGTCCGATTGCCACTATCTCAATATGGAGAACCTATTTTAACATGAAACTGATCATTACAACTATTCTAAATGTTAGAAAAGAGACTATCCAGGCAGCAATATTGCTGGATAAAGGAAGGATTCTCGAAGTAAAGTCTGTTCCAGAGGAGGAAACTCTTTTGGGATCCGTTTTTGTAGGAAAAACAGAGAAAGTAATGAAAAATCTTTCAGCCGCCTTCCTTTCTGTTTCTAACACACAAAACTGCTATTACAGCATAACGGAAAGAAGTCGCCCGATATTTATCAAAAAACATCCGTCTGATCAAATCGTACAGGGAGATGAATTTCTGGTACAAGTTATCAGAGAAAGTGTCAAAACAAAGCTTCCTGCCGTTTCTACCAACCTTTCTCTTACCGGTCGCTATCTGATTCTCACATCAGAAAACAAAAAAATCGGCTTTTCGAAGAAATTATCAAAAACGGACAAACTTCATTTACAGGAAGAGGTTTTGCCTCAAATCAAATTACCCTCTTACGGAATGGTCTTTAGAACCAATTCAAGAGGGATTGATTCCGATATTATCTTAAAAGAATATAAAAGCTTGAACGACCAGATGGATCATATTATCAAATATGGAAAAAATCGAACAGCTCATACCAAGATATATGCCGGTATTCCAAGAATTCTAAAGATTCTGCAAGACAGCTGCTATACTGATTTAGAAGAAATCATTACAGACCGGTCGGATCTATATAATGAGATTATGTCCTATACGGAACAATATCCGGACTTATCTGAAATTCCGGTTCGATTTTATCAGGATTCCTATCCGCTTACTGCTCTTTATAATATAGATAAACAAATCGAAGATGCCATCTCTAAACGTGTTTGGTTAAAATCCGGAGCATATCTTATAATAGAACCTACTGAAGCACTGACTGTTATCGATATAAACAGTGGAAAAAATATCAGAAACAAAACGACAGCCGATCTTTTTTATCAAATCAATGTCGAGGCTGCAATCGAAATAGCAAGACAAATCCGACTTAGAAATATTACCGGAATAATACTGGTCGATTTTATTAATATGGATGATACCGAAAAGGCTGAGAGACTTATACATATAATGAAACAAGCCACTTATCAGGATCCCCAGACGGTAACTGTGGTAGATTTTACCCGTTTAAATCTTCTGGAAATAACACGTCAAAAAAAAGAGAAATCCTTAATTGATATATTGACTTAGGCAGATGTACATGATATTATTCAATGGTATGCCGCACAACGAGGTAGAAGTCTGTATTTTTACAGCACCAAAGTTGGCGAGTAATGATAATAGGAGGTGCCAGATGTACGCAATTATTGTAACAGGTGGAAAACAGTATAAAGTTTCCGAAGGTGATATCATTACCATTGAAAAACTTGGAGCAGAAGCAGGAGAAAAAGTTACTTTTGATCAGGTTTTAGCTGTAAGTGATGGTTCTTTAAAAGTTGGATCAGATGTAGCATCCGCAACAGTCGATGCAACTGTAGAGAAAAATGGTCGTGCTAAAAAAGTAATCGTTTATAAGTATAAGAGAAAAAGCGGTTATCATAAGAAAAACGGTCACAGACAGAGCTATACCAGAGTAAAAATTGATAAAATCAATGCTTAATCAAAAATATGTTTAAGATTACGATTTTCCAATCGAATGGATTTTTCATTGGATTTGATGCATATGATCATGCTGATTATGCGGAAGAGGGCAGTGATATAGTATGTGCGGCCGCATCTATGCTTGTAACTGTCACAATGAGTGCAATTGAGCAATTTACCGATCTTTCTTTTCAGCAGGATATCGATACGGATCAGGCACGTATTGTATTTCGTATCACGGATTTTCCAAATGAGAAAAGCGAATTACTGCTTAAAACATTAGTTTTAGGTATGGAAAGCCTGGAAGAGAACTATGAGAAACACGTAGATCTTATTTTCGAGGAGGTGTAACACATGATGAACTTAAATCTTCAGTTCTTTGCTCATAAAAAGGGTGTTGGTTCTACAAAGAACGGACGTGATTCCGAATCTAAGAGATTAGGAGCAAAAAGAGCAGATGGACAGTTTGTAAAAGCTGGTAATATTCTTTATCGTCAGCGTGGAACAAAGATTCACCCTGGTGTGAATGTTGGTATCGGCGGCGACGACACATTGTTCGCAAAAGTGGACGGTGTATTACGATTTGAACGTAAAGGCAGAGATAAAAAACAGGCTTCTGTTTATCCTGTCGCACAGTAACAAATAGTCAAAAAAGCTCCTTAAAGGGGGGCTTTTTTGTTTTTTATCCTGTAAGTGCAACAGCACTTCCTTTGAATTGGAGGGATTCTATGTTTGCAGATACTGCAAGAATTATTATAAAATCAGGTAAAGGCGGAGATGGTCATGTGAGTTTTCGTCGTGAAAAATATGTAGCAAACGGAGGACCGGACGGAGGTGACGGAGGACACGGAGGTGACTTAGTCTTTCTTGTAGATGAAGGACTTAATACTCTGGGTGATTTCCGCCATCTGCGTAAATATGCTGCAGAAGACGGAGAAGAAGGCAAAAAACGGAATTGTCACGGTAAAGATGGGGAAGACTGTATTATCAAGGTTCCTGCAGGAACAATTATTCGTGATGCAGACTCCGGTAAAATTATTGCGGATATGTCCGGTGTTAATAAGCGCCAGATTATCTTAAAAGGTGGAAGAGGCGGAAAAGGAAATCAACATTATGCAACCCCTACCATGCAAGCTCCTAAATATGCACAGCCGGGTGTTCCAGGAATGGAACTGGAAGTAATTCTGGAACTTAAAGTAATCGCAGATGTCGGATTGGTCGGCTTTCCAAATGTAGGGAAATCCACATTCCTTTCCAGAGTAACAAATGCCAAACCGAAAATTGCCAATTATCATTTTACAACCTTACAACCGAATCTCGGTGTAGTAGATCTGGCGGAAGGTGTCGGATTTGTTTTAGCAGATATTCCCGGACTGATTGAAGGTGCTTCTGAAGGTGTCGGTCTTGGTGATGAATTTTTAAAGCATATAGAACGTACTAAGGTTCTGATCCATGTTGTTGATATCGCCTCAACAGAAGGACGAGACCCTGTTTCAGATATTCAGTCTATCCTAAAAGAATTGGAACAATACGATACAGATTTAACAAAAAAACCATCTGTTATTGCAGCCAATAAGATAGATGTATTATACTTAGAAGACGGACAGGAAAATCCGATTGATCGATTAAAAAAGGCATTCCCTGAAATGGATGTGTTTGCAATTTCCGCTGTCAGCGGACAGGGCATCAAGGAAGTATTATTCAAAGTATACGAACTGCTGTCTGCAATGGATACTGCTCCCGTTACATATGAACCGGAATATATTCCTTCCATGAAAGAAACAGAATCCGAAGGATACACTGTAGAATACGATAATAAAGAAAAGGAATTTGTTGTAGAGGGTCCTGCTATCGAAAAAATGCTCGGTTATACTAATATTGATTCCGAAAAAGGATTTTTATTTTTCCAAAACTTCTTGAAAGAACAGGGAATATTAGATAAATTAGAGGAGATAGGAGTAGAAGAGGGAAGTACAATTCGTATGTACGGTTTAACCTTTGATTACTACAAATAGGAGATTTCACATGACAAGTAAACAGCGTGCATATTTAAAAAGCCTGGCTATGAATATAGATTCTCTTTTTCAAATCGGAAAAAGCGGAGTCACTCCGGAAGTGGTTCAGGCAGTAGAAGAGGCTTTCCATAACAGGGAGCTCATAAAACTTTCTGTTTTAAAAAATTGTTTCGATAACCCAAAAGAATTGGCTGAAACGATTGCCGGAAGAACAAAATCAACGGTAGTTCAGGTGATCGGGAAAAAAATTGTATTGTACAAACCTGATCCGAAAACTCCAAAAATACAGTTACCAAAAGCATAGAAGGTAGATCGTATGAAACAAAGAATTGGTATTTTGGGCGGTACTTTTAATCCAATTCACTATGGACATCTGATACTTGGAGAAAATGCACTTACCCAATTTCATTTAGATACTGTTATTTTTATGCCTACCGGACATACTCCGCACAAAAACTACACGGGTACCGTTCTTCAACAACATCGAATAGAGATGGTAAAGTTGGCAATTTGTTCGAATCCATACTTTAAACTGTCCGAATATGAGACTTCCAGAAAAGAGGTCTCTTACACAGCATCTACTATCCGCTATTTTCAAATACAGTATCCGGAGGCAGAACTGTTTTTCATTCTGGGTGCCGATTCGCTTTTTGATTTTGAAAATTGGAAAGACCCCGAATATATTTCAGCCAACTCCACTATCTTAGTTGCAGTTCGTGATACTCTGAATGAAGAAAAAGTAGATAGACAAATCGACTATTTAGAAACAAAATACCGCAGTACAATATTTCGCCTCTTAACACCTAATTTTTATGTTTCAAGCAAAGAAATCCGAGATAGAGTAATCAGTCGGGACAGTATCCGTTATTTACTTCCGGATTCAGTTCGCACTTATATTCTAGAGCACAAACTATATGAATTATAATTTTGATAATATTAAACAAAAATTAAAAACAAATTTAACACCGCAGCGTTTTCTCCACACATTGGGTGTGGTGGAGTCGGCAGAACGATTGGCAGTCCATTGGCATGCCGATATTGAAAAAGCTCGTCTTGCAGCTTTGCTTCATGACTGTGCAAAATTTATGCCGATGGAGGAAAGAATTCCATGTTGTCAACAGCACGGATTTTCCATAAGTGATGCGGAAAGAGATAATTTAACATTACTACATGCAAAATGTGGTGCTGTTTTAGCAAGAGAAGAATACGGTGTAGAAGATGAGGAGATTGCACATGCAATCATCTATCATACTACAGGTTGTCCTGGTATGACTCTGCTTGATAAAATTATTTTTATTGCAGATTATATAGAACCGAACAGAGATAAAGCAACTAATTTGGAATTGGTTCGCAAGGTTGCCTTTGAAAATTTGGATCTGGCTGTTCTTTTGATATTGGAGGACTCACTGGCCTTTTTGAATACAAAGAACAGAACCATCGATCCTACAACAGCTGAAACTTTTGACTATTATAAAAAAATTGTAACGTAATCATCTTAAAAGAAGACAAGGGGGGCTTTCCGGATGAAAAAAATTGCAGCATTTTTTACCGCGTTGATCTGTATTATATTGATTGGCGGCATTTTTCACAATCATATAGCCACTACAGGTGTTAGAAATAAGGCCTTAACAACTATGGTTTCAGATCATCGTTACTCCTCTTACAGTGCGGTATCCGATAATATTGATAAGAACACCCTTCTTTTGCTTGGGTCTTCTGAATTTCGTTATTCTCTTAACTCTGTCTATCATCCGAGAAATATTTTAAAACAGAACGGAATTAATTACATATCAATCGGATCCGGTGCCTATCAAAGCTTAATTCATGCATTAATTGCAGGATCAGTCGGCCCGAAATTAACCAGTAGAAAAATTGTTTTGATTGTTTCTCCATCCTGGTTTCGGGATCCGGCAATTGATGCAGAAAGCTATAATGCAAGTTTTTCGCTTCTGCATTATCAACATTTTATGGAAAATCCTGATATATCGCTGTCTGCCAAACGTTATATGTCAAAAAGAACACATCAGTTGCTTGTCTGTGAAACATCAAAAATCAGAGATATTGATCGTATTGATGCAGTAAATAAATTAAAAACTTCTCTCAATCCTGCGAATCCCATGTTATACCGTTTTCAGGCAAGTTTATTACAGGATCAGGATTATATGACTCTGTCTATGTTACTGTGGAAAAAAGAATTTTTTAAAGAAATTTTGCCTCCACATAAACAGATCCCTTCTATCTCTGATTGGAATAAAGTTTTAAAGAATGCGAGAAGAGAAGAGAGGGGAAAACATAAGAAACAGCATTTTTATATGTCTAATTACATATGGCCGGAGAGAAGACGTCCATTCATAAAATCTAAAAATAAATATAGAACGGTTAATATGCTTAAATCTAAAGAAATGGATGATTTTCGACTTTTTTTAAAAATATGTAAGGCACAAAATTTAGATGCCAAAATCATAATTCTTCCATTTAACGGATATTGTTACGACTATAGCGGTATTCCTAAAACAAGCAGAGAACAATTTGGACACACAATCGCTAAAATTGCAGAATCTTATCGGTATTCATATTCTGATTTGACTAAATATCAATATGATAAAGCTTTTTTTGTAGATGCAGTGCATCCGAGCGGATATGGTTGGACCGTTATCAATAAAGAGATTGCAAACTTTTACTAATTATTAAAGGAGAGACTATGAACGACATTTCAAAATTAATGGCACATTTAAGCTATGAAGCCTTAGATGAAAAGAAAGCGGATGATATTAGGGTCATCGATATCAGCGATATTTCCGTTATAGCAGATTATTTTATCATTGCAAGCGCAAATAACAGCAGCCAAATGGAAGCCCTTGTAGATGCAGTGGATGAACGATTGTACAAAGCCGGTTATACCTGTTCTCACAAAGAGGGTAACAGCACATCCAGTTGGATTTTGTTAGATTATCAGGATATTATTGTGCATATCTTCTCCAAAGAAGATCGATTATTCTATAATTTAGAAAGAATCTGGACAGATGGCAAAGAAGTTTCCATCGATGAACTATAAACATTTAGGGAGTAATAAAGATATGAAAAAGATTTTTGCATTTCTTACAGCGTTTGTATTACTTATTTGTTCCGTAGTAGTGGTAGACCGTATTTTACCAAAAAAAGTTGCCTATAAAGATCATAATATCAGTTATTGGAATTCTATTCATAAAGATATCTCCTATAATGCCATCTCTCAAAATTTAAATAACAACACACTTCTGGTTTTAGGATCCTCTGAATTTCAACATGCCATGGATTCTCCTTATCATCCGAAGAATCTGTTCGGCAGCAATCAACTAAACATTTACACTGCCGGTCATGGTCCGATGGAGTGTATTTCTCATGATCTGGTACTCGGTTCCATTTCCAATAAATTAAAAAGTAAAAAAGTAGTTTATCTCCTTTCTTTTCAGTGGTTTCGTCCGCGTGGAAGTGTTTCAAACAGTTATTTTTCCACTTTTAATACGCTTTCATACATAAAATTAATGGAAAATAAACTATTAAAATCTTCTACCAAAAGATACATATCAAAACGCTCTCACGAACTATTACGGAACCATTACGGTACTATACTGGATCTTAATCTGATCGATCGAATAAATCATGTGTTCGGAAAGCCGAGCAAGGCTGACTATAAACTATATAAAGCTTTAAAAGCTTTTCGAAATGATCAGGATATATTTTCTACTCATGCAGATGCTTTTCGCTCCAGATATAATCCGAACGCTCAGGTACTTCCTTCTGTTCCAATATCAGAATGGAATTGGAACAATATGATGGAAGATGCTCTTAAAGCAGAATCCGGAAAGCACTTTGCAAAAAGATTTTACATGTCCACCGATAAGTGGAATAAAAAATACAACAAGAAACATCTTAAGAGATTTCATAACTCTGCAATAGATGAGGACTTGACCAAATCTCGTACCTATAGAGATTATCAGGCATTTCTTAAAATCTGCAAAGAAAGTCATATAAAAGCAAAAATTATTCTGATTCCGTTTAATGGAGGCTGGTATCGTTATAACGGATTATCCAAACATCAGATTGATGCATTTCGAGCCAAAATCAAAGCGTTGACCAACAGATATCATTGTCAAATGACAGATATGAGCTATCTGAATGATGATAAAAACTTCTTTGAAGATTCTTCTCATCCAACCGGATACGGTTGGTTGAAAATCTGCAAAGAAATCTATGATTTTTACAACAAAGATTAAACAAAAAATATCCGATACAGAATCTCTCTGTGTCGGATATTTTTTATGAAAAACTATTTTAAAAAGCGAAAAACACCGCTAACTTTTCCCATTATGACACAATCCGGAACAATAATAGGATCCAAATCGTCATTTTCCGGCTGTAAACGAATATGATTGTCTTCTTTATAGAATGTCTTGACAGTGGAAGAGTCCTCTATTAAAGCTACTACAACATCTCCGTTTCTTGCCGTACATTGCTTCTCCACCATAATATAATCTCCGTCTAAAATGCCGATGTTGATCATACTGTCTCCCTTTACCCGTAAAATAAAGGACTCACTGGAAGGTACATGATCAGATGGGATAGGAAAGTAGTTCTCGATATTTTCCATTGCCAATATCGGTTCTCCTGCAGCAACCCGTCCTACGACCGGAATGTTGACAATCTCTCTTCTGGATAAATTAAAACTGTCATCGACAATCTCTATACTTCTGGACTTTGCCATATCTCGACGAATATAACCGTTCTTTTCCAGTTTTTCAAGATGTGCATGAACAGTAGAAGTGGATTTTAAATTAACCGCTTCACATATTTCACGAACAGCAGGAGGAACTCCTCTGTTTAAAATGCATTGCTTGATAAATTCTAATATTTCACTTTGCTTTGGTGTAATCTTCCCGTATGACATATATAATTCCTCCAATAATGTTAAATCCCAGTCTATTATTCTTACTCAAAATAATATCATAGCATATAGTAGAATGCAAACATTTATTCCGAAAATATGTTCGATTTTTATTGACATTAAAATAGAGATCTGATAATATTAAAATACAAATAACAAACACCTGTTCGATAAAAGGAGAGATAGCTATGATATATTCTAATATTGAAATACAAACACATAAGAACTTTCATAGTGCACTTAAATATAATGCCTATAGAAAAAAAAGACTTTTAACACAGCGTAGAAATAACAGACTTCGAACCTTTGGTTTTATTATTTCCATTCTGATTGCTGCTGTTTTGGTACTTGCAATTTTATCACCTGCCTTAAAGAGTGAAGCATCTACGACCTATCAGATACAAAAAGTGTATCAGTCCGTTAAAGTAGAACATAATATGACCTTAGAGGGATTGGCCAAACAATATAATACAGAGGATCAGCTTACCAATAAAGACTTTATCAAAGAGATAAAAAAGATCAATCATCTCGATTCTGATTCTATACACACTGCCTCTTACGTAGTTGTCCCTATATACAAACAGATCAAATCCAACTATTAATATTTCGGGAATAGAATCAGAGTTTTCTATTCCCTTTTTTTTGCTCTTTTTCCCGAAGAGTGACAGCAGTAGCCGCCTGACGTCTTCGAGAGTCTGCCTGTGCTGCATAGTGCTTTCTGGTTGTATTAACGTCTTTATGACCTAATACATCTGCCACCAGATAAATATCTCCGGTTTCCTGATAAAGTGCAGTTCCATACGTACTGCGTAGTTTATGGGGTGTAATATTCTTAACAGTAGTAATTAATTTTGCATATTTTTTCACAAGATTTTCTACCGCCCTGACACCGATTCGCTTGTTTTGCAGTGATAAAAACAATGCCTTTGTATGTCCCTCTTTTGCATGCAATTGTTTTCGTTCCGCTATATAGTCAGAGAGTGCCTCTGCAACTTCAGATCCGAAATATACCATTACTTCAGAACCGCCTTTTCGAATAACTCGAATTCCGTTATTTTTGAAATCAACATCCTCTATATTTAAACCAACACATTCTGATACACGAATACCGGTCCCAAGCAGCAAAGTTAATAAAGCAAGATCTCTAGTTTTTGTTTTCTCATGAAAACGTTTCTGCTGTTTTGTTAATTGATCTCCGTTTTCTACCGTATCTAATAAGGTCGCAACTTCATCAATATCCAGGCGAATGATATTTTTTTCATGAAGCTTTGGCATTTTCACCAATTGTGCCGGATTTTTCTCTATAATCTGTTTTTGTACATAGAAGTTATAAAAACTCCTTAATGAGGCTAATTTGCGCATTTGACCACGTTCATCATTCGTATGCTCCTGACCTTTATGAATATAGAATTTTAAAAACTGCAAATATTCCTCAATATCTATAGGAGTAAGTTTCTCTAATATTTGAATCGGAAATTTTTTAATTTCCATTTTTTGATAGTTGGGATTATATTCTTTTAAAAAATAAAAAAATACTGTTAAATCGTATGCGTATGCCATACTGTCTCTTATACACATCTCCGAGCCCACGAGACATCTCAGGATCTCGTA
>CAMYAO010000015.1 GCA_947253885.1 uncultured Clostridium sp.
GATCCAGCCTTTCTTTACTTCGCCGGTTTTCTTATCTAAATAGTAGTAGTAACCGTTGATCTTTTTTCTGCCGAAAAGCTGTCTGCCGTTATTGTCGGCATAGTAGTATTGCTTTCCGTTTTCTGTGATCCAACCTTTTTGCATTTTACCGTCCGGATTGGAAAAATAATAATAAAAGCCGTTATCTTTTTGTCTTCCGATTTTCATTTTTCCGGAATAGATGCCGAATAAATAATAATAACCGTCAATTTTTCGCATTCCTTTTTTCATTTCACCGGTCTTAAGATCAAAGAAATAATAAAACTTTCCAATCTTTTGTTTTCCGGTCAAAGGTACACCGTTCCGGTAATAGTATTTTTTTTCGTTTTCTGTGATCCAACCTTTTTTTTCTGCCGGCTGTTCTCCCGGATCAGAAGGATTGGAAGGCTGCTCGGTAGTCTTTTTAGGTGGTGTCGGATCGGTGTGACCGGTGTCTTCCTGTTTGGCAGATGGTTCTGTGCGGTCTGTGGTGGAATCTGTCGATTGAGGTGTTGATGCCTCGACTTTTGTGTCGGAGGCAGTTGTCTCAGCTTTAACAGATGTATGAGATATACTGAAAGCAGTAAATCCCAAAACGGTACAACATGCGAGTGTTAGTAGTGTTTTTTTCTTTTTCATATACAATGTCCCTTTTAAAAAATCATACTAGTTATATTTTAGTGCTTTTAGAAGAAAAAACAAATAAAAAAAAATTAAGTTTTTATTACAGATATAAGTGGAATTATAAAACAGTCATCGAAAATGTTTCGATGACTGTTTTATCGTAGCAGGTTTATTTTAACAACTCTAAAATTTGTCCCATAATCTCCGCATGTCGATATTCGTCTTCTATGATTTGCTCTAATTTCGGGCATTCTTCTGCATTTTTCCTGATTGATTCCGATGCGGCAGCCTCTCCTTTTTGAAACATGGCAATCATTGCAGTAAGTCCGTGTGCTTTTACACCGGCTATCCACTGAGCCGCAATTTCTGGATTGGATTCTAATGTTTGTCCGGTAATAGAACGATAGATTGCTCCGTGCCGTCCTTCATCAGCAGCTACCTGAAGCAGTAACTGTCGAATTTTCGGATTATCAGTACATTCCGCAATTTTTTGATAACCGAGAACGGCATCAATTTCTCCCTGCTGAGTCTTTAAAAGTGATTCTAAATTCATTGTATTCTCCTGTAAATGATTATGCTTTATTAAACTTGTCTTTTCTCTGCTTGCAACGAGGACATTTCCAATTATCTGGAAGTGCGTGAAATGGGGTTCCCACCTCGATATTTTGTGTAATATCCCCTTCTTCAGTATCATAGATATAGCCACATATGCTGCAGACATATCCGCCGGTTTTTGCACCTGTATCAATGTTTGTTACAGGTGTTGTGGCAGGAGGATTATTAAAAAACGTATTGAAATCAAAGGATACATTTCCACTATTAAAGATAAAGATTGAAGATGAATTTTTAAGAAAAATTGCGATAAGTGCAAATGGAGATGCCAGAATAGCATTAAATTTAATGGAAATGCTGGTGATTAACAGTGAAAATTGTAATGGTGAAGTTCATATTACAGAACAACTTGTTAAGCAGATTTTGGACGTTCGAACAACAAATTACAATAAAGACGGGGAAGAACACTATAACATTATTTCCGCTTTACATAAATCTATGAGAAACAGTGATGTTGATTCGGCAATTTATTGGCTTGGAAGAATGCTGGAAGGAGGAGATGATCCTGTCTATATCGCCAGAAGACTTGTCAGGTTTGCATCTGAGTATATTGGATTAGCAGACAATTCGGCACTTAATTTAGCTATCAATACATTTCAAGCTTGTCGTTTTTTGAGCCTGCCGGAATGTGATGTTCATTTAACACATTGTGTCATTTATCTGGCTTTAATACCGAAGTCAAATGCAGTCTATAAAGCCGGAGTTGCTGTACAGAAGGATATAAAAAAATCCATTAATGAACCGGTGCCGCTTCACTTGCGAAATGCAGTAACAAAATTGATGAAAGAAAGCGGATATGGGGAAGAGTATCAATTAGCACATTTTTATGAGAATAAGTTAACAACGATGCCTACAAGACCGGATTCAGTCAAAGATAGTATATATTACACTCCGACAGAACAAGGGAATGAAAAGAAATTAAAAGAAAGACTTCATTACATTCAAAATTGGAAATGTACACAAATGTACACATTTAACATAGAAAGAAAAAGTATATTGGAAAGAGAATAATGAGGTACCTCAAAAGTGAAACTTTTTTGAGCGTACCTCATTATTCATAGAAGATCTTTTCATATTTGATTTACAGATTTTCTCATTATCCGTTCAAAAATGCTGTTATTTTACTCTAACTATTTTTGCAGCAGACCACTTTGCGTTATACCATTTTCCGTTTTCTTTTCGCTGTGCTCTTATTTTTACAATATATTTTCTATTTGATTTCAAATGCTTTATGGTCTTAGAATATTTTTTTCCATTTGTATAAATTTTATATTTACCTGAATTGGTTGTTTTGATGGCAATCTGGTATCTATAGACGGTACCTTTTGCTTTCTTATATCTGACTACCAACGATTTTCTACCGGATCTGACAGAAATCAGCTTTGTCTTGGCTGGTGACAAAATCTGTTCTATTACTTTTATAGAATAACTTGCCGAAGATGAATCCGTGTTATCATAGAACATATCGTTTACCAGATAATAGGTCGTATTTCTTTGAAGAGTGGGTGCAATATATGTATTTCCGGGTTTAGTCGGTTTCACAGAAGCGCTGCCTGTACTTATAAAATCAATGGATCGGTAGTTCTTGTTTTTTAGAGAAGTTCTTATTTCGCCTTGATAATTGGCTCCCTGATTGAACCACTTTTTCACACTCATTTTTACTTTATAGGTCACATTTTTTCGATTACTGGTCTTAAAACTAAAGTATTGCATTGGATAATAATCTTTTATTAAATTATCTTCCAATATAGTTGAGTGATATGCAGTGTTCAATTTTAATTTCTGTGCATTTGTATACGAAGTTCCGGATGCGAAAGCAGGAACAGCCATGAATGCACTTAAAGTAACAACAACTCCCGTTCCGATCATTTTTCTCATTTTAATATTTCCTTTCATGTAAGCCGCAAATTTTCTTGGTTGTAAAAAATTGAGGAGATAGAAGCTTCTCTCTGCAATCTTTTTCATTAAATAAGTTATTCTAATAATATAAAAAATAGGGATGTTTTTCAATAGGTATTTTTATTGGGATATCGGTATAGATGTAAAAGGAATGAATTGGTAAGAGCAGAAGCTATCTGAAAAGAACTCTTATGATAAGCATTAAGCGGTTGAATATGTAAATATTGTTATTATATCACAACGTATCTCAATTTGAAGGAAATAAAAAAGCCATGAAATCCTTTGTTTTAAAGGATTTCATGGCAAAAAAATAAGCGCGAGACGGGACTCGAACCCGCGACCCCGACCTTGGCAAGGTCGTGCTCCACCAACTGAGCCACTCGCGCATACGTGCTAAGCACATTAATTAATATACAGCATACAACGGTCTCTGTCAATTAAAAATCATAAAAAAAAATGTGTGAATTTAGAAATATTATTCTGAAAATAAAAATAATTAAGCAGATAACATAAGTTAGAATAGACTCATTTATTATTCCTTTGCTACAATGAAACACATTAAGAAAATGAGGAATAACTATGCCTATTGTAGAATTGATTGTAATAGCGATCGGGTTGTCGGCAGATGCCTTTGCAGTATCTGTCTGTAAGGGATTGGCGGATCGGGTGCATCGAAAGAAAACCGCCGTTTTTTGCGGAAGTTATTTTGGAGGGTTCCAGGCGATTATGCCGATACTGGGTTTTGTTTTGGGAGCTCAGTTTGCGGATAGGATTGCAAAGATCGACCATTGGATCACATTTGTTTTATTGGGACTGATCGGAATTAATATGATCCGTGAGAGTGGCGGAGAAGAATCCGAGAACGAAAGAAGTGACAGTACAGATATAAGGACGATGTTGCTGTTGGCAGTTGCAACTTCCATTGATGCACTGGCAGTGGGAGTTACCTTTGCTTTCCTAAAGGTAAATATTTTGATGTCGGCTGCTTTTATCGGAATTACGACTTTCGGATTATCTGTAATCGGAGTAGTGCTCGGTGTGTTTTTTGGAAGTAAATTGAGACAGAAGGCCCAGATAGTCGGAGGCGTAATTTTAGTGCTGATGGGATTTCGTATTTTAATCAGCCATTTAATAGGATAAAGCATTCCGGATTTTTTGCATACGGAGTGCTTTTTTGATATAATGGATAATTAATGTAAAGAAGAGAAAACGCTGTGATTCTGGAGGTACACTTATGAGTTATGCGGATCACATATTTATCGATATGTGTAATGATATATTACAAAATGGAACCAGCACTGAGGGAGAAAAGGTTCGCCCGAAATGGGAAGATGGAAGCAGTGCTTATACGATTAAGCAGTTCGGTGTCGTAAATCGATATGATCTGTCCAGAGAATTTCCTGCATTGACTTTAAGAAGAACCGCAATAAAAAGCTGTACCGATGAAATGCTTTGGATATGGCAGCAGAAGTCTAATAACATTCATGATCTGCACAGTCATATCTGGGACGAATGGGCAGATGAAGAGGGAAGTATCGGCAAGGCATACGGGTACCAGATGTCAGTCAAACATCAATATAAAGAAGGAATGTTTGACCAGGTGGATCGGGTAATTTATGATTTGAAGCACAATCCATACAGTCGGCGCATTATGACTAATATTTATATGCATCAGGATTTGCATGAGATGCATCTCTATCCATGTGCATACAGTATGACATTCAATGTTTCCAAAAAGCCGGAGTCGGATAAGCTGATCTTAAACGGTATATTAAATCAACGTTCTCAGGATGTATTGGCTGCAAATAACTGGAATGTATGTCAGTATGCGGTATTGTTACATATGCTGGCTCAGGTATGTGACATGCAGGTTGGAGAGCTGGTACATGTGATAGCAGACGCCCATATCTATGATAAGCATATTCCGCTGGTCCGGGAATTGATATCCAGAGAGCCGTTGCCGGCACCTGTTTTTTGGTTGAATCCGGAAATAAAGGATTTTTACCGGTTTACCAGAGATGATGTGAAGTTGGAACATTATGAGACAGGTCCTCAGATTACCAATATTCCAATTGCGATTTAGGAGAGAAAATGAAGCTGATTGTTGCCGTAGATAAAAATTGGGGAATCGGATATCAAAATAAATTATTGTTATCCATTCCGGAAGATATGAAGTTTTTTCGCAAAATGACGATGGAACAAGTGGTGGTAATGGGAAGAAAAACTCTTGAAAGTTTTCCGAACGGAAAGCCATTGAAAAATCGCATCAATGTCGTATTGACGAGAGATAGAGAATATACAGCAGAAGGTGCGATTATCGTTCATTCAACAGAAGAACTTTATTCTGTATTGAAATCCTACCATCAGGATTCGATTTATGTGATAGGCGGAGACAGCATCTATCATTTGTTATTGGATAGCTGTGATATTGCCTATATTACCAGAATAAATCAGGAGTTTCAGGCAGATGCATGGTTTCCAAATCTGGAAGAAGATCCGGATTGGATATTGGCAGATGCAGGAGAGCCGTTAGAAGATAACGGTATTTTCTACAGATTTCAGAGATATGAAAAGAAGGGAGAAAATGACTAGTTTCTTATTTAGCATCAATGTGACATTTCCAATCTTTTTGGTTATGTTACTTGGATATTTTTTGAGAAGAATACAGATGGTAAATGAAAATTTTGTTACTGTCTGCAATAAGGTGAATTTTACGATTACACTGCCATGCCTGCTATTTCGGGATCTGGCAAGTGTGGATATAAAAAACTCTTTTGATGTGAAGTATGTATTGTTTTGTGCGTTTGCGACCAGTGCCGGTTTTTTCGGAGCATGGGCTCTCGGAAAGCTCTTTGTAAGAGATAAGCACAGTGTCGGAGCATGGGCTCAGGCATCTTTCCGCAGCAGTGCGGCAGTAATGGGTCTTGCATTTATACAAAATCTATATGGTCACTCTACAATGGGAGCGCTTATGATTATCGGCGCTGTCCCTTTGTATAATATATACTCTGTAATCGTTCTTACAATTGAGGGAGATTATCCGGAGGGAGAACGAGATACAGGAAAGGTCAAGCAGACAATTTTAAATATTGCCAAAAATCCGATTGTCATAGGTGTAGTACTTGGAATTGTGATTGGCCTGTTAAATAATCCGCTTCCGACATTAGTTAACACAACTATAGACACTGTAGCCAAGACGGCAACCCCGCTTGCACTCATTGCTCTAGGAGCCGGATTCGAGGGACGAAAGGCAATAAAAAAAATCAAACCAACGTTAGGAGCCTCGTTTTATAAATTGATTTTTCAATCTGCTGTATTTATACCGATTGCAATTGGTTTCGGATATCGGGGTGAAAAATTGATCGCTCTTTTAATAATGCTTGCAGCGCCGGCGACCCCGAGCTGCTATATTATGGCGAAGAACATGTATAACGACGGAATACTGACAGCAAGTGTGGTCGTAGCTACAACCCTACTTGCATCTATTACCTTGACTTGCTGGATTTTCATTTTAAGGACAATGGGATTGATTTGATTCATTTGAGATGAAGCAGAAAGGATTAGCGTATGAAGATAACGGGAAAAAAGTTATTTGTAAAAGCGTTAAAGGAAGAAGGGGTTGAAGAAGTATTTGCATATCCGGGCGGAATGATTACCGATATTATGGATGAAATACACAGAAATTCGGATATCAGGATGATTTTGCCGAGACATGAACAGGCATTGGTTCATGAAGCGGAAGGATATGCAAGAGAAAGCGGAAAAGTAGGAGTCTGTTTAGTGACCAGCGGTCCGGGAGCTACCAATGCTGTGACCGCCATTACAGATGCATACTATGACAGTATACCACTGGTGGTTTTTACGGGTCAGGTTTCTTTGAATCTGATCGGAAATGAAGCATTTCAGGAAGTAGATATTGTAGGAATGACTCGAGGAGTAACAAAGTACTCTGTTACAGTGAGCCGACGAGAGGATCTCGGGAAGATCCTGAAAATGGCTTTTTATATTGCAAGAACAGGTCGACCGGGACCGGTGTTGATTGATCTTCCTAAAAACATTCAAAATGAAGTAGGGGATATGGACTATCCGGAAAGTGTGGATATTCGCGGATATAAGCCGAATGAAGGGGTTCATATCGGACAGTTAAAGAAAGCATATAAGCTGGTAAAAGCGGCGCAAAGACCGTTAATCCTTGCCGGTGGAGGTATTAATATATCCGGAGCCAATGATTTGTTGGACGAGTTTTCAAGAAAGATGCATATACCGGTTGTTACAACCGTAATGGGAAAAGGTGCCTTAAGAGTGGATCATCCTTTTTATGTGGGAAATTCCGGTATGCATGGCCGTTATGCGGCAAATAAGGCAGTAAGTGAATGTGACGTACTGTTTTCCATCGGAACCAGATTTAATGACAGAATTACCGGGGATTTAAATGAATTTGCACCAAAAGCAAAGATTATTCATTTGGATATCGATGCGGCTTCTATTTCCAGAAATGTGGTGGTAGATGTACCGATTGTTGCCGATGCGGTACTTGCACTGGAGAAGATGCTTGAGTGGGTGGAACCGAAGGATACTTCACATTGGTATAAACAGATTCTGAAATGGGAAGAAGAACATCCGTTGCAGATGAATCGGGATCGCGGTATGAATGCACAGATGATCTTTGAAGGTTTTAATCGGGTATATAAAGAAGACACGACGTATGTATGTGATGTGGGTCAGCATCAGATGTGGGCATATCAGTATCTGGATATGACAAAAGGAAAACGGATTTTTACTTCCGGAGGTTTGGGAACAATGGGATTTGCATTTCCGGCAGCTCTGGGGGCAAAGGTGGCCAGTCCTAACCGACAGATTGTATGTGTAAACGGTGATGGCGGTTTCCAGATGAATATGCAGGAAATGGCAACTGCTATGGTGTATCAGATACCGATTACTATTTGTTTGATGAATAATCATAATTTAGGTATGGTTCGCCAGTTTCAGACATTATTTTACGGAAAGCGTTATTCGATTACGGATTTGACAGTTGCCGGCGGCTATAATTTATTTACCGGTCAGGAAAATGCACAAGATGATAAAACGTATTATCCGGATTTTATAAAATGGTCAGAGTCTTATGGGGTTCCGGCTATTCGAGTGACAACCGAAGAGGAGATTATTCCGGCTTTAGAAAAAGCAAAAGCGATTACAGACAGACCTGTTGTAATTGAGTTTATTATTTCAGAAGAGGAATTGGTGCTGCCGGTAGTTAAGGGCGGAAATCCGATGAGCCGGATGATTCTTGAGTAGGAGGTCGGAAAATGAAAGATAGATGGATTTCGTTATATGTAGAAAATCAGGTGGGTGTTTTGGCAAAGGTATCCGGTTTGTTTTCCGGAAAGGCGTATAATTTAAAAAGCCTGACAGTTGGAACAACAGAAGAACCGGACTGCTCCAGAATGACAATTCGAACAACCTGTGATGATATCACATTTGAGCAAATAAAAAAGCAGTTGAACCGCATGGTAGAAGTCATAAAGGTTATGGATCTGACGGACATACCGATTCATATGAAAGAAGTAATGTTCGCAAAGATAAAGAAATGTACTGCTTCAGATAAAAATGAAGTATTTCATATTGCAGAGGTTTTTAAAGTATCCCCTGTTGATATCGGAGGAGACAGTATACTGCTTGAGTGTATGCTGACAGAACAGCAGAATGATGAGTTGTTGGCATTATTAAAGCATAGTTTTAAACATATAGAGATTGTACGGGGAGGTTCAGTGGCGATTGATTCGATCAGTACATCTTGCAGATAAATGAGAGTTAAAGAAAGAAGGATAACATGGAAAAGCAACCAATTGATTGGGAAAATTTAGACTTTGCATACAGAAAGACAACAAAACGCTTTGTTTCCAATTATAAGGACGGAAAATGGGATGAAGGCCATATGACCGAAGATGATACGATTGTGCTGAATGAATGTGCAGGTGTATTACAATATGCGCAGACCGTATTTGAAGGATTAAAAGCATATGAAACACAAGATCATCGCGTAGTACTGTTCCGTCCGGATCTAAACGGGCAAAGACTGGTTGACTCTGCAAAGAGATTAATGATTCCCGAGTATGATGAGGAGAAGTTTGTGGAAGCGGTAAAGGAAACTGTCAGAGCCAATATAGACTTTGTTCCGCCATATGGTTCCGGAGCAACTTTGTATATTCGACCATATATGTTCGGAACGAATCCGGTAATCGGGGTAAAGCCGGCAGATGAATATCAGTTCCGTATTTTTACCACTCCGGTTGGCCCATATTTTAAAGGAGGGGTCAAACCTCTTACCATAAAGGTATCCGATTATGACAGGGCGGCAGCACACGGAACCGGACATATTAAAGCTGGTTTGAACTATGCGATGAGCTTATATCCGATTGTGCAGGCACATGAAGAAGGGTTTGCCGAAAATATGTACTTGGATCCGGAAACCAGAAAGACAGTACAGGAGACGGGAGGAGCCAACTTTATTTTTGTTACAAAGGACGGAAAGATTGTGACTCCGAAATCCGACAGTATTCTGCCTTCTATTACAAGACGTTCTCTTATGTATGTTGCAGAGCATATTTTAGGAATTGAAGTGGAAGAACGTCCTGTTACATTTGAAGAGGTAAAAGATTTTGCGGAGTGCGGTTTATGCGGAACTGCTGCAGTGATTTCTCCTGTCGGAAAGATCAATGATCATGGAACGGAAATCTGTTTTCCAAGCGGAATGGAGGAAATGGGACCTGTTTGTACAAAATTAAGGGAGACATTGACTGATATTCAGGAGGGGCGTATGGAAGCTCCCGAAGGCTGGATCGTAGAGGTATAAGAGAGCATATGGCAAAAACAATTATGGATTATGATACGGTGTCTTTGAATGAGAACAAAGATGCCGTGGTAATAATAGATCAGACACAATTACCGAATCATATTGAATTGTTGGAATTGAGAACTGCAAAGGAAATATGGGATGCAATCTATTTGCTTCAGGTTCGCGGGGCTCCGGCAATCGGAGTGGCGGCGGCTTATGGAATTTATGTTCTGGCGAATCAGATTGAAGCAGACCGTTATGATCTGTTTGCAGAAGTCTTCAAAGAAAAAAAGGAATATCTGGAGTCTTCCCGTCCGACAGCAGTAAATTTATCATGGGCTTTAAATCGGATGATGTCCATAGTGACGAGAGAGAAAGATAAAACCGTGACAGAGATTAAACATTTGCTGTATTTGGAAGCAATTGCCATTCAGGAAGAGGATATAGCTGTTTGCAAAGCAATCGGAGAATACGGACTTTCTCTTGTAAATCCGGGAGACGGTATTTTGACACATTGTAATGCCGGGCAACTTGCAACCAGTAAGTACGGAACTGCAACTGCACCGATTTATCTGGGACAGGAGAAGGGCTATCATTTTCGGGTATTTGCGGATGAGACCCGACCTTTGCTGCAGGGAGCGAGGTTGACAGCATTTGAATTGTATTCTTCAGGAGTAGATGTTACACTGATTTGTGACAATATGTCTGCATCGGTAATGGCAAAGGGATGGATCGATGCTGTTTTTGTAGGATGTGATCGTGTGGCGGCAAATGGAGATACGGCAAACAAAATCGGGACTTCCGTAGTAGCTGCGGTAGCAAAGCAATACGGAGTACCGGTATATATTGCGGCACCGACGTCGACCATTGATCTGAATACCCCTACAGGGCAGGAGATTGTTATCGAAGAGCGCAAACCGGAAGAAGTAACGCAGATGTGGTATCGGGAACCGATGGCACCGAAAGGTGTAAAGGTATATAATCCGGCATTTGATGTGACAGATGCCAGTCTGATTGCCGGAATCGTAACTGAGTATGGAGTGGCAAGACCACCTTATACGGAATCATTAAAAAAGATGTTTGAATTAAAGAAAAGAGGGTAAAATGGCAGATGAAAGAAGTTCCTGTTCATCCTCATCCAGTTGTTCAAGCAGCAGCTGTGAAGGATGTTCCGGTGCACATAACAATGAACCGAAAAGTATGTTGGAGGAGTTGAATTCATATTCTTCCGTAAAAAAAGTAATCGGAGTTGTCAGCGGAAAAGGAGGAGTAGGAAAATCCTTTGTAACCGCAAGCCTTGCAAATGCAATGAAAGAAAAGGGATTCGAGGTGGGGATTTTGGATGCGGATATTACCGGTCCTTCTATTCCAAAAATGTACGGATTAAAGGGTCCTGCACAGGGAACGGAAGAGGGAATCTTTCCTATGCAGGCAAAAAACGGCATTAAGGTAATGTCACTAAATCTGTTAATGGAAGATGAGACACAGCCGGTTATCTGGAGAGGACCTGTGATCGCCGGAACTGTAAAGCAGTTTTGGACAGATGTTGTCTGGGGAGATCTGGACTATCTGTTTGTAGATATGCCTCCGGGAACGGGAGATGTACCTTTGACGGTTTTCCAGTCTCTTCCGGTAGACGGCATTGTTATTGTAACCTCTCCACAGGAGTTGGTTCAGATGATCGTAAAAAAAGCCTATAATATGGCACAGATGATGCATATACCTGTTTTGGGGATTGTAGAGAACTACAGCTATCTGGCCTGTCCGGACTGTGGAAAGAAGATCAATGTATTCGGAGAGAGTCATGTGGATGCTGCGGCAGCAGAGGTTGGAACCGAGGTGCTCGGAAAACTTCCAATCGAACCGAAATTTGCGGAGCTGGCAGATTTCGGTACTTTTGAAAAAGTAAAACATGATTATGTGGATCACGGTGTAGAAGTAATCGAACGCTTATAAAAAAGATCAAGAGTTTGTCGTTTATGACAGGCTCTTGATCTTTTTTGGAAGTAAATAAAAACAGACCGGATAGAGAACTGCGAACATAAGAAATGCAGCAATTACATCGATAACAGAATGCTGTTTTAAAAACATTGTAGACAGGATAATCAGGCACATCAAGCAAAAGGAAGCTACCCGAATGCCTTTTTTGTTTTTTAAATACTTTGTGTGACAGATCCCGATATGTATCCCGAGAGAATTGAAGACATGCAGACTCGGCACAATATTAGTGGGCGTATCCATGGAATAAAGTTTTTTTACCAGGTCAACGCAGAAATTATCTCGCAGAAATGTATCCGGACGTAAATAATCCCCATTTGGATAAATTGTGGATATAATTAAGAAAATGGTCATTCCGATAATCAGATACAATCCCAATTTCCAACAGGTCTTTCCATCGGTCAAAGCAATAAAAATAATGGTAATTCCAACGTATAGAAACCAGGAAAAATAGGGAAGTATAAAATATTCACAGAATGGAATCTTACTGTCAACAGGCAAGTAGATTGTGTGAAAATCAGTTGTGACGGTTCTCTCTAAATAATTAAACCAAGGAATATAAATAACAGCATAGAGCAATAAAAATAAATGACTATACTTTTTAAAAAATCCTTTTATAGGGGACATAGAAACCTCAAATAAAAAATGCATTAACGGTAACAATGGTACGGAAAAGGACAGCCGGTAAAGCTACTATAATCCTCAAGACCAATGTTCAGATTATAACACAATTTTTTTGCTATGGAAAGTAGCTTCTAATTGTAAAAAAAATGTAATAATATACTACCTAAAATATGATATACTAAACCTTGTATGTGTTACTAATCATACTGAAATTAGGATAGAAGCGGTACTATGAAGGGATGATGTAAATATGGAGAATGAAAATAAAAAGAAGAAGATTATCATAGCGATTATTATATTGGTAGCGGTTCTGGGTGCTATATATGGAGGAGTAACCTTTTACTTTACGAAACATTTCTTGCCGAATACGACTGTAAACGGAATCAATGCATCCGGATGTTCCTTTGTGGATATAGGCGGTCAACTGGATAAAAAGATTGAAAACTACACACTTTCCTTAAAGACTTCCGATGGAGAGACAGAACAGATTAAAGGATCGGATATTCAGTTGAAAGGAAGTTACGAGAAATCCGTTCAGGAAGCGTTTATGAAACAAAAACCGTATCTGTGGATTTTCAATGCGTGGAAGCAAAAGAAGCTGATTGTTCCTAAGGCGGCATCTTACAATAAAGAAGTATTAAATGACAGTATTAAAGCATTGAAATTGTCTGATAGTTCCAAATGGATTGCATCTCAGAATGCAACGGTTTCAGATATAAAAACAGATGGAAAATATACCGTAAAAAAAGAAGTGTACGGAACGGTATTAAATAAAGCGGTGTTCTATAAAAATGTGAAAAAAGCGATCACTTCGTTAAGTGACACTCTGGATCTGGTAAAAAGCGGTTCCTATAAAAAACCGAAATATACATCAGATTCTCCGGCTGTAAAAAAAGCAGTGGAGAAGATGGACAAATACACAAATTTGAAGATCACCTATAAGCTGGATGATAAAAAGAATTTGGAGATTCCTGAAAAGCAGATTCGAAAATTCATTTTTGTTTCAAATGATATGGAGATTTCTGTCAGCAGAGAAAAGATTGCGGAATATGTAGAGAAACTGGCAAAGAAGTATAATACCAGCTATACGACCAGAAGTTTTAAAACTTCCACTGGCAGCACGGTATCAATTCAGGGCGGTGCATACGGCTGGAGATTAAATGAAGAAGAAGAGACGGAAGCTCTTTACAATGATGTTAAAGCAGGACAGGATGTGACCAGGGAACTGAACTGGTTGTATAAGGCCGCAAATCATTCAAAAAAAGAATGGGGCGGTACCTATGTGGAAGTCAGTATTGCAGCACAGAAAATGTGGTTTTATCACAATGGAAAACTGGTGGTTTCTTCCTCCTGCGTAACCGGAAATACTTCTAAAGGGAATGGAACACATCTGGGAATGTTCCCACTTTCTTACAAAGCACGGAATGCGACTTTGAAGGGTGATAATTATGAGACACCTGTAAAATACTGGATGCCGTTCAATGGAAATGAAGGATTACATGATGCATGGTGGAGAGGACAGTTTGGCGGGTCTATTTATAAGTCAGCCGGCTCCCACGGTTGTGTCAATCTTCCGCCTTCTGTTGCACAGCAGATCTTCCCGTTAATCTCAAAGGGAGATCCTGTTATTGTATATTAGAAAACAGACAACTGTTTCTCCGAAACTGAGGAGAAGCGGTTGTTTTTCTTTACAATAATATGTTTCTGTGTTAATCTATTAAATAATTTAGTACAGTAGAGAGGTGAAGTGATATGAAGTGGGAAGAAAATATTAGAAAAGTGACACCTTATACTCCGGGAGAGCAGCCGGATGATCCCCGTGTGATCAAGTTGAATACAAATGAAAATCCATATCCGCCATCTCCGGAGGTGTTGAAAGCGTTGCAGTCGATTACGGAGACGCAGCTTCGAAAATATCCGGATCCAACTGTATCGGATTTGATAGCTGCAATTTCAAAGGAATATCAGATGCCGGAAGAGCAGATTTTTGTCGGAGTGGGTTCAGATGATGTGTTGGCAATGATTTTTTTGACCTGTTTTCATTCAAATAAACCGATTTTATTTCCTGATATCACCTATTCTTTCTACGATGTGTGGGCAGAATTATTTGGAATACCATATGAAGTGCAGCCCTTATCCGAGGATTTTCTGATTCGGACCTCTGATTATAAAGGCGAGAATGGAGGAGTTATTTTTCCGAATCCAAATGCACCGACCGGGATTGCATTGCCGTTAGAGCAGATTGAAGAAATTATTCAGGCAAATCAGGAGGTGGTCTGCGTTATAGATGAGGCATATATTGATTTTGGAGGGACAAGTGCCCGTTCGCTGATTAAAAAATATGATAATTTGCTGGTGGTACAGACTTTTTCAAAATCTCGAGCACTGGCAGGTATGCGGATCGGATATTGTTTCGGCAGTGAGCGGTTGATTCAATATTTGAATGATGTAAAGTTCTCGTTTAATTCCTATACAATGAATGTAGCGGCTATTCAATCCGGTATTGCTTCAATTCGGGATAAAGATTATTTCAATAAGTGTGTTTCTGCTATTATACAAACGAGAGAATGGGCTAAAAAGGAATTGACACAGTTGGGGTTTCATTGTTTAGAGTCCAGCAGTAATTTTTTGTTTGTGTCTCATGAACGGCATGCGGCAAAGCAAATCTTTACTTATTTAAAAGCTCACCATATTTATGTGAGATATTTTGACAAACCAAGGATTGACAATTATTTACG
The DNA here is from genome assembly GCA_947253885.1 of uncultured Clostridium sp. Taxonomy (GTDB): domain Bacteria; phylum Bacillota; class Clostridia; order Lachnospirales; family Lachnospiraceae; genus SY8519. The sequence goes on from CAMYAO010000015.1 coordinate 15,349, forward strand.
AATTACCGTCGGAACTGATCATGAGATGAAACAGCTCATGGTTGTCTTGCGGGAATATTTGCAGTAGAAAAAGGGAAGTGTGTGAGGAGAGGGATGTCTCAGATGCTTCCTTTTTTATTTGACTTTAGAGAGAATTGTATATAAAATAGAACAAAGAGTGTATACAAGAAATCTAAGGAGAAGACAAATGGATATAGTGAGCTTAAAAGCATTGGCAAAAATAAATCTCGGACTGGATGTAATCGGAAAGAGAGAGAACGGTTATCATGATGTTAAAATGGTTATACAGTCCATTCAATTATATGATCGAGTGGAAATGAAGCGCTTAAAATCCAATACTATTAAAGTGGAATCCAATTTATTTTATCTTCCCGGTGATGAGACCAATCTTGCTTATAAGGCTGCAAAGATGATGAAAGAGGAGTTTGATATAAAAGAAGGGATTCGCATCACCTTGCAAAAATATATTCCGATGGCAGCCGGTCTTGGTGGCGGCAGTGCGGATGCGGCAGCAGTTATAATCGGCATGAATCGCATCTTTAAATTGGGAGCAAAGCAGCCGAAACTGATTGAACTGGGGACAAAAATAGGTGCGGATGTGCCTTTTTGTATTATGAGAGGAACTGTTTTGGCAGAGGGAATCGGAGAGCACTTAACTCCTTTACCGCCGATGCCGAAATGTCCTGTTCTGATTGCAAAACCGGCTGTTTCCGTATCGACTGCGGAGGTCTATGGGAATTTAAAATTATACGAAGGGATGGAGCATCCGGATATAGATGGCTTGATTGAGGAAATTAAGAATAAAAATTTAAAGGGAATTGCAAAAAAAATGGGAAATGTATTAGAAACGGTGACAATTCCTAAAAATCCTGTGGTAGGAGAAATTAAAAAACTGATGATTAATAATGGCGCATTGAATGCAATGATGAGCGGAAGCGGTCCGTCGGTCTTTGGATTGTTTCAAAATGAAAAAGAGTTGGGGGTTGCATATGATGAATTGAAAAAGTCGGATTATGTGAAAGAACTTTTTGCTTCCGAATTGTTTATTTCAAAGCATTAGGAGGATATTATGACAGATAATTTAGAATTACAAACGGATACCTATTTACCATTGAGGAATGTAGTATTTCAAACTCTGCGTTCTGCTATTTTAAGAGGGGAATTAAAGCCGGGAGAGCGTCTGATGGAGCTGCAGCTTGCAGCGAAACTGGGAGTTTCCAGAACTCCAATTCGAGAAGCAATCCGTATGTTGGAGCAGGAAGGGCTGGCGATTACAATTCCGAGAAAGGGTGCCGAGGTGGCACATATGTCGATCAAAGATATGGAAGATGTTCTGATGATTCGGCAGGCATTGGAGAATCTGGCAGTAAAAAAGGCATGTGAAAATGTGACGGATGAGGTTTTGGTCAATTTACATGAGGCGATGGAGCAATTTGAAAATGCGGTAAGAGGCGGAGATGTAGGAAAGATTGCAAAAGCGGACGTATGTTTTCATGAGATTATATATGCAGCATCCAATAATCCGAAATTAGTTATGCTGCTTGGAAATCTGAGAGAGCAGATGTATCGCTATCGAGTTGAATATTTGAAAGATACGTCAATCCATACACAATTGATCAGAGAACATAAATCGATTTATCAGCTGCTGTCTGCAAAAAGAGCAAAAGATGTTCAGAGTATTATCGAAAAACACTTGTTCAACCAAGCGGAGGCTGTTCGAGAAATCATCAGAGAACAGCAGTAGATGAAAAAAGAAGTAATCATATCTGTTATCGGGAGCAGGGAAGGAGAAGCACCTTCTGTTGTGACGTCAAGGGGAGACTATTTTATAAAAGACGGAATGCATTATCTGTTTTTTGAAGAACAGGATGAGGAAAGCCGATCAATTATCAAAAACCGGATTCGAATGAATGAACGTCAGGTAGAGATTAAAAAAAGCGGAGCAGTTGCTTCTCATATGATCTTTCAAATAGGAAATAGGCATGCTTTCATGTACCAGACTCCTTACGGAGACATCAGGATGGTAATTGATACCAAAATGATAAAACTTCGGGAAACGGAAAAAGAGATAGAGATGCAGTTGTCTTATCATATTTTTTCAGAAGAAGAGATGGTTTCAGATAATAAAGTACAGATAAAAATAATAGAAAAGAGTAGTATGAATGAGTGATTTAAAATATGCTCCAATCGGAGTATTTGATTCCGGTGTGGGCGGATTGACAGTTGCAAGAGAGATTATGCGGCAGATTCCGAATGAACGAATTATATATTTCGGGGATACGGCGAGACTTCCTTATGGAAGTAAATCACAAAATACAGTGATTCGATTTTCTAGACAGATTTGTTCATTTTTGAAAACCAAACAGGTTAAGGCAATCGTAGTTGCCTGTAATACGGCGAGTGCATTGGCGCTCCCTACGATTGAAAAGGAGTTGGACATACCGATCATCGGAGTTTTGAGACCGGGAGCCGGTATTGCCGCTGCTGCAACGCAAAACGGAAAGATCGGAATCATAGCGACAGAATCCACTATTAACAGTCAGGTATATTCGGATGAAATCAAGTCTCACAATCCGAGTGTATCTGTATTCGGCAAGGCTTGTCCACTCTTTGTACCATTAGTAGAAGAGGGATGGATTAAGGATCCGGTTACGGTAGAGGTGGCAAATCGGTATTTGGAACCGCTGTTAGAAACCGGTATTGATACGTTGATTTTGGGGTGTACTCATTATCCACTGCTCCGTTCCACAATTCGAGAGATTATGGGAGAGAAGGTGACACTGGTCAATCCTGCTTATGAGACAGCCTGTTGTTTAAAGGAATTGCTGGAAAAAAGAGGGGAGGCAAATGACGGAAAGTTGCAGTTTGAGGGACCGAGACATCAGTTTTGGGTAAGTGATGCTGCAGATAAATTCAAGAAGTTTGCAGACCAGATTTTACCGTACGGAGTGGATAATACACAGTTGGTGGAAATTGAAAATTATTAAAAAAAGATTGTTTTGCTTTTATTAAAGTAATAATAAAAACAAAACAATCTTTTTTATTTACGCAATTTGGCAAAGAAACCTTTTTTTGCAGCCGGTTTTTCTAAAGTACCGCGTATCGCACGCACATTTGTAATATACAGACCGCTCACGGTAGCCTTTACTTCTTTCTTTATAGGAATCACATCGAATACTTCCTTTTCAGCGATAAAGGTCATCATCTTTGTTCCTACACGAGCTTTTACAATCGGCATTTTGAATAAGCTGCCGTACCATGGTGTGGAATCTTTTACCTGCTGAGGAAGATCGGTATCCTTAATTCTCAGCTTCTTTTTATCAATAACAAGCATATTGATCGTTTGCTTGTACTGCTCCATGGTTTCCTGTTGTTCCAGTTGTCGTGCCTCAGCCTTTTTATTAATACGTCGCATTACAAAGAATAATAAGACTAACAGAGCGATAGCAACGATTAGAACAATCCAAAACGATAGATTCTGCATGAACAACTCCTCCTTATAAGCATAATCAAACTCGCTTAATTGTAGCATTTTAGATATAAAATCGCAAGATAAAAATATAAGTAGGGACTGTTAATATATTTTGTATTTCTTGTTCTGATATGTTATATTAGATAACAGTGATGGAAGGGGCATCCAGGCAACTGATTTTTGTGTTTTTCGAATCGATGTTACAATAGCAATAATTTTAGTGAAAGGTAATTAAAAAATGAAGAAAAAAATTGCACTAGCTTTAGTGGCTGTCATGGCTGTATCAATGGTATTTGCCGGATGTGGAAACAAGAAAAATTCATCAAGTGGTTCAACTGTTACATCAGATGAAGTATTGAAGAGTTTGGATTACAGTCCAAAAAATTATGTTTCTTTACCAAACAATTATATGAAATTGGATGTGACGGTAACAGGTGATTATACCGTTAATTCAAAATCAATCAAAGCCTATGCGGCACAGCAGCTTTCGAGATTTCCTTATTATAAGAAAACCTCTAAGAAGGTAGTAGAGAATAAAGATACCGTTAATATCGACTATACAGGAAAGATGAACGGAAAAGCTTTTGAAGGGGGAAGTGCAAAGGGGACAAATTTGGAAATCGGTTCCAAAATGATGATTGACGGATTTGAAAGCGGATTAAAAGGACATAAGGTCGGTGAGAAAGTAACTCTTAATCTGACATTCCCTAAAAACTATTCCAATAAAAAGTTGGCAGGGAAAAAAGCGACATTTGAAGTGAAAATTAATTATATCGCAAAAAAAATCCCTATGACCTATGATACTATTACGGATGATTTCGTAAAAACAACTTTTAAGGCACAGAGGTTCACAACCGCAAAAGCTTTAAAGGAGCAATTGGAAAAAAGCTATAAACAGTTAATAGAAAACTCAAAACAAAAGGCTGTACAATCTGCCGTATTGACAAAATTGGTCGAGGAAAGTAAAGTTACATTGCCGAAAGGTCTTCTTAAGGACAGAGTTGAAAAGCAGATGAAACGAGTGGAAGATGCTGCAAAGGCAAAGAAAACATCTTTGGAGAAATATATCAAATCAACCTACAATAATCTGACCGAAGCACAATATCGCTCTACTGTAGAGAATCAGTTGGAAAAATCATTGAAACAGGAATTGATTTTACAGGCAATCGTTCAAGTAGAAAAAGTGGAATTTAAAGAGTCTGACTATAAGACATTTGTAACACAGTTATTGAACATGTACGGATTGTCATCAGAGGAAGCCTTTTATAAACAATTCTCCGGCGGGAAAGAATATGTTCAGTTGAGTTTTGCAGAGAATCAGGCATTAAACAAGGTATCAAAGGGAGCGAATGTCACTTACAAAAAAGCGGCAAATACTTCCAATAATTCCGCTAATACGAATACCTCAAAGTCAAATGCAAAAAGTTCAAAATAAGTTTTTTTTCAGAGCACCTATTGTTTATAGGTGCTCTCTTTGCATAAATGTGTTATATTAATAGTTATGAAAAACAGAGCGGAGGATTATATGGATTACATTCAGATCAGAGACTTATATAGAAAAACAGAGACATATATTAACAAAGATGTAACGATCGGTGGCTGGGTCAGAAGCATTCGAGCTTCCAAAAAGTTCGGATTTATCGTTGTAAATGACGGAACTTTTTTCGAACCGTTGCAGGTGGTATACTCCAGTGAACTTCCTAATTTTGCTGAAATAGACAAACTGAATGTCGGGGCGGCGATTATTGTATCAGGAAAGCTGGTGGCAACACCGAATGCAAAGCAGCCGTTTGAGATTCAAGCAGAAAAGGTTGAAGTGGAAGGAGCATCCGCACCGGATTATCCGCTACAGAAGAAAAGACATACATTTGAATATTTGAGAACAATTTCGCATTTGCGACCGAGAACCAATACATTTGAAGCAGTGTTTCGAGTACGTTCTCTGATTGCTTATGCTATTCATAAATTTTTCCAGGAGAGAGATTTTGTATATGTACATACTCCGATCATTACCGGTTCCGATGCGGAGGGGGCAGGTGAAATGTTTAAGGTGACGACCTTGGATTATGACAATCTGCCGTTGACACAGGATGGAAAAGTGGATGATTCGAAGGACTTTTTCGGAAAAGCGACAAATCTTACTGTCAGCGGACAATTAAACGGTGAGACATATGCAATGGCATTTAAAAATATTTATACGTTCGGACCGACCTTTAGAGCAGAGAATTCCAATACGACACGTCATGCTGCTGAGTTTTGGATGATTGAGCCGGAGATTGCTTTTGCAGATCTCGAAGATGATATGATATTGGCAGAAAGTATGCTGAAATATGTAATCCGTTATGTGTTGGAGCATGCTCCGGAAGAGATGGCATTTTTCAATCAATTTGTAGATAAGGGATTGTTAGAACGGTTACAGCACGTGATTGATTCCGATTTTGCAAGAATCACTTATACAGAAGCGGTGGAGTTGCTGGAAAAGCACAATGATAAATTTGATTATAAGGTGACTTGGGGAACAGATTTACAGACAGAGCATGAGCGTTTTCTTACTGAAGAACTGTTTAAGCGTCCTGTTTTCGTAACTGATTATCCGAAAGAAATAAAAGCATTTTATATGAAACTGAATGAAGATGGAAAGACCGTTGCTGCAATGGATTGTCTGGTTCCGGGAATAGGAGAGATCATTGGAGGCAGTCAACGAGAGGATGATCATGATAAATTATTGAACCGTATTGAAGCATTGGGACTTTGCAGGGAAGATTATGATTTTTATCTTGATTTGAGAAAATATGGCTCGGCAAGACATGCCGGATTCGGATTGGGATTTGAACGCTGCGTGATGTATATCACGGGAATGGGGAATATCAGAGATGTGATTCCTTTCCCGAGAACAGTAAAATCTTGTGATTTATAGTAGATTAGCGGGGAGGTATCGTACCTCCCCTTTTGATATAGGTGAGTAATATGCAGGAACGATGGGTATTAAAACGGATTTCAGCCGACTATAAAAGGTTGGCACAGGAATTGGGAGTGGATCCGGTAATCGTTCGTCTGATGGTGAACAGAGGATATCGGAAGAAAGAGGAAATGGAGGAGTTTCTCCATATATCTTCTGAACATTTGTATGATCCTCATTTGTTAAAAGACGGAGAAAAGGCGGTTCAAATTCTGATAGATAAAATACAACAAAAGAAAAAAATCCGTATCATGGGGGATTATGATATTGACGGAGTGATGGCAACCTATATATTGACAACCGGTCTTGAGGAATGTGGGGCATTGATTGATACTGTGATTCCTGACAGAATCACAGACGGATACGGTTTAAACGAAAATCTGATCTATCAGGCAAAAGAGGAGGCAGTAGATACTATTATCACCTGTGATAACGGAATTGCTGCGGCAAGAGAAACAGCACTGGCAAAGGAACTGGGGATGACGGTAATTGTAACGGATCATCATGAAATTCCTACGGAAATTATAGAAGGAACAAAGCGATGGGTATTACCGGAGGCTGATGCAATATTAAATCCAAAGCAGCAGGGGGATTTATATCCCTGCTCCGATATCTGTGGTGCAGTAGTTGCTTATAAGCTGATTCAACTGCTTTATGAAGCTGTTTCGTTCCCAGAGAATAAAATAGAGGAACTAATGGAATTTGCAGGGTTTGCAACTATCGGAGATGTGATGGATCTTCGTGGGGAAAATCGAATTTTTGCAAAGCTCGGAATAGAAAAATTGAATAAAACAAACAATTTCGGATTAAAAGCACTTTGTGATGTCAATGAAATTCCGTTAGGAAGTATATCCGCCTATCATGTCGGATTCCGTCTGGGTCCCTGTATTAATGCAAGCGGACGGTTGGAAACAGCAAAAATATCGCTTCGATTATTGCGAGCAGATCATTATGAAGAAGCATTTCTTCTGGCAAGTGAGATTAAAGCGTTGAATGAAGAACGCCAAAATCTTACAACACAGGCGGTGGAGCAGGCAAAAGCTGTTATTGAAGCGGAAGGATATGCAGAAGATACTGTAATAGTAGTGTATCTTCCGACCTGTCACGAAAGCATTGCCGGTATTGTGGCAGGAAGGATTCGAGAGATCTATTATCGTCCGACGCTAATAGTTACAAAGGCTGGCTCCGGATTAAAAGGATCCGGAAGATCGATCGAGTCGTATAATATGTTTGAGGAGTTATCAAAGTGTAAAGCCTTGTTTACAAAGTTTGGCGGACATAAGATGGCGGCAGGATTTTCACTTTTAGAAGAAAATTTACAATTGTTAAGAGAGCGTCTTAATGCTGCTGCATCTGTTCCAAAACAATTACTGATTCCTAAAGTGGTAATTGACGCAGACATGCCAATCGATTATATTCATTTTAAGCTGATAGAGGAACTGGATTTATTAGAGCCGTTTGGAAAGGGAAATGAAAAACCGATCTTTGCAGAAAAAGATGTTCCGATTATACAAGTAAAAAGAGTAGGAAAAGAAGGTAAAGTTCTACAGTTATGGTTACTGAATAAACAAAATCAGCTGATGAAGGGGGTATTTTTCGGAGATGTGGAACAGGTTTATTTTGCACTTGCTTCCCGGTGTGGGGAGAAAACTGCATCAGAAATATTAAACGGAAGACAGGCAGAGGAAGTGTGCGTAAATATTTGTTATTATCCGAACCTGAATATATTTCGGGGAGAGACTTCTATTCAGATAGTAATAAGGAGTATTCAATAAGATTCTAAAAGGAGAAAAAAGATGAGTAAATTTTGGAAAAAAAGTATGCTGGTAATGTTGTCGGGAGTTCTTGCATTTGGAAGTGTGATTCCGGCATTGGCAGACAGCAGAGATTCCGCAATCTCTCTCGGTGCAGATTTGACAGGCGCACAAAAGACAAAAGTATATCGTCTGCTTGGTGTTACAGGCTCTGAAGCCGCATCTATGAAGTCTGTTACTGTCACCAATAAGGAAGAAAAGAAATATCTGGGTTCGTATATATCTGCTTCTAAAATTGGGACAAGAGCACTTTCTTCAGCAATTGTGTCAAAGGATTCATCAGAACATTCTATTACAGTAAAAACAAAAAATATCAGCTATGTGACAACTGGAATGTATGAGAATGCACTGGCTACGGTCGGAGCAAAAAATATTCATGTTACAGTTGCCGGACCGACTAACATTTCGGGAACCGCCGCATTGCTGGGTGTAGTAAAGGCTTATGAGAAACTGTCGGGTAAGGAAGTGGATGAACAGGTAATCGACGGTGCAATCGATGAAATGATTACAACCGGAAAGCTGGAAAAATCTAACGGTGCCGACAGTCAAAAAATTGAAGGTATGATAGCAGATCTGAAAGAAAAGGTTGCAAAGGATGATGATGCAAATATCGGTTCCGAAATTGATAAGGTAGCAAAACAATATAATATTTCACTGACAGAAGATCAAAAGGATCAACTGAAAAAAATGCTGGAAAAACTTTCTAAATTAGATTTAGATGTTTCCACCTTAAAGCAGCAGGCAAATAAGGTTTATGAAAAATTAAAAGATCTGGGCGTGAAAATTGATAAAGAGCAGGCAATCGGATTCTTTCAGAGAATTATCAACTGGTTGAAAGGATTATTCAGTTAATGGAAGCATACAGCGGGTTTGCATCGGTTTATGATATTTTTATGGATGAAGTGCCTTACAAAGAATGGTGTGAAAATCTGACAGAATTGCTTGCAGAATATGGGATTGCTTCCGGACTGGTTCTGGATCTGGGCTGCGGGACGGGTCAAATGACCCGTCTTCTTCGGAACAAAGGATATGACATGATCGGGATTGATATTTCTTCTGAGATGCTGGACAGAGCGGGAGAACAGGAAGAGAGTCCGGCTTCTATCTTATATCTGCAACAGGATATGAGAAGTTTTGAACTGTACGGAACAGTTCGGGCAATTGTTTCCGTTTGCGATACTATGAATTATCTGTTGAATCCGGAAGAAGTAACAAGCGTTTGCTCTTTGGCAAATAATTATCTGGATCCGAACGGAATCTTTATATTTGATATGAACACTGTTGCAAAATATAGGTCTATTGGGGATTGTACGATTGCGGAAAGTCGGGAAAATGAGAGTTTTATCTGGAACAATTACTTTGAGGAGGAGACAAAACTTAATACCTATGAGATGACGTTTTTTATAAAAGAAGCGTCCGGTTTGTATCAACGATTTGATGAAACACATGTACAGCGGGCTTATACTTATGAGGAAGTACAGTTTGCAATAGAGGCTTCCGGAATGAAATGTCTGGGTATTCTTGATGCCGAAACGATGGAGACGGCAGATGAGAGCAGCCAAAGAGTATATTTTATAGCACAAGAACAGGGAAAATAAAATGAAACAACACAAAACTAAGGATTATATGGTAAGGGCGATAGCGGCAGACAATGCGATCCGTGCATTTGCCATCACCGGGAAAGAAATGGTGGAAACAGCAAAAAAATTACATCATTCCAGTCCGATTGTAACAGCTGCATTAGGCAGATTGATGAGTGCAGCTGCTATGATGTCTATGATGCTAAAGGGAGAAAAAGATATCCTGACACTTCAGATAAAATCGGCAGGGCAGATGAAAGGACTGACTGTTACGGCAAATACAAAGGGGCAGGTAAAGGGATATCCGGTAGTGCCGGATGTAATGCTTCCTCCAAACGAAAAAGGAAAGCTGGATGTCGGAGGTGCTCTCGGACCGGGAGAACTTTTCGTAATAAAAGATATGGGATTAAAAGAACCTTATGTGGGAAGAACTCTGTTGCAGACTTCTGAGATAGCAGAGGATCTGACTTATTATTTTGCGGCTTCCGAGCAGATTCCGTCTTCAGTCGGTCTGGGAGTGCTTATGAATAAGGACAATACAGTTCGTGCGGCAGGAGGTTTTATTATACAGTTAATGCCGTTTACTCCGGATGAAGTAATTACAGGGCTGGAGAGAAGACTGGAGGCGATTCCTCCTGTATCCGAGTTATTGGATAAGGGGTATGGTCCGGAAGAGATCCTTTCTTATGTGCTTTCTGATTTTCATCCGGAAATTACGGACAGACAGTCGGTAGAATTTTTCTGTGATTGCTCAGAGGAACGAGTTGAGAGGGTATTGTATAATATCGGAAGAGAAGAACTGGAGGATATGATCCGTGAGGGAGAACCGATTGAGATAAAATGTCATTTTTGTAACAGTGCTTATCATTTTGGAACTGAGCGTTTAAAGGAGATTATAAGATCATGAGGGATGGTTTTATCAAAGTGGCGACGGTATCGCCGGATATAAGAGTGGCAGATACCGTATATAATGGAAATCAAATTTGTGATGAGATTCACAAAGCACAGGAATCCGGTGCCAGGATTATTGTATTTCCGGAACTTGCTATTACCGGTTATACCTGTGGAGACTTATTTTATCAGAGAACACTGTTAGAATCGGCAAAGGAGCAGTTGCTTCGAATCGCACAGCATACATTGATGATAGACGGAATTGTATTTGTAGGATTGCCGATCTCGTATGACGGAAAATTGTATAATGTAGCGGCAGCGATTTCTCAAGGAAAAATTCTGGGTCTGGTTCCTAAAACACATCTGCCGAATTATCATGAGTTTTATGAGAAACGTTATTTTGCAACAGGAATGAAACAGACTGTGTCGGTGGACATCGGACAAGGTGCAGATGTCTTGATGGGGACAGATTTGATATTTACTTGTATGCAGGATCGACGACTGCAGATCGGGGTAGAATTGTGCGAGGATTTATGGGCGCCGAATCCTCCGAGTATTTCCCATGCTATGTCGGGTGCAACTTTGATCGTAAATTTGTCGGCAAGTGATGCCGTAACCGGAAAATCTACATATAGAAGACAATTGATAGCCGGTCAGTCTGCAAGATTGATTTGCGGATATTTATATGCAAGTGCAGGTTCAGGAGAATCCACTCAGGATGTAGTATACTCCGGAGCGCAAATGATTGCAGAAAATGGAACGATCCTTGCGGAAAGAGAGTATGAATCAGGTATACTTTTCAGTGAGATTGATCTGGAACGAATTGATTCCGAACGACGTCAGATGAATACATTTCATATTGAAAAACAAGCATATGCCGAGGTGATGTTTCATTTAGAAACAAAAGATACGATATTGACCAGACACATTGATGCAATGCCGTTTGTTCCGGGGGATAAGGAGGAGAGAACAGCACGTTGTCTGGAGATATTTCAAATTCAGGCACTGGGATTGAAAAAACGTTTGGAGCATACAAACAGTAAGCAGGTGGTAATCGGAATATCGGGCGGTTTGGATTCTACTTTGGCATTGCTGGTTGCAGTGGAGGCGTTTGATCGATTAAATCTTGACAGGAGCGGAATTATTGCGGTAACGATGCCGGGATTCGGGACAACCGACCGTACTTACGATAATGCAGTTTCTTTAGTGAAAGAACTGAATGCAACACTGAAGGAAATCAGTATTGTCAATGCGGTAACAGGTCACTTTGCTGATATTGAGCATGATCCGAGTGTACATGATATCACCTATGAAAATTGTCAGGCACGGGAGAGAACTCAGATTTTAATGGATCTGGCAAATAAGTATAACGGTTTGGTTATAGGCACTGGAGATATGTCGGAACTTGCATTAGGTTGGGCGACCTACAACGGGGATCATATGTCTATGTATGGAGTCAACAGTTCTGTTCCGAAAACTTTGGTCAGATATCTGGTGGAGTTTTATGCGGAAATTTCAGAGGTGGAAGCATTAAAAACAGTATTGATGGATATTTTAGCTACACCGGTCAGTCCGGAACTGCTTCCCCCTTCCGAGGGACAGATTTCACAAAAAACAGAGGATATTGTAGGACCGTATGAATTGCATGATTTTTTCCTGTATTATCTTCTTCGTTTCGGATATACACCGGGAAAAATATATCGTCTGGCACAGGAAGCATTTCAAACAGGATATGAAAAAGAAATTATTTTAAAGTGGCTGAAGATATTCTATCGCAGATTTTTCAGCCAGCATTTTAAGAGAAGCTGTTTGCCGGACGGTCCGAAGGTCGGATCGGTAGCAGTATCTCCAAGAGGAGATTTGCGTATGCCAAGTGACGCAAGTGCCTCTATTTGGCTTCAGGAACTGGATCGATTATAGGTGAGAGTTTCCAGAATACGAAAGACGGGAAAGTCTTGTTCCCTACAGTTATAAACAGGTGGAACGGAATTGGCAGACGAATCGGAATTGATATGGGAAACTTTTAACTGTTTCAGTAAATGAAACGGAAGCAGGAGCACCTGATTGGTTTCCAGACGATATTGTGTAATCAGTTGTTGGATAGAGATTTTTTGCCAGCTGAAGTAATTGCAGATAATAAATAGGGAACATTCTTTCTTTACAAGAGGGAAAGAAAAATAAGAATTTAAATAGGATTCCTCGCCGGGAAGAAAAATAAGAACCAGATCAGATTGATTTAAGAGTTGTTTGGAGACAGCTCCATAGCCGTAACTGCAGTCAATTGTTATAATAGAGGAAACTTCTGAGAAAAAGAGCCGGAAAAAATCCTTATATCGCTGCATTTCAACGAACGGAAACGGACTCCAGAAAGTTAAAACGGGATGAGATGTCATAATGATATGATTTATGGGGATAGAACAGACAGTTTTATTGTAAAAAATAAGTGAGCATTTGTAAAGAAAAAAGATAGGAGAGTCGGATAAAGAGTCCTTTTCTCCTATCTTTTTGTCATTTTTCGCTATCCTGATAAAAAACAGACGGAATCTTGATATACAGTTTTTCGAGTTGATGTTTATATTTTTGTTTAACCTGAATAAAAATGCCATGTTCCGTTGTAATTGCTTCTTTTGTTTTCGGAAGATGATCCAACTGTTCGATCATATATCCGCCGATGGACTCGTAGTCTTCGGAATAAAAGTCGGTGCCCAGTTCATCATTCAGGTCTTCTAACGACAGTGAGGCATCTACTAAATAGGTATTGGGAGCAATTTTCTGAATCGGAGCATCGTCATCTACGTCATATTCATCATGTATTTCACCGACAATCTCTTCCAATAAATCTTCTAAGGTGATCAGCCCGGCTGTTACACCGTATTCATCGAGTACAATAGCAAGGGAAATAGAGTTTTCTCTCATCTCAAGAAATAAGTCTGCTGTATTTTTGTGTTCATAGGTAAAATAGGGTTCACGCAGCAGATCCGGAATGTGGAAGGAAGCCTCCTCACAGAGCAGCAGATCTTTCATATTCAAAATGCCCACTACATTATCGGTGCTCTCTTCATAGACCGGTAATCTTGTAAACTTATTTTCTTTGAAAATAACAATAATTTCTTCGTAAGTGGCATTAATCTGTGCAAAGGTCATATTGATACGGGGAATCATAATCTCCTTTGCCTGCGTATCGCCGAAATCAAAGAGATTATTTATCATAGTTTTTTCTTCTTCTTCAATGGCACCGCTCTGATGTCCGACATCCATCATGGCGCGTATTTCACTTTCGGTAATACGAAGACCGGTGCGTTTGGTATCGATACCGAAGAGTTTTAAGAAGAAGGTTGCCAATTTATTGATAAGAAAAATAACGGGAGTAAGTGCGACCATAACGGCATAAATTAAAGGTGCAAATCTCATAGACAAGCGTTCCGCCTTTAAGGTCGCCATTGTCTTCGGAGTGATCTCTCCGAAAATCAGAATCAGAATCGTCAGGATGCCGGTTGCGATTCCGACACCGAAACTGCCGAACAGCTTGATGGTAACAGCCGTGGCAAGTGAAGATGCGGAAAGATTTGCGATATTGTTGATAATTAAAATCGCACTCAGCATTTTAGAGGAATCCTTTGTGACCTTTTGTACCAGAAGGGCACGTCGATTTCCTTCTTCTGCCAGAGTTTTAATACGAATTTTATTGACAGTGGTAAGTGCTGTTTCAGAACCGGAAAAGATTGCTGAAGCAGTAATCAATAATGCCAAGATAATGATTTTGAAGATAAGTTCGCCTTCCAAATAGTGACTCCTTTATATTAGAATTGATTTTTTTGATTACAAATAAATATAGACTAAAATACTTTATTTATCAAGGTTTCTGTGATATGATACATGCAGTATTGTATGGAAAGGAGTATTAATTCATGAAACATATCAAAACATTGAATACTCGTAAGTTGCAAAAGACTGTTAAAAAAGGCGGATGCGGTGAGTGCCAGACATCTTGTCAGTCAGCTTGTAAAACTTCTTGTACAGTAGGAAATCAGAGTTGTGAAAGCATGAAATAATGACAACTCTTTAGGACAGCTAAGACCGTATGTGTTGCATGCGGTCTTAGCTGTTTTGTGATAAACAGGATACATTATGGAATATACTCGGATGTGAACATCTTAGTCAGGAGGATAAATTGGTACATCAGTTTAAAAACAACGGCTTTAATATTGTAATGGATATTAACAGCGGTGCAATTCACGTTGTCGATGATGTGACTTATGAAGTGATCTCGCGTTTTGAAAAGGAATCAAAAGAAGAGGTGATTGCGGCACTCAGCAGGGATTTTTCAAGAGAAGAGCTGGAAGAGTGTTATCAGGAGGTACTGGAGTTAAAGCAGGAAGAGTCGTTATTTACGGAAGATGAATATGAATCATATATCAATGGATTTGCAGACCGTCCTACCGTAGTAAAAGCCATGTGCCTTCATATTGCACACGACTGCAATTTGGCCTGTCAATACTGCTTTGCAGAAGAGGGAGAATATCACGGGCACAGAGAATTGATGTCTTATGAAGTCGGAAAGCAGGCTTTGGACTTTTTGATTGCAAATTCCGGAAATCGTCGTAATCTTGAGATTGATTTTTTCGGCGGGGAACCCACGATGAACTGGCAGGTCGTTAAGGATCTTGTAGCATACGGAAGAGAGCAGGAGAAGCTGCACGATAAGAATTTTCGTTTTACATTGACCACAAACGGTGTTTTGTTAAATGATGAGATAATGGGATTTTGCAATAAGGAGATGGGAAACGTCGTATTATCGATTGACGGTCGTCCTGAGGTCAATGACCGTATGAGACCGTTTCGTAATAAAAAGGGAAGCTATGAGCTGATTGTACCGAAATTTCAAAAGTTTGCAGAATCCAGAAATCAGGACAAATATTATGCCAGAGGCACATTTACCAGAAATAATCTGGATTTTTCGAAGGATGTAATTCACCTGGCAGATTTGGGGTTCAAGCAGATATCGGTTGAGCCGGTAGTGGCACAGCCGACCGACTCTTACTCTTTAAGAAAAGAGGATTTGCCGAAATTGTTTGAAGAATACGACTATTTGGCAAAAGAGATTATCGCAAGAAAAAAAGCCGGTAACGGATTTAATTTCTTTCATTTCATGATCGATTTGGAAGGTGGACCTTGTGTGGCGAAGCGTCTTTCAGGGTGCGGTTCCGGAACAGAATATCTGGCAGTTACTCCGTGGGGAGATCTCTATCCCTGTCATCAGTTTGTCGGAAATGAAGCATTTAAGATGGGAAATGTCTGGGACGGAGTAAAGGCAACAGCACTTCAAAGAGAATTTAAGGCATGTAATGTCTATGCAAAAGAGGATTGTAAAAACTGCTTTGCACGTTTTTACTGCAGCGGTGGCTGTGCTGCCAACTCTTACAATTTCAAGGGAACTATCAATGATATTTATGAAGTCGGTTGTGAGCTTGAGAGAAAACGTGTAGAATGTTCTATTATGATTCAGGCAGCTTTGGCAGCAGAAGAATAAAAAGTTTCAATCACGTGCAAACAGCACAGAAATAAGGAGAGATACAAATGAATACATTAAGAGAAGTAGATGCAGAGGTTGCACAGGCTATTGAGGATGAATTTCAAAGACAGAACAGTCATATCGAATTGATTGCATCGGAAAATTGGGTCAGCAGAGCGGTTCGAGAGGCACAGGGTTCTGTTATGACTAATAAGTATGCAGAGGGATATCCTGGAAAACGATACTACGGAGGATGTGAATATGTAGACGTGGTAGAAACTCTCGCAATTGAACGTGCAAAAGAATTATTTGATGCAGAGTATGTGAATGTACAGCCCCATTCCGGAGCAAATGCCAATTTGGCAGTAGAGTTTGCTTTGCTTCAGCCGGGAGATACCGTACTGGGAATGAATTTGGATCATGGCGGACATTTGACTCACGGTTCACCGGTTAATTTTTCGGGAATCAGCTACCATATCGTTCCCTATGGCGTAAAAGATGACGGGTTTATGGATTATGAGCAGTTGGAACGATTGGCAATGGAACATAAACCGAAGCTGATCATTGCGGGAGCTTCTGCATATGCACGTATTCTTGACTGGGCAAAGTTTCGTGAAGTGGCAGATAAGTGTGGAGCTTATTTGATGGTGGATATTGCGCATGTTGCAGGTATGGTAGCAGCAGGACTGTTTCCGAATCCGATTCATTATGCGGATGTCGTTACAACTACTACTCATAAGACGCTTCGCGGTCCGCGAGGTGGAATGATTCTGTGCTCAAAAGAGGCAATGGAAAAGCATAATTTCAATTTTAACAAGGCTATTTTCCCGGGAATTCAAGGCGGACCGTTGATGCATGTAATTGCAGGAAAAGCAGTTTGCTTTAAAGAAGCTCTTTCAGAGGAATTTCGTTCCTATCAGGCACAGGTTTTAAAAAATGCAAAAGCTTTGGCAGACGGATTAATGAACAGAGGCTTATCTATCGTTTCAGGCGGAACCGATACTCATCTGATGCTTTTAGACCTGACACCGTTTGATCTGACCGGAAAGGCAGTGGAAAAATTATTGGATGATGCTTATATTACAGCCAATAAGAACACGATACCGAATGATCCGAAATCTCCGTTTGTGACAAGCGGAATCCGTTTAGGCTCTCCGGCAGTAACTACACGCGGAATGAAAGAAGCGGACATGGATCAGATCGCAGAAGCGATTGCTTTTGTAGTGAAAGAAGGAGAAGCGGGAGTAGCGAAGGCAAGAGCGATTGTCGATGCTTTAGTGACCAAATATCCGTTACAGTAAATAGTTTCATTTATTATAGGGAAGTAAACATGATTGATATAAAATTTTTAAGAGAAAATCCGGATGTTGTAAAACAGAATATAAAAAATAAATTTCAGGAGCACAAGCTGGGGCTGGTAGATGAAGTTATTGTGTTGGATCAACAAGCTCGCACTGTAAAAGGAGAGGCAGATCAGTTAAGAGCCAGTCGAAACAGTCTGTCTAAGCAAATCGGTGCTTTAATGGGACAGGGGAAAAAGGCTGAGGCGGAAGCAGTAAAGGCACAGGTCAGTGCAAATGCGGCTCGTTTAGCGGAATTGGAAGAAGAAGAGGCGAAACTGAATACATCTGTGAAAGAGATTATGATGAAAATCCCGAATATTATCGATCCGTCCGTACCGATAGGCAAAGATGATTCGGAAAATGTAGAGATTGAAAAGTTTGGAGAGCCGGTGGTACCGGATTTTGAAATTCCGTACCATACAGAAATAATGGAGAAGTTTCAGGGAATTGATATGGATTCCGCCAGAGAAGTGTCCGGAAACGGTTTTTACTATTTGCAGGGGGACATTGCAAGACTGCATTCCGCAATGACAAGCTATGCACGTGATTTTATGATTGACAGAGGATTCACATATGTAATCCCACCTTATATGATCCGCAGTCATGTGCTTACCGGTGTTATGAGTTTTGAAGAAATGGACTCTATGATGTACAAGATTGAAGGAGAGGATCTCTATTTGATCGGAACATCGGAACATTCCATGATTGCAAAGTTTATTGATCGGATTATTGAAGAAGAACAGTTGCCGAAAACTTTGACCAGCTATTCGCCTTGTTTCCGGAAGGAGAAGGGAGCACACGGTATAGAAGAGCGCGGTGTATACCGGATTCACCAGTTTGAAAAACAGGAAATGATTGTAGTGTGCAAGCCGGAGGATTCAAAGGATTGGTTTGAGAAACTATGGAAGAATACGGTGGACTTTTTCCGTACTTTGGAGGTTCCGGTTCGTACTCTGGAGTGTTGCTCCGGAGATCTGGCGGATTTAAAGGTAAAATCTTTAGATGTAGAGGCATGGTCTCCTCGTCAGAAAAAATATTTTGAGGTGGGAAGCTGTTCTAATCTGGGAGATGCCCAGGCAAGAAGACTTCAGATTCGTATTAAAGGAAAAGACGGCAAGAAATATTTTGCCCACACTTTAAATAATACCTGTGTGGCACCTCCTCGTATGCTGATTGCATTTTTGGAAAATAATTTAAATGCGGATGGAAGTATAAAGATTCCGGAAGCACTTCGTCCTTATATGGGTGGAAAATCAATTATCAAATAAGATTATAGAAAGCACTGTCAATAGAAGCGGCTGGCAGTGCTTTTTTAGGATTTGAAGGATATGTGGGATCTGATTTATCCAAAGAAACCAAGGACAAGAGAAAGATTTACTGAAATATATAAATTGAACAATTGCCTCTGCAAAGAATCCGCATATGGTAGAAGATTCAAAAATATTAGTGTATCTTTAACTATTTCCAACCGACAGTAAGCTTTTGTCATCCTTCTACTTGACTTTACTTGATAGTTATTTAATGAAATTGAAATAGAGATAGAGGGAACAAACTTTAATAATGTGCTCTTTAGAACATTTTTCAAGGAGAAAAAATATTAAAAAAAGAATTCCAAAATAAGATATCATCCTATCTTATGGGTCTTATGAGCAAAAGTGAGAAAGTAGAAAAACTTTTGAAAGATAAGAAATATTTTTTGGAGAAGGATAGGGCAAACTTTGGCAGTGGGTATGAATTAAAAAAATCCGATATCATAAGCTCTAAAGCATTGCTGGAGGAAAAGGATCGAACTATCTATAAAATAGAGATTCAGCATATATATGATACAGTAGACAAAGATCAAAATGGAAAAGAAACACAGAGAGACAATTGTGGTGCGTTGTTTACTTATTATGTTGTGCTTCAAAAAGAAAATAACGTATGGAAAGTCAGGGATATTATATCGAATGATTTAACGTCAGGATTAATGTTTGATAACGTGTTTTCAGAAAATTATTTTGAAAATCTGGAAAAATCTTTGACAGAATCCAAGCTAGAAAGAAGCGCAAAACAGAGTCGTATGGTTTCCTTCGGAAAGCAGGGAGAAGCCGAGAGAACGTATGATATAAATGCCATTTTGGCACAATGCAAGAAATTGGCAGATGAGGTAAAGTCAGAAAAAATAAAACAAAATCTGTTAGTAATGTAAAGGTTTTTAAAGCAAAATCACATGGCAGATACCATAAGTTTACAGTTGCTCCATTAAGAAAATTATAAACATTATTATATTATGGTGCCAGGGTACTATGATTAGAGGTAAACTATATGAAAAGGTTTAAAAAATTTGTATGGATATTATGCCTTTGTATTGCAGGTTGTAGTTTGATTGCCTGTGGCAACTCAAAGTCAAAGGAAAAACAGATATCTGAAAATAAAGTTCAGAAAGAGTCATTAACGATCAAGCTGGTAAGAGTAGATAAAAAACAAAAGATAGGTGCGTATGTCTCTTATACCATATACGAAACTCGTGATAGATTGGTATTTGCCAGCAGCAATAATACGATCTTTATTTACGATAAATTAAAGAAGAAAATTGTGGACAGTTTTCAGATTATGGTGGGAATTCAAATTGCTCCGATTACCGGTCAGGGAGATGGGACAAGGATTAATCCGGGTATTTTTGCAAAACGCTCAGGACCGGATATTTATTTGAGTCGCAAGGGAAGATATTATTGCTATCGTATAAAGGATAAACAATTATCTGAAATAAAGACAACCCCCGAGTTAAAAAAAATAGCAAAAGACTCGGAAAAATTTTATGAAAAATATGAAGATGCTTGGGAAGGAAAGTATGTGGAACATCCTATCACTGAATGGAAGTATACCAGTGTGTTAGACGGAAAGGTATATTATCCACTGAAATAATATCGTTAACGGGAGCAAATGACAGAGGTCAGTCTGCTCCCGTTTTTAAAAAATATAATTTTTCATTTGGTTGAAAATAGTTTTAATCTGTGATATACTTCTATCAATTTAAGCGGATATTTGTATAAAAAAAGAGAAACTGCCCTCTTTTTTTTTGCAAAGAAATAGAAAAGCTTAATAAAAAATCACGATTTATGAGTATTTATTCAAAGAAAGGGCGAGGAAAACTGTATGAAAGCATTTCTGATTCTTGAGGATGGAACCGTATTTCAAGGCGAAAGTGTCGGTTCTACAAGAGAAGTAATCAGTGAGATTGTATTTAATACATCGATGACTGGTTATTTAGAGGTAACAACAGACCCATCTTATGCAGGTCAAGCTGTGGTCATGACCTATCCGTTGATTGGAAATTACGGAATCACACCGGATATGGAGTCGGAGCAACCATGGGTAGATGGTTTTATTGTACATGAGTTTTCCAGAATGCCAAGCAATTTTCGTTGTGAGGGAACAATACAGAACTATTTGAAAAAATATGATATTCCCGCTATCAGTGGAGTGGATACGCGAGCATTGACCAAATTACTTCGTGAGAACGGAACTATGAACGGCATGATTACTACTGATGAACATTACGATCTTGAAACAGTACTGCCTAGGCTAAAGGCATATACAACAGGTGCTGTAGTAGAGAAGGTAACTTGCAAAGAGCAATATACGTTAGAGGGCGGAAATTACAAAGTGGCACTGATGGATTATGGTGCAAAGACAAATATTGCAAAATCTCTTCATGAACGAGGATGTGAGGTTACGGTTTATCCTGCCACTACACCGGCAGAAGAAGTGCTTGCGACCAATCCGGACGGGATAATGCTTTCTAACGGACCGGGAGATCCGGAATTTGTGAAAGAGATGATAAAAGAAGTAAGAAAATTTTATGAGTCCGGAACTCCGATTTTTGCAATTTGCCTTGGACATCAGCTTATGGCATTGGCAACCGGTGCAACTACACATCGTTTGAAGTACGGACATCGCGGTGGAAATCATCCTGTTAAGGATCTGGAAACCGGAAAGGTATACATCTCCTCTCAGAATCATGGTTATGTAGTAGAGGAAGCCTCTGTCAATAAAGAGGTGGCTGAGCCGGCATTTATTAATGTAAATGATAAGACAAATGAGGGACTGAAATACATCGGAAAAAATATTTTTACGGTACAATTCCATCCTGAGGCGAATCCGGGACCGGAAGATTCCGCTTATTTATTTGATCGTTTTATTCAGATGATGGAAGGAGATAACTAATGCCAAAAAATACAGATATAAAAAAAGTACTTGTAATCGGCTCCGGTCCTATTATAATCGGTCAGGCGGCAGAGTTTGACTATGCAGGCACACAGGCATGCAGATCTCTTAAAGAAGAAGGGGTAGAGGTATGTCTCGTAAACTCTAACCCTGCGACTATTATGACGGATAAAGAGATTGCGGATCAAGTATATATTGAACCTCTTACAATCGATGTATTAAAGAAGATTATTTTAAAAGAAAAACCGGATAGTGTATTGCCGACGCTTGGAGGTCAAGCAGGCTTAAATCTCGGTATGGAGTTGGAGGAATCCGGTTTTTTGAAAGAGCAGGGAATCCGATTGATCGGTACCACAGCAGCGACAATTAAGAAAGCGGAGGATCGCCTGGAGTTTAAAGAGACGATGGAAAAGCTCAACGAACCGGTTGCAGCTTCTTTGGTGGTAGAAAATGTAGAGGATGGAATTCGCTTTACCAATACCATCGGTTATCCGATCGTATTACGACCTGCATATACTTTGGGCGGCAGCGGTGGCGGTATTGCTCACAATGAGACGGAATTAATAAAGATATTATCTAACGGGCTGCGACTGAGTCGTGTTGGTCAGGTTTTAGTAGAGCGCTGTATTGCAGGTTGGAAGGAAGTAGAGTATGAAGTAATGCGTGATGCAAACGGCACCTGCATTACAGTATGTAATATGGAAAACCTGGATCCGGTAGGAGTTCATACCGGGGACTCAATCGTAGTGGCTCCATCCCAAACATTAGGAAATCCGGAATATCAAATGCTTCGAACCTCTGCGCTTAGGATTATTGATGAATTGGAGATTACAGGCGGATGTAATGTGCAGTATGCTTTGAATCCGGATACATTTGAATATTGTGTAATAGAAGTGAATCCTCGTGTAAGTCGTTCTTCCGCACTGGCTTCAAAAGCAACGGGTTATCCAATTGCAAAAGTTTCGGCAAAGATTGCGCTCGGATACAACTTGGATGAGATAAAAAATGCAATTACAGGAAAGACTTATGCCAGTTTTGAACCGACTTTAGATTACTGCGTGGTTAAGATTCCGAGATTACCGTTTGATAAATTTATTACTGCAAAGCGTACGTTGACCACTCAAATGAAGGCGACCGGAGAAGTTATGAGTATTTGTACCAACTTTGAAGGAGCTCTGATGAAGGCAATTCGTTCCTTGGAACAGCATGTAAACAGTCTGATTACAGATGAGTATATGGCACTGCCATATGATAAACTGGTAGAACGCTTGGCACTGGTGGATGATCGCCGTATCTGGGTAATTGCTGAAGCTGTTCGACGAGGGATGTCTTATGACATTATTTATGATATTACAAAAGTAGACCGCTGGTTTATTGATAAAATCGCAATTCTGGTAGAAATGGAAGGAAAACTTCGCAGCAGTGAGTTGACAATCGACTTATTAAAAGAAGCAAAACGTATTCAGTTTCCGGATTCCGTTATTGCCGAGTTATCAGGAAAAGAAGTATCTGTGATAAAACAGATGCGTTATAACAGCGGAATTATAGCTTCCTATAAGATGGTAGACACCTGTGCGGCGGAATTTGAGGCCACCACTCCATATTATTATTCCTGCTATGAAGGAGAGAATGAAGCAGTTGCAACTTCGGACAAAAAGAAAATATTAGTCCTTGGATCGGGGCCGATTCGAATCGGTCAGGGTGTGGAATTTGACTTTTGTTCTGTACACTGTACATGGGGATTTGCACGCAGAGGTTATGAAACGATTATTATCAATAATAATCCTGAGACTGTTTCTACAGATTTTGATATTGCAGATAAGCTTTATTTTGAACCGCTTACACCGGAAGATGTGGAAAATATTGTAAATATTGAGAAACCGGACGGTGCAGTAGTACAGTTCGGAGGTCAGACTGCAATTTCTTTAACAGAAAGTCTGATGAAAATGGGAGTTCCGATTCTCGGTACAAAAGCAGAAGATGTTGATGCGGCAGAGGATAGAGAACTGTTCGATCAGATTCTTCAAAAAACACAGATACCTCGCGCAGCCGGAGGCACTGTATTTACAGCAGCACAGGCGAAGGAAGTGGCAAACAGATTAGGGTATCCTGTATTGGTGCGCCCAAGTTATGTATTGGGTGGACAGGGGATGCGAATCGCCTTTAATGATGAGGAAATTGAGGAATTTATTGATATTATCAATCGAATTGCACAAGATCATCCGATTCTGGTAGACAAGTACCTTATGGGAAAAGAGATTGAGGTAGATGCTGTTTGTGACGGAGAAGATATTTTGATTCCTGGGATCATGGAGCATATTGAGCGTACCGGTGTTCATTCGGGGGACAGTATATCCGTATATCCGGCGCCTTCCATTACACCTGAAATTCAGGATAAATTAGTAGATTATACTGCAAGACTGGCAAAAGCACTGCATGTTGTCGGACTGATCAATATTCAGTTTATTGTAATGGATCATGAAGTATATGTGATTGAAGTGAATCCGCGTTCTTCCAGAACAGTGCCGTATATCAGTAAAGTAACAGGAATTCCGATAGTAGATCTTGCAACCCGCGTTATTATCGGAGAGTCTATAAAAGAAATGGGCTATACTCCGGGACTTGCTCCGAAAGCTGATTATATTGCAATCAAAATGCCGGTATTTTCATTTGAAAAGCTGAGAGGAGCGGAGATAAGCCTTGGACCGGAGATGAAATCGACAGGAGAATGTCTCGGTATAGCAAAGACCTTTAACGAAGCATTGTATAAGGCATTCTTAGGTGCGGGGATTAATCTGCCTAAGCATAAACGTATGATTATGACGGTTAAAGATGCGGATAAAGAAGAGTCAGTAGGAGTGGCAAAGCGTTTTGAAAAGCTTGGATATACCATTTATGCGACCAGAAGTACCGCAAAATATCTTCAGGAGCACGGTGTCAATGCACTTCGTGTCAATAAGATTGCGCAAGAATCACCGACTGTAATGGATTTGCTGCTGGGTCATAAAATTGATCTGGTAATCGATACTCCTACACAGGGAAGAGATAAAAGCAGAGATGGCTTCTTGATTAGAAGAACCGCAATCGAAACGGGAATCCATTGTCTGACATCTATGGATACTGCCAATGCTTTAGCGTTAAGCTTGGAAACTGCATCGGATCAGCTTGAAATGATTGATATTGCAACTGTAAAAAATATTTAAAAAAAGAGGAGCCATGAAAAAACGTAAGTTTTTTTCATGACTCCTCTTTTGGATATGGGCTTTAGCCTGTTGAGTACGCTTCATGAGGTTCCATTGAGATATAGTCTGAGGCGTACGAAGCAAGAATCCACATGCTATGCGGGTGGGTGGCAAGAGTTATACAAAAAATCACCTTTCCATTACAATAAGGTTGTTCAGGCCAAATTGAAGAAAGGAAAGGTGATTAAAATGGCGAAGAAATCTAATTCGCTCGCACATACAAAGTGGATGTGTAAGTATCATATAGTCTTCACACCAAAGTATAGGCGAAAGATAGTTGATAATCAATACAAAGCAGATTTGAGAGACATTATAAAGCAGCTTTGTGCCTATAAAGGAGTAGAAATAATAGAAGGTCATTTGATGGCGGATCACATCCATATGTTGGTAAATATACCACCCAAAATTAGTGTGTCATCATTTATGAGATATCTAAAAGGGAAAAGTGCATTGATGATGTTTGATCGACATGCAAATTTAAAATATAAATTTGGAAATCGGCATTTCTGGTCAGAGGGATATTATGTGAGTACGGTAGGATTGAATGAAGCCACTATCAAGAAATACATACAAGATCAAGAGAAGCATGATATTATACAAGATAAATTAAGTGTGAAAGAATATGAGGGCACTTTTAAGGGTTAAAGGCTAAGTAGTACCAATACCCTTTTAAGGGTAGCAACGAGTCAAAAGCAGTTTGGCTTGAACAAAGCTGTGTGAAGGGAACGTAAGTGAACTTCACATAGCAAAAAGAGAAAGCCAGCGCCTTGAGACGCTGGCCTAGTAATAAGGGCTTATAGCCCGCTACGCTAGCCATCCGTTTTACGGGTGGGAGCGACTTTGAACGAATTTTCATTTATTTTGATAGCGTTGAAAAGGAGAAATGATGTTAAATAAAGTGACGGTAGAAGATATTAGTGTATCAGGGAAAAGAGTATTATGTCGTTGCGATTTCAATGTGCCATTAAAAGATGGGGTTATCACTGATGAAAATCGCCTGGTTGCGGCCTTACCAACGATACAAAAATTGGTACAGCAGGGTGGAAAAGTAATCCTGTGCTCTCATTTGGGAAAACCGAAAGGAGAACCGAAACCGGAGCTTTCTCTGGCACCGGTGGCAGTACGCTTAAGTGAATTGCTCCATCAGGAAGTGAAGTTTGCGGCAGATAGAGAAGTGGTCGGAGTGAATGCGAGAACTGCAGTGGAAAAGATGAAAGATGGAGAAATTATTCTTTTGGAAAACACTCGTTATCGTAAAGAAGAAACAAAAAATGAAGAGGCTTTCAGCAAGGAACTGGCTTCTATTTGCGATATTTTTGTGAACGATGCATTTGGAACCGCTCATAGAGCACATTGCTCTAATGTAGGTGTAGCTTCTCTGGTAGAAACAGCAGCAGTCGGTTATCTGATGCAAAAAGAGATTGATTTTTTAGGAAATGCAGTAAATAATCCGGTAAGACCATTTGTTGCGATATTAGGAGGAGCAAAGGTAGCCGATAAGTTAAATGTCATCTCCAACTTACTGGAAAAATGTGATACGCTCATCATCGGAGGGGGGATGGCATACACCTTTTTAAAAGCAAAAGGGTATGAGGTAGGAACTTCTTTGGTAGATGATGAGAAAATTGAATATTGCAAAGAAATGTTGAAAAAGGCAGAGTCTTTAGGAAAGAATCTGTTGCTTCCAGAAGACACTGTGATTACAGAAACATTTCCGGATCCGATTGATGCGCAGATTACAGTAGAGACAGTAGTCTCTTCGGCTATTCCGGCGGATAAGATGGGGCTCGATATCGGAGAAGTGACCAGAGAGAAATTTGCCGATGCGGTTGCAACTGCAAAAACAGTTGTTTGGAACGGTCCTATGGGAGTGTTTGAAAATCCGATTTTGGCAAAGGGCACCATTGCAGTGGCAAAAGCATTGGCAGATACGGATGCAACCACTATTATCGGCGGAGGGGATTCCGCAGCGGCTGTAAATCAGCTTGGCTTTGGAGATAAGATGACACATATCTCCACCGGCGGAGGAGCTTCTTTAGAATTTTTAGAGGGAAAAGAATTACCGGGAATTGCAGCAGCCACTGACAAATAAAAGTATTGTTTTTTCAGTAGAGGAGATGGATTATGTCCAGAAAAGTAATAGTAGCAGGAAATTGGAAGATGAATAAGACGCCTTCCGAGACCATTGCGTTTTTAAATGAAATAAAAGAAGCCGTAAACACTGCTGAAATCGATGTGGTATTTTGTGTTCCGGCAATCAGTATTCTGCCTGCAGTAGAGGCGGTAAAGGGAACTAATATTGCAATCGGTGCAGAGAATATGTATTTTGAAGAATCCGGGGCATATACAGGAGAAATTGCGCCGGGGATGCTGACGGATGCAGGGGTAAAATATGTCATAATCGGTCATTCCGAGAGAAGAGAATATTTTGCCGAGACAGACGAGACTGTGAATAAAAAGGTACAAAAAGCATTCGAGCATAATCTGATACCTATTATCTGCTGTGGAGAGTCCTTGCAGCAACGGGAGCAGGGAATTACCATTGATTGGATCCGTCAGCAGATCAAGGTAGCATTTTTAAATGTTACGGCTCAGCAGGCTAAAAGGGCTGTTATTGCCTACGAGCCTATTTGGGCAATCGGAACAGGGAAGACTGCAACTTCGGAACAGGCGGAAGAAGTATGTGCGGCAATCAGAACTTGCATTAAGGAATTATACGGCAAAGAAACAGCGGAAGAGATCCGTATTCAATATGGTGGATCCGTAAATGAAAAAACAGCTGCGGATTTATTTGCAAAACCTAATATTGATGGAGGGTTAGTCGGCGGAGCTTCTTTAAAGGCAGAATTTGCACAGATTGTAAATTATAAGTAAAGTATTTGGGGCACCCATGTTATGGGTGCCCTTTAGAAACGAGGCAATATGAAAAAAAAACCTACGGTATTAATGATTTTAGATGGATTCGGATTAAATAAAAATCCGGAAGCGAATGCAGTATATGCGGCAAAGACTCCAAATATAGATCGTTTGATGAAGGAATATCCGTTTGTGGAGGGAAATGCCAGTGGCTTGGCAGTCGGCCTTCCGGACGGACAAATGGGAAATTCCGAAGTGGGTCATATGAATATGGGAGCCGGACGGATTGTATATCAGGAATTGACTCGCATTTCAAAAGCAATTTCAGACGGTGATTTTTTTGAAAATCCGGTATTGAAATCTGCAATGGAACAGATCAGGCAATCAGGAAAGCATCTTCATATTTACGGACTTTTATCAGATGGAGGGGTGCATTCTCATAATACCCATCTGTACGGATTGCTTGAAATGGCAAAACGAATGGGACTTACCGATGTATCGGTACATTGTTTTATGGATGGAAGAGATACCGCTCCGACTTCTGGAATCACTTATATAAGGGAATTAGAAAATAAAATGGAAACAATCGGAGTCGGAAGGATTGCAACAGTAATCGGACGGTTTTATGCAATGGATCGGGATAATCGATGGGAACGGATCCAAGAGGCTTATCTGGCATTAACAAACGGAACAGGTCGAATTGTTTCAGATGTGGAAACAGCAGTTTTGGAATCTTATCAGGAAAATATAACCGATGAGTTTATCAAACCGATTGTGGTAAAAGATGTTCCCCGAATTCAGGACGGAGATGCAGTAATCTGTTTTAATTTCCGACCGGATCGCGCAAGGGAAATTACAAGAGCATTTTGTGATGATAATTTCAGCGGGTTTGAACGGGGAAATCGTAAACAAGTATCATATGTTTGCTTTACTGAATATGACGGGACAATTTTAAATAATCAGATTGCATTCCAAAAAGAAGAACTTACCAACACCTTTGGAGCATATTTGGCTGCTAACGGAAAAACACAGGCGAGAATTGCAGAAACAGAAAAGTATGCCCATGTAACTTTTTTCTTTAATGGTGGAGTAGAGGAGCCGAATGAGGGAGAAGATCGTATATTAGTACCTTCTCCCAAAGTTGCAACCTATGATCTGAAACCGGAAATGAGTGCGTACGAGGTATGTGATCGATTGCTGGAAGCAATTCATGGCGGAAAATACGATGTCATTATTATAAATTTTGCAAATCCGGACATGGTAGGACATACAGGGGTTTTGTCTGCGGCAATCAAGGCGATTGAGGCAGTAGACTGTTGTGTGGGAAAAGCAGTTGAGGCAGTTCTTTCTGCAGGCGGGCAGATGTTTTTATGCGCAGATCACGGAAATGCGGAGCAGGAAATTGATTATAAAACGGGAGAGAGTTTTACGGCGCATACCACAAATCCGGTTCCGTTTATCCTGATTTCGGATCATAAAAATTATCGATTAAAGGAGAATGGAAGATTGTGTGATATTGTTCCTACTCTGATCGATATGATGGGAATGGAGCAGCCGAAGGAAATGACCGGTGTTTCCCTCCTTATAAAATAGAGGCGGAGAATTGACGAAAATCTTTTCGCCGATTATACTAACAGAGATACAGTACAGATATAACTGAAAGAAAAGAAAGGGAATAAGGATGAGTGTTCAGGAGTTGAAGCCGATTAAAGAAGGCAAGGTAAGAGAAATCTATGATATTGGTACAGCATTAGTGCTGGTCGCTACAGATCGAATCTCTGCATTTGATGTGATTTTAAAGAATGAGGTCACTAAAAAAGGTGCTATTTTGACACAGATGTCTAAGTTTTGGTTTGATTTGACAAAAGATATTGTTCCGAATCACATGATTTCAGCAGATGTAAAGGATATGCCGGAATTTTTTCAACAAGAACAGTTTGACGGAAACAGTATGATGGTAAAAAAACTGAATATGCTTCCGATTGAATGTATTGTGCGCGGATATATTACCGGGAGCGGTTGGGAGAGCTATAAAAAGGACGGAACTGTTTGCGGAATTCAATTACCGGAAGGGCTTCAAGAATCTCAACAATTACCTGAACCCATCTATACCCCTTCTACAAAAGCCGAGATAGGAGATCATGATGAAAATATTTCCTTTGAGCAAAGCATTACAGTACTGGAAAAGGCATTTCCGGGACATGGAGAAGCATATGCAAAGGCATTGAGAGATTTTACAATCGGCATCTATAAAAAATGTGCAGATTATGCAAGAGAAAGAGGAATTATCATTGCAGATACCAAGTTTGAATTCGGTTTGGATGAGGAAGGGAGAATAGTACTCGGAGATGAAATGCTGACACCGGACAGTTCCAGATTCTGGCCGGTACAGGGATATGAAGCCGGAAAATCACAGCCTTCCTATGATAAGCAGTTTGTACGTGATTGGTTAAAGGCAAATCCGGACAGTGATTATTTACTGCCGGATGAGATCATTGATAAGACAGTAGATAAATATAAAGAAGCTTATGGGTTATTAACAGGAGAAAAGTTTAACTAATGAGAGAGATGGATAGCAATACAAAGGAATGGTCCGGACTGAAGGAAGAGTGCGGAGTGTTCGGAATGTACGATTTAGACGGCAATGATGTTGCGTCTACCATTTACTACGGTCTGTTTGCATTACAGCACAGAGGACAGGAAAGTTCCGGTATCGCAGTATCTGAAACCTACGGTCCGAAAGGAAAGGTAACGGTACATAAGGATATGGGCTTGGTAAATGAAGTCTTTGATTCTGAAACCCTGGATAGTATGTGTGGGGATATCGGTGTCGGACATGTACGCTATTCTACGGCGGGAGCATCGACAAGAGCCAATGCACAGCCGCTTGTAATCAATTATGTAAAAGGTACATTGGCATTGGCACACAACGGTAATTTGATCAATGCAAATGAGCTTCGAAAAGAATTGTCATATACCGGTGCTATTTTTCAAACAACAATCGATACAGAAGTAATTGCATATATGATTGCAAGAGAGCGATTGAATGTAGAGTCTGCAGAAAAGGCGGTTCAGCGGGCTTCCGCAAAAATTAAAGGAGCCTATTCTCTGGTTGTGATGAGTCCCCAAAAGCTGATCGGAGCAAGAGATCCTTACGGTTTTAAACCTCTTTGTATCGGAAAAAAAGGAAATTCTTATATCATTACTTCTGAAACAGCTGCTTTGGATACAACAGGAGCTACCTTTATCAGAGATGTAAAACCCGGAGAAGTTGTGACGGTATATAAGGATGGACGTATTGAATCAGATATGACAAATGCAGTTGAGGAAGCCTGTCAGGGAAGATGTGTATTTGAATATATTTATTTCGCCCGTCAGGACAGTCATTTTGACGGAGTCAGTGTCAATGCATCCAGAATGAAAGCAGGAGCTTTTCTGGCTAGAGATACCGGTGTGGAGGCAGATCTGGTAGTCGGAGTTCCGGAATCCGGAAATGCAGCTGCCTTGGGATATGCACTTGAGTCCGGGATTCCGTATGGTGTTGCGTTTATAAAAAACAGCTATGTCGGAAGAACTTTTATTAAGCCGAAGCAAAAATCAAGAGAAACCAGTGTAAGAGTAAAACTGAATGTGGCAAAAGAGGCGGTTGCAGGAAAAAGAGTGATTATGATAGATGACTCGATCGTACGGGGTACGACTTCCGGATTAATCGTAAAAATGTTGAAAGAGGCAGGTGCGACAGAAGTACATGTGAGGATCAGTTCACCTCCATTTTTACATCCTTGTTATTTCGGTACGGATATTCCTGCAAGAGAGCAGTTGATCGCACACAATCGTACGACAGAAGATATCAGAGAACTGATCGGAGCGGACAGTCTCGGATATCTGAGTGTAGATCGTTTACCTGAGATTTCCGGAAATCTGCCGATTTGCAAGGGTTGTTTTACCGGAGTATATCCGCTGGATCCTCCGGAAGAAGACATTCGCGGTGAATATGATAAATAGTTGAGAGAGGGAAGAAATTAAATGAGTACAGACCGTTATACAAGTCCATTATCAGAACGTTATTCCAGTAAAGAGATGCAGTATATATTTTCTCCTGATATGAAATTCCGTACTTGGAGAAGACTTTGGATTGCTTTAGCCGAGACAGAAAAGGCGTTGGGACTCGATATTACCCAGGAGCAGATTGAAGAATTAAAGGCACATAAAGATGATATCAATTATGAAGTTGCAAAAGAAAGAGAGAAAATTGTACGTCATGATGTAATGTCACATGTATATGCCTATGGAGTGCAGTGCCCGAAAGCAAAGGGAATTATTCATTTGGGAGCAACTTCCTGTTATGTCGGAGACAATACGGATATTATTATAATGAATGAAGCGTTGAGTCTGGTTCATAAGAAATTGATCAGTGTGATCGATGAACTGGCAAAGTTTGCAGACAGATATAAGGCAACTCCAACCTTGGGATTTACACACTTTCAGCCGGCACAACCAACCAGTGTCGGAAAGAGAGCAACATTATGGTTGCAGGAGTTTTTAATGGATTTAGAGGATCTGGAGTATGTACAGTCCACTTTGAAATTATTGGGTTCCAAAGGAACTACCGGAACACAGGCAAGCTTTTTGGAGTTGTTTAACGGAGATCAGGAAGTTATCGATAAAATCGACCCGATGATTGCAGAAAAAATGGGATTTCGGAATTGTTATCCTGTCTCCGGACAAACATATTCCCGTAAGGTGGATACAAGAGTTCTGAATGTTATTGCGGGAATTGCCGCTTCTGCACATAAAATGTCCAATGATATTCGTTTGTTGCAGCATCTGAAAGAAGTGGAAGAACCGTTTGAAAAGACGCAGATCGGCTCCTCTGCCATGGCATATAAGAGAAATCCTATGAGAAGTGAGAGAATTGCTTCTCTATCACGTTTTGTAATGATCGATGCGCTGAATCCTGCAATCACATCTGCAACACAGTGGTTTGAAAGAACATTGGATGATTCTGCAAATAAGAGATTATCTATTGCAGAAGGATTTTTGACGATCGACGGGGTATTAGACCTGTGTTTAAATGTAGTAGACGGTCTGGTAGTGTATGAAAAGGTTATCACAAAGCATCTTATGGCGGAATTACCGTTTATGGCGACAGAAAATATTATGATGGATGCTGTAAAGAAAGGTGGAGATCGTCAGGAGCTTCATGAGCGGATTCGTACTCTTTCCATGGAAGCCGGACGTAATGTCAAGGAAGAAGGACTGGATAACAATCTGTTGGAGTTAATTGCAAAGGATAAGGATTTTGGACTATCGTTGGAAGAACTTCAATCAGCAATGCAGCCGGAACGTTATATCGGAAGAGCAAAAGAGCAGGTAGAAGCTTTTCTTAAAAATATGGTACAGCCGGTATTGGAAGCAAATAAAAATCAGCTTGGAATAAAAGTGGAAATTAATGTATAAAGGAAGGGTCTCTTTGGATTTCCTAAAGAGACCTTTTATCTCTTGAAAAAATAAAACATATGTGATATAGTTCTAATGATTATGTATAAATAAATTTAGGGAGGTTAGAACATGGCAACATTAAAAGTCATTGCAGATATAGGTTTTATTGTAGTTTCCATTATCTTAAGCATTATCGTTTTAATGCAGGAAGGAAAGTCAGCCGGTCTCGGTACATTAGGCGGTATGGCTTCTAACACAGACTCTTATTGGAGTAAGAACAAGGGACGTTCGGCAGAGGGTGTCCTGATTAAGTCCACAAGAGTACTTTTATTCCTGTTCTTAGGATTAGCTTTAGTGCTTAATATGGGATTTTGGTCTTAAAGGATAATGAAGCTACCACAATGTGGTAGCTTTTTTCAATTAGGGAGTTTGAGGATGATCCGGCAGAATGCATAGAAAAAGAAAAAACAGAAGATTAAAGGAAAAAAAATTAAAACAGAAAAAATATGTAGGGGTATTATCTACACATCCGAGAGGGTTCGGTTTTGTGACGGTAGAAGGTGAGCCGGAGGATATTTTTGTGCCGGCCGACTATCAAAGTACTGCTATAAACGGAGATACTGTAGAACTTATACAGATTCCTTCCACTGGAAAAAGAAAAGAAGGGAAGATTACGAAGATTGTGGAGCGTGGTCAGCATACTTTTGTGGGAACTTATCAGAAGTCTTCCAATTTCGGGTTTGTGGTGGCAGACAATCCTAAATTATTGTCCGATCTCTTTATTCCCAAAGGAAGAGACCTAAATGCGTTAAACGGGCAAAAGGTAGTGGCCCGTATTACAGATTTTTTTAAAAAGAAAAAGCCGGAAGGGGAAATTATAGAGATTATCGGTATGCCGGAAGAAGTAGGAACGGATATTATGTCGATCCTAAAGGAGTCCGGGATTCCGTTGGAATTTTCCGAAAAGGTGCAAAAGCAGGCAAGGCGTTGTCCGGATCATGTATTGGAGTCTGATTTTAACGGACGTGAGGATGTAAGAGATAAGCTTACAATTACGATTGACGGAGAAGATGCAAAGGATTTAGACGATGCAATTACTTTGGAAAGAAGGATGGACGGTTCCTTTTTGCTCGGAGTGCATATAGCGGATGTAAGTAATTACGTGCAGGAAACTTCGACATTGGACAGAGAGGCACTGAAAAGAGGAACCAGTATATATGTTGTAGATCGAGTAGTACCGATGCTTCCGGTAGAACTTTCTAATGGAATCTGTTCTCTGAATGCAGGAGTGGATCGACTGGCATTGAGTTGTTTTATGGAAGTAGATTCAGAAGGTATGGTATATCGTCATCGTATTGTGGAGTCGGTTATCCATGTGGATTATCGTATGGATTATACAACAGTTAATAAAATGATACAGGGTGATCGGGAGGCAAAGGCAAGCTATCCTCTTGGAAATATGGTGGAGGATATGAAAGCACTGTCTGATCTGATTCGTTCCGGGAGAGAACAACGGGGAGCCGTTGATTTTGATTTTCCTGAGACAAAGATAGTTTTAAGTGATACAGGAAAGCCGATTGAGATAAAGGCGTACGATCGAAATGATGCAACAAAGCTCATTGAAGATTTTATGTTGCTTGCAAATGAGACGGTGGCGAGGGAATTTGAAAAGAGAGGATTACCGTTTGTCTATCGTACGCATGAAAGACCGGATACAGAAAAAATCAAAGCATTGTGTACACTGATCAATCAGTTCGGTTACCATTTAACAGTTTCTGATGACGAGATAAAACCTATACAGTTACAGCAGCTGTTACAGGCGATTAAAGGGGATCCGAAAGAAGCAATGATTTCCAAAATCACTTTGAGATCTATGAAACAAGCGAGATATCAGACGGAGTGTATCGGTCATTTCGGTCTGGCGGCACCTTTTTATTGTCATTTTACTTCTCCTATCAGACGTTATCCGGATCTGCAGATACATCGTATTATAAAAGAGAATATAAGGAGGCCCCTTACGAAAGAGCGCATTGCTCATTATGAAAGCATCTTGCCCGAGATTTCTCTGAAATCCAGTGAACGGGAGAGAAGAGCGGAAGAGCTGGAAAGAGAAACAGTCAAGCTGAAAAAAGTAGAGTATATGGAGCCGTTTATAGGAAAAACTTTTACAGGTGTGATTTCGGGAGTGACTGCTTTTGGAATTTATGTAGAATTACACAATACGGTAGAAGGACTGGTTCATATTACTTCTTTACAGGATGATTATTATCATTTTAATGAGCAGACCTTTCAGTTGATCGGAGAACGAACCGGGAAGATTTATGAGCTGGGTCAGGAAATAACGGTACAGTTGGAACATACAGATCGATTACTTCGAACAATTGATTTTATACTGCCGAAAGATGAGGATAGAAAGAAAAATGGCAAAAGACACGATTAAATTAATTGCAAATAATAAAAAAGCCTACCACGAATATTTTATTGATGATAAATATGAAGCAGGAATTGAGCTGCACGGAACTGAGGTAAAATCTGTTCGAATGGGGAAGTGCAGTATCAAGGAAGCATTTATACGGATTGATAAGGGCGAGCTGGTGGTATACGGCATGAATATCAGTCCTTATGAAAAGGGAAATATATTCAACAAGGATCCGCTTCGTCCTAAAAAATTATTAATGCATAAGTTTGAAATACTGAAGCTGGAACAAAAAATTGCAGAAAAAGGGCTTACCCTGGTACCTTTGAAGGTTTATTTAAAAGGAAGTCTGATTAAAGTGGAAATCGGATTGGCAAGAGGAAAGAAGCTTTACGATAAGCGCCAGGATATAGCAAGAAAAGATCAAAGGAGGGAAGCGCAAAGAGATTTTAAGGTGAAAAATTTATAAGAAAGCCTTGACTAGATAAATGGTGTGTGCCTATACTAGTTTGTATCTATAATATTCGGGGATGTACTGGTTTCGACGGGGTTTCTGAAGCTGGTGAAGCGAGTCGTACGGGATGCGTTAAATGCCAAACTTAAAATTAAACGCTAAAGATAATAATCAATTAGCATTAGCTGCCTAATCGCGGCTATTTGTCCGCTTATCTGCACCTACACTTATAAGACCGGGCATCATCTAATGTAGGAAACGACGTGCACTAAGCTTTGCGTGTACGGGCGTATTATGAAGCTACTGAAG
This sequence comes from uncultured Clostridium sp., assembly GCA_947253885.1. GTDB lineage: Bacteria > Bacillota > Clostridia > Lachnospirales > Lachnospiraceae > SY8519. Next base: position 51,845 of record CAMYAO010000015.1, read on the forward strand.
TGAGAAACCTGTTACTGGGTGTTTCACGGAGGGAATGTTAAAGCAGTGACTACACTCGTAGAAGAACGGTGAATTTGATTTCGGACAGGGGTTCGATTCCCCTCATCTCCATTGCAGTAACCCGCTATTTCAGCGGGTTTTTTTCTTTTCGCATTGTATCTCGTGTTGTATAAGACATCGATATCCATTTCTGGAAGTTTCACTATTCTTTTTTTTAGAAACAATCTAAAATTAAATATTAACTAATAGCAAAAGGGATTTCTCAAACCTTATGATGCTGTATGTCTTGAGAGCGCGATTATGGTATGTGGCTACGTTATATTTTCCGTGTTTGCAGCCTCTCCTCCGTCAATAAATACAGATGTTGTACCTGCGGTTATGGTATGACACTATGTAGGAGCACCTGTTTTTAATATGCTTGTGCTTGTAGCTGCAGTAAAACAGCAGACAGGAAAAGGGGTTTATGGAAGTAAAAGTAAATAGAGAGATTAAGAAACTATGTTGCATATGATGATTATTATAAACAATATACGGATATAAAGAGATCTCCCTGTTTTAGCGATGTAGGACGGATTTTGCGGACATTCAAAATAAAAAAGAATGTGGAGGTAACA
>CAMYAO010000016.1 GCA_947253885.1 uncultured Clostridium sp.
CAAAGGCTAACAAGAGCGAACTGGAAAAAGCGATAAAAGCGGCTACAGAAGCGAAGAAAGATATCAAGACGAGCACTGACGGAAAAGATGTAGACCCTCAAAATAAGTGGACTACGGCTGATGAAAAAAAAGCGCTCGAAGATGCAATTTCGGAAGCAAAGAAAGTGAACGAAGATGAGAACGCTAAGCAGGCGGATGTTGACGCTCAAAAGGACAAACTGGAAAAAGCGATTAAGAAGTTCCAAAAGAGTCTAAGAGACGGATTGAAAGAGCCAAAGGCTAACAAACCACAGAAACCTATAGCAAACACCAAGTTACCACAAACAGGAGATAATTCAAATCTATTCATATATGGAATTGTATTAGGATTATCAGCACTTGCACTTGCTATCACAGGATACTTCAGAAAAAAACACGCGAAATAAGCTAGCGTAGTAATCAACATAATATTAGATAATGCCTACTAGGGAGAAATCCTTGGTAGGTATTATTTTTTTATATTCTTTTTTAAATTTTTGGTTCTTAAAATCATCTTTTCTGTCCGTTTACTGATAGAGGAGGTAATGGAGATGCAAAAATATAAAAAAGAACCAAGGACGTCGGCGTACTTTGATGGGGGAGATTTCCTTATCTATTGTCAAAAAAACAGTATAAAAACTCTCTTTGAAAAGAGGGGAGTTAGCTTATGAAGATAAGGTAAAATAAGTTTCGCAAATTCAAATGAACAACAAAATAGACACAGTCTATTGCCATTGGTAAAATTAAGCTAGCACACAAAATAATACGAAGGAGACAATAAACTATGTCTAGTAACATTATACAGTTAAACGAAGATCTCATAAAGAACAATCTTAAGGATCTGGTCAGAAACAGTGTTGAGGAGACACTCAACGCTCTGCCGGATCATGAGGCTGATGAGCTGGTCAGGGCTGATAAGTACCAGCGCTCTGCTGAGCGCCAGGGATACCGTTCCGGCCATTATGATCGAAACTTTACGACTTCTTCGGGCGACGTCACCCTTCACGTCCCAAAGCTCAAAGGTGTTCAGTTCGAGACCGCCATCATTGAAAAATACCGTCGGAGAGAATCATCCGTTGAGGAAGCTCTTATCGAAATGTATCTGGCCGGCGTCTCGGTCCGCCGTATCGAAGATGTCACGGAGGCTCTCTGGGATTCAAAGGTATCTCCGGGGACCATCAGCAACCTCAACAAGAAGGCTTATGAGCACATCGAAGAGTGGCGCATGCGTCCCCTTTCAGGAGAATATCCCTACGTTTATGTGGATGGCATCTATCTGAAGCGTTGCTGGGGAGGCGAGATCCAGAACGTATCTGTCCTTATCGCTATCGGTGTCACTGAAGATGGCTACCGTGAGATCATCGGTGCTGCCGAAGGCATGAAGGAAGATCACGAAAGCTGGAAAAGCTTCTTCGTTTATCTCAAAGAACGTGGGCTTTCAGGTGTCCGTCTGGTCATTGGTGACAAGTGCCTGGGCATGCTCGAATTCATTCCGGAAGTATTTCCCGAGGCACGCTACCAGAGATGTACCGTTCATTTTTACCGCAACATCTTCAGCGTCATTCCTCGTATGAAGATGCAGGAAGTCATCCGAATGCTGAAGGCCATCCATTCCCAGGAAGACAAGCAGGCTGCCAGGGAAAAGGCAAAGATGGTAGTGGCCAAACTTCGCGAGATGAAACTTTCTGCTGCAGCAAAGAAGCTGGAGGACGGCATCGAAGAAACATTGACCTACATGGAGTTTCCTGTACAGCACTGGCATCGGATCCGCATCAATAACCTGACAGAACGGGTGAATCGTGAGGTACGCAGACGTACACGTTCCATAGGCGCATTCCCAGATGGCAACAGTGCTTTGATGTTGGTATGTGCCCGCCTTCGTTATGTGGCATCCAACGATTGGGGCCAGAAGCGATACCTCAACATGAAGCACCTCTATGACCTTGAAACCGAAAACCAGCTGGCGATAGGCTGACGCTCAGCTACCGATGATTTGAATTTGCGAAATTAATTTGACACTACCCCAGAAACTGTCATCAATGCTGTTTTATCAGAAAAATGCTTTGATGGAAAATTATTTTTAGAGATTGAGAATGATATTACTGTGACGGTTATCTATTAAACAGGCAAGTGAAAACGCCCACACAGGAGCATTTCTACTCTTGTGTGGGCGTTATTCCGTTGGCACCGTTTGAAGACGTCACTCAAAAATTACTTGTTTTCAATAATCCCTAAGTGAACGCTCCAAAGAATAGATACTTTTATTTTGATAAAATATAGTATAATGGTAATAAACGGAACATATTGTGAGGGGAGGATTTTATGAATTTAACATTTATTGGAGCCGATCATGAAGTAACCGGAAGTTGCCATATGATCGAAGCAGGAAATAAAACATTTTTAATTGATTACGGGATGGAACAGGGACCGAATTTTTATGAGAATATCGAATTGCCGAAGCCGGCATCTGATATCGATTTTGTACTTTTGACGCATGCTCATATCGATCATTCCGGAAATCTTCCGCTCTTATATGCAAGAGGATTTAAGGGGCAGATTTACGCAACAGCGGCTACGTGCGATCTTTGTAATATTATGTTAAGAGACAGTGCACATATTCAGGAATTTGAAGCGGAATGGAGAAATCGTAAGGGAAAACGTGCGGGGAAAAAGCCGTTTGTGCCTCTGTATTCTATGGAAGATGCATTAGGAGTGATTGAACGGTTTGTTGCCTGCCCGTATGAAAAGAAAATACAACTATCAGATGAGATAACGGTTTGTTTTCGTGATATAGGGCATTTATTGGGTTCGGCGGCTATTGAGATATGGATAAATGAGAACGGAGTGGAAAAGAAGATTGTATTTTCAGGAGATATAGGGAACTCACATCAACCGTTGATCAAGGATCCGACGCTGATTTCATCAGCTGATTATGTAGTGATAGAATCTACCTACGGAGATCGAAACCATCCGCCTATGCAGGATTATACAAAGGAGTTGGCAGCTTTGATCCAGCAAACCTTCGACAGAGGCGGCAATTTGGTTATTCCTTCGTTTGCAGTTGGAAGAACACAGGAATTGTTGTATTTTATCAGACAGATCAAAGAACAGGGGTTGGTACATGGTCATAAGAATTTTCCGGTATATGTAGACAGTCCTTTGGCAGTGGAAGCAACTACTATTTTTAAGGAGCACTATCATGATTGTTATGATGAAGAGGCGTTGGAGCTGGTACGAAAAAAGATGAATCCGATTCAATTTCCTGGATTGCGCTTTTCTTTAACCAGCGAAGATTCTAAGTTTATCAACGCAGATGCAGAAAGCAAGGTAATCATTTCGGCAAGCGGTATGTGTGATGCCGGAAGAATTAAACATCATTTAAAGCATAACCTTTGGAGAAAAGAGAGTACGATCCTGTTTGTAGGATATCAGGCAATCGGAACACTGGGAAGAGCATTGATAGACGGAGCGGATACGATTAAATTGTTTGGAGAGAAGATCTCTGTACAGGCTCATATCTGCCAGCTTCAGGGAATCAGCGGACATGCAGATCAGCAGGGACTTTTTCATTGGATAGAAGGGTTTCAGGAAAAACCTCAAAAAGTATTTGTAGTACATGGTGAAGATAAGATTTGTGACACCTTTGCAAAGCTTGTTTCCGATCGTTATAAGTTGGAGACTTTTGCACCGTTCAGCGGAACGATTTACGATCTGGCAAATAACTGCATTATAGAAGAGACGGTCGGAATTCCGATTTCTGCACCGCAAGAAAGAGAGAGCACCGCATTTTCCCGTTTACAATCAGCGGAGCAGAGGTTACAGTCGATTGTACAGAGTTACAAAAGCGGCGCAAATAAAGATTTGGGAAAACTGGCGGATCAGATTACTTCTTTGTGTGAAAAATGGGAGCGCTAGTTTAAAGTTCAGGAAGTGAGGGATATAGAAATGGAGCACAATAAGTTTGCAGAAATGCCACTGCCAAAGCTGCTGAGATCTATGGCGGTTCCGGCAATTATCGCAAATGTAGTGAATTCTTTATACAATATTGTGGATCAGATCTTTATCGGACAAGGAATCGGATATCTGGGGAATGCGGCTACCAGCGTTGCATTTCCCCTGACTACTATTTGTCTGGCATTCGGTTTGATGTGTGGAATAGGAGCCGCATCTAATTTTAATCTTTGCATGGGAAAAGGAGAGGAAGAGTCTGCATCCAAGATGGTTGGAAACGGGATTCGGATTGCCACCACTATCGGTGTGATAGTTCTGGTAGCAGTCTTGTTGTTATTAAAACCGATTCTGCTCTTATTCGGAGCAACGGACGCCACTATGGGCTACGCTATTTCCTATACGCGGATTACTGCAATCGGGATACCGTTTTTAATGTTTACCTTTAGTGTTAATCCGTTGATCCGTGCAGACGGCTCTTCGACTTATTCTATGATGGGAATTGTAATCGGAGCCGTTCTAAATACGATTCTGGATCCGATCTTTATCTTTGTGTTTGATTGGGGAATCAGAGGGGCTGCAATCGCAACTCTGATCAGTCAAGTGGTAGCGGCGTTGTGTTTTGCAAAATATCTGTTTCAGTTTCAGTCAGTAACACTCACGAAGAGCAGTTTCGAGTTGGATTCGGAAGCAATCAGGAGAATTATCAGTTTCGGATCATCGTCTTTCATTTTTCAATTTTCCATGATGATTATTCAGGTAGTAACCAACAATATGCTTCGTAGCTATGGGAGAAGATCGGTCTATGGAAGTGATGTTACCATTGCGATTGCAGGAATTGTCACAAAAGTCAATTCTATCTTTATTGCAGTTATTATCGGCTTGGTACAGGGAGCACAACCGATTTTCGGTTTTAATTACGGAGCTAAAAACTTAGAACGTGTGCAGGGCACTTTGAAATTGTTGTGGAAGTCTGCATTTGCAATCTCTCTTATTGCATTTTTAGGATTTGAGATCTTTCCAAGACAAATTTTGGAGTTGTTCGGAAGCGGGAGTGATCTGTATTTCCAATTTGGAATAAAGTTTATACGAATCTTTTTGATTTTTACTATGTTAAACGGAATCCAGATTTCTTCTACAACGTTTTTTCAGGCAATCGGAAGAGCAAAAATCGGAGCACTGTTATCTTTGATCAAACAGGTAATTGTTCTACTTCCTTTGATTGTGATTCTGCCGTATTTCTTTGGTGTGGATGGCGTCATCTATGCGGGACCGGCAGTGGATATTATTGCTTTCAGTACGACTATGATTTTTTTGAGAAGAGAATGGAAAAGAATGCCGGCGGATCTGTCTGTGTAAATGGACAGAGACGGTTTTGTATAGAATGTTCATCTTGTTTTTAATATAAAAAAGCAGTTGCAGCATCGATTTTTATCGGAACTGCAGCTGCTTTTTCGTATTTCGGACAGATATGGTTCTATTTGCCCATGCTCTTTTCTGATGGAAAGATTCGTTTTACACCTATTATTTATATGACAAAATGTATAAAAAACCATGTATTAATATGCTTAATTTAACAAAAAAATAGGATGAAAACAGCACAAATAAAAAAATATTGTGTGATATACTATATTTTGCAACAAAATTTATTGGAGAAATGTATTGAAAAGTGCAATATAAGTGTGTTGCTATACGGTTAGTTTGAAAAAACTATAGGGCAGAAATAAATAAAAATTCAATGAAAATATGTAATTTCTATTTATTGAAACCGGGGCTGCAATATATTTTAGAAACAAAATGGGTAAAGGAGTGAAGATGTTTGATTTTACTGTAGAAAATCTTAAGAAAGACGATTTAAGAGTATTCTTCGATATGATTCCATATGTCTCACCAAAAGTTAAGAGCTTTGAGAAAAGAGAGAATGAGGTGACAATCATCTGCGATGAGGAGTACAACGATGAAATTAAAAATGAATTAATCAGACTGTCCGATATAATCGATTTCATGCAGGGATCCGAGCTTGATAATGTTGTAATTGAAGATTTCACGGAGAATGAAACCATAAATTCAAAAAATATCTTTGAGGAACTTGTCAAAAACAGGATTGTAAGAGAACTGGCGCCCGGAGCATTCTCATATTCAGATATTTTTTTGAGAATATACGAATATTTTGACAAAAAGATAAATGAATTTGCTTATAAAAATTTCGGTAAAGTCATCGAGGAAGTATATCCTGTGCTGTTTCCTGTTTCCGAATATGTCAAAGGCGGATATTTTGAAAACTTTCCTCACTATATCTGTTCCAAAATAAATTGAATAACAATATAGACATCTACGAAAAATTTGCTTCTAATCACACTTCTGCAGATGTAATGAATGAGGTTCTGAAAGAAACATCGATTCCGAGAAATGTTTTGAGGCATGCAACCTGTACAGCTGTATATCCGTCATTGGAAAATGAGGTTTTGCAGGAAGATGAAGTCAGGTATTTTTTAGTTTCAGAAATGAAGAATCTAATATAAAGGAATTGAGCAGACTGAATGAGTTTTATATGAAAGAGTTTGTATTTGTCGGAGCACCTGACAAAATGCAGGTGTATATAGACAAATCAAAAAAAACTTGTAACTTTCTGGATTGATACGTTTTCGCTTAATTCCAGATGTGAAACGGCGAATGACTCGTTTTTTGCAAGTAACTACAAGAAACTGAAGTACTTTCAGATGATTGGAAACTCGAAGCAGGAATATAAGGTGTTAATTCCGGATAATGAGGAGTATATATCCTGCAGTTCAGTCAATTATCACAGGACACACTTTACAAAACCTTATAATATGGCTACGGTATAACAGAGTGCTCTCCTGTTGTATCGTGTGCAAGTGAAGAGAGTCCGATCGGGTCAGTGGGTAAAGTGAATTTGGATGAATATTGCAAAGTGAAAATTGAAGACGGCTTGATAAAAGTAAAGGGAAGCATTGTCATGAACGGCTACGGCAATCATGTATCAGATTCACAAATAGACGCTGACGGTTGGTTCAGCACTATGGATACCGGATATATAGACGATGACAACAACCTCTTTATAACGGGAAGGGAAAGCAACTTAATAGTTCTCGACGACGGCAATAATATATCTCCGGAAGAACTGGAACTTCTGCTTGAGTCTTTTGAAGAGGTAAAAGAAGTCTTGATTTACGACGAGAAACTTGCAAGAAATCAAATACTTGTTGCGGAAATTGTACTTGAAGATGAATATCAAGACAGCAATACAAGAGATCTTACCGATATTATAGCGAGCAAAATCGAAGCCCTTAATAAAACTTTATCTGGGTACAAACAAATCAAATAAGGAAGTTTCATCTCAGGACAGAAGATTTTAAGAGAAATCGACTTGGAAAAGTCATAAGAAAGGACGCCATACATGGAAAAGCTGATTAAATATCTGTCGGAGTATACAGATATAGAGGAAAGTAAAATAAAGGGAAATTCGGAACTGGTAGTAGATTTGGGGCTTACATCATATGATATAGTTGAAATACTTTGTGATATAGAAGAACTGTATGGGGTTGAGATTGATAATCAAAAGATTGCGGAAATGAAGACAGTAGATGACCTCTATTCTGAGATAGCAAAGCAAAAAGCAGTATAGGATGTATAAATTTTTAATACACAAAATAAGAGAAAGATAGAAACTTGATCTTAAATATATGAAAAAAAATGCAGTCATGCTATAATAAAGAGTATTTTTCTAATAGAAAAATACTCTTTTGTTCTGTACGGACAGTGACAAAGAAGGAGGAGAATCATGCATTACGGAATGATTAAAAAGATGGATGTTGCAAATGGTCCCGGGGTACGGGTGACTCTGTTTGTATCCGGATGCACCCACCATTGTCAGGAATGTTTTCAGCCGGAAACATGGGATTTTAACTATGGTTCTTTATTTACGGAAGACACTGTACAGGAATTACTAGAGGCACTTCATCCTGATTATATAAAAGGACTTACACTATTGGGAGGGGAACCTTTTGAACCGGAGAATCAAAAGATACTGCTTCCGTTTTTGAAAAAAGTAAAAGAAACATTTCCGAATAAGGACGTCTGGTGTTTTACCGGGTATTTGTTTGAGGAACTGTCCGGGTGGAGAGAAAGTTCCACTCGGGCTTATTGTGAGTATACGGAAGAAATGCTTAGCCTTATTGATATTTTAGTGGATGGGGAGTTTCAGACAGAGAAAAAAGATATCGGACTGCAGTTTCGAGGGTCTCGTAATCAGAGGATTATCGATGTGTCAAAATCGATGGCAGAGACGAATATTGTTTGGTGGGAGCATATAAAAGACAGGTGCTTTGAAGCACCGGAACAGAGATGGAGATAATAATATGGAACGATTTGATGTGGCAATTATCGGAGCAGGAGAAGCCGGAATCTATGCCGGATATGAGCTGGCAAAGCGAAATCCCGATTTAAAGATTATTATAGTAGATCAAGGACCGGATATTTATACAAGAAGCTGTCCGATTGTGGCGGGAAAGGTAACAGAATGTATTCATTGCAGCGTCTGTTCCACTATGTGCGGATTCGGCGGAGCCGGAGCATTTTCAGACGGAAAATTCAATTTTACAACAGAGTTCGGAGGTTGGTTGACAGACTACATCCCTGCAAAGGAAGTAATGGATCTGATTGATTATGTAGATAAGGTGAATGTGGCACACGGGGCAACGACAGAGGTATATTCGACACAGACACCGAAGGCTCAAGAGTTGGAAAAAGAAGCTTTAAAGTATGATCTTCATCTTTTACAGGCTCGCTGTAAGCATCTGGGAACGGAAAAAAATTTGCAGATTCTGACAAATATATATGAAGATATGAAAGATCAGGTGGAGTTTCGTTTTCTGGCAGAAGTGGAGAGTTTTGAAAAAATCGATGAGGGTTATATGCTCAGCATGAAAAAAGGAGAGTCTGTTTCCTGCAGATATTTAGTAGCGGCACCAGGAAGGAGCGGTGCGGAATGGTTTGCAAAACAGTGCAGCAAACTGGGAATGAAGCTGTTGAATAATCAGGTGGATGTCGGAGTTCGTGTAGAACTGCCTGCCAAGGTGTTTGAACACATTACAGATATTGTATATGAATCAAAGCTGGTGTATAGAACCTCTACTTACGGAGATAAGGTTCGTACGTTCTGTATGAATCCATATGGACATGTAGTTGCGGAAGCGGTAGAAGGGATCAATACAGTAAACGGGCATTCTTATGCTGACAGGGCATTGCACAGTGAAAATACTAATTTTGCACTTCTGGTATCAAATCGTTTTACGGAACCTTTCAATGAACCTTATCGCTATGGAAAACATATTGCATCGCTTTCCAATATGCTTGCAGGTGGTGTTTTGGTGCAGCGTTTCGGAGATTTGGTAAAGGGGGTTCGAACAAACGAGCATCGTTTGTCCCAGTCCTATACCAAACCGACTCTGACAGCGGCCGTTCCGGGAGATCTGTCTTTAGCTATTCCGAAACGTCAGCTGGATGATATTATTGAGATGATTTATGCACTGGACAAGTTGGCACCGGGAACTGCAAATTATGATACTTTACTATATGGAGTGGAAGTGAAATTTTATTCTTCCAGACCGGAACTTACAAAAGATTTAGAAACAGTTCATCCGAATTTCTTTGCGATTGGAGACGGCGCCGGTATTACACGCGGTCTTGCACAAGCAGGTGCTTCCGGAATTCATATTGCCAGAGTCATTTCAAAACGAGAGAATCAGAAATAAGAGATACAGAATCAACATGGTGCAGGGTAATCCTCTTAATGCATTTTGTATGTCCTGTATACTGAGATTCATGTGAAGCAGGATGCAGACAAGTAAATAGACGGTAAGTACATACTGCCACGGAGAGTATAGATGCTTCCATATATTAATAAGGAAGTAGATCAGTATCAATCCGGAAAGAACAGGGGCTACAGAGGCAAATGTCATCTGTAGTCCTTTTGTTATTTTATTCCCTCTTGGAATAAAATGAACACTTCCGAGCGTACTTCCTTTTGGGATCAGAGTAATCTTTGTAATCCTGGCACCGGTAATTGCGGCAAATGCCACATGGGACAGTTCATGGATAACCGTGCCGGGATAGGTAAGGTAGTTTCGAATGATATTGGCAATTGAAACGGTGGTTAGGGAGGCAAGTAATCCTGTCAGTGCAGAACTGATATAGCCAATTAATAGTCCTATAATGACAATAGAAAGTATCAATAAAACGGTATGGTAGGCAGCAATAATAAATACAGACTGATTCGGTAATATGGAGTCGATTTGAGAAAAAAGTGCTTTCATAAATTCCCCTTTCTATCTATGAGTTTGCTTAGTATTATAAGGATAAAACATGAACAACATGTGAAGGAAAGTGTCTAAAAATATATTGACATCAGAATGGATAACATGATACCATATTCAAGTGTTTGGAATCAAACATTCTTATATAGGCGGGCATGGCGGAATTGGCAGACGCGCTAGATTTAGGTTCTAGTGGGAGACCGTGCAGGTTCAAGTCCTGTTGCCCGCATAAATACTGGAGTCCCAGGCTTTTGCCTGGGACTTTTTGGGATTATTTTGACAGCTAATTTATTTGAAAGAAAATTAACAGATGAGAAATGCGTCCCAAAGTGCTCAAAAACGACGATTTTATAGAAAATTAAGAAAAAATCTATATATAATTTATTAAATAATTGCTATTTCCAAGGATCTTTTTAGTAGAAAAACACACACTCCTAACATATGAGTACGGTAAGCTCTGTTACGTTGTTGCTTACATCTCGTCCCTCTGTATTCTGAGCTACAGCTATGCTTGTATTGAAAATGAAAAGGATAGCAAATAAAAAAATAAGTTTTCTCACAATCGATTTCTCTATACTTTCTTAAATAAATTTTTACAAAGACTGCTATATCAGGTCTTTTGTAAAATGATTAATGAAGTTACAAACAATGATAAACATCCTGTTAAATGTTCCATTCTTCCTAATGGTGACTAAAAGCTTGTGTTTAATAAAGATTGTCATACATGTGAGTTATTTAGCTTATCCTGCCAATAAGTAGAATAGCGCTTTTGATTTTCTTTGTTTCTTTCTTTTTTCCTCCAATTTTCTTCTGAAATAATTATTGTATACAATAGTAATTAGAATAATAGCATAGGATGAGAGGAAAAATCTCATAATGTTTCATGAAGATTTTATGTAGTATTTGCATGCCATTGCTTTCACGTGAGATTCATTTCATCTTCATATGCTTGTGATAAGATATAGAAAACAAAGGAGGAGAGTATGGCAAAGATACTGTTTTTAGAAGATGAAAAGACTATCAGAGAGGTACTTTGTGAGTATATAAGAGTAGCAGGACATGAGGTAACAGAATGTGAGACTGGGGAAGAGGCAATCGAAACATTGAGGAGGGAGCACTATGATCTGGGGATTTTAGATATTCGAGTTCCCGGGAAAAGCGGTCTGGAGGTGTTGGAATATATTCGAACGGATATGCAGTCTTCTATGGGAGTAATTATGTTGACGGCATATGATGATATTGCTACTCAGGTGGAAGCTTTTAATTTTTATGCAGATGATTACATTACCAAACCGGCATCTCCGATCATTTTGTTAAAAAGGATGGATGTGTTGCTTCATAGAATAGGAGAGGAACCGCAATTGTGTAAGCGGGGGCTGATAATAGATGAAAAACGGTATAAAGCATATTATGACGGAGAAGATCTGAATCTGACGGTAAGTGAATTTTTATTGTTGAAAGCACTGCAGGAAGGGAAAGGACGGGTTTATACAAGAGAACAACTGATTGAACAGATTTTTCACGAAGAATATTTCGGCAGTGATCGGATTATTGATGCCCATATAAAAAATCTGCGAAAGAAAATACCGATCGCCTGTATCACAACTGTAATCGGAGTAGGCTATCGGATGGAGGTAAAGTAGATGAAATTGAAAAGAAAGTTATTTTTCTTCAGTATTGGAATAGCCGGAGTGGTAGGAAGCTTATTACTGTTATATATATTGTTGTTGATGCCGTCCATGTATTTGGACTACACAAAGAGGAAAAATCTTTCCAATGTGAAAGAAGCGCACCAATCTTTTGTGGACACGGGAACTGTACACGGAATAGACAATTCGATTAAAGGAAATTTTATCGGTGTGGCAATTCCTCAAAAAGGATATAGACTCCGAATAGAAGGAAATTATTTTCGAGGTAATTTGGAGATTCCCAAAGGAGACATGAGAAAAGCATTTGATGAGGCAAAGAGATTCTATTGGGCGTTCTCTAAAAAAGATGTTACCTCTGAAGCGGTGCAAAAGCAGATTAAAGACAAGGTGAAAGATCTTGGAAAAACTTTTAAGAAAGGGATACAGCAAACAAAAGGAACAGAATTGTTTCGACAGTGGAAAACACAATTTAAGGAAAAAGATAACTCTATTAATTATGAAGAACAGTCTGCAAAGTTTTATCGTTTGGGGAATGCTTCCGGGTTGGGAGAATTTACAGTGAAGGATTCTTTGAATGGTAATCGTTATACCAGCTATATTGGGATTGCAAAAAAAGGAGAGGCATTATATGTTACCTTTGCAACGGTGGCAACGCCGAGTGTGGACGACATTCGTCCGGTAGTGGCGACAGCTCTTCCGATGATTATTGCGGTAATTATTATTTTGGGATTTGCGATTTCTAATTTACTGGCAAAGCATATTATTAATCCGATATCTGCGTTGGCAAGAGATGCGGATTTCAGACGTTATGATAAGAATGCGGTATCTCCAATCCGAATGGAACGAAAAGATGAACTGGGAGATCTGGCAGATTCTTTAAATCAATTGTATTATCAGCAGGAAAAAAGTTACCGACAATTGGAAGAAGCGAATAAGATGAGAGATGTTTTTATGAAAGCTTCTTCTCATCAGCTGAAAACACCTTTATCAGCTGCTCTTTTGTTGATAGACGGGATGATAAGCAATACCGGAAAGTTTTCGGATAGAAATGCATATTTACCGGAAACCAAACAACAGCTTCTTTCTATGAGGAAAATGATTGATGAAATCTTAAAAATTAATCGAATGGCAGAAGAAATACAATTGTCTTCGGTTTCCTTAAAAGAGGTTGTTGAAGTAGTTTTATTGAATCATAAAATTCAGGCAGATGCCGGTGAGATTACCTATAGTGTACAGGGAAGTGCAGTATGGAAAACAGATGGAGAATTAATCTATCAGATTACAGATAATCTGATTCAAAATGCAATCTCATACAGTTGTAAGGGAGGGCAGGTGCAGGTGTATCTGTCAGAAAAAAAGATAGAGGTAGTGAATGCTCCGGCTGAAATTCCAAAAGAATTACTGGAGAATATTTTTGAGCCGTTTGTATCCGGGAATGATGGAAAAGAAGGGCATGGTCTAGGGTTGTATGTAGTCAAATATTTTGCGGAATTATTACAGTTGAACGTATCTGTGGTATCAGAGAACCATCAGGTAACAGTTACGATAGAAAGGGAGACAGCATGATAAGAATAGAAGGGGTAAAGGTAACATATAAAGATAAAGTGGCATTGGATATAGTCCGGCCTATAGAGATTCAGGATGGAGATCGTGTAGGAATCATCGGAAGCAACGGTGCTGGCAAGACGACTCTGATAAAGAGTATTTTAGGAATAGTGCCTTACAGTGGTTTAATAAAAAGTAAGATTCCTCCGCATGAGATAGCGGTACATATGCAGCAAAATGAGTACTCTACTTTGTTACCGATCAAAGTAGTTATGGAAACCATTTTAGGCGGTCCGATTGAGAAAAATGCTAAAGTGATGGAGATGATTGAGTATTTTAATTTTGAGGATTGTCTGAAAAAGAGATGGAAGCAGCTTTCCGGAGGACAAAAACAGAGGTTGACCCTTATTTTGGTAATGAGTCAGGAAAGTCCGATCACAATGATGGATGAAGTGACATCAGGATTGGATTTTGAGACAAGACAAAAGTTGATGGAACATTTGAATCAATGGTATGAGAATCGAAAGGCAACGTTGCTGATCACTTCTCACTACTATGAAGAGTTGAATCTTCTGGCAGATAAAATTTTATTTTTGGATCAGGGTAAAGTGATTGATTACGGAACAAAGGCTGATTTATTTGCAAAGTACTGCGGATATTCGGTTCTGGTTGCGGATGAAAATGAAGCAACTATGGGATTGAAGAAGAAATATACGCACTTGATCGGAGCACCGAAAACGGTAGTATTTCGTTGTGATAATCGGGAAATAGAAGAGGAGATCAGTCAGCAGCTGATATACTTAAATGTAAATTACAGAAGAAGCAATAATGATACGGAAATTATGACAATTAATGCAAAAGCAAATTATTACGGGGAGGGAAATTCATGAAGAAATCATTTGCCTATTACATTCGTTATGAACTGTTAAACAATTTATACAATGGATACTCCTTTTTCTTCGGGGCAATCTTTCCTACCGTACTGGTAGTTCTGATTGAAAAATCTGCATTAAAGGATTTATCCGGTAGCATAAAATTAGAAGCGGCAACCTCACTTGTTTTGGGAATGGGAACAATTGTGCCTTTGGCAACTGTATTTTTAGGGTATGCAGCCAGCTATGCCAATGAGCTGGAAAAGGAGATTCCTTCAAGATTACATTTATTTGGATTTTCTCATCAATTCATATTATTAGGGAAGCTGGTGTCTAACTTCATCTTCCTGACCGGATGTTTTATTATATATATAGTACCGACATTGTTATTCGTATCTATAGAGAAACCGAAATCGATAGTCATGCCACTGACTTATATTGTATTTATGTATATCTTTTCGGCATGCCTGCTGATTCTTGCACATGGGATATCCAATCTGATCCGCAAGTTCGGACCAACCTATGGAATAGTAATGGGGATCTATTTCGGTATGATGATGTTGGGCGGAACGATGGGGGTAAGTGCAGATTCTTTTCCAGACAAATTACAGATGATTTCCAAGCTGTTACCGAATAATCAGTTTGCAGTCAACTATATTGATTTCTGGGTTGGGAGAGATTACAGCATTGCACCGATGATACAATCGTTGGTAACGTTTGGGGCAATCGGTATCGTCGTATTACTGATTTCCTTTAAAGTAAAAGGGAAAAATTAAGGAAAATCCTGTTCTATTGGTTTAATGCGTCGACATCCATGGTAATCAGAAACGAGTATTGCGGATAGCGTTCTTGCAGACGGGTTTTTAATTGCTGATACTGTACAAACGGAACTTCATTTTTAAGAGAAAAAACAGCATCTAGCGATATGGTCTGAGTTTCCTCCTGATAATAAAATCCGTGGATAGAGGTTACGAGATTACACTGAGTGATATAGGCGGTAATTTCAGATTCCAGATGAGAGCTGAAATCATTTTTAGTATTGATAGAATATACACCGATTCCTGTCAGGATTACACCGGTTTCCTCCAGTACTTTTTTGGCAATCTGTCTTTGCAGATGATCCAGTCTGTCGACGGTCCAGCTGTCCGGAACGGAGATATGGACGGAACCGGTAACACGATCCGGACCGTAGGTGTGAAGTGCCAGATCATAGGCACCCTGCACATCCGGAAAGGAAAGGATGGTATCTCGGATTTTGGAAGAAAGGACGGGAGAGATCTGTTCTCCGAGCAGTTTTCGAATATGCCGGATCAGAAGCTGTACCCCCTCATATATAAGATAAATTGCAATGATGAGACCGACGATTCCCTCTATCTGAATATCTGCAAAGAGAGACAGGAGAGCTCCGATAACCGTAAGGATAGAAGCATAACTGTGATGCAAAGCCTCTTTTGCAATTGCAGACAATGCAGAGGATTTTACTTCTTTGGCAGTATGATTTAAATGAATTGCATGAGCGATTTTGATAATAATGGTAAAGAGTAAAAATCCCAAAATCGGGATACTGTACAGCGGAGGCATCGGATCTATTATTTTTTCAATAGAATGGACAGCGGATTCGCTACCGATAAAAATGATAATAAGAGAAATCAGAAAGGTGACCAGATACTCGATCCGTCCGTAACCGAAAGGATGACGCTTATCCGGTGTTTTACCGGAAAGTTTAGCACCGAGCAGGGTCAGTCCGGCAGAAAGAGCACCACCGAAGGTACTGGTTGCATCAGACAGAACCCCAGTAGAATGAATCAGAAGTGCCAGGATAATTTCGGTTAAGGCTAAAAGGAATTCTATGACCAGACTGCTGAAGCTGGATAGAATGATTTTATGCTGACGTTCTTTTGTATGAAACATGATAGATACTCCTTCTGTTAAATTTGAATAAAAGCTGTACTTCATTTTATCACAGATATAAAAAATGTGTTATAGTAAGAAAATATTTATAAAAAACAAAAAATGATAAGGAAGATAGTTTATGGCACTGGTAAGTATCTATACCATATTCAGAGAAATGATCTGACAAGCCTGAAATTAGGTGAAAACAATGTATTGGCGCGCATTCATGCAGCGAACAATAACTTGAGAAAGTTAGATGTAAGTAAGGTAAAAGCTATTACCACGCTGGATGTTTCTTTTATTCAATTACCATCATTGGCTGTGACTAATAACCCGAATTTGATTGAATTGTTTGTAGACAACAATCCTGCTATCTCTTTGGATCTGAAGTCAAACAGTAAATTGAAAAATGAAGGAAACTTTACTCATGTAGGCATGAGAAGGACAATTGTAAAAGATGGGAATTCCATAGATTTAAAGAAAATTCAACCGGAGATTGATCTTTCGAAGATTACCGAACTGAAAGGAGCAGTCCTGCAGGGAAGTAGATTGACTGATATTGCAAAGGACGGGGTGGTAGATTATATTTACGATACCGGAAACGGAGACAGTATGGAGGTTACCCTTTATATTAAAGATAAGAGTATCGTAAAAACACCTTCTTTATCACAGAAGGACGGGAAGCTGGTTTGGAATAGAATAAAGGGAGCGGACGGATATGTGATTTATGAGAAATCCGGAAAAACCTATAAAAAATCAGATACGACGACAAAAACATCCTATGCGGTAAAACCGGGCAGCTATCAGATTCGTTCTTATCAGATAAAAGAGGGGAAAATCGTATACAGTGATCCTTCAGATGCTTTGACGGTAAAAAAGGTAGTTGCAAAGGTATCCGGAGTCAAAATACTTTCCAAAAAGAAATGTGTGTTCCGGTCATGGAAAAAAGTTCCAAAGGCAAGCGGTTACGAGATTTATCGTGCAACTTCAAAAAAGGCAGATTTAAACTGTTGACATCTGCAAAAGGTGTACGACTGAAGGATAAAAAAGTGAAAGAAAAAGGGGCATATATTATAAAATAAAGGCAATTCACAAAGACGGAAGAACGATTTCCAAAGGAGAATTTTCCAAGGCAGTACGTGTGAAAGTGAGGTAGAGAAAAAGATACGGCTGTTTGATTGCAGCCGTATCTTTTTTTACAAAATATTAGGTTAAGTTTAATTTTTTCTTGAAGATCAGATCGGTTCCCAGAAAGAAGAAAATAGCGCTGACACCGTCAAAAATAATTGTTTTTATCAGATACGAATTCCATTCATTGCCCAAAACCTTCGATGAGCCCGAAGCCATCAAATTGAAACCGAACAGAGGGGTCGCAACAGATGGGAGCAGGGTAAACCAGTTTTGGATAATGGACAGCAGGATGCTGATACCTATAATTGCCAAAATTCCATAAGCAATCTTATGATTTTTAGACAGACTTCCGATTGTCATACAAAAATAAAAGAATAAAATGGAACTGATCAGTCCGACTAACAGGCTGACAACAAATAGCGACATCTGCGGAATATAGTTGTTCAGTTGAGGAAGCGCTTTTTTTACAGCTTTAATCAAATCGGATAAAAATTGTTTTTCCTGTGATACCCCGATCATAATGGTGATGGACACAGAAACGAGGCTGACAATGATTGCCAGAATACTCCAGAGAAAGGCTGCAATTAATTTGCTTGCAATCAACATCCGAGAAGGAAGCGGGAGTGTATGCATCAGGTATCCCTCATTTCGAATCAGATTATGATGGAATCGATACAGAATGATAGCAAAAGCGAAAGCACTGATTGCAATAAATGCAATTGTATACAGCATCCAGATGATTGTTACGAATATAGAAGAAAATTCGGTGTTATTATTAGAGTTCCTTACAATAAATCCAGCAATTATAGACAAAACGAAAATAGTAAGATATAGAATAGAAAAAATTCTTGAAGTGGATTTGAACTCATATTTTAATAATTTTCTTAACATTTGAATACCTCCCTAAATAACTGGTCTACCGATTTCTTTTCCGTATCTCGGATCTCATCTACGGTACGATGAAACAACAGTTCTCCCTGTTTAATAAATACCACTTCGTCCAATATAGTCTCTACTTCAGAAATCAGATGAGTGGAAATGATAACAAGTGCGTCCGGATTGTAGTTTCCGATAATTGTGGACAGAATATAGTCTCTGGTAGAGGGATCTACACCTCCAATTGGTTCATCTAAAATATAGATGGAGGCATTTCTGCTCATGGCAAGAATCAGCTGTACCTTTTCTTTATTTCCTTTGGAAAGGGTTTTAAAGATTGATTTTTTGGAAAGAGATAGGTTATTGATCATTTTATAAGCTTTTTCTGTAGAGAAATCAGTATAAAAGTCCTGATACATTTCTATCAGTGATTCAATCTTCATCCAATCCGGCAGATAGGTTGCATCCGGAAGATAAGAGACGAAGCTTTTTGTTTTCACTCCGGGAGGTAATTGATTCAGTAAGATAGAACCGCTGCTTGGAGTGATCAGACCGTTGGATATTTTTGCAAGTGTGGTTTTACCGCTACCGTTCGGTCCGAGAAGTCCGACGATTCTTCCGGATTCCAATGAAAGGTTTACATTGGAAAGTGCTGCATGTCCGTTGTAGTTTTTAGATAGATTTTCACATTGAAACATAACTCCCATGGCTATTGTCCCTCCTTTTGAATCAGTTGTAAGATGTACTCCCTTGTGTAGCCCAGTTCCAGCATCTGTGCAAGAAACTGTTCCAGAATTTGCTTTGCTAATTCGTCTTTCATGCTCATAATCGTTTCCTTTTTATCTGTTACAAATCGACCGTTAGTTCTTTGTGAGTGTACCAGTTTCTTTCGTTCCAACTCTGTCAGTGCTTTTTGCATTGTGTTCGGGTTGACTCCGGCTTCTGTGGCAAGTTCGCGAACAGAGGGAAGTTTACCGGATAACGGATAGGTGCCGTTTAAGATCCGAAGTGTGATCTGCTCGACCAATTGCAGATAAATGGAACGATGATTGTCAAAATTCCACGCCATAGAAAAACCTCCTTTGTACTGCTGTATCACTTAAATAATACAATAGTACGGAAAGAAGGATCTGTCAATATGTTTTTGAATATAGGATTCAATTAAAAAAATCCCCCGGAGAAAATTCTCTCCGAAGGACTTATAGGATTATTTTAGACACTTTTTTCCAAGTTATTGTTACTTTTTTTCCTTTGCGTTTTACAGAGGTGATGACTGTTTTTTTAGGGGTTAATTTCTTTAAAGCGTCTTTAACTGAGCTTTTTCTTTTTCAGAATTTGCCTTTTTCAGAGCTTCCTCTGCCTTTGTTTTCTCTGCTTCTGCCTGCAAACGGGTAATAATCGTATCTGCTACATCGAGAGTTGCCACATTGGTTATAGTTGCTTTATCGCTGTCAGAGAGTGGGTCATAAGCCTTTTTGGCTCAGCGACCTGTTCGTTATTGTTTAAAGACAGTTTGTCTTTTGCGGGAACCGCATGGAAGGGAGCGGCATTGTTTTTAACTGCGGCGATGATCATCGGAGGTGTTTCAGTACCGGTGACCGGTTATGCTGAAGAGACGGAGCATCATGCAGATCTGAGGAAGACAAATAAAAATCTTCAGTACGATCTGGAGCAGGCAAAACAGAAACAGGAATCATCAGTACGGATTGATTCTGATTTTCCGACAATCGGAACGATTTCTATCGGTTCTGAATTTCGTAAGTTATACGGAACAGATCAAAAGCAGGTATCGCTCGGCTATGTGGCGGCTGGAAAGTCAGAATTGTCAAAGAAGACAATTCCTTTTACTGTAGAAAAAACGCTTCAGATAGAACTTAGAGGGACACTTCAGAGCTATTTGGAAGGAGTTAAAGGAGGCTCGGGAGGGGCTGATACCGTTTCTTCCGCATCTACCGGAGGCGGTGGGATCAGCAGTCCCGATTCAGAAAAGAATCAGCTTTCTCTCTGGATCAAAGAAGGAGACGGAGAGTTTGTAGAGATTAAGGAATATCAGAAAGCCCATCCGGAGGAAGAGATCGATGTAAAACTGCAGGTTGATAAAGAAAGCGGAATGGAAGCAAAATATGTACTGCATACTGTGGTATTGGAAGGTACTCCGAAAAAGGAGGGAAACTATCATGTGACCGCTACCGTTACAAGCAAGGAAAGAACTGCTATTTCCAACAAGGCGGAATTTCGTATTTATAATCCGAAGGTAAGTCTTTCCGATCGTTTTAAAGATTTGCCTTCCAGAACAAAAATCCGGAATATGGAACCCTACTACATATTAAACGTCGGAAATACAACTGTCCCGAAGATGTTAAAGCAGATAGCTCGGTTTATACGGCTATATAGGAAATATAAATAAGTTTGCATCTGAAACACTGATTGTTCCGACCGGAGCAGATCTTACCTTAACAAATATGAAGATTAACAGTAATGTAAAGGTAGTAGTGGAAAAGGGAGCAAAGCTTACATTGGAGACTTCTGTGATCTATGGGCCTATGGAAGTAAAAGGTACGCTGTCCACAGTCAGCAGTGAGTCCGGACATCTTCACTCTACGATTAATAATCGTTTAACCTTAAAAGACGGGGCTATTTTAGAGAATGCAACTTTATTATCACATGCAAGATATTTGACAGATGGAAATCTTTCTATAGCTGACGAGCCTGCAATGATTATTACAGAAGGAACGGTAACCGTAAAAGAGAAAAATACAATTACTGCGGATAAAGGTGCTTCAGCGCTGAAAGGACAAAATGCGATAGAGGTAAGAGGAACATTACATATTGAGAAAAATGCACTTTTAACAGCGCAGGGCGGCGGTGACGATGCAAACTTTTTCATGCCTGCAGGCGGAGATGCGATTTCAAAAGGGATTCGGAAGAAAATCATTGGTTAAAATAGTGGGTTATACCAAGAAACAATCTGCTGTTTCTGTTTGGTCATATCACTAGAGCAAAGATCAGCTGCATTGCGGCTGATCTTTTTTTGGGGAAATATTAAGAAAAACTTCAAGAAATGTAATAAAAAAATTGTTATGATAGTAATACGAAAATTTTTTGAGGAGAAAAATATGAAAAAAAAGTATATTGTTTTAGCAGGGGTACTGGGATTGGCAGGTATATTAGTTGCTCCTAAGGCATCTGCGTTGCCGAATCCGAATTCGGCTTTGGATACTTCCAATACAGTGGAAGCTTATAAGTTAAATGAATATGGCGGAAAGATCTCCGATTGCCAGGTTTTCTTAAAAGAACTTTCGAATTATCAGGGAAAATACGGTTCTTGGGAATTTATCGGAAAGAGCGGAAATAAAGAGCCTTTGACAAAAGACAGTTTTACCAATACGGATGCAAAGGTAAAATACTGGTCCAGTCACGGAAATGATGAAGGGATTGTATTCGGAGATCGTACCGTATTGACTCACTCCGCTCACAAAGCCAACTTTTCATGGGCAGGAGGAAATTTAGAATTTGTCATTATGTCGGCATGTCATCAATTGACAGGAGATGCGACTAATCCGAGAGCAAAATATGCAAAGGCAATGATCGGCGAAAAGGGAGTACGTGTAATCTGCGGATATCACATAAAAGCACCTTCCGGAAAGTTCGGACAGGATACTAAGCTGATAAAGAACTTTTTAAGTTTTGCAAAGTCCGGTCAATCAGTGAAGACGGCATGGATTCTGGCAAATGAGCGAAACGGAAATGCCGGCTACTGTGTGTTGACACATGCCGGAGAAGTACAGAATTCAAAACTTCCGGGATTTGGAGCAGATAATACCAAGAGGCCGGACAGCAGTTCGACCACGATCCTCAGGTTTACTAAGAGGAGTCCGGTGGGAAAGACGGAGCAGCTTGCAGTGAAACGGATTCCGAACTATTGTTTAAAGGCGAAAGCATTGCCTGCTTCCTTGAAAAGTCAGGAACATGCGGTATCGGATACCAATATGCAAGTAAAGAGAGAGATAGAGACAACTGATCTGAAAATAGGTGAGACACAGGCGAAGGAAATAGCAAACCTGGCTTTATATAAGGAATACAAAGGGGTATCGGTACCTGCATTTTCTAATGCGTCTGTTTCGGTTGCACCGATTGTAGCTGCGGAAGTAGAAGATGATGCCACAAAAGAGGTAGAGACACCGGTCGCATATTCCGTTACGTACACCAATCAGTACGGTGGAGTAAAGATTGCAGATGACAGTTATTCTGCAGTTGTAGACAATAAAGGAGTAAATTTTTCTTCTTTAAGTTGGAAAACCTATCAGAAAGTTCCGTCAAAAACGAAGCATTACTTAAATCAGTATCAGGCATTGAGCTGTCTGGCGAGAAAATCGATCTGGCAAAAAGATGTGGAAAAAACAGATATTTCTTTTGTAAAGGATAAAAAGACGGGATATTATAAGCCTTGCTGGGAGTTTCAGACAAAAGAGGACGGAAATGTATATGTGGATTGCGCAACAGGGGAGGTAAAAGATCAATGTGGAGAAAGCTGTTAATCGTAGGAGTTCTGTCTCTTGCCTGCTTACAGGGGTGTCAGCACAAGGAACCGAAACAGACCGGTACAAAGCCGGCTACGACTCGTTCCAATAAGACAAAAGAAGTTCCGTCCAAACAATCCGGGGCTTTGTGGAGAAGTGTGTATACGGTAGGCGGTGTACACCGTCTGACACATATGAAGTATCAACAACATAAGGTGCTCTTTCCAAAAGGAGATTATCGACTGGTAAGAGATATAGGTGGGACACATTGGTCTGTAGTTGCACCGGATAAATATTTAAAAGATCATGCAAAATCGACTACCGTATCTATGACACAGCCTCAATTTCAAGAGGTTCTGTCGGAAATAGAAAAAAGTAATGCAATACCAGTTTCAATAGGAAGCAAGTACGTCAATATCGATGCACAGAATATCACTATGCTGGTAGGTGCCGATTCCGATAACGGTGCGGTATATAAAGGATTGGGAGATCAGGGACGAAATGATATTAAGTTGATTCTGGCAGAAACAAATCGAATCGTAATCAGCGATGCGGGCAGAGGAAAGTTCTATCTTTGTCAGTCTCCGAAGGCATATCAGCTGATCAAAAAAGCACTTCGGATTCAACCGTTTACACTCGGTAATTTATCGGATTCCGCAAAGATAAAGCAGACGACCTTTTTGTTTGATCGTACGGTAGAAAAAATGTTTACCAGAAGTCAGGTGATGAAGTTTAATCGATTCCTGCGAACCTTAAAGCCTATGAAATTTTATGAAACTGCGACTGTAGCGGATGCCGCTTATTCTACCCGGTTGGAATACCGTGTAGGAAACAAAACCTATGAAATGGCGTTGGCGATCAACCCGGATACCGGACGTGTCTATGATATCATTGGCGTAGAAGGACAGAAACTGGAAATGAAAGGGGATTATATCGACTATTTAAGTGATATTTTCACAATGAAATAATTACCGGCTTCTCTGCAGAGAGTTCGGTTCATATTGTAAAAGGGGGGCTAAAAACCCCTCTTTTTTCAATTCGGATTCTATAAAATCCAGAGTCTCTTTCTTTTTTGCAATTACCGTATGATAGTGGTAACCGTGGGTAACATTTTTTAAAAGAGAGGATGAACCGTCCTGCAGTGTCTCCAGATATTGTTTGATTTCCAATCTGGAACTGAGATTTAATTCTGCGCGTATTTCACCATATACTTTATGGTAAACAAAAACATCTTTTACAAACCCTCCGGAATCTACGATTAGCTGTAATTCTTTTTGGGTATCTTTGTCATCATGAATCGTTTTAAAGACTCTTTGGAAAGACGAGTGCTTTTCCATCAGATAGCCGCGATTGGTAGCGTGTATTTCCAGACCGGAAGCGCGAAGCAGTGCGACATCCTGTACAATTACCTGACGACTTACCTTTAATTTGGCTGCAAGGAAAGTGGCAGAAGCCGGTACGGTCTGTCGGGATAACTCTTCTATTAATAGTTGTCGTCTTTTTTCTCCGGTCATAAAATCCTCCTTTTAAAGCGGATGTAAATTTTTTAATGAAATATCTAATATTGGTGCAGAGTGTGTAAGGGCACCGCTTGAAATATAGTCTACAGGAAGATCCTTAAGAATGGCAATATTTTCTTTGGTAATATTTCCGGAAATTTCTGTTTCGGCACGGTGATCAATCAACTGAAGGGCTTTTTGTTGTGTAGGAAGATCCATGTTGTCCAACATAATAATATCGGCACCGGCTTCTAATGCCTCTCGAACCATATCAAGGGTTTCGGTCTCAACCTCGATTTTTCTCACAAAAGAAGTATGCTCCTTTGCCAGTTGAACAGCTTTTGTAAGACTGCCGGCAGCAGAAATGTGATTGTCTTTCAGCATAACTCCATCAGACAGATTAAAACGGTGATTCTTGCCACCCCCTACAGTCACCGCATATTTTTCAAAAATGCGATTATTCGGAGTGGTTTTTCGAGTATCCAGAAGTTGAATAGAAGAACCCTCCAACAGCTGAACAACAGAACGGGTTAACGTGGCAATTCCGGACATTCGCTGCAGAAAATTCAAGGCGGTTCTCTCGCCCATAAGGATAGCACGCATATCACCGGAAACAGTGGCTAACAGATCACCGGGTTGTATCGAATCTCCTTCGGAAAAGAAACAGTGAACTCGGATATCGGGATCCAGTAGAGCAAATGTCTGTTCTAAAACAGGCAATCCGCAGATAATGCCGGATTCTTTTGCAAGCAGGTCTGCAGATCCGGGAGTCGGTTCGGACAAAATGGCGTCTACACTGATATCGCCGTAAGGCAGATCTTCATGCAGTGCAGAGGTAATATAGGGAATGGTGATTTTTTTTAATGTAATTTGATTCATAGGACCTCCAATTGCTGATAGTAGTGGTAAATTCGTTCCTGATTTTCCTGAATAAATTGTTGCGGGGATTTGGAAAATGTTTTCGGTAGTTGTATCTCATTTGAAGTTGGAATATCGGAAAGCTGTTTTGTGATATCCGCTGCGGCACGTTTGGAAAAGACCATACTTTCCAGCAGTGAATTACTGGCGAGGCGATTTTTTCCATGGACTCCGTTGCAGGCGGTTTCACCGACGGCATACAGGCATTTCATAGAAGTTTTCCCCTGATGATCGACTCGGATACCTCCCATAAAATAATGCTGAGCGGGGACGACGGGAATACATTCTTTTGTCACATCGTATCCGTGTTCTTTGCAGTAAGCCACGATATTCGGAAAGTGAAGTTCCAGCTCCTCTCGTGGAATAGGACGTAAATCTTCCCAAACAAAGGGCATGGAGTCAATTTTCATCTGATGATAGATGGCTTTTGTTACGACGTCTCGCGGAAGCAGTTCATTGACAAAGCGTTCTCCGTCTTTTCCGTAGAGTTTTGCCCCTTCGCCTCGAACTGATTCAGAAATGAGAAAGGCTCTCTCGTTATTATGATCAGAATAAAGAGTAGTTGGATGGATCTGAATATAATCCATATCGCGTAAAGCGATTTGATGCTTCAATGCAAGAGAAAAAGCATCTCCGGTCAAATGAGGAAGATTGGTGGAGTGGGGAAACAGACCGCCCAGGCCTCCGGTTGCCAAAATAGTAACCTTTGCAAAGATTACATCGCAGTTCTGATCCGGATCAGCGATAACAGCACCGTAACACAGATTATCTTGAACCAATAAATCTATCAAGGGTGTATATTCCAGCAGTTGTATGTTGGGGCGAGACTGTACCGCTTGAAGCAGTTTTTCCGTAATTTCCTGTCCGGTATTATCCTGATGAAACAGAATCCGTTTTTTAGAGTGTGCTCCTTCTCTTGTATATAGAAGAGTTCCGTTTTTATCCCGATTAAATCGTACACCGAGAGAAAGGAGAGAGTCTGCCAGATCTTTGGAACTGTCAATCATGATCCGGACGGATTCCGGATCATTTTCCCGATGACCGGCATTCAGGGTATCCTCAAAATAACTTGTAAAATCCTGATCGTCTTTTTTTACAGCCATACCTCCCTGTGCCAGATAGGAATTATTGCCTCGTAAATCTTTTTTGGTAATGAGTGTGATCTTAACGGCAGAAGGGAAAGAAAGGGCACAGTAGAGTGCAGCACAGCCGCTTCCTGCAATTAAGACATCTGTATGTATCATATCAAATGCTCCTTTTTTAATTATCTGTCCTTATTATAAACGCTAAATATACACTTGACAAGACTTATGTCATGACATTAAAATATGAAAAAAGGAGAACGAGCTTATGAAAATAGAAGCATTACAGAAAGAAATTATTCGATTAAAAAAAGAAACAGATACCTGCATCTTGGCACATGCATATCAGAACCATGAGATTCTGGAAGTGGCAGATTTTGTTGGAGATTCTTACGGACTGAGCATTCAGGCAAGAAGTGTTTCAAATAAGAATATTCTGATGTCGGGGGTTCGTTTTATGGCAGAGACGGTCAAATTATTATCCCCGGAAAAAAGAGTTATCTTAGCGAATGAAGCTGCCGGCTGTCCGATGGCGGAACAGGTGGAACCGGAGCTTCTAGAAACGGCAAAACGAAAATATCCGGAGTATACATTTGTCTGTTATATCAATACCACCGCGGAATTAAAGGCATTGTGTAATGTATGTGTGACATCTTCCGTGGCGAAAGAAGTGGTGGAAAAGATAGAAAATAACAAGATTTTCTTTCTACCGGATGCACAACTTGGAGCATGGATAAGAGATCAGATACCGAATAAGGATTTTTTGATGTGGCATGGAGGCTGTTCCACTCATTTGAGGATTCGAAAAGAGGATATGGAGAGGGCAAGAAACCTGCATCCGAGTGCGGAAATACTGGTACATCCGGAGTGTGCCCCGGAAATTGTTAAAAAAGCGGATTTTGTCGGAAGTACGACTGCGATTATGGACTATGCAAGAAAAAGTTCAACGAAGCAGTTTGTGATCGGAACCGAAAACAGCATCGTAAATCATTTGCAGTTGGACTGTCCGGACAAGTTGTTTTTTCCGTTGTCAAGGGAATGTGTCTGTCACAATATGAGAGTCACTACATTAGGGGATATTTTCCATGCTTTAAAAGGAGAAGGAGGAGAAGAGATTGTGATATCAAAAGAAATCGCATTATCCGCAACTGATTGTATAAAAGAGATGATTCGTTTACAGGAGAAATAAAAAATGGACTCACAAGTTTGTTAAGGAACTTGCGAGTCCATTTTAAGTTTCTGTTAAAAGGTTCAGTATTTGAATGATTTTTCGTTTTTCTTCATTTGAAAATGAGGAAAAGATTGTTGTTAACTCCATATCCTGCCTTTTAGGCTCTTTCCGCTCCAAATCATTATTTAAAATCTGATCAAAAGTTAAATGGGACAGTTTGGCATAAGAGGTTAATATATAGACCGAGATAGAAACGTGTCCCTGCTCAATATTTCCGATATAACCGGAAGAAACGTGAAATTTTTTTGCAATCTCTTTTTGCGTCATTCCAAAATGGATCCGTATTGCCTTCAGTTTTTGTCCAAGTTCATAAAAACCCTTTGTATCTTCTCTACACATATCTTATTTCCTTAAAAAACTGTTTAATGCTGTTTCAATCATAACATGAACCAAGTTAATAGAAAAAGAGTCTATTAATAGGCAAATGATCATATAAAAAGAATTAAATTGACGGCAAAGGCATATAATGCTAAAATTTAAACACTATGACCAAATTGAAGTGTAGTTATTTTTATTTTTGTAAAGAAAACTTAAGAAAATCCTAAAATATTCTATGAGAAAAAATGCTAGAATAGTACCAGTATCATAGAGGGAGGAACTATGAATATATTAAATAACATTAAATCAAAAAGTGAACGGGACGGTTCTCAGTTGGTGTTTTACTCCAGAGAGGGTAAGATGGATTATCGGACACTTTGGGACGAGTCGGGACGTTTGGCAGCTTGGATTGAATCCGAGCTTGGAATGAATAAAGATCCAATTGTAGTATATGGTCATAAACATCCGAGAATGCTGGTCTGTTTTTTAGCATGCGTTCGTTCGGGACGTGCTTATTGTCCGGTAGATATTTCCATGCCGGCTGATCGCGTTCAGGAGATTGTGGAAAGAGTAGACAATCCGATCGTGTTGGCGACAAAGGAATTAACAGTAGAAGGAAAGCGGGTAATTTCTCCTGCAGAATTGGAAGAGGCGGTTGCTTTTCCAGAGGTGATCGAGGACAGCAAGCAGTTGTCAAAAGAAGATACTTTCTATATTATTTTCACCTCCGGTTCTACCGGAAAGCCGAAAGGAGTTCAGATCAGTCGGGATAATCTGGAAAACTATCTGGAATGGTCCAAAGATCTGGGAGATACCGAGAATGAGAAAGACGGAGGTGTCTTTTTAAATCAGGCTCCGTTTTCATTTGATCTGTCGGTTATGGATGTTTATAATTCGCTGGCGACAGGTGCTACTATTTGGGCGGTGGATAAGGAGCTGCAGCAGGATTTGCCACAGATGCTTACCTATATAAAAGAAGCACATTTGACACATTGGGTATCTACCCCCTCTTTTGCGGCGATGTGTCTGTCAGAACCGGATTTTACACAGGAGTCACTTCCTGATTTGAGTGTATTTCTCTTCTGTGGAGAGACTTTGACAAAAGATACCGGAAGACGACTTTTGGAGCGATTCCCGAAAGCGGCGGTATTGAATACATACGGTCCTACCGAGTCTACAGTTTGCATGACAGAAGTATTGATCACTTCCGATCATATTGAGGCGGAGAGAGAACTGCCGATCGGTTATGCAAAGCCGGGAACCACTGTACTGATCGTAAAAGACGACGGTACGATTGCAGCACCCGGAGAAAGAGGCGAGATTGTGATTTGCGGAAATACGGTCAGCCCGGGCTATTTTAAAGATCCGGAGAAGACGAAGGAAGTATTTTATGAGGCGGAATTACAGGGTCGGAAAGTTCCTGCGTACAAAACAGGTGATGCAGGAAGAATGGAAGCGGACGGTTGTCTGTATTATGACGGTCGTATCGATTTCCAGATTAAATTTCACGGCTATCGAATCGAATTGGGAGATATCGAAGCAAACTTATTAAAAGTGGATGGAGTAAATGAATCCTGTGTTATACCGAAAAAACAGGATGATAAAATACAGTATCTGGTCGGATTTGTTGTTTGCCCGGATGCGGAGGGCAACTATGCGGATCGTAAGCGGATTCGTGAAGCATTGGGAGAGATACTTCCGGCTTACATGGTTCCGAAAAAGATTGTATTTTTAGACAGAGTACCTTTAACAAATAATGGAAAAGCAGATAGAAAAAAATTGGAGAGCATGTTATAAATGGATTTGTTTACAGATTTTACTTTCTTTATATTAGTGGCGATCACCGTTATTCCTGCAATTCTATTGGGAGTGATGGAAAAAACGATTAAATATTATGGATTTGCCGTCACCCTGTTATTTGTGGGACTGGCAATAGGAAAAAATCCGAGAGCATTATTGTATTTAATATTGTTTGTAGTTTTGCAGTATATTTTAGTGCAGATATTTATCATATTAAATCGAAAGTGGCCGAGAAGAGAATCCCTATACTGGACATTTATTGTATTGTCTCTGTTTCCGCTGGGATTAAATAAAATTTTAGGTTTATTCGGAAACAAATATCATATTTTTGCTTTTCTTGGGATTTCTTATATCACCTTTAAAGGTGTGCAGATGATAATTGAGATTTATGACGGACTGATTACAAAAGTAAAACCGTTTAATTTCTTTTATTTGATGCTTTTTTTCCCGGCAATTACATCCGGTCCGATCGACAGAAGTCGTCGATTTGATGATGATCTGAATACACGGTATACCAAAGAGGAATACTTGGACTTGGCGGGAACCGGGATTTTTAAAGTATGTCTTGGATTGATGTACAAAGTGGTTTGCGGAGGCTTGTTTTATCAGGCGATGCTGGCATTGGAGCCACTACACTCAATGCCGAGAGTATGGCTTTACATGTATAGCTACGGTTTTTATCTGTTCTTTGATTTTGCCGGTTATACACTGATGGCAGTCGGTGTTGCTTATTTGTTCGGTATCAGATTACCGGGCAATTTCAACAAACCGTTTGTCAGTTTGGATATTAAAGAATTCTGGGACAGATGGCACATCACATTGTCTCACTGGTTCAGGGATTTTATTTTTTCTCGCATTGTAATGCGATTCACTAAGAAAAAATTAATTAAAAATAAACTTACCAAAGCATCGGTTGCATTCATTATCAATATGGGTATTATGGGTGTTTGGCACGGTTTAACAAAGGACTATATCATGTATGGTCTGTATCATGGTGTTTTATTAGCTTTGACAGAAATATTCCAAAAGAAGTCGAAGTTTTATAAAAAACATAAAAAGGAAAGATGGTTTAAAGCAATTGAATGGGTAGTAACATTCCATTTAGTGATGCTTGGCTTCTTGATTTTCTCAGGAAAATTCACGCAGGCTGTATTGAAGTGGTACTAGGAAAGAAAGGAAATTACAATGGAAGAAAAAATTTTAGATTTATTAGAGGATATTTGTGGCGATGAAGTAGTAAAAGAAGAATTAGATCTGAATCTGTTTGAGGAGGGATTATTGGATTCTTTAGATTTTACAGAGCTTCTGATCGGTATTGAAGAGGCCTGTGGTGTGATTATTGCTCCATCGGAGGTAACACGCGAGGATATGGACACACCAAATAAGATCATTGCTGCAGTAAAAGCAAAGATGTAATTCGGGAGGAATCATGAAGAAGATAGCGGCTTTCGTTACTGCCTTTATGATCACACTTGTGTTGGCGGTTACCATTCATGAAACTATGTCACGGGATGTAACATCCAAAAATGCCAATATCGGATATTGGGTATCGTCCTATAAGGACAGTTCCTATAATGCGATTTCTCAAAATATAAAACCGGATACAATGTTGGTATTCGGTTCTTCGGAATTTCGGCATGGACAAAAATCATTATATCATCCGAAAAATTTGTTAGCTGTCAACAATGTAGAGATGATGACGATTGGATTGGCGTACAATCAATCGTTGAACCATGCGGTAACTTTGGGAGCGGTAGCTCCGAGTATACAAAAACGCAAGGTTGTTATTTTATTGTCTCCAACCTGGTTTTACAGGGAAGGAGTATTAAAGGATCACTATTCGTTCCGTTACTCCGAAAATGAATATATCAAGTTTATGGAGAATAAAAACATTCCGAAATCTTTAAAAAGAAAAGTGGCAAAGAGAACCAATCAGTTATTGAAGGGTTCAGGTACAAAGCTTAATTTTGCAAAGATGGAAGCTCGTGTAAACGGAGCAATCGGAAAAACGAACAGTTTAGAGAAGTTGGCATATAATATTCGAAAAGCGTATATTATGGATCGTGATATTTTAACTGTAAAAATGGCGATGCTTACAAATCGGGCAGAAACAAGAACACAAGTGAATCCTGAGGCAAAAAAATTAGGATTAAATTGGGATGCACTGGTAAAACGTACTCAATCGGAAGTGAAGGGAGAGTATGGAAGCAACCCGTATTATATTCAGAACAGCTATTGGTACAAGTTTAAGAAAGTAGAGAGAAAAGGGCCGGGTTCTCACAAGAACGACAGTTGGGCGAAATCTCGTGAATACAAGGACTTGAAACTGTTTTTGGAAGTATGTAAGGCGAATAATATCGAAGCTAAAGTAATCAAGCTCCCGGTAAACGGATATTGGTATGATTTTACAGGGATGACCAAGGCAAAGCGTGCAAAGCTTTCAAAGAACCTTGCAAAACTGACATCAAAATACGACTGTGAATATTATGATATGTCGAAATACGATTATACAAAGTACTTTTTTGAGGATGTAGTACATCCGTCAGATGTAGGATGGGTAAGAATCAATGAAGAAATTTATAAGTTTTATAAGTAAATGTTGGCAATGGATGCAAGGAGAGTATTTGAAATATACCGGTCTGTTTCTGTTGATTATGTTGGCAACGTATTTCTTTATTATGTTGTCAGGCATTGCTCAGACTCCAACCTTTACCTATGCAGAGTTTTAAAAGAGTATTAAAAAAGGATTTATGATCATCGTACCGACCCCCAAAAAGGTTAGAGCCAAATCTAACGATTGGGAGGCCGGTATTTTTATGACAAAGTTTACACCAGAAAGATTAATGTGGGGAGAGTTATATGTTGTCTTTGCAGTTGGCAAAGCAAAAACTACAGAATTATTATCTGACATAGACAAAATGTTGAGCATGTTCCTTTTATTACACAGTGTGTATATGACGTTCCTACCGGATGTATGTTATGAGATCTAAATATAAAAAATGAATCGGTGTAAGTATATTTTTTTAAGCTAGGAAGATTTATATATCTTTCAAACAAAGTAGTGGGTGAAGTGTCAGGTATATTGTAAATCAAGTACTATTGGAAAACAGTCAAAGGATATTCGGGTCTTCAAAAGTTTAGTATGATATAGACAAGTAAATAATAAAAAGGGGCTGTGAAAAAACGTAAGTTTTTTCACAGCCCCTTAAAAGTCTAATCTTTTGGGGTGTCACTACATCGGAAATTCTTTCTTTGCTTATTTTTTTAATATTCTCATAGCATTTAATACGGCGAGTACCATAACACCGACATCACCGAAAACGGCTTCCCACATATTGGCAAGTCCGACTGTCCCCAGAATCAAAAGAAGAATTTTCACTACTAAAATAAAAATAATATTTTCTACTAAAATACGTTTGGTTTTCTTTGCAATTTTAATTGCATCGATCAGTTTGCCCGGTTCGTCTGTCATTAAAACAATATCAGCTGCTTCAATAGCAGCGTCTGATCCGAGTGCCCCCATTGCAATGCCGACATCTGCTCTGGCAAGAACCGGCGCATCGTTGATACCGTCGCCGACAAAGGCAAGTTTGCCGTCTTCAGTAAGCAGTTCTTCTACCTTTGCCACCTTGTTATTCGGTAATAATTCAGAATAACATTCTTCTATACCAATCTCAGAAGCAAGGTTTTCTGCGATGAAAGAATCGTCTCCTGTCAGCATAACTGTTTTTTGAATTCCGTTCTGCTTTAATTCCAAAACAGCCTGTCTACTGTCGGATTTTATAATATCTGAAATCGTGATACAGCCTAGATAGGTTTGATCTTTTGCAAGATAGACTTTAGTTCCGATTGCGGGACTCGGAAGAAATGTAATGTTATTCTGTTCCATCAGCTTTGCATTTCCGGCAAGGAGCGTATTGCCGCAATACTGCACGGAAATTCCAAATCCGGAAATTTCATGATATTCCGATAATCGATCTTCTTCTATATCCTTGGCATAAGCGGATCGAATAGAAGCGGCAATTGGATGATTGCTGTAGTATTCTGCATGGGCGGCAAGCTCCAGCAATTCATCCTTTGAGGTTCCGTCTGCAGCTTGAATATCAGAGACAGAAAAGGTTCCTTTGGTAAGAGTGCCTGTTTTATCAAAGACAACTGTTTTCAATTGAGCAAGAACTTCCAGGTAGTTGCTTCCTTTGATTAAAACTCCGCTTCTGGAAGCGGCTCCGATTCCACCGAAAAAGGTAAGCGGAATAGAGATTACCAATGCACATGGACAAGAGATAACGAGGAATACAAAACAGCGACGAATCCATTCCTCCCAAACGCCTCCTAAAAACAGAGGAGGAATAACTGCAACGAGGATTGCGGCAATCACAACGATCGGAGTATAGAATCCGGCAAATTTTGTGATGAAGTTTTCTGTTGGAGCCTTTTTTGCAGCGGCATTTTCTACCATATCAATGATTTTGCTGGCAGTAGATTCTCCGAATGATTTTTGTACCCGGATTTCCAATGTTCCGTTTTGGTTGATGCAACCGGAAAGTGCAAGATCTCCGGAATGAACCGAGCGAGGAAGCGATTCACCGGTCAGGGCGCGTGTATCCAGCATGGAATCTCCCTTTTCAACTACTCCGTCTAAAGGGATTTTTTCACCTGGTTTTACTAAAATGATATCGCCTACGGAAACTACATCGGGAGCAGTTATGACCCAACTTCCATGTCGCTTGACAGTAGCGGAGTCCGGTCGGATATCCATTAGATCGGCAATGTTTTTTCTGGATCTTTGCACTGCCAGATCCTGGAAAAATTCTCCAACCTGATAAAAGAGCATAACAGCAACTGCTTCCGGATATTCCCGGATAATAAAGGCACCTATCGTAGAGATACTCATTAAGAAGTGCTCATCAAAAATTCGTCCCTTGGAAATATTTTTTAAAGCTGAAAATATAACATCGTATCCGAGAATGACATAGGAGAAGACCAAAATAGGAAGCTCAATTGTCATGGGGAGAGATAATAATTTTCCTGCTCCGACTGCTCCCGCAAATAAGATCGCACCTGCAATCATACGTGTCAGACGTATTTTGTCGGCAGAATGACCTTTGTCTGTTTCGGAACGCTTTGTGTTCTGCTGTAAGGAAACTTCCACATCCGGTTCGTGTGTATGGACAATTTCCGTAATGGAAGATGTGATTGAGGAAGCAACAGATGGTGCTACTTCGATTGTTAAAGTTTGATTCATTAAATTTACAACAGAGGAGTGAACTCCGGGAAGGGATCCTACCTCTGATTCAATTTTAGCGGAACAGTTCGGACAATCCAGTCCTTTCAGAAAAAAGACTTGCTTTAAAGCGGCAGATTCTCTTTTAGAATCAGAAAGGACTTCTACGTCCGGTTCATGTGCATGAACGATGGTTTCTATTTTTCTATATAGTTGTTCCGGAATATCGGAAACGGTTTCAACTGTTAAAGTTTGTGTCATCAGATTGATGCAGCTGCCGGATACTCCATCTAGATTTGCGATCTCAGACTCAATCTGGGCAGAGCAGTGCGGACAATCCAATCCCTTTAAGATATATTTCTGTTTCATAAGATCCTCCTATTAATAATTATTCGTGTAGGTGCTCAAAACCGATATCCAGAATAGTTTTCACATGACCATCTGCAAGAGAGTAGTAGACAATCTGTCCGTCACGTCTGCTCTTCACTAAATTAGAGAGGCGAAGAGACTGAAGCTGATGGGAAATAGCAGACTTTGTCAAGCCGAGCAGTGCCGCCAAATCGCATACACAGAGCTCATGTTGTTCCAGAGCATGTAAGATAGAAACTCTGGTGCCGTCACCGAAGAGTTTAAACAAAGCAGCTAATTGATTGTGCTCCTCTTTTGAGGGCAATTGTTCTTTGAGCTGTTGGACAATATCTTCATGAATGACTTCGCAGTCACAAAAAAAATCAGAATTTGACATATAGATGATTCCTCCTATGCTATAATTTCATTAGTTGAACAAATGCTCAACTAATGAAATTATAGCATAAAAAGAAAAAATGGCAATAAAAAAAGTTCTAAAACTTGGAATTCATACCAAATTTTAGAACTTTAATTTAGAATGTGATCAGATTAATCACAATATTCTTCAACAAATTTTTTGATTGCGGAAAAACTCTCAGGGCTTACCTGATGCTCCATACCACAGGCATCTTTTTCTGCAACCTCTTCATTTACACCTAGTTTAATCAGCCATTTAGTAAAGAAAGAATGACGTTCATAAATGGTGCTTGCCACTTCCTTTCCGGCTTCCGTTAAGGTAATGTAGCCGGAACCATTTACTTCAATATATTCTTTTGCACGAAGATTTTTCATAGCAACACTGACACTCGGCTTTGAAAAATTCATGTAATTAGCGATATCAATAGAGCGGACTACAGGTAATTTCTGACTTAAGATTAGGATTGTTTCGAGATAATTTTCTGCAGATTCATTTGTATTCATATATTTGCTCCTTAAAAATTCTAGTCTGTGTTTTGTCCATTATATCAATGGTTAGGTGAAAAATCAAGTATTAGAAGATACTAATGGAACAGAGCTGTGGTATGATAGGGGTATGTTATACGATAAAGATATTAGAGAACCGCTCTTTGATTTTCTGGAAGAAGAGTATGGTAAGGTTCGGATTTTAGAAGAAAAGACAATAGGAACTTCCAGAGCAGATGTGATTATGATCACGGAATTCGGGGTCTGCGGCATTGAGATCAAGTCGGATGCAGATACTTATGTTCGTCTGAAAAGTCAGATTTCAGATTATGATATCCATTTTGATTATAATTATATTGTGGTGGGGAGTTCTCATGCAGGATCAGTGACAGAAAAAGTACCTTCTCATTGGGGGATTATTACCGTAGAGCAGGAGGATGAAAAGATAGATTTTTATTTTCTTCGATATCCGGATAGAAACAATTCGGTCAATGAGAAAGAGAAGCTGGGACTGCTATGGCGTCCGGAACTGGCAGAAATGCAGGAATTAAATCAGATGGCGGCATATAAACAGAAGAGTAAAAGCTTTGTGATTGAAAAAATAATAGAAAAGGTAGAGAAGGATAAAAGAGATCGGCAGATAATCGAACTTTTATTTGAAAGAGATTATACGACTATTTTTGAAAGAATCAATGCATTTCGGTCGGAGAATCAAAAGAAGCCCAGAAGAAGACGCCGAAGATATCGAAAGAAAAAATAAAAGTGGAACAGTCGGTTCTACATCCGATTTGACTATAATATTAACTCAGATCAGCAAGTTTAGATTTTACTATAAGAAAAAGGAAAAATGACTGAAACGATGAAAATAGTTGATGGAAAGGAATATATAGGTCAGATAAAAGAATTGATAATGTAGTATACGAAATGGCTTGGAAGGGATCTTTCTTTTCAGAATCTTGATAAAGAACTTCGGAATCCGGCACATAAGTACACGGCTCCGGAGGGAGAACTTTTGGCAGCTGTCGAAGATGGCAGGGTGATTGGAATGATTGCTTATCATAGACACAATGATGAAAGATGTGAGATGAAGCGATTGTATGTGTCGCCTGATGCAAGGTCAACTTGGAGATACACTTATAGATGAAATATTGTCTCATGCTAAAAATGCAGGGTATAAAGAGATGGTTCTTGATACAATAACTCCGCTTCAGGCAGCAATTCACCTATATAAGAAGCATGGTTTTAAGGAGTGCGAAGTATATTATCACAATCCGATGGAGGATGTGATATATATGAAAAAAGTCTTGTACTGACTTCCGTCGCATTTTGGCTGTAATCTTTCCGAAAATAACCGGGGCTGGTGGGACTTATCCAAATGGCGGACAGTTTTAATATGGTGGTAAACAGATAAAAGGACGGTTTCATATTTTTAATAGAAAACGTCCTTTTGATATTATTTCTTTTTTGCCAGTTGCTTTAAATCTTCTTTTTTCCCGATAACCATCAAACGCTCCGTTCCGGAAAAGATGTAATCCGGTTTCGGGGAGACATTCAGATCCTGTGATTGTTTGATGGCTACAATATTAATGTGGTAATGATTCCGCACATCGACATCTGAGATGGTCTTTCCAATCCATGCTTTTCGAGGCAGGATTTCATAAATGGAATATTTTTCATCCAATTCGAGATAATCGAATACATTGTCCATTGAATAGGTAATTGCACACTTTTCTGCAATATCCCGATCCGGATAGATAATCTCATCCGCTCCGTTGCGCAGGAGGAATTTTGCATGTATATCTCTGGTCGCTTTGCTGATAACGAGCGGAGCACCCAGATCTTTCAGTAGGCTGGTGACCTCGAGGCTGCTTTGAAAGTTGGTACCGATACATACAAAACAGATATCAAAATTATCGACACCGAGACTGCGCAGGACCTCTTCTTTGGTACAATCTCCGATTTTGGCAGTGGCAACATATGGTAGTAAAGGTTCGATTACATCTTCATTGGTATCTACGATCATGATTTCATGATCCCGTTCCGACAGGTCTTTGCACAGGTGGCTTCCAAAACGTCCGAGACCTATAATTAATATTGATTTCATGGTTTCTCCTTTATCCGACATTTACGTTTTCAATTGGGTAGGTAATTTGTATTTTTTTCTTTTTATCTGTAAAAGATAGTGCAAATGATAAAGAGCCGAGTCTCCCCAAATACATCAGGAAAATAATTACTACACGGGATACAGTTGCCAGACTTGCGGTAAATCCGTCTGTCATACCTACAGTACTGATCGCGGATACTACCTCAAACATAACCTTGGTCAAATCTGTATTCTGAACCATGCAGATAATCAAAATGGCAAGACCAGACAGTGAGAGATTAGTAAACACAACGGCAGTGGATTGTAAAACGGAATTGGTTTCAATCCGTCTGTGGAACACATGGGTGTTGGCATCTCTTCTTAATATAGAACACAGATAGACGATCAATACTACCAGGGTGGTAAGTTTTATTCCTCCGGCGGTAGAACCGGGAGCTCCACCGATAAACATCAGAAGAATGGTCAAAAATTTGCCGTCTGTAGACATTGCTTCAATATCTATACTGTTAAATCCTGCAGTTCTCGGAGTAGTGGAGCAAAAGAAAGCGTTTAAAATCTTTTGCGGACCTGTCATTCCAACGAAGGTATGGTCTTTTTCCATAATAAGAAATAGTATCATGGATACAACGGTAATAACCAGAGTTGCCATTAAGACGATTTTGGTATGCAGTGCGTATTTTCGAACATGCCATTTATGAAGGTAGATATCGTACCAGACAAAAAAGCCGATGCCGCCGATCAGAATCAGCATACCCAGAGTGAAGCAGATACCCCAATTGTCATTGTAGTTTACAACAGAAGAGGAGCCGAATCTCGCAAACAAATCAAATCCCGCATTACAGAAAGCGGAAATGGAGTGAAAAATCCCGTTATAAACAGCGGTAGAGAGCTTCATATATGGAAGAAAATTGACAGTCAGGATCAGTGCTCCGGTTCCTTCTATTAAAAGTGTTCCTTTTAATATGACCTTAGACAATTTTACCATTCCGGAAATGTTTTCTACATTCAGGCTTTCTTTTAGAAGTCCTCTCTGATTGAGACTGATTCGTTGTCTTAGCAGAATAGAGAAAAAGAATCCGAATGAGATAAATCCGAGTCCACCGATTTGAATCAGACAGATGATGACGATCTGTCCGAATACGGACCAGTGGAAGAAGGTGTTTACTACGGTTAATCCGGTTACACATGTGGCGGAGGTGGCAGTAAACAAGGCTGACAAAAAGTCGGTAGGTCTTCCGGATTTGCTGGCAAACGGTGTCATTAGCAGGAAAGTTCCGGTTAAAATGATAAGTAAAAAACCTAATGCAATCATCTGAGTTCTGGAAAGATTTTTCGTGAGTCGATGTACCATATAAGATCTCCTTTTACAAAATTGTCATTATTATAGCACTTTCAATTTTTTTTTCTAGTACTTTAAAATTATTTTCACAGAACTTCTTATGATATAATTAAGAAACAAACTTTAAAATAAGGATTTATAGGAGAGAAAGTATGCGTGTTTTAATATTTATTGCAATTATTATCTTATTCAGTCTGTTATCAGGAAACAAAAATACGAAGTCCAAAAACCGACGAACAGGAACTAATACAGAAAATACAAAGCGTCAGCCGGTCAGAGCGGAGCAAAG
Source organism: uncultured Clostridium sp. (assembly GCA_947253885.1). Classification (GTDB taxonomy): domain Bacteria; phylum Bacillota; class Clostridia; order Lachnospirales; family Lachnospiraceae; genus SY8519. The sequence goes on from CAMYAO010000016.1 coordinate 39,843, forward strand.
ACAGAGATCTGTTTCGACAGAACGGAGAAGACCTGCGAAGAAAAAAGAAACCGTTGATGAAATGCTGTCCCGTATAAAGGAGCATTCCGCCAATACGGATGCAGCGGAGCCCAAGAAAACGGAACAGTCCAAACAGACCGCTCCAAATTCAAATGAACCGGAACTGTCGACACAGGACGGAACCATATTAAGTGCGGCAAAGCACAATGCATGGATGAAAGCAAAGGAAAATGAAGCAGAGGCGAAACGGAACTATCAAAAAGAACTGGAAGATCTGATGATTATGGGACCGACTGTCAATTTAGAATATAGACGGGATTTTGTAGCGGAAGCACAGACGATACTGCAGGAATGTTATAAGATACCGCAGTAGAAGGAAGAACGTATGCCACAGAAAGATCCAAGACCGGGAGAGTTTTACCGGCATTTTAAAAATAAAAAATATCAGGTACTGCAGATTGCACTGCATTCCGAAACAAGGGAGCCGTATGTAGTGTATCAGGCATTGTATGGAACCTTTGGTGTATATATCCGTCCTTATGAGATGTTTATCAGTGAAGTGGATCATAAGAAATATCCGGATGTAAAAGATACTTATCGCTTTACGTTGATGGAGTTTTGCGATGAGGAAGAGACGGTTTCAAGACAGGAAGAAATACAGGTGGAGCAGGAGGAAACGGCAAATCCTTATCTTGTCGCATTTATGGATGCGGAAGACTACGATCAAAAAATGGAGATTATCCGTAAAATGCGCTTGGAACTCACAGATCGGTTGATCGATGAGTTTGCAGTTGTATTAGATTTTGAAATTCCGGAGGGAAATCTGGAAGACAGGTATCGTCAACTGAAAAATTGTGTAGATCTGAAGCGAAAATTTGAATCCGGAAGGTAATAAGGTAGCTTATTGCAAATGTAAAACTGCTATGTTATAATTTCACTTGGACTGCGAATAGAGATAGTGCGCCATTTTTTCAATGGGAATTTACTCCGAATCAGTAGAACAGAATTTGTTCATACATATTATGGTGCAGAGGATTGGCAGTCGTACATTATATTAAGGAGGAAATTTGTTACCATGAGTGTACAAGTTGAAAAATTAGAAAACAATACAATCAAACTTACTGTTGAGGTTTCGGCAGAAGAGCTGGAAAAGGCACTTCAGGATGTATATAATAGACAGAAAAAGAGCATCAGTCTTCCGGGATTCCGTAAGGGAAAAGTGCCGAGAGCAATGGTAGAGAAGATGTATGGTGCCGCTGTATTTTATGAAGATGCGGCAAATCAGCTGATTCCGACTGCATACTATGAGGCGGTTCAGGAGTGCGGAGAGGAGATTGTATCCAATCCTACGATTGATATTACACAGATTGAAAAAGGTAAGCCTTTTATTTTTACAGCAGAGGTAGCCGTTAAACCTGATTTTGAATTAGGTACCTATAAAGGTGTAGAAGTAACCAAGATCGATACTGCTGTTCCGGAAGAGGAGATTACAGCAGCTGTCGACAGAGATCGTGAGAAAAATGCACGTGAAGTAGTGGTAACAGATCGTCCGATCGAATCCGGAGATGTTGCGGTAATTGATTTTGAAGGATTTGTGGACGGAGCATCTTTTGAAGGCGGAAAAGGAGAGAACTATGGTTTGGAGATCGGTTCCAACAGCTTTATTCCGGGCTTTGAAGATCAGTTGATCGGCAAAAATATTGAAGAAGAGTTAGAGGTCAATGTAACTTTCCCTGAAGATTATCATGCAGAGGATTTAAAAGGAAAGGATGCAACTTTTAAAGTAAAGATTCATGAAGTAAAAACAAAGGAACTTCCAGAAGCGGATGATGACTTTGCTCAGGATGTATCAGAGTTTGATACATTTGAAGAATATAAAAACAGCATTCGGGAGCGTTTGGAGAAGCAGAGAACAGAAGCTGCAAAACGTACTCAGGAAGATGAAGCGATTAAAAAGATTGCAGCAGATTCTCATATTGAACTTCCGGAAGCAATGATTTCCACCCGTTGTGATGAAATGATCAATCAGTTCGGTCAGCAGTTGGCACAGCAGGGATTATCTATGGAGCAGTATATGCAGTTCTCAGGAACTACTATCGATCAGTTAAGAGAGCAGGTTCGTCCGGAAACAGTAGAACGTATTGAGGGTCAGTTGGTTCTGGATAAGATTGCCGAAGTAGAAAAGATCGAGATCACAGATGCCGATATTGAGGAAGAATTAAAGAAAATGGCAGAGCTTTATAATATGGACATGGAGGACTTAAACAAGAGAATGGGTGAGTCTGATCGTGAAAATATGCGTAAAGATTTGGCAGCTCAGCGTGCAGTAGATGTAATCTATGATAACGTTGTATTTGTAGATGCACCGGCTGAAGAAGAAAAAACAGAAGAAGCGGACGCATAATCGTCTAAACAGGCAACTGTTGCTTAAAAGAGCAGGCCGGCCAGACTGGTCGGTCTGTTTGCGTATTATATAGGAGGCTTATTATGAGTTTAGTACCTTATGTCATTGAACAGACAAGCAGAGGAGAAAGAAGCTACGATATCTATTCCCGTCTGTTAAAGGATCGTATTATATTTTTGGGAGAGCAGGTCAATGAGACAACTGCCAGCCTGATCGTAACACAGTTGTTATTCCTGGAATCCGAAGATCCAGGGAAAGATATTCATCTTTACATCAATTCCCCGGGAGGATTGGTAACCGGAGGAATGGCAATTTACGACACTATGCAGTATATAAAATGTGATGTTTCTACCATCTGCCTTGGAATGGCGGCTTCCATGGGTGCCTTTTTATTGGCAGGAGGAGCAAAAGGAAAGCGTTTCGCACTTCCGAATGCGGAAATCATGATCCATCAGCCAAGCGGAGGAGCACAGGGACAGGCAACAGATATTGAGATTGTTGCAAACAATATCTTAAAGACAAAAAAGAAATTAAATGAGATCCTGGCTGCAAATACCGGTCAGCCGTATGAGGTAATCGCAGCAGATACAGAGCGTGACAATTACATGAGCGCAGAGGAAGCAAAGAACTATGGAATTATTGATGCCGTTATCTCTAGCAGGGTATAGCAGTATTAAAGGAGAACAGAATGGCAGGAAGAAATAATCAGGATGATCTGATCCGCTGCTCATTTTGCGGAAAGTCGCAAGGACAGGTAAGAAAACTGATCGCAGGTCCGAATGGGGCGTATATCTGTGATGAGTGTGTGGACATCTGTAATGAGATCATAGATGAAGAATTTGCAAATTCGGCGTACAGAGAACAAATGGATTTTGCAAATGAGATCAATCTTCTGAAACCGGAAGAGATGAAACACTTTCTGGACGAATATGTAATCGGACAGGAAGAGGCGAAAAAAGTATTATCAGTGGCAGTATATAATCACTATAAACGAATTCGTCAAGGGATTGATTCTGAAGTAGAGTTGCAAAAGAGCAATATATTGATGCTGGGACCTACCGGTTCCGGAAAGACTTTGCTGGCACAGACGCTGGCAAGAGTCTTAAATGTGCCGTTTGCGATCGCAGATGCGACAACATTGACAGAAGCGGGATATGTAGGGGAAGATGTAGAAAATATTTTGCTGAAGATTATTCAGGCAGCAGATTTTGAAATTGAAAAAGCGGAATACGGTATTATTTATATAGATGAGATTGATAAGATTACACGTAAATCGGAAAATGCTTCTATTACCCGGGATGTTTCGGGAGAAGGTGTACAGCAGGCACTTCTCAAGATTTTAGAGGGAACCATTGCTTCGGTGCCTCCACAGGGAGGAAGAAAGCATCCGCAACAGGAACTGATACAGATCGATACCTCCAATATCCTGTTTATTTGCGGAGGAGCTTTCGAGGGTCTGGATAAAATCATTGAATCCCGTATGGATCAGAGTTCCATCGGATTTAATAATGAGGTATACGACAAACAGAAGACAAATGTAGGAGAGGTACTTAAGAAAGCCTTGCCTCAGGATTTTGTGAAATTCGGGATGATACCGGAATTTGTAGGACGAGTTCCGGTAACTGTTTCATTGGATTTGTTGGATAAAGATGCTTTGATTCGTATTTTAAAAGAACCGAAAAATTCCTTGATTAAACAGTATCAGAAATTATTTGAAATGGACGGTGTTGTTTTAGAATTTGAAGAGGAAGCGTTGGTTGCAATTGCAGAGCAATCAATAGAGCGTCGAACCGGAGCAAGAGGTCTGAGAGCAATTATGGAACAGGTAATGATGGATCTGATGTACCGGATTCCATCCGATGACACCATTACAAACTGCTTGATTACAGAAGCAAAGGTAAGAGGAACCGGAGAGGCAAAGCTGAAAAAAAAGGCGAAAAAGAAATCCCCAAAAAAAACAGAGCAATAAAGAAGAAAAGCGGGAGTCTGTAAGACCCCGCTTTTTTAACGATACGAGAGGACAGTAGGAGGATGTTATGGGCAAGGCAGTTGAAACAATGCCAATGATTGAGTTGGATAATATTTCTATCTTTCCCGGGAGTGTTACACACTTTGATATTTCCGGCAGAAAGAGTATTCAGGCAATTGAGCAGTCTATGAGTCAAAATCAGAGCTTGTTTATTCTTTCCAAAGCATCGGATGATTCGATTCCGGTACCGACGGTCGGAGTAATCGTAGAGGTCAGACAGATATTGCGACTTCCGAATCAGATGATGAGAATTTTAGTTGCCGGGGAAGAACGTGCCAGAATACAAAGGGAATTTGAGACAGAACATATACATACGGCAGAGGTAGAGCTGTTATCGGATATAGAGGATAAGTCGCTTCCGGAAGATGTAAGAGAAGCTATGATGAAATCGGTGTTGGAATTACTGTTGGAAATGGTAAGTAATAATCCGAAAATGGAAAAAGAAATGCTTCGTCAGATTGACGGGATATCAAATTTAAGTCAACTGTTGGATAGTGTGGCAGCAATTTTACCGATTCCCTTTCAAGAAAAGCAGCGGATTTTGGAATATGTAGACTTGAACATGCGATATGAATATGTTATGCATATTTTAGTTCGAGACACGAATATTATTCGCATAAAGGAAGATCTTCAAAGAAAGGTCAGAGAAAAGGTAGACAAAAATCAGCGAGAATATATCTTGAGAGAAGAAATGAAGATTATCCGCAAAGAGCTGGGAGAAGAGGATGAAGAATCAGAGGCAGATACATTTCAAAAGCAATTGAATGAGCTGGAAGCTTCAGATGAAATCAAAGAAAAAATAGGAAAAGAGATTCAACGATACAGACATACGGCAGGTAACAGCTCAGAGGCAACGGTTCGTTACAGTTATATTGAAACTTTGTTGTCTCTTCCGTGGGCTCATAAAAGTACGGACAATCAAGATTTGAAAAATGCGCAGGAAATTTTGGATGAAGATCATTACGGTTTACAAAAGGTAAAGGAGCGTATCTTAGAATATTTGGCAGTACGCCATATGACACAAAAGGGAGAGGCTCCGATTCTTTGTTTGGTGGGACCTCCGGGAACCGGAAAGACCAGTATTGCCAAGTCGGTTGCACGTGCATTGGAGAAAGAATATATTCGTGTCAGTCTGGGCGGAGTTCGAGATGAGGCTGAAATTCGCGGGCACAGGAGAACTTACGTAGGTGCAATGCCGGGACGTATTATTCAGGGAATGCGGCAAGGAAAAACTGCCAATCCGCTGATGTTATTGGATGAGATTGATAAAGTCGGAATGGATAATCGGACAGACCCGTCGGCAGCATTGTTAGAGTTACTGGATCCGGAACAAAATGTGCATTTTTCCGATCATTATATAGAAATACCGGTGGATATGTCGGATGTGTTGTTTATTGCAACGGCAAATGATATTTCTTCGATACAGCGTCCGCTATTAGATCGTATGGAGGTTATCAATATTTCCGGCTACACGTCTAATGAAAAGATGCATATTGCATCCGATCATCTGATTAAGAAGCAAAGACAGGCAAATGGCTTAAAGGCATCTCAGATTACAATAAAGGATACCGCAATTCGTGCCATTATTGAAAATTATACGAGAGAGGCGGGGGTTCGTAATCTGGAAAGAAAAATAGGAGAGCTTTGCCGTAAGGCAGTGAGAGAAATTTATCAGGGAGAAAAGAAAAAAGTAACGGTTTCTTCCAGAAATATAGAAAATTATCTCGGAAAACCTCGCTATATTATTGATAAGGCAAATGAAAAGGATGAGATCGGAATTGTTAGGGGACTGGCATGGACCAATGTAGGTGGTGTAACTTTGCAGGTTGAGGTAAATGCGATGCCGGGAAAGGGAACCATTAAATTAACCGGTCAAATCGGAGATGTAATGAAAGAGTCTGCACAAGCGGCAGTCAGCTATATTCGTTCTGTGGCGAAAAAATATAAAATTAAGGAAACCTATTTTTCTGAACATGATTTACATATTCATATTCCGGAAGGGGCAGTCCCTAAGGACGGTCCGTCAGCGGGTATCACGATGGCATTGGCTATGTTTTCTGTGATAACAGAAAAAGCAGTTCGTTGTGATACCGCTATGACAGGGGAAATTACTCTGAGAGGAAGAGTATTGCCAATCGGCGGCTTAAAAGAAAAATTATTGGCAGCAAAAGCAGCCGGTATTACACAGGTGCTCGTTCCGGAGAGAAATCGAAAAGATGTTGAAGAAATGGAAGCTGAAATTTTGGAAAATATAGAACTGCGTTTTGTTTCTCAAATGGAGCAGGTTTTCAAATATGCATTAGCATAAGGAGAATTATGATTATACGAAAGGTAGCCCTTGAAACTGTATGCGGATATACAAGTATTCTTCCGGACAATAATAAACCGGAGATTGCATTTGCAGGTAAATCCAATGTGGGGAAATCTTCCCTGATTAACAGCCTGATGAATCGAAAGGCATTAGCCCGTACGTCTTCTCAGCCGGGAAAAACACAGACCATCAATTTTTACAATATTAACGATGTTATGTATTTGACAGATTTACCCGGATACGGATTTGCAAAGATTGGAATAACGGAAAAAGAAAAATGGGGAAAAATGATTGAAGGTTATTTAAATACTTCCGAGCAACTTCTTGCAGTATTTTTATTAATTGATATTCGTCATGAGCCGTCGGAAAATGATTGTCAGATGTATGATTGGATTGTGTATCAGGGATTTAATCCAATTATCATTGCAACGAAATCAGATAAAGTGAAGCCGGGGCAAATTAAGCGGCAGCTGGAGCAGATCCGAAAGACTTTAAATGTAAAACCGGAAACATTGATTTTACCGTTTTCTGCAGAAACGGGAGCAGGGAAGGATGAAATATGGAATCTGATGGATCAGCTGATTGGATATGAAGAAGCTGTCATTAAAGAGGAAAAGCCGAAAAGAGATTCAGAAAAAAAACCCCGTTGGTCAAAAGAGCGAAAAGCAAAGACTAAAAAGAAGAAAAATGGAAAAAAGTGTAAATAATATATCCGAAAAAAAGCCACTCGCAAATGCGGGTGGCTTTTTTAGGGAGATTTGAGTTATGAAAATGTTTACTCTAAAATAATTTGGAGTGGTTATTAACTGTACC
>CAMYAO010000017.1 GCA_947253885.1 uncultured Clostridium sp.
CTAATCGTCCGAGGGCTTAACCAATGTAATGGTTCGAAGAAGCATTGCTCAGTAAGAGAGCAAAGCGAGCTTACAGAAAAGAGTAAGCCAAAGGCTTACACGCATTAATATAGGTAATGGTTCGAAGAAGCATTGCCAAAAAGTAACCAGATGGTTACATGCAGAAACGGAATGGTTGATCTTGTATGAAGTTTTGAAGGTACTAAAGTTTCCTCACCATAGGTGGGGATACTGTTATATAAAGGGGTATAGTTCAGTTGGTAGAACGTTAGTCTCCAAAACTAAATGTCGAGGGTTCAAGTCCTTCTGCCCCTGTTACATTCAATATTCTAAAAAGCTTTTAGACCTTGAGGTTTAAAGGCTTTTTTGCGGTATAATATGATTTATATTAAGATGAAATACCGGAAGTATCACTCAGGAATATGGTATATTTCCTGAAGGGAAATGTATCACTCTGTATATGGTATTTTTTTAAAGAAAAACATATCACATTAGTTTAGGGAGGAAATTTTCAATGTACGATAAATTAACAAAAGATGATATCAAAAAAATGGAAGAAGAGATTGAGTATCGAAAATTGGTAATACGAAAGAAGGTTTTGGAAGAGGTAAAGGAGACAAGAGCACAGGGAGATTTGAGTGAGAACTTCGAGTATCATGCGGCGAAAAAGGCAAAAAACCAAAATGATAGCCGTATTCGATATTTGGAGAGAATGATAAAAACTGCTATAATAATAGAAGATGATACGGAAGATAATCAGGCAGGAGTCAATAAAAAGATAACCGTTCATTTTTTAGATGATGATTCCGTAGAAAGCTATATTATAGTTACTTCTGTGAGAGGAAATTCACTGGAGGGATATATCTGTCTGGATTCACCTATTGCCAAGGCTTTGCAGGGGCATAAAGAGGGAGACGTAGTCACTGTACAGTTAGAGAACGGGGCTGGATATGATCTTGAGATTCTCAAGGTGGAGCCGATAGATAAGGATTTGGAAATTGAACTTCGATCATTTTAAAAAGGAGGTAGTATGAATCCAAAATTGTATGGGATTATAATGGGATTATTGATCATTGTAATTGCATTTTTTACAGGAATTTTCGGAGCTCTGTTTTTACCGTCTTATAAAGTAATACCGATTTTATCGGTTATTATTGGAATAGTAGGAGCAGGTTATCTGATTTTTACCATAAAACAAGGAAGAAAATAGAAGGAGTGGATAAATGAAAAAATTATATCGTTCAAGAGCGGATCATATGATATCCGGAGTGTGTGGCGGAATAGCGGAGTTTTTCGGTTTAGATACAACTTTAGTTCGCTTGGGATTTGCTTTTTTTGCATGTTTTGCGGGGAGCGGTTTGCTATTTTATATTATTGCGGCTATTGTAATTCCAAAAGAACCGATCTGAAGCCTTATTGTACATAAAAAAACAACAAAAATCATGGATAAAACATCATATATATTTGTATAATAAATAATTGAAAAAATATATCTTCAGAGTTTTTAGCTTTATAATATAAAGATATTGGTTGTTTTAACATGATAATCACTAAAATGTAAGTCATTTTTCCTCTTCAGTTAATGCGATTTGCATATTGGACTTTTTATTTTGTTAAATTTATACTTATTTCATAGAACACATATTTGTGTAAATTGACTTATTAATAGGAGGAAGCTATGAACATATTGGTATTTCATTTGGTAAAAAAACGGTAACAATGATGCAATGTGTAAAGAAGCTTTAATGGGAGCAAAAGATCAGGGAGCAGAAATTGAATTTATCAATATGCAGCATTTACATATTGAACATTGTACCGGTTGTATTGCCTGTGTAAAAGCATTATTCAGCGGAAGAGGCAATCTTTGTGTATTAAAGGATGATTTCAATTGATTGTTAGATAAGATGTACGATGCTGACGGTATTGTTTTTTCTGTTCCTATTTTTGCAAAGGGAGCAACCGGTCTGTTCCATACTATTATGGATCGTTTCGGACCTCGTATGGATCGCGGTAATAACTTTGCTGCAGCTATGATTTCAAAAGAAATGGGAGAAAAAGAAATCGATCCTCGTTTCTATACCAAGAATACGGTTGTATCTTATATCGGAGTCGGTGGTTCCGATTGGGCTACCAGAATCGAATGTGATTTCGGAATTCAGGCGCTTACACCAATGTGGAAAGTGATTGACAATGTGAATTTCCAGTGGTCAAAATCTATTGTAATGGAAGATGAGAAGGTGGCAGTTGCGCATAAGGTAGGAGAGAACCTTGCGAATGCCGCAAAAGACTTTGATCAGGCTCAGTTCCAGAGTGAAGAAGGAGTCTGGCCGCACTGTCACAGTAAAGAGTTTTATTTAACTCCTGGAAGTGGCAAAGATACCTGCTGCTTATGCGGTATTGAAGGTAAATTGGAATTAGCAGACGGAGTGACCAAGTTTGTATTTCCGGAAGAGCAGTTGGCACACGCACATGACACAATGTCCGGGAAAAAGATTCATGCAGATGATATCCAGAGAAACGAAGGAAGACTTGCCGAATTACAGAAGACAGACGAGTTTAAAAGAAGAAAACAGGCGTATATTGATTTTATTGCTCCTGTTTACTCGGAATAAATTTTGTGGAATATATTCCGTTTAGAAAATGATCTACTTTGATTTGTAGAATTATATTACAACAGATAGGAATCTCTCAAGTGCTTTTTTCTTTGTACATGCTAACGAATGTTTGGATATGGTTGTTTCTGTTTTTTTACTATGATACTATTGAAACAAATAAGTACAGTAATAGAAATTATGGAGGAATGATATGTATAGTTTTCAATCGGTTACAGAAGATTTGTACTATGTAGGTGTAGATGATCATCGTTTAAATCTGTTTGAGAATATTCACCCGTTGCCATATGGCGTTTCCTATAATTCCTATATATTGATGGATGAAAAGACAGTAATGTTTGATTGTGTAGACTATTCTATGGGACATCAGTTTATAGAAAATGTAAAGGGAGTGCTGGGTGATCGCAAATTAGATTATTTGATCATGAATCATTTAGAGCCGGATCATGCTTCAACTCTGGCGGAAATTTTATTGATCTATCCGGAGGTTACCGTTGTTAGTAATGAGAAAGCATTACTGTTTATGGGACAGTTCGGGTATCATGCAGATCATACGTTGGTAGTAAAAGAAGGGGATGAACTATGTGTCGGAAAGCATGTTTTAACTTTTGCATTTGCGCCTATGGTACATTGGCCGGAAGTAATGATTACCTACGATAAAACAGACAAGGTTGCATTTACAGCTGATGCATTCGGAACTTTCGGTTCCTTAAGCGGGAGACTGTTTGCAGATGAACTTCCGTTTGATCGTCCGTGGATTGATGAAGCAAGACGCTATTATACAAATATTGTCGGGAAATTCGGAGCAAATGTACAGCGTGCATTAAAGAAACTCTCTTCTTTTGATATTCAGTATATTTGTCCGCTTCACGGACCTGTCTGGAGAGAAAATACAGAGTTTTTTATTGATTTGCACAATCATTGGAGTACCTATACACCGGAAGAAGAGGGAGTACTGATTATTTATGCGTCCATGTACGGGAACACTGCTTCCGTATGTAGAAAATTGGCAGACGATCTGTCGGAAGCCGGTATGAAAAATATAAAAATGATGGACGTTTCTTTGAGCAATACCTCTTATATTATTGCAGAAATTTTCCGTTACAGTCATCTGGTTTTTGCGTCTCCGACTTATAATTTGGGTTGTTTCCCACTTATGGACAATCTGCTTACGGATATGGCGGCATTGAATGTTCAAAATCGTACAGTTGCTTTGATTGAAAACGGTACATGGGCAATCAAGGCAGGAGCAATAATGAAAGAAAAAATCTTATCTATGAAGAATATGAATCTTTTGGAGAATCTTTTGACAATTAAATCTTCTTTGCCAGATGAAGAATATTATAAAATTACAGAGTTTAAAGATCAGTTGATCGCATCTATGCCGTGGATGCAATCATAAAAAACAGTGAAGAATAACTGCCCCCTAAAGTTAAAATAAATCTAATTTCAGGGGGCATGTCAATTTTCTGTTTTTTAAAGTTTTAAAAATTACTTTTGTGCTTTTTCTTCGCAGTATTTACATCGATAGATTTCATTTTCTTCATCTGTCAGGTAGAAAATATGATCGAGTCCCTGTTCAATACTGGTAATACAACGAGGATTTTTACATTTGATAACATTGGTGATTTTTTTGGGAAGACGCAGCTTTTTTTTCTCTACGACTTTTTCATTCTGAATTACATTTACGGTAATATTATGATCGATGTATCCGAGCACATCCAGATCAATCTTATTGATCGGGCATTCTACCTTTAAGATATCTTTTCTTCCCATTGCATTACTTTTTGCATTTTTGATAATTGCAACACTGCAGTCCAGTCGATCAAGCTGCAGTAGATGATAAATTTCAAAACTCATACCGGCCTGAATGTGGTCTAATACAAATCCCTCTTTAATTGCACCTACATTTAACATATCAGACTTCCTCCAATCCTAATAATGTGAGAATCAACGCCATTCGAACATATACTCCGTATTGAGCCTGTTCAAAGTATTTGGCTCTCGGATCATCGTCCACTTCTACTGAAATCTCATTTACTCTTGGAAGCGGATGCAGGATAATCATATCTTTCTTGGCAGGTGTCATTTTCTTTTTGGTCAAAATATAGAAGTCTTTCATTCGGATATAGTCTTCCTCATTAAAGAAACGTTCTTTCTGCACACGAGTCATATATAAAATATCCAGATCAGGGATAGCCTCTTCCAGTTTTTCCAACTCCAAACATTCCAGATTGTCTGCGGACAATATTTCTGCTCGAATATAACTTGGAAGTCGTAACTCGGGAGGAGAAATCAAAATGAATTTAATATTGGAATAGCGAGATAGAGCACGAATAAGAGAGTGAACCGTTCGTCCGAATTTCAGATCACCGCATAAACCGATGGTCAAGTTGTCCAGACGACCTTTCAGACTGCGGATAGTTAATAGATCTGTCAATGTTTGAGTAGGATGCTGATGACCGCCGTCACCCGCATTAATAACAGGAATACCGGATTTTTGAGATGCAACCAAGGGTGCTCCCTCTTTCGGATGTCTCATGGCACAGATATCTGCGTAGCAGGAAATGATACGCATAGTATCGGAAACACTTTCTCCCTTTGCGGCAGAGGAGCTGTCAGCACTGGAAAATCCAAGTACTTTACCACCCAAATTCAGCATTGCAGCTTCAAAGCTGAGGCGTGTACGTGTACTCGGTTCATAAAAACAGGTTGCTAATTTTTTTCCCTCACAGGCGTGAGCATATTTATCAGGATGTGCTTCGATATCATTTGCAAGGGTAAGTAAATGATCGAGCTCAGTCACTGATAAATCCAGAGGACTCATAAGATGACGCATTTTACACTCCTTTAAAAAGCTAGGTTGATTTTACTGCTCTTTATCATATAATAGTCAATTTGAAAATTCAATAGAGGTGGTTGTATTTTTGACATCAGGCTACCCTATAGCATATAATAGCGATAGATTTTTGTAGAAGAAAAGAGGTGACAAGATGGCGAAAATTGCCGGTATTATTATAGATATTTCTCATGAAAAAGTAGATCGGCAGTTTGATTATCGAGTACCAGAACGGCTACAAAATATGATAAAGATCGGAAAAAGTGTATGGGTTCCGTTCGGAGCGGGAAACACCTTGAGAAAAGGCTATGTAATTGCGTTAAAAGAGGAATCCGACTATCCGGATGAAAAATTAAAAGAGATTATTCGAACAGATGAACAGACAACGGATGTGATGTCAGATCTGGTGGAACTGGCTTATGATATTAAGACAAATTATGGTGGAACGATGGCGGCTGCCTTGAAAACGGTTTTACCGGTCAAAACAAAAGTATCTTCCAAAACGAACCGTATTCTATTTTTAAAATTGTCTAAGGAAGAAGCAAGGGTACAACTTTTAGAATGTGCCCGTCTTCATCAGACTGCAAGAGTACGATTATTGGAAGCATTATTGGAACAGGACGGGCGCTCCTTTGAGGCAATTACAAAGAAACTTCGGATTTCTTTAGCAGTAATAAGAAAAATGGAAGAGCTTGGTTGGATTCGTATTGTTACATCTTCGAATTATCGTATTCCTCAGATAAGCTTAGAAAAAGAACAGGAATCATATTCCTTAAATAAAGACCAGATCAGAACTGCGGACAATATATGGGAATCCTATCTGAACGGAGACAGAAGACCCTGCCTGATTCATGGTGTTACAGGATCCGGCAAGACAGAGGTTTATATGGAAATCATTGCCAGATTTATAAAAGAACACAAATCGGCAATAGTTTTAATACCGGAGATTTCATTAACATTTCAAACGCTCAGAAGGTTTTATCGGAGATTTCGGGACAGAGTATCGGTATTGCATTCCAAACTTTCATCCGGGGAACGATTCGATCAATTGGAGCGTGCGAAAAAAGGTGAAATTGATGTTATGATCGGTCCTCGTTCCGCATTGTTTACTCCTTTTTCCAATTTAGGGTGTATTATTATAGATGAGGAACAGGAGATTTCTTATAAAAGTGAGACTATGCCACGGTATCATGCACGGGAGGTTGCTAAAATGAGAGCAGATCGGTCCGGCGCGATGTTGATACTCGGTTCAGCGACACCATCTATAGAAAGCTATTATCTGGCAAAAAAAGAGAGATATCAATTGCTGGAAATGGAACGCCGTGTACAGGATCGGACAATGCCAAATGTACATATAGTAGATCTGAGAGAAGAAATGAAAGCCGGAAATCGGACTGTATTCAGTAGAAAACTTTATACATTGATACAGGAAAAACTTCAAAAAAAAGAACAGATTATGTTGTTCATTAACAGAAGAGGAATGGCCGGATTTGTTTCTTGCAGAAGCTGCGGATATGTGGGAAAGTGCCCTCATTGTGACGTATCGCTGACACTTCATGGAAAAGACAAACTTTTATGTCATTATTGTGGATATGAAGCTGAATTACCGAAGCAGTGTCCGGAATGCGGATCTCCATATCTATTGCCTTTTAAAGCAGGGACACAAAAGATCGAACAGTTGTTGAGAAAAGAATTTCCGACTGCCGAAATCCTGCGTATGGATTCCGATACGATGACAAAAAAGAACAGTTATCATCAAGCAGTGACATCTTTTGCACGTGGAGAAGCGGATATTTTGCTAGGAACACAGATGATTGTCAAAGGACATGATTTTCCGAATGTAACCTTGGTGGGAATCTTAGCAGCAGATGCTTCTCTTCATATATCAGATTACCGGGCTGCAGAGCGAACGTTTCAATTATTAACGCAGGCTGCAGGAAGAGCCGGAAGAGGGAATAAGCCGGGTGAAGTTGTTATACAGACATATCAGCCGGATCATTACAGTATCAGATTGGCGGCGGAGCAGAATTACAAGGAGTTTTATCAGCAGGAACTTTTGTATCGAAATTTGATGAACTACCCTCCGATGTGGAATTTGTTGGTAATTCATATCATGGCAAAAGAGGAATCCTTTGCAGATAAGGTGGCGTATTATCTGATTAAAGCAGCCAAACGATTTTTGCGGGAGAAAGGTCAAATTATAGGACCTGCAGATGCACCAATTGCAAAGATCAGTGAAGTGTATCGAAAACGGTTTTATATAAAACAGAAAGAATATGATTCATTGATTGCGGTAAAAGATTATATTGAGAGAATAATAGTAAAGACAGATGCATTAAAAGATGCATCGATTCAATTTGATTTCAATCCGATCAGCGGATTTTAAAGGAGAGATAAATGGCAGTAAGACAGATCAGAACAATGGGTGATGATATTTTAAAGAAGAAATGTCGCGATGTAAAAGAGATGACACCGCGATTAAAAGAACTGGTAGAGGATATGATCGATACCATGTATGAGGCAAACGGAGTCGGATTGGCGGCTCCGCAGGTCGGAGTACTCAGACGTATCGTTGTAATTGATATTGGAGACGGTCCAATCATTATGGTGAATCCGGAGATATTGGAAACAGCGGGAACTCAGACCGGAGAAGAAGGCTGTCTTTCTCTTCCGGGGAAGTCCGGAATCGTGACAAGACCGAACTATGTAAAGGCACGGGCTTTCAATGAAAATATGGAAGAGTATATTGTTGAAGGAGAGGAATTGCTGGCACGTGCCATTATGCATGAAACCGATCATTTAGAAGGTCATATGTATGTAGAGAAGGTCGAGGGAGAGGTGCATGATGTCACCTACGAATCCATAGAAGAGGCGGAGGATTAGACGGAAGATGAAGATTATTTTTATGGGAACTCCTGATTTTTCAGTGGGGACAATGCAGGCATTGCTTGATGCCGGTCATGAAGTGGTTTTGGCAGTTACTCAGCCGGATAAACCGAAGGGAAGAGGTCATGAAGTACAATTTTCGCCTGTAAAACAGTTGGCAGTAAAGAATAACATCCCGGTTTTTCAGCCGGAAAAAATTCGATCAGAGGAATCAATTGAATATCTTAAGACAATAGAAGCGGATATTATGGTGGTAGTCGCTTTCGGCCAGATCCTTCCGAAAGAAGTATTGGAAATGACACCGTACGGCGCTATTAATGTACATGCTTCTATTTTGCCGAAGTACAGAGGGGCGGCTCCGATTCAGTTTGCCGTTTTGATGGGGGATGAGATTTCAGGGGTCACCATTATGCAGATGGATGAAGGCATGGATACCGGAGATATTCTGCTTCAGGAAGAAATCGTGCTGGATAAAAAAGAAACGGCGGGTTCTCTGTTTGAGAAACTGGCAAAGGAAGGAGCAGATTTATGTGTACGGGTATTACCTAAAATAGAGAATGGAAGTATTTATCCGGTTCCACAGCCTGACAGTCTGGCAAGCTATACCCGTATGGTGAAAAAAACAGACGGTAATATTGATTGGACAGATCCTGCCGTTCAGATTCGAAGATTGATCTTTGCCTTAAACCCATGGCCGAGCGCCTATACAAGGTTTCGAAAAAAAACCTTAAAAATTTGGGATGCGGAGGAAGTAGAATCAGATATGGAAGAGGAACCGGGGACAATAATTGAAGTAAATAAAAGTGACTTCGTGGTTCAGACCGGAAGTCAGGCATTGAAAATATTAGAAGTACAGTTGGAAGGTAAAAAACGTATGAAGGCGGAAGATTTCATGCGCGGAAATCATATTGAGACAGGTGAACAGTTCATCTTTTAGGAGAGTATAAACATGTATGGATTATTAGGGTTTGGTTTTGATTGGACTTATATATTGGTTATTATCGGAGCTATTATTTGTTTAATTGCATCTGCAAATGTCAGAACTACCTTTGCAAAATATGCAAAAGTTCGCAGTTTTTCCGGAATGACCGGTGCCGAGGCTGCAGAACGTATTCTAAAGTCACAGGGGATATATGATGTAACGATCGTTCCGGTATCGGGAGAGTTGTCGGATCACTATGATCCGTCCAACAAGCGTCTGGCATTGTCGGAGACGGTATATGGAGCAACATCCATTTCCGCAGTCGCAGTTGCCGCTCATGAATGTGGGCATGCAGTGCAGGACGCAAAGAATTATGTTCCGTTAAAATTTCGAGGTGCTATGGTTCCGGTAGTCAACTTTGCTTCGGGAATTTCATGGCCGCTGATTATTCTCGGATTTATTTTTCACAGTTCAATGGGACTGTTTTTCTTGAAAATTGGAATTATATTGTTTTCAGTATCGGTGTTGTTTCAGCTGGTGACATTGCCGGTAGAATTTGATGCAAGTCATCGTGCATTAAAGATATTGGAAAGCACTCATATTTTGGGAGATGAGGAATTAAAGCATTCCAGAAAGGTGCTGGGAGCGGCGGCTCTTACTTATGTGGCGGGAGCGGCAGCGGCAATCTTGAGTTTGCTTCGATTGATTATTTTGACCGGAGGAAGCAATGACGACTGATATCAATACAAGAGCACTGGTTTTAGATATTATTTTGGAGATAACACAAAATCAGGCTTTGAGCCATTTGGTCATTCGAAATGTTTTAAATAAATACCAGTATTTGGAGAAAAAGGATCGTGCGTTTATTCAGAGACTCAGTGAGGGGACGATCGAGCGCATTGTGGAATTGGATTATATTTTAAATGCTGTATCAAAAACAAAGACAGATAAGATGAAACCGGTAATAAGAGCTATTCTTCGTATGGGTGTCTATCAAATAAAGTATATGGATCATATTCCGAATCGAGCTGCCTGCAATGAAGCTGTAAAACTTGCAAACCGAAGAGGTTTTAAGGGGTTGTCCGGATTTGTAAATGGTGTGCTCCGAAATGTAGTGAGGCGATTAGATTCTATTGTTTATCCGGACAAAAAGACGGATCTGCCCGGTTATTTATCAGTTCGTTACTCCATGCCGTACTGGCTGACAGAACGATTTTATAAACAGTTTCCGGAGGAAGCGGAAAGAATACTGTCTTCCTTTTTAGAGGAGCGGTCGACACCGATACGAGTCAATATGGAGTTGGTTTCTACAGCGACACTGATACATTCTTTGGAGAAGCAGGGAATTTGCGTGGTAAGAGATAAAAGACTTCCCTATGCGTTGCATATTTCGCAATATGACGTATTGACCGGCTTGAAAGAGTTTCAGAAAAGATGGTTTCAGGTACAGGATATTGCCTCTATGCTTACTACAGAACTTGCGGGACCGAAGACGGGGCAGTTTGTTCTGGATGTCTGCGCTGCTCCGGGAGGAAAGGCGATTCACACGGCCCAGCGACTGAAGGGCAGCGGAATGGTAGAGGCAAGAGATATCAGTGAATATAAGGTAGGTTTGCTGGAAGAGGCAATCGTTCATTCCGGGCTGTCCAATATTCGCGCAAAAATGTGGGATGCTACGGTATCGGATTCATCTATGATCGGAAAAGTGGATTTGCTGATTGCGGATTTGCCCTGTTCCGGTCTGGGAGTAATTGGGAAAAAACCGGATATCAAATATCATGCATCAGAAGAAAAAATTCGGCAGTTGGCAGAAATACAAAGAAAAATTTTAAAAACAATTCAACAGTATGTGAAGCCGGGTGGAGTAATGTTGTATTCTACCTGCACTCTTACAAGGGAAGAAAATCAGGATAATATGGAGTGGTTTCTTCGTACCTTTACCGACTTTACTCTGTGTGAGGAAAGGGAATTGCTGCCAGATAATAATACAGATGGATTTTATATGGCGCGGTTGGAAAAAAAGTATGATTGACATAAAGTCCATGACATATAAACAATTGAAAGACTGGATTGAGGATCTGGGGGAGAAAGCATTTCGAGCAAAACAGATCTATGAATGGATTCACGTAAAAGGAGCAGATTCCTTTGATGAGATGACCAATCTTTCCAAAACACTGCGTACTGCCCTAAAGGAGCAGGCTTTTTTGACTGTTTTAAAACAGATCACACGTCAGGAGTCCAAAATTGACGGGACCAGAAAATATTTATTTCAATTAGAAGACGGGAACTGCATTGAAAGTGTGTTTATGAGATACAAGCACGGAAATTCCGTCTGTATTTCTTCTCAGGCAGGCTGTCGAATGGGGTGCAGTTTTTGTGCTTCCACATTGAACGGTCTGGAACGTAATCTCACTCCGGCGGAGATGATCGATCAGATTTATCGTATCCAGAAGGAAGTAGGTGAACGAATTTCCAATGTAGTCGTGATGGGAACCGGAGAGCCTTTGGATAATTTTGAGCATCTGTTGACTTTCATTACTTTGCTGACAGATGAGCATGGACTGCACATCAGCCAGAGGAATCTGACAATCAGTACCTGCGGAATCGTACCAAAAATCATGGAATTGGCAGATAAAAAACTGGCTGTCACGTTGGCAATTTCACTCCATGCATCCAATCAGTTAAAACGAAGTGTTTTAATGCCGATTGCAAATACATATAAAATAGAGGAGTTGCTGAATGCCTGTGATTATTATTTTCAACAGACAGGGCGCAGAATCAGTTTCGAATACAGCCTGATTGCCGGAGTCAACGACACGCAGGCAGATGCAAAGGAATTAACAGATTTATTTCAGAGTCGCAATTGTCATGTGAATCTGATTCCGGTCAATCCGATTACAGAACGGGAGTATCAGGCACCGGACACGAAAGCGATAGTCGCTTTTAAAAATAAACTTGAAAAAAATCACATTAATGTTACTATTAGAAGAGAAATGGGTCGCGATATAGACGGGGCCTGTGGACAATTACGCAAGCGTTTTGCAGAGAGTTAGGAGTGTTATACAATGCATGTTTGTTCATTGACCGACATAGGTGAAAAGCGAGAAATGAATCAGGATTATCTCTATGCTTGCGACAGTGCAGTTGGAGTTTTGCCCAATCTATACATGATAGCAGACGGTATGGGTGGGCATTCTGCCGGTGAATTTGCATCCAGAAATGCAATTCAGGTGGT
Source organism: uncultured Clostridium sp. (assembly GCA_947253885.1). Classification (GTDB taxonomy): domain Bacteria; phylum Bacillota; class Clostridia; order Lachnospirales; family Lachnospiraceae; genus SY8519. The sequence goes on from CAMYAO010000017.1 coordinate 12,495, forward strand.
AGTAAATTCAATTCGTTCCAGTAAAGAAGTGGATGCAGTAACTGTAATAAGAGAAGCAGTCGAAAAAGCAAATTATCTGATATTGGATTATGCCAGAAAGCACCCTGAGTTTTCGGGGATGGGAACCACTCTTGTTTTGACCAGTATTTTTGAGGGATATGTATTGACGGCAAATGTCGGAGACAGTCGGATGTATCAGATTGGAGATACTATCCATCAGATTACAAGAGATCATTCTTTTATTCAGGAAATGGTTCGAAACGGAGAAATGGACGAAAAGACCGCTTCCATACACCCGGATCGACATAAAATTACAAGAGCGGTCGGTGTAAGCGATACAGTGGAGATTGATATTTTTGAGGTAGAGACGGTTTCCGGTCAACAGTTATTATTGTGTTCGGACGGTCTTTCCAATATGGTAAAAGACGAGGAGATCTGCAGTATCTGCCGAGCAGATGAGGATATCACCAAGAGAGCACAGAGGCTGATTCGACAGGCAAACACCAATGGTGGAAAAGATAATATTACAGTTATTTTAATAGAACTAAATTCATAAAAGAGGTAGATACATGATTACGCAAGGTATGTTAATTGCGGACCGCTATGAAATACTAAATAAGATAGGCGCAGGAGGAATGTCGGATGTCTATAAGGCAAAAGACCTGACCCTGGGTCGTTTTGTTGCAATCAAGGTTTTAAAAGAGGAGTTTAATGAGGATCGCGGATTCGTATCCAAATTCCGTACAGAAGCTCAGTCGGCAGCCGGATTGGAGCATCCGAATATTGTAAATATTTACGATGTAGGTGGAGAGCAGGGACTCTATTATATTGTTATGGAATATGTAGAGGGCATTACATTAAAGGATTTTATCTTAAAAAAGCAAAAGCTGAACTATAATGAGACTTTGAGTATTGCCATTCAGGTAGCAAGAGGAATTGAAGCCGCACATGCAAAAGGTATTGTTCATCGTGATATCAAACCGCAAAATATTATTATATCGGTAGACGGTAAAGTAAAGGTTACCGATTTCGGTATAGCAAAGGCGGCATCGGAAAATACGATCCATTCCGATATTATGGGATCAGTACATTACTCTTCACCGGAGCAGGCCAGAAACGGATACGTAGGCGAAAAAAGTGATATTTATTCTCTGGGAATTGTAATGTATGAAATGGTAACCGGGAAATTGCCTTTTGACGGAGAGAGTACGGTTGCAATTGCAATTCAGCATTTGCAGGAAGAGATGGTAAATCCGAGAGAATATACATCCGATATGCCGATCAGTTTGGAAAAGATTATTTTAAAATGTACACAGAAAAGTGTAGACAGGAGATACAACTCCATGTCGGAATTGTTAGAGGATCTCAGACATTCTCTGACAAGCCCGAATGAGGATTTTGTAACGGCTTCTTCTGTAACGGATTCCACACATGTTATCAGTGAAGAAGAGGTCAATGATATCAAAAATCGTACTGCCGGGATACCGGTTTCTTCTAAAGAAGAGACAAAGGAACCGGAATGGGATGAGTCGGAGTATGAAGATGAGGATGAGCAGGCGCGTAATCAGCTTCGGACGGAGAGAAAGGAAAAAACACTTGCGACCATAGGGATTGCAGTTGCAGTTGCAGTAGTTGTGGTAGTATTGGTATTATTGGCAAGCGTATTCGGACTGATTCATTTTGGCGGATCTTCTTCCAAGCAGCCGTCTGCACAGACAGAAAACAGTAAGCAGACGATGATCGATCTGAGAGGTATGACCGTATCTCAGGCAAAAGACAAATTGGAAGATATGGGCATTACTTTGGAGGAAGCAGGAATAAAGCCATCCAATGAATATGATAAGGGGCAGATTATCTCTCAGGATATTTCAGAAGGAACTACTATAAAAAAAGGTGATACGGTCAAAGTATATGTAAGTAGCGGAGCATCTGCAGAAAAGGTAACAGTACCGGATGTCAAAGGGAAAACATATACTGAAGCTCAGTCTGTTTTGGAAGATGCAAAGTTTGTAGTCAAGAAAACATTTGAGTACAGTGCAGATGTCGATATGGACAAAGTAATCCGTCAGACTCCAAATGCGGGAACCAAAGCAAAAGAGGGCTCTACGATTACCATTGTGGTTAGTCAGGGGGCAAAACGTGTAAGTGTTCCGGATGTAACGGACATGACATTGGATCAGGCAAAAGCCGCTTTGAAAAAAGCGGAACTTGAGGTAGGAACCATCAAGAAACAGACAAGTGATACCGTGGATAAGGGAAAGGTTATCAGTCAGAGTACCGTTGCAGGAACTTATGCATCTGCAGGAGATAAGGTAAATCTTGTGATAAGTGAGGGAAGCGGTACGGCTTCTTACTCCTTTAATGCATCCTTAACGGCACCGAGCGGTTATCGTATTCTGTATGCATATGTGGAGTTAACTGCGAGTGAGAGCGATCAGGTTTTGAAATCATGGGGAAATGTCAGGACATTCCCATTGAGAATGTCTGTAAAAAATATAACAGCGGCACCTCAGGGAGTTTTAACAATTACCTGGCATTATAAAGACGGAGACGGAAAGAAAAGGACCTTTATTCAGGAAAAAACAGTTTCATTCAAAAGGGAATAGAGGAGACTTGGAGGATATTTGGACTCAATAGATTCAAAAAAAAACGGAATTATACGAAAAGGAATTGCCGGATTCTACTACGTTTACGTAGTAGAGTCTGGCATTTATGAATGTAAGGCAAAAGGAAAATTTCGAAAAGAGAAGAAGAAGCCTCTGGTTGGAGATCGGGTTGTGATTTCTGTACTTGATGAGGCAACAAAACAAGGATCTATTGTAGAGATCCAAAAGAGAAAGAATGAATTGGTTCGACCGGCAGTCGCAAATGTGGATCAGGCTATGGTAATATTTGCAATGACAGATCCGGAGCCTAATCTGAACCTGTTAGACCGTTTTTTGGCAATGATGGAGCAACAGGGAATTGCTTCTATCGTCTGTTTTAATAAAGCGGATCTGGTTTCAAAAGAAGAAAGGAAGCGTTTACAGGATATTTATCAGATGTCAGGATACCGACTGGTCTTTGTCAGTGCAAAAAAAGAGGAAAATCTGAAAGAAGTTTCGGATTTATTATCCGGAAAGATTTCAGTAGTGGCAGGACCTTCGGGTGTCGGAAAATCTACATTGATCAATCGATTGTCCCGACAGGATATTATGGAAACGGGAGCAATCAGTGAAAAGATCAAAAGAGGAAAGCATACCACAAGACATGCACAGCTGATTCCGTTAGAGGATGATAGTTTTATCATAGATACCCCCGGCTTTACATCTTTGTCTTCCGATTTTTTTGAAACAGAGACATTGGGAGATTGTTTTCCGGAAATTCGATGTTTGGAACCATATTGTAAATTTGCAGGCTGCAGTCATATTAAGGAAGTACATTGCGGTGTGCGAGACGGTTTGCAAAATGGAAAAATCAGTCAGATCCGATATGATAATTACGTGGAAATATATAATGAAATAAAAAATCGAAAAAAATTCTAAAAGGAGACGGAATATGAACTATCTTGCACCCTCAATACTTTCAGCAGATTATACTGTTTTAGGAGAGCAGATCTGTAAATTGGAGCAGGCAGGTGTTCCGTACATGCATATTGATGTTATGGACGGGATGTTTGTGCCGAGTATTTCAATCGGATTGCCGGTTATTAAATCTATTCGGAAATCAACTAATACAGTTTTTGATGTACATTTAATGATAGAGGAACCGATTCGTTATATTGATGAATTTGCTTCGGCAGGCGCAGATATCATTACGGTACATGCGGAGGCCTGTCATCATTTGGATCGTACCATTGCAGCAATTAAATCAACCGGCAAAAAAGTCGGTATTGCATTGAATCCAGCTACGTCTCTGTCTGTACTGGAGTATATTTTACCGGAGGTAGATATGGTATTGCTTATGAGTGTGAATCCCGGTTTTGGTGGACAATCTTATATACCATATGTAACCGAAAAGATAAAAACATTACATGCCATGGTAGAAGAAAAAGGGCTAGAGATTGATATTGAAGTGGACGGAGGAGTAAACCTGGATAACGCAAGGGAAATCGTAGAAGCGGGTGCGAATGTAATTGTAGCAGGAACTGCCGTATTTAAGGGTGATCTTATAGAGAATGCAAAGCAGTTTTTGAATATACTGGGAGAATAGGATGAAGTGTTTAATTATCACAGGAGGTTCTATCACTGAAGAGTTTGCAAAACAATATACACTGCATCACTGCTGGGATTACCTGATTGTAGCAGACGGGGGGATGCATATCTGTAAAAAGCTGGGTCTTGAGCCGAATATTATAATCGGAGACTTTGATTCTGTAAAGAAAGAGGTTTTTTCCTACTTTATGAAATGTATGCCGGAGCGGATTCGTCGTTACCCTGTCAAAAAAAATGAGACAGATACAGAACTGGCGATTCAGCAGGCAAAAGCAGCAGGTGCAAATTCTTTGGATATCATTGGGGCGACCGGGGGAAGGAGCGATCATTTCTTAGGAAATCTGTCTTTGCTGGAATATGCGAATGCATTGGGAATGAAAGCATATATTGTAGATGAGTATAATCGAATCCGGTTGATTGACTCTGATCTGAAACTGGAAAAAAAGAATCAATATGGAAAATATGTTTCTTTGATTCCTTTTGGAGAGGAAGTAAGAGGTCTGACATTAAAAGGATTTTTATATACAGTATCGGATTTTACTTTGGAATTAGGGAATTCGAGGGGAATCAGTAATCAGATATTGGAAGAGGAAGCTTTCATCCATCTTGATTCGGGGAAATTGCTGGTCATAGAAGCGAGGGATTAATTGAAAATATAGTTTTTGGAAGAGTATGGTAATGAAGTCCGATAAGCTCTCACTTCGTAATACTGAGCTGACTGCAGAAATTCATATCGTTTTTGATAAAAATCATCATCGTTATGGAGTCTACCGTGTTTATCAGGAACTCCTAAATAGAGGTTATGAAGTCAATCACAAAGGGATTCAAAGGTATGCATCAAGAAGGTCTCATAGGAAAACGCCCTAAGGAGAAATATCATTCTTATAAGGATCCGATGGGAAAATTTATGTATCTCCGATTTTGGATAGGAATAACCGTGAAATCATCTCCCGATCATCTTTCATTAAGACCTAACTCGGATCAGATCAAACGAATGCTAGAAGAGGCATTTAAGAAATTTCCCCGATTAAATGAATTGATCTTTCATTCTGATCAAAGCCGGCAATATCAATATGAGATGTATCGAACCACTGGTATTATTCAGTCAATGTCCAGAAAGGGAAATTGCTATGATAACTGCATTATAGAAACTTTCTTTGGTCGAATGAAGAATGAAATGTATTATGGATATAAAAAAGTTTCAGTCGTTTGAAGAATTCTCTGAGGAAGTTTTGAGGAATCGAAAGAGCTGATGCTATGGGAATGGCATTGAAGATAGAATTTGTTCCAAAGCAAAAAATATAAACATCTAGTGTCCGGATATGGCTTACTTCCGTATCCGGATTATTATTATTATTTTTGGCTATCCTTTTTCTATAAATTTGGTTTACAAATCGGGAGAACATATTTCAACACAGGTATTTGACAAGAGATACCTTGAAAAAAGTTATACGACTTAAAGAAATATTGCGGTTTTTCAATGAGAATGAGATCCTAAGAGAACATTGATTGCTTAAGGGTGGGACAGAAATCAATCTAACTGTCTTAAATCTTCCAAGGTCATCTGTTGATATAGACATGGATTTTACGACTAATGAGTCAAAAGACAATATGACAGCGCATAGGGGAAGCTATTACGTCTATAATTAAGACATATATGGAGGATGAGGGATATGCGCTTTCTTCTAAGTACAGATTTCATCATAGTTTGGCTGCATTTCACTATGAGCATATAAGTGCAATAGATGAGATTACATTTTCAAATATCCGTAGTGAACTATTTCTGGGAATAAAGGACAAGGCTAATTTTGAACTTGAGGAGCAAAAAGAATATCGACCGGATTTATTGTTTGAAGATGAACAGATTATAGATAATATAGAGAATCATCCAATGGCTTTATGAAAGTGCAGATAGCTTAGGAGGATTGTAAGTTGATCAGAAGAGGGGATGACAATGGCAATTTGGAACGATATGTGTTGGATGACAGCGTTCCGGAGGCTGTTCAGAAATTTATAAGAAAGTAGGAAGTTCCATATATGGTAATGCCGGAAATGAAACTTCAGACAAATCCTATCATGAACATGCAGGAGTCATCCGTCGTTCTGGATATTCTGGAGAAGATTCTCGGATCTTTGTGTATTGCAGTGATGACATTTATCGTTCAGAAAGATGCAGTACTGTTTTCGACAGGGACAGGAGTTCAGAGAATCGGTTTTATTGCAGCAGTTGTGGTACTGTTGCTTAATTATTTTGGTTGGGTACTGTATTTCAAAGGGCATCAGTCAATAGCGATCATGATGATCTTTATTGTGGTGCTTCTGCCACTTTACTATTTTTTTATAGGGCTGTGGAGACAGAATGTGATCCTAATGATTACGGATGCAGCATTCCTAGTGGTGCATTTCTTGCATGTATTGGGAAATCTGCGGTAAATCTATAATAGATGACAATTGAATATAATTCAGAAGGATACCTTGTGGTCAGATTAACCACGGTGAAACTACATTGCAACGAAGACCCAGTTAGTATATAATATAATGTGCTAATTTGGAGATTCTTTAGCGGAAAGGGTCTGAAAAATGGGTAAAGATCTCAAAGGAAAGGAGATTGGTGCCGACGTTTATCAGTAGCCAAACGGAATATATTGTGCCGAGTTCGTTGATAAATTCGGAAAAAGAAAATCAAAACGTGCAAAGCCCATAAAATAAAAAAAAGATAAAGGAGATAAACATATATGAAACTAGGAATCGTTATTATGAGGCCGATTTCATAAATGTCCATATAAGTTGTTAAATGCCTTTAAATGCTGATAGCTAGAGCATTTAGCGGATTTCCGACTTGGATATAACTCTATATAAATTCATGTAAGTTTTTGGAAAATGGCCCACTTGGTGGCCCACTAACTTTTGATCGAAGCCCTAATGTGGTAAGAAGAAGCGCCTGTATGAGCGCTTCTTTTTTGAACAAGTATTACAATGAAAGTAACTGGTGTTTAGGTTCCAATATGAATATGTAACTGGAATTTTAAAGGCATAGCATGTTGTACCATCTAATAAATTTTGCTTTCATTTTCGCTCATGACCATGAGACTTTTTCCGCTCAAACTGTATGCTGATGATATATTTCTAGTATCGAACAGAACGTTGTTGTATTATGATTTGCTTTTAATTGTCACGGCAGTGTTTAAGGAAATGGGCAAAAGCCTTGAGTTTATTGAGTTTCTTGGATGGAAACGTAGAATTTACACCTTATTTACACCTTTGGAAGACTGAATCGGAATAATAGAGAAAATAAACAATAAAGAAATAGATAAATATAACAGGAAGCAATTTTGTCATATTGGAAATAATTAAAATTTACTGAACCGTGTTGATTTTTTGATTGATTGAGTATAATAAAAGTAAGAACAGAAATGTTCTCGATGTAAGAGCATCGTTAAAAGTTGGGCTGCAGATGGAGCAGGATAAAATTCCATCTCATTAGATGTCTTAACTGGGCATCGAGCTTGGCAACTTGGATAAAGTTGTAGTCCACGTGGGGGACTTAATGATTTCCACGTCGTTATGGGTACCTTAACTGGGTATCGAGGCTGACAACCAGCAGAAAACTCTTTTACAAAAGTAATTTTCAGAAGAGTGTGGTTAAATGCCACACTCTTCTTTGCGTGTGAGGTATAAATGGCAACAAAGGTAGATAAGAGAAATGCAATACGACAAGGTATTATAGAGGCGGCAATTGTATATAGCCAGAGTTTGGCGGGTAAAACATTTCTGTATGTATATGGAGATGAATATTTTGAAGTTTCTTTTCCGGTGGATCATTTTCTGCATTTAACAGGAGTGGAGACAAGACTTTCTGCAAAGGATTTTTATAGGAATTCAAAAAAGTCTATTCTTACAAATAATCAGTTCTATTTTGATGCAAGACATATATATGCAAATGCCAAAAAGAAACTTCCATGTTTGAAGCGGTTGCCAGAATTAACAAATGAGATGGTTTGTGTTCTTAAGGATATGCAGACTATGACAATTACATATAAGCTCAGCGTTAAAAATTTAGAATTTACATTAGATTTGACAGAAAATACAGATAAGGCTGGAAACAAAATTAATGATTTTTTCTTACCAATGACTTTGCGTGTTAAAGATTCATCGGTTGAAAAAAGTAACGATGGAGAAATCATAGATTTCATTTTTTCAAAGGACGCAAGTGTAGCAAAGTATAATATTTTATTGGTTGAAGATAAGGATAAGAAAATTCCAGATTGCATAAAGCATTTGATTAGTGACAGCTTTTATTATGATGCAAATGAATAATTACATATAAAATAATCAGAGCATCGGGGAACTGGTGCTTTTTGTTTTGTAGGAAAATAGGAGTTATTGTATGTGGTTAGACAAGACAAATTAAAAAGGAAGATACTTCTACCGTAGCAGATGACAACTTTCATCTTATGACTGATTTTTCTGTTGTCCGTCAACTGATCGGCACCCGAAGCTGTCCGGAAAAAATCGGATTTTATGTGTCAGTTTACATGATCGGCATCCGTTTTAATAAATCTATCTGAATAGGAAATAGTTGCTATATCGGCCGCAAAATGATTCGATAGATAAAAAAGATAGAGTTTTTTGCCGATAGTGTGATATACTAATTGGTAGATTAGTACGTTTTGGATTTAATTTATGATGGATGGAGGGTGGCAGATGAAATACCTTTTAGTTGCAGAAATAGCAAAAAAATGGAATACGTCAGAACGTAGTGTTAGAAATTACTGTTCCCAGGGGCGTGTGAACGGTGCGATTCTTATCGGTAAAACTTGGAACATTCCGGAAAATGCGGAAAAACCAGAGCGTATCAACAAGAAAAAAGAGGAACCGATTACTCTGTTAGATATTCTAAAAGAGCAGAAGACAAGAAAATATTCCGGTGGGATTTACCATAAGACGCAGATTGATTTGACCTATAACTCTAACCATATGGAAGGAAGCCGCCTGACGCACGATCAGACCAGATATATCTTTGAAACCAACACCATCGGTGTAGAAAAAGAAGTGCTGAACGTGGATGACGTGATTGAAACAGCAAATCACTTCCGTTGCATTGATTTGATTATTGATCACGCAAAAGCAGCTCTGACGGAGAAGTTCATCAAAGAAATTCACTTGGTTTTGAAGAATGGTACCAGTGATTCCAGAAAGAACAGGTTTGCTGTTGGCGATTATAAGAAACTTCCGAATGAAGTCGGCGGCATGGATACCGCCCTTCCGGAAGAAGTTGCCGATAAAATGAAGGCATTGCTAACGGAATACAACGCCAAAGAAGAAAAGACCTTTGCGGATATTCTTGACTTCCATGTGAAGTTTGAGCGAATTCATCCGTTCCAGGACGGTAATGGACGTGTGGGCAGATTGATTATGTTTAAGGAGTGTCTGAAATACAATATTGTTCCGTTCATTATTGAGGATAATTTGAAGCTGTTCTATTATCGTGGATTGAAGGAATGGGACAACGAAAAAGGTTATCTGACCGATACCTGTCTGACAGCACAAGATAAGTATAAGGCGTATTTGGATTATTTTAGGATTGAATATTAAAAGAGCTAATTTCCAGACTATATAATAGCTAAAATGACTTTTTGGAAAAGGCAAACAAAGAATTGAGTCATAAATGGAGAAAGCGGATATGAATGACAAAAAAGGTGTAATATATATTCTCACAAATCCTTCTTTTCCAGATTATGTGAAAATAGGATATGCAGATAATATAGATAAACGATTGAAACAATTGAATCGCAGCGAATGTATTCCATTCGCATTCCGAGTATATGCGACATACGAAGTGAATTCAAGATTGTCAGATTTGAAGTTGCATGCGATTATTGATAAGTTGAATCCTGATTTACGTTCTGTTGATGAATTTAATGGTCAGAAAAGAGTGCGTGAATTCTACGCAATGAAGCCAGAAGAAGCATACGCAATTTTGGAGGCAATGGCAGAAATTCACGATTGCAAGGAGAATCTGAAATTAGTTGTTCCAAGTGATGTAGAAGCACAGGAGGAACAGTTGGCACAGGAAATTGACACAGAGAGCCATGAAAAAGCGGAGAATTTTTCATTTACAAAATGTCAGATTTTTGTTGGAGAAGAAATTGAATATTATGATGATCCAAGTATTAAGTGCAAGGTTGTTGGGGACAGAAAAGTGGAGTATCAAGGGAGAGAAATGTCGTTGACTGCTGCTGCAAAACTCATATCTGGAAAGAAATATTCAATTGCAGGTCCGAGATTTTTTAAATATAAAGGCGAGTGGTTAAATGATATTAGGGCTCGTATAGGATTTTAATTTTTACCAATGATGTTCTGATAATATTTTATTATCAGAACATAGGATATACGAAAGGGGGACGTATTAAATGGCTTCCAATTTTAAATTTTTAGAAACAGAATTTCCAGTTTTAGCGAATTTTGGAAATTTGGCTGAACAGTATTGTTATACAGATCCGAACTCGTGCTTGATGAAACTGGGAATGATTGGAGAAACAATCGTAAACTTGATGTTTAGATACGATAAAATTCCTATTCCCTATGATAATTCTGCAGTGAATCGAATCAATGTATTATCTTCAGAAGGTCTCTTAACGAGAGACTTAACTGATATTTTACATGCACTTCGTAAAGTAAGAAATAAAGCTGTTCATGAAAATTATTCTGAAAGTTCAGATTGTCCTGTTTTTTTACAGATGGCATACAGTTTATCCGAATGGTTTATGCAGACTTATGGTGATTGGAATTATCAGCATCAGAATTTTGTTATGCCTGTAAAGGAAGAAGATAAAACAAAAAAGATTGTTGTTTTGAATAAAGCCCAGGAAGCAGAAAAAGAAGAAAAGCTTACAAAGACGGCTATTGTATGTGCCGAACAGGCTGAACAGGTAGATAAGAAGGTTCGTTTGAAACAGGCTAATAAAATGGCAAGTCAGCGTCAGAGGTCCGAGGCAGAAACTCGATATATGATCGATGAGCAGCTTCGTCAGGTTGGCTGGGAAGCTAATACTCAAGAAATCCGCTATTCAAAAGGTGCAAGACCTGCGAAAGGTCGTAACATGGCGATTGCTGAATGGCCAACAGATTCCACTGTCAGCAAAAAAGGCTATGCAGATTATGCGCTGTTTGTGGAAACAAAACTTGTCGGTATTATTGAGGCGAAAGCTGAGCATAAGGATATTCCATCTGTAATTGACTATCAAGGTAAAGATTATCCAAGAAATATTCGTAAAGAAGATGCTGAATATCAGATTGGTACGTGGGGCGAGTTTAAGGTTCCGTTTACTTTTGCGACAAATGGCAGACCATATCTGGAGCAGTTTAAAACAAAATCCGGTATCTGGTTTTTAGATTTAAGAGAGCCTTCTAATGTTCCTATGGCATTGCATGGCTGGATTAGCCCGAATGGTATTATGGAACGACTGGAAAAAGACATTCAAGCAGGTAATAATGCATTGCAGGTAATGCCGTATAACTTATTGACCGATAAGGACGGTTTGAATCTGCGAGAGTATCAGGTGAAAGCTATCAAAGCAGCTGAAAAAGCAGTTATTGATGGACAAAAAGAAGTGCTGATTGCAATGGCAACAGGTACAGGTAAAACCCGTACTGTCCTTGGCATGATTTACCGCTTTTTAAAGACGAATCGTTTCAAACGTATCTTGTTCCTTGTTGATCGAACCTCTTTGGGAGATCAGGCTTCCGATGTTTTTAAGGGAGTAAAACTTGAAGAACTGATGACTCTTGATGAAATCTATAATATTAATGGATTGGATGAGAAAACTGTAGATAAAGAAACTCGTATTCAGGTTGCTACTGTTCAGAGTATGGTAAAACGTATTCTTTATAACGAAGGAGAGGTAATGCCATCCGTAACAGATTTTGACTTGATTATTATTGACGAGGCTCATCGTGGGTATATTTTAGATAAAGAAATGGGCGATGTAGAAGTTCTGTATCGTGATCAGCGTGATTACCAGAGTAAATATCGCACGGTAGTTGAGTATTTTGATGCTGTGAAAATTGCCCTTACTGCAACTCCGGCATTACATACAACAGAAATTTTTGGTCAGCCAGTATTCAAATACACTTACCGAGAAGCTGTTATAGAGGGATATCTTGTTGATCATGATGCACCACATCATTTGGAAACAAAACTCAGTACAGGTGGTATTCATTATAAATCTGGTGACACTGTGACGGTATATGATCCTGTAACCGGCGAAATAACGAATAGCGAATTGCTTAACGATGAACTTGATTTTGATGTTGAAAATTTCAACAGGCAGATTATTACAGAGAACTTTAACAGAACAGTTCTGACGGAAATTGCAAGAGACATTGACCCGGAAAACCCGGAAGAACAGGGAAAAACTCTGATTTATGCGGTTGATGATCAGCACGCAGACACGATTGTTTCTATTCTGAAAGAAGTCTATTCAGAAACAGGCGTTGATAATGATGCGATTATGAAGATTACTGGCAGCGTTGGCGGTGGTAATTCTAAGAAGGTGGCAGAGGCAATTAAACGTTTTAAAAATGAGCGTTTTCCAAGCATTGCTGTTACTGTTGATTTGCTTACAACAGGTATTGATGTACCAGAAATTACAACACTGGTATTTATGCGTAGAGTGAAATCCCGTATTCTTTTTGAACAGATGTTGGGACGAGCTACCAGATTGTGCCCGAAAATTCATAAAACCCACTTTGAGATTTATGATCCGGTAGGTGTTTATGATTCTTTAGAACAGGTGAACACAATGAAGCCTGTTGTGGCGAATCCCACAACTACTTTTACACAACTTCTGGATGGATTAGAAGAAGTGGAAGAAAAAGATGCTGTTCAGGCTCAGATAAATCAAATCCTTGCAAAGCTTCAGCGCAAAAAGCGTCGTATGGGCGAAAAAACGATGGAGCAGTTTATTAGTATGACTGACGGTATAGATCCTACTCAGTTTATTGCCGAGATTGAAAAGCAATCTCCGGAAGATGCAAAAAAGCGCCTGCTTGCCTATAGAGATATGTTTGCGTATATTCAGCAGACAAGTGCAGACGGTAGAAATCCGGTGGTTATTTCTGAGGAAGAAGATGAATTGACAAAACACACAAGAGGGTACGGCAATTCTGATAAACCCGAAGACTATCTAGATGCTTTTTCTGAATATGTAAAAACTCACATGAATGAAATTGCTGCGCTGAGCATCGTTTGTACCCGACCAAAAGAGTTGACACGGGATGCGCTGAAAGCATTAAGATTAACTCTCGACAGAGAGGGATTTACCACACAGAAGTTGAATACGGCAATTTCAGAACTTACAAATGAAGAAATTGCTGCTGATATTATCAGTCTTATTCGCAGGTATGCTATTGGTTCTGCGTTAATTAGTCATGATGCAAGAATTCGCAGAGCAGTAGATAAATTGAAAAAGGCTCATAATTTTTCGAAGCAGGAAATGAGTTGGATAGGACGTATGGAAAAATATTTGATGGAAGAATCTGTACTGAATGTTCAGGTATTTGACGAGGATAGCCGTTTTAAAAGCAATGGTGGATTTGTAAAAATAAATAAGATTTTCCAAAACCAATTAAAAAATATCGTATTGGAATTGAATGAATATCTTTATGATGACGGAGGTAGAGTTGCATAATGACAACGCAAGAAATTGTTTCAAAACTTTGGAATCTCTGTAATGTACTCAGAGATGACGGTATCACATATCATCAGTATGTAACTGAATTGACTTATATTTTGTTCCTGAAAATGGCTAAGGAAACTGGTGCTGAAGCACAGATCCCTGAGGCATATCGTTGGGATAATCTTACATCGAAAAGTGGAATTGAACTGAAAAAATTCTATAAAGAATTGTTGACGCATCTGGGCGAAGAATGTACCGGTCGTGTACGTGAAATTTATCAAGGAGCGTCGACAAATATTGATGAGCCAAAGAACCTTGAAAAGATTATTACAACTATTGATGGACTTGATTGGTTTTCTGCAAGAGAAGAAGGACTGGGTAATCTTTACGAAGGTCTTTTGGAAAAGAACGCCAACGAGAAGAAGTCCGGTGCCGGTCAGTACTTTACCCCTCGTGTATTGATTGATGTAATGACTAAGCTGGTGAAACCGCAGCCGGGCGAACGCTGTAATGATCCTGCTTGCGGCACATTTGGCTTTATGATTTCAGCCAGTCAGTATGTGCGTTCACAGACGGATGATTTTTTCGATTTAGATGCTGATACTGCTAAATTCGAACGAGAAGAAGCATTCACCGGCTGTGAGCTGGTTCATGATACACACCGTTTGGCTTTGATGAATGCTATGCTGCATGATATTGAGGGGAAAATCACTTTAGGGGATACTCTGTCCAATGCAGGCATGAGCATGAAAGATTATGATGTTGTTTTAACTAATCCGCCTTTCGGTACTAAAAAAGGTGGAGAGCGTGCAACACGTGACGATTTTACATTCCCTACAAGCAATAAGCAGCTGAACTTTCTTCAGCATATTTACCGTAGTTTGAAAGCAAACGGCAAAGCACGTGCCGCAGTAGTCCTGCCGGATAATGTTCTTTTTGCTGATGGTGATGGCGAACGAATCCGCCTTGACTTAATGGATAAATGCAACTTGCATACGATTCTTCGTCTGCCTACTGGTATTTTCTACGCTCAGGGTGTTAAAACGAATGTGCTGTTCTTTACTCGTGGAAAAACCGATAAGCATAACACAAAAGAAGTTTGGATTTATGACTTGAGAAATGATATGCCTTCTTTTGGAAAGACAAATCCTCTGAAATCTGAACATTTTGATGATTTTGTGAAATGTTATGCGGATGGTGATTTAAGCAAGCGTGCAGAAACATACAGTGAAGAAAATCCAAATGAAAGATGGCGTAGATTCACTATTGAAGATATTTTGGCTCGTGATAAGACAAGTTTGGATATCTCATGGATGAAAGCAAATTCTGAAACGGATGATTATACTCTTACAGAATTGCTCGATATGATTAAAGAGAAATCCAATAACATAGCAAAGGCAGTTGCAGAACTGGAACAGTTAATTGGAAAGGTGGAAGAATAATGGATACCAAGGCATTACGACAGAAAATCCTTGATCTCGCCATTCGCGGAAAACTTGTTCCACAAAATCCGAATGATGAGCCAGCATCGATTTTGTTGGAGAAAATTCGTGAACAGAAGCAACAAATGTTTAAAGAGGGAAAATTAAAAAAGAAAGATATTAAGAACGATTCCATCATCTTTAAAGGTGAGGATAATTTGCATTATGAGAAGTTTCAGGATGGAACGGTAAAATGCATAGAGGATGAGATTCCGTTTGAGATACCGGAGGGGTGGGCATGGTGCAGACTATACTCTCTTTCCGTTAAAATCGGAGCGGGGAGTACACCTACAGGGGGAGCTGCTGTTTATACAACATCTGGAATTAAATTTATACGTTCCCAAAATGTATATAATGATGGTTTAATTTTGAATGATGTAGCATATATCTCTGAAGAAATAAATCAAAAGAAATCTGGAAGTATTGTTAAGCCAAAAGATATTTTATTAAATATCACTGGTGGATCTATCGGAAGATGCGCATTGGTTCCTGATGAA
Organism: uncultured Clostridium sp.; assembly: GCA_947253885.1. GTDB lineage: Bacteria > Bacillota > Clostridia > Lachnospirales > Lachnospiraceae > SY8519. The sequence continues at coordinate 28,346 of CAMYAO010000017.1, forward strand.
TTTGATATTGCAAATGTTAATCAACATGTAATGATTATTAGATTGACAAATATTGAATTTCGAAAATATATTCATAGTGTTATTACTTCTTCTTATATACAAAAACAAATTTTCTCTAGACAAGTTGGTTCTGGTAGAGGCGGACTAAGTGCAGAGACATTATCGACTTTTCTAATACCATTACCGCCAAGGAATGAACAAATACTTATTACGGATAAATTAAATGATTGCATATCTCAAATTTTAACAATTGCAAATGAGCAATGTAAAATTAACGATTTGGTATCGAAAGCCAAAGCCAAAATTCTTGATCTCGCCATTCGTGGCAAGCTTGTGCCGCAGAATCCAGATGATGAGCCTGCTTCTGTTCTTCTGGAACGCATCCGTGCTGAAAAAGAAGAACTTATTAAACAGGGAAAAATCAAGCGTGATAAGAAGGAATCTGTTATCTTTAAAGGTGATGATAACTCTTATTATGAGAAGATTGATGGCGAGATGTTCTGTATCGACGAAGAAATACCGTATGATATTCCTGACACTTGGACTTGGATGCGATTAGAAAACTGCTGTGTTAAAGAAATTCGCCGCGGAAAGTCTCCGAAGTATACAGAAAATAGTGCTGTTCTTGTATTCGCTCAAAAATGTAACACAAAGTACAACGGCATTGATGTAAGCTTAGCACAGTATCTCGAGGAAGCCACCTTAAAGCGTTATTTGTCTGATGAATATATGCAAGATGGCGATGTGGTAATCAACTCTACAGGAACAGGCACTCTTGGACGAGTCGGAATTTATAGAAATACCGATAATACTACAGGTCTATCAATTGTTCCCGATTCTCATGTTACGGTAATTCGTAGCTTTAGTTGCATCAGCTCACATTACCTGTATGCGTTCATGAAAGCCCATCAAAGCGAACTTGAAAAGAAAGGCGAAGGTTCAACAAACCAAAAGGAATTAAAGCCGCTTACGTTAAAGGAAATGCTAATAGCAATTCCACCTCTATCTGTGCAAAAACGCATTACAAATGCAATAGGTACTACATTTGATCGTCTTTCATTAATTGAAGAGAGTCTTAATTGAGACTCTCTTCAATTAATGAAATGATACTAAAAACATTCTCAATATGTTTTGAAATTTTATCTTGTTCTTTTCGTGGTGGTATAGGTACTATAAGAGATTTGACACTATCAGATTTAAGATTTTTAACCGTCGAGCCAGCTGCTAACCTGCTCAGTAAATCATACATAATAGAAGAACTAAGCATATAATAGAGATAATCCTGAATAAAAACAGCTTCTACATCACCAATAACAAGCCATCCGTCATGTATGCATCCATCTGTTTTGAGAATATAAGGTCTACCAAAACTCATAGAATTAGTCAGCAAAAAATCCCCACAGTGAACGTATCTTGTCTTAGAAACACCTTCAGGACGTATCTTCTCTTTCGTTGAATAAATATATTTTCCGCCTTGTTCAGTGTCACCTATTTTAATCCAGTTGAGACCATCTTCAGCATCCGTAAGATAATTTTCGATAGGTCTTGGAGAACCGCCTCTGGCAATGGAACAGATATTTCCAAGTCTTTCATAGCTCCAGCCATCAGGAAGTTTAAAAGGAAGCTGCTCATCAATGCAATTTAATTTATTGCCTATCTTCTCATAATAAGAGGAGTGTAAACATCTCCATTATAATATTAGAGCGAAGCCAACCGCAAAAAAATCATAACGGAGGTGTCTTTTTATGATGAAGACAAAACAAACATTTGAAGAATATTTGAGAAAGGGTAATCTATCCGAAAATACGATTACATCGTATTTGTGGACGGTGGAATATTACCACGCCCACTATGATAGCATCAGTAAGGAAGACCTGTTAGCCTACAAAGGATATCTGATGGAGTTTTACAAACCCAAGACAGTGAATCTTCGCATTCAGGCCATCAACAAGTATCTGGTTTATTTGGAAAAAGACAAGCTGCAACTGAAGGCTGTAAAGGTTCAGCAGAAGAACTTTCTTGAAAATGTGATCAGCAATGCCGATTACAACTTCTTGAAGAAACAGCTCAAAAAGGATGGTAACATGGAATGGTACTTTGTGGTCTGGTATTTGGCTGCCACCGGTGCCCGTGTCAGCGAACTTATCCAGATCAAAATTGAACATGTTGAGCTTGGGTATTTTGATCTGTATACCAAAGGAGGTAAACTGCGTAGACTTTACATACCGAAAAAGTTAAGAGCGCAGACCATCGAATGGCTGGAGGAAACAAACCGTTCCTCTGGCTATTTGTTTTTGAACCGTTATGGAGATCGGATTAGTACCCGTGGCATTTCTCAACAACTCAAAAACTATGCTGACAAATATGGACTTGATAAAAAGGTGGTTTATCCTCACTCTTTCCGCCATCGTTATGCAAAGAATTTTCTCGAAAAATATAATGATATTGCCTTGCTTGCCGACCTTATGGGACACGAAAGTATTGAAACAACACGAATATACCTTCGCCGCACTGCAAGCGAACAACAAGAACTTGTAGATAAAATTGTAACTTGGTAAAAATTAAGCCGCCCTTATTTGAGGACGGCTTAGATGTTATTCTACATTTTGGTCTATGTAATCAAGCAAAGAATAATATTGAGAAATCTTTTCAGCTATTTTCTTTTGTTCATTTATAGGTGCAATAGGAATAAGCGTGGTTCTTATATGTTCAAGGTGAAGATTAGGCACACCAATTCCCTTTAGAGAACTTTTAAAATAATCTTGGATGGTAGTACTTGCTATAATTTTTAGCAAGTACTGTGAGGAAATATCGTGGTTTACTACTCTTAACAAAGCCAATGTTACATAAATATCAAACTCACATTCTCTATCAACTATTGCCGCCACTCCTGTAGTTCCATTTTTTGCTAGCAAAATATCATTCATTTTAGGTGATACTCTTGAATATAACTCATCATGTAAAGATTTTGGGATATACATGACATCATTCCAATCGATTTTTCCTGCAGTTATATTCTTTGCTGATAAAAAGATGTATCCGCTATCTGAATAGGTAGGCGTTTTATGTGTTCCGTCAGTTATGGGATAACAGATTGTTTGTAATCTACTCCACTCCCAATTTTGAGGTAATTTAAACGGAATTTCATCATCAATATTGCTTATTATATCTCCAACTCTTTCATAATAAGAGTTATCATCACCTTTAAAGATAACAGATTCCTTCTTATTACGCTTGATTTTTCCCTGTTTAATAAGTTCTTCTTTTTCAGCACGGATACGCTCAAGTAGAACAGAAGCTGGCTCATCATTTTGGTCTTGAGGTACAAGCTTTCCGCGAATGGCAAGGTCTAAAATTTTTGTTTTAGCTGCAATAATAATTTTTTGTAAATCTATTTTTTCTTGTTCAAGCGCTTCTACAATTTTTAAGGATTCGTAAACATTATTACCAATTCTATCTTGTTCTTGAGTTGGCGGAACAGGAACAAATACATTAAGTATATTTGCTACTGATAATCCGGGTTGTGCTGCTCCAGTTGCATAATTATTAAGCCGTAGAGCTTCTAAGATATAGTTACTCCATTTAAAATCAATTCCATCAAACAGGGTTGTGACTACTGCATGTTCTGTGGCATAGAACTTTCCGATTGCGATATTAATATTTCCGCACAAAGCCCCCTGTCTACCAACAATACTGAAAATTCCATCTTGATTATATTCATCTACATATCCCCTTACACCGTTTCCTCCAAAGCAAGGATAACTTCCTTCAAAAGGTTCTGATTTTATTTGATCAGTTGATTTGGACTTTCCTGCTGACATCATGCAAATATCTCTTAACCTTGCCCAATTCCACCCCTCCGGTATCTCAAACGGAATCTCATCCTCTATGCATTTTACCGTTCCATCCTGAAACTTCTCATAATGCAAATTATCAGAGAATAGATATTTTATCATTATGTTACAACCAGAGCAAGATCCACCCGTGTATTACAGTATTGTCATTTTGACAATTTTGTATTACTTACGAGTAGCAGACTTGATGGGGATTACGTCCCCATACCCACGTGAAAATATAATTGCAGGCAATTACATTTTAGCAGACACGCAAGCATTTCTGGATAAGCGTCACAGACAACAAAATAAGGAAATTTTGATAAGGCATTCACCTGGATAGGTGAGTGTTTTTTTGTTTTTAAGCATTTAATTAACCGAAAAAAATAAAAAAATTCCTCAGGGGGCTGTAAAAATGCCTCTCAGCGTTTCGTATTAATGAAAGGGTATTTCTTGCAGGAAAAATAAAAATTTTTCATTAAGAGGCTGTATTTATGCCCTTCATCTTTTGTATATGTGTAAGAACATTTTTTAGCCGGCATAAAAATGATTTTTACAACAATTAGAAACAGAAATGAGGTGAGAAAAGAATGAAATATGAATACATGAAGGAGTCAGAGCAGATGCTTCAGTACTTCCGGTTTCCGAAGTTTTTGCTAAAGATGAGAATTTCTCAAACTGCAAAATTTCTTTATATGATTTTGTATGACTGGGCACGGATATCGAGAAAGAATAGCTGGATAGATAAGTATGGAAATGTTTATCTGATTTTTCCGATAGAGGAATTGTCTGTTCAAATCGATAAATGCAAATCTTCTGTAAAAACAGCGTTGAAGGAATTAGATGATGTGGGACTATTGGTTCGCAGATCCGGTGGATTTTTAAAACCCAATCATTTATATGTAAAAATTCCATCTGATGAGATAGGTTTACAGACGGTTGATGATAAGGCGGTTGAAAAGATGGCTGTGGCAGAGTCGGAAAAGCAACCATCATCTAGTTGTAAAGATGGCTGTGGCAGAGTCGGAAAAGCAACCATCATCTAGTTGTAAAAATGGCTGCGCAGAAGCCGGAAATGTGGCACCTAGTAAAGTAACTGAGAAATATAAAGGAAATAAATATCATGAAGTAAATTATTGCTATGGAGAAGGAGAGAGTTTGTGATGAGAGAAGAAGATACCATATGTGTAGGTAGTGATGGTTTGCAATACTGCAAAGTCTGTGGGGAAGCGAAAGAAGCATTTTTTCCTGAGGGAGGTTTTATGGGAATGAAGAAACATTCCAGGCAATGTGCCTGTGACAGAAAAGCATATGAAGAGGAACAAAAATATTTTAAAGACAAAGAGCACCGGGAATTAGTTAGTAGAAATACGAGCATCTGTTTTGATGAGAGCAGGATGGAAGAGTGGACATTTGAGAATGCAGATATGTCAGATGCGGTAATGCATAAGGCAAAAAAATATGTTGATAACTGGGATGAAATGAAAAGAAACCATATAGGATGTTTGTTCTGGGGACCGGTTGGTACCGGGAAAAGTTATATTGCCGGGTGTATTGCCAATGATCTTCTTAAACGAGAAGTAACGGTAAAGATGACTAACTTCAATACCATTATCGATGATATATTTCCACTGGCAGACAAAACGGAATATATCAATGCATTGGCTTCATATCAGATTTTGATTATTGATGATCTTGGAGTGGAACGAAATTCAGAATATGCGTTAGGAATTATTTTTAGCGTCATAGATCGCAGGATCCGTTCAGGACGGCCATTGATCATCACGACCAATCTTCCGCTGAAAGAAATAAAAAGCGAGACCATGTTAGATAAAAAACGTATCTATGACCGTATTTTAGAAATGTGTACACCAATGTATGTTGGAGGCACAAGTAAACGAGAAGCAATTGCAAGTATGAAAATGGAGAAAGCGAAAACGTTGTTGAATACAAAGAATGATCGTGTGTATTGCGGATAGAAGTGAATGCTACGCACGTTAAACAATAAGGAAAGGATTTTATGAACAAACAATATGTTGCAATATGTGAAAAAGTGGCTCTTACAATTGAAGAGGAAGCAGAATACAGTAATATCGGACAAAACAGAATAAGTAGTCTTTTGAAAGAACCGAGATGTCCGTTTGTGCTTTACGTAGGTACGAAAAAACTTGTAAAGAGAAAAGAATTTGAAAAATTCATTTCGGAAAGTGTGGAAATATAAATGAATGACAGAAGATGAGACAGAAGATGAGATGAAAATGAATATTCAAAAAAATAAGATGCTATGGTATAATACAGGGTACTGTATTAGGGCTTCTTATGAGAGGAGCTGAAATATGGGAAAAGATTTAAAAGGCAAAGAACTTGGCAAAGGAATAACTCAGGAAAGTACGGGATTATACTCAGCCAGATTTGTAGATCGGTTTGGAAAGAGAAAACATAAACGATTCAAAAAGCTACAAGAGTGCAGAGTATGGATTGCTGATGCGACTTATGTGGATGAACACAGTGATATTTCAATGCCATCAGATATGCTGGTCGATCAATGGTTTGATTATTGGATTGGGATAAAAAAGAAAACAGTCCGTTCAAATACTGTTCGCAATTATACGGAGAGATATATTAAAAATATTAAACCGGTAATTGGGAAGATGACACTATCAGACGTGAAACCACTTCACTGTCAGAAAATATTTTATGATATGGCAGATCAGGAGTATCGTACATCTACAATTTATCAGGCAAGAATTGCATTATACAACATGTTTGAGTATGCAAAAGAAAATGAAGTCCTGTGTAGCAATCCCTGCAAAAAATCTGTGAAAAGTGATATGGGAAAGCCATCTGAGAAGAAGGTTGCTTTAACAAGAGACATACAAAAAATATTTTTACAATACGCAGAAGGTCAAAGCTATGAAAATCAGTATCGTTTTATACTACAAACCGGATTGCGAACAGGCGAATTGGTAGGATTGAAATGGGAAGATGTCGATTTTAAATCCAAAACAATTCAGATTCGCAGAAGTATGGAATATCGTTATAGTGCAAAGGAGTGGCGTATCGGAGAACCAAAGAGTAAATCAGGCTACCGTACGATACCCTTAACAGAAGAAGCGGTTGCTATACTAAAAAAACAAAAAGAAAAGAATAAGAGGATTTCAGAAATTTCAACAGAATGGAAAGAATTTGTGTTTCTGTGTCGAAAAGGAACACCGGTTAAGAACAGTACATATGATACAGCGCTGTTTAAAATCTGTGATAAAGCAAAAATTTCAAGATTTTCGATGCATATCTTGAGACATACTTTTGCTACCAGATGTATTGAAGCAGGAATGAAACCGAAAACACTTCAGATGTTACTGGGCCATTCAAATATTGGAATTACGATGAACTTATATGTTCATACTACCGAGGAAGAAAAGAAAAAAGAAATGGACTTGGTAGCAGAAGCACTTATGGCAATGTAATGGCCCACTTGCAAAAATAAGTATGCTGAAATCCCTTGAAATTAAAGGATTTACAGGAGGAAATATAAAAAATGAAATTAGGAATTGTTGGATTGCCGAATGTCGGAAAGAGTACATTATTTAATTCTCTGACAAAGGCGGGAGCTGAATCGGCAAACTATCCGTTTTGTACAATAGAACCGAATATTGGAGTAGTTCCGGTACCGGATCATCGTTTAAAGTTGTTGGGAGATATGTACCATTCCAAAAAGGTAACACCGGCAGTGATAGAATTTGTTGATATTGCGGGTCTTGTAAAAGGGGCAAGTAAAGGAGAGGGATTAGGCAATCAGTTTCTTTCCAATATCAGGGAAGTAGATGCCATTGTACATGTAGTCAGATGTTTTGAAGACAGTAATGTAGTACATGTGGACGGAAGTGTTGATCCGGTAAGAGATATTGAAACCATTGTATTAGAACTGGTATTTTCTGATCTGGAAATTTTAGAAAGACGTATTGCGAAAACTTTCAAAGGTGCCAGAATGGACAAGGCACTTGCAAAAGAATTGGATTTGTTGAATCGTATCAAAGAACATTTGGAAGGTGGCTCTGTTGCAAAGACCTTTGCACTCGGGGAAGATGAGGACGAGCAGAAATGGTTTACATCTTATAATCTGTTGACCGCAAAGCCGGTTATTTATGCGGCAAATGTTTCAGAGGATGAACTGGCGGAGGATGCGGCACAAAATCCATATGTGGCAAAAGTTCGTGAACTGGCAGAAAATGAGAACTCCGAAGTATTTGTGCTTTGTGCAAAAATCGAGGAGGAGATGGCAGAACTGGAGGAAGAGGAAAAGGAATTATTCTTAGAGGAACTCGGAATACAGCAGTCAGGTCTGGATAAGTTGATACAGGCAAGCTATAAGCTTTTAGGGCTTCACAGTTATTTGACTGCCGGAGAAGATGAGACTAGAGCATGGACGATTCCGATCGGAACCAAGGCTCCTCAGGCAGCAGGAAAGATTCATACTGATTTTGAAAGAGGATTTATTAGGGCGGAAGTAGTGAACTATCAAGATCTGTTAGATTGCGGAAGTCTTTCAGCGGCGAGAGAAAAAGGTCTTGTAGGATTAGAAGGAAAAGAGTATATTGTACAAGATGGAGATGTGATACTATTCCGCTTTAATGTATAGGAGGGAATACGCATGAAGTGCCCATATTGCAGTTCGGATAATACGAGAGTAATTGATTCAAGACCGGCAGACGACAACACATCCATTCGACGCAGAAGGGTTTGCGATGAATGTGGAAAGCGCTTTACCACTTATGAAAAGGTAGAGACAATTCCACTTATTATTATTAAAAAAGATAATACGAGAGAGCAGTATGATCGTTCGAAAATCGAAGCGGGAGTATTGCGGGCCTGTCATAAAAGACCTGTATCTGTAAAGCAGATTAACCAGCTGGTGGATGAGGTCGAGACGGAAATTTTTAATCGGGAAGAAAAGGAGATTTCCAGTAGTATTATCGGAGAATTAGTAATGGACAAGCTGAAAGATATGGAGGCGGTAGCCTATGTCCGATTTGCGTCTGTATATCGAGAATTTAAAGATGTAAATACATTTGTAAATGAATTAAAGAGTCTGTTTGATTCTGAGAAGAGGTAGAGAATTTGTTAAAAAGGTTTTATCCGAAGTTTTATTGCGAAAGTACTTATCGGATTAACTTCGAACAGTTGTATACAGATGGATATCGAGGTGTGATCTTTGATATCGATAACACACTGGTACCACATGATGCGCCGGCAGATGCCAGAGCAGAGGCTCTTTTTTCACATCTAAAGGAGCTTGGATTTTCCTGCATGCTGCTGTCTAATAACAGGGCATCCCGAGTAGAAGAATTTAATAAAAATATTGGAGTGGATTATATAGAAAAAGCGTCCAAACCAAAGCCGGGGAAATATATTGAGGCAATGGAGCGGATGGGGACAAATAAGCAAAATACGATTTTTGTGGGAGATCAGATATTTACAGATATTCTGGGAGCAAATAATGCCGGGATTCCTGCAATCATGGTAAGGTGGATTGATCCACATGAGGAGATTCAGATTGTTTTAAAGCGAAAACTGGAAGCTCTGGTTTTACTTGGATACAGGAGGTTTTATAACCATTCCAGCAGTAGAGATGTGAATAGTCCGAAATATTGGAAACACAGATATGAATTAGAAAGTTAACGTGGAGGATAGCATGCGTTTTTTAAAGGATACAAAAAAGTATTGGAATTATTCCAAGTATTCTGCAAAGTCAATCTTGAGTTCCGAGGTTGCAGGTTCTTATTTGAACTGGTTATGGTGGATTTTTAATCCGTTTTGTATGATGCTCATCTATGCATTTATCTTCGGATATGTGTTTAAAAAAACAGAGCATTATTTCCCTGCTTTTATATTCTTAGGTTTAACATTATGGGATTATTTTAACCGTACCATCAATAAAAGCATCAAAATTGTGAAATCAAATAAAGCAATTGTAACAAAGGTATACTTGCCGAAATTTGTTTTGGTCCAAGTGGAAATGATGGTTAGTTTTGTTAAGATGCTATTTTCCTTCGGAGTATTGATTGCGTTGCTGATTGTATTACGTGTACCGATTTCCTATCGGGTCGTTTACATTGTACCGATTTTTGTAATATTGTCTTTATTTACGTTCGGTATCTGTTGTATCGTATTACATTTTGGTGTGTTTGTAGAGGACTTATCTAATATCACAAAGATTTTATTGCGTTTTATTTATTACGGAACCGGTATCTTTTATTCTGTGGAGACCAGAATAAAAAATGTGAGAGTCAGAAATGCATTACTGCATTATAATCCGTTGGCTTATTTAATACAGGATGCCCGTAAAGTATTTTTGTATATGAGAAATCCGAGCTGGAAATGGATGATTCTTTGGACTGTTATGAGCCTGATTTTATGTTGGATAGGAGTCAGACTGATTTATAAATATGAAAATAGCTATGCAAAAGTTGTTTAGGAGATGGAATATGAAAAAAAAGTATGATTTTTTAATTGTAGGTTCCGGATTTTTTGGAGCAGTTTTTGCAAATCAAATGACCAAGCAAGGGAAATCCTGCTTGGTCATTGACCGTAGAAGCCATATTGCAGGCAATTGTTATTGCGAAGAAATCGAGGGGATACAGGTTCATAAGTATGGAGCACATATTTTTCATACCTCAGATAAAAGAGTCTGGGAGTATGTAAATCGGTTTTGTGATTTTAATCAATATATCAATTCCCCGATTGCAAAGTATAAAGATGAAATTTATAATCTGCCTTTTAATATGAATACCTTCAGTAAAATGTGGAATATTGAGAAACCGGAGGAGGCAAAGCGAGAGATTCAACGCCAGATCCGGGAACTTCAGATTACAGAGCCTAAGAATTTAGAAGAACAGGCACTGTCCATGGTCGGGGTCGATATTTACGAAAAATTAATCAAAGGGTATACACAAAAGCAGTGGGGACGTCCCTGTACGGAACTTCCCTCTTTTATTATCAAGAGATTGCCGTTGCGATTTACTTATGATAATAATTATTTCAATGATCGCTATCAGGGGATTCCGGACGGCGGGTATACAAAGATGATTGAAAAAATGCTGGAAGGTTCCGATCTGCTGTTAAATACGGATTATTTTTCTTTTATTGAAAATAATGATATTGAATATGATACACTGGTATATACAGGGAGACTGGATGCATTTTACAATTTTAAATATGGAAAACTTTCTTACCGTAGTCTGCGTTTTGAGACAGAAGTTTTAGATATAGATAATTTTCAGGGAAATGCAGTTGTAAATTATACAGATTATGATCTGCCTTACACAAGAATCATTGAGCATAAGCACTTTGAATTCGGGAATCAGCGAAAGACTGTTATATCCAGAGAGTATCCGGCAAATTGGGAAGAAGGGATGGAGCCGTATTATCCGATCAATGATCAGGAAAATGAACAGTTGGCAGAGAAGTACAGACAGCTTGCATCTAAGGAGCAGCAGGTCATTTTTGGCGGTCGGTTGGGAGAATATCGGTATTATAATATGGATCAGGTAATTGCATCTGCCCTGCAAACAGCGGAAAAATGGGGAGGAGCATAGATGGAAGATATCACATTAGTTATAATGGCGGCCGGAATCGGTTCCCGTTACGGAAAAGGAGTCAAGCAATTGGCTCCGGTCGGTCCTAGCGGTGAATTTATTATGGATTATTCCATTCATGATGCATTGGAGGCCGGTTTTCAAAGAATTGTTTTTATTATTCGAAGAGATTTGGAAGACGATTTTAAACAGCAGATAGGAAATCGTATAGAGGCGCTCTGCCCGGTAGAATATGTCTATCAATCCTTAGAAGACCTACCGGATGGATATCAGCTTTTGAACGGACGGACAAAGCCATGGGGAACTGGTCAGGCTGTTTGGGCATGCAGATCGATTCTGAACGGATCTTTTGTTGTAATTAATGCAGATGATTACTATGGAAAAAATGCATTTATTCGTTTACATCGTTTTTTATTGGAGAATCAGGATGCGTCTACCTATTGTATGGCAGGTTTTATATTGAAGAATACGTTAAGCGAATTCGGCGGTGTTACCAGAGGAATTTGTAAAATAAGAGACGGTAAATATTTAAAAGCTGTGGAAGAAACTAAGAATATCCGAAAAGGGAATACCTTTGCTTATCAGGAGGATACCGGAAAAGAGATAGAACCGGACACACTCGTTTCTATGAATATGTGGGGGTTTAAGCAATCTGTTTTACCGAAACTGGAAAAAGGATTTTCTCTTTTTTTGGAACAGAATCAGTCCAGCCCGACAGCAGAGTATCTTCTGCCAATAGAGATAGATGCACTGTTGCAGAAAAATGAGATCAAGGTAGAGGTTTTAGACACACCGGATAGTTGGTTCGGAATTACCTATCCACAAGATCTTGGGTTTGTAAAAGAATCATTTCAAAAACTGGTGTCAGAGGGAGTATATACCACTCCGCTTAACGGACGAAAGGAGCGTTTATGAAAATTGCAATTGGAAACGACCATGCGGCAGTTGCCATGAAATGGGAAATTTTAGAGTATCTGGAGAATAAGGGATATGAGATTATCAATGTCGGAACCGATACGGAAGAAAGTTGCAATTATCCGGAATACGGAGAAAAGGTTGCAAGATTAGTAGCTTCCAAGGAGGTGGAGTACGGGATTTTAATTTGCGGAACCGGAGTCGGTATTTCACTGGCGGCAAATAAAGTGGACGGAATCCGCGCCTGTGTCTGTTCGGAAGCGGTAACTGCAAGATTATCAAGAGAACACAATAATGCAAATATTATCGCATTCGGGGCACGAATTATCGGGACTGAAACTGCAAAATCCATTGTGGAAACCTTTTTAACACAGGAGTTTGCCGGTGGCAGACATCAGAAGCGTGTGGATATGATCGGGGAAATTGAGCACAGACATTAGAAATGTAGGACGGAATACTTGAAAAAAAGCGAAAATTCCGATAAAATAACATACAGTAAAGACCTTAAGGTCTTATTGTGAAGGAGGACGTTGAAATGATTTCAGCAGGAGATTTTAGAAATGGTCTTACTATCGAATTAGACAATAATATTTATCAGATTATTGAATTTCAGCATGTAAAACCAGGAAAAGGTGCGGCATTTGTTCGTACAAAATTAAAAAATATCAAAAGTGGGGGTATTGTAGAAAAAACTTTCCGCCCGACTGAGAAATGTGAGCAGGCTCATATCGAGCGTTCTGACAAGCAGTATTTATACAGTGACGGAGACTTGTACCATTTCATGGATGTAGAGTCTTATGATCAGATCGCGTTATCAGAAGAGCAGATCGGTGATAGCCTTAAGTTCGTAAAAGAAAATGAGATGGTAAAGATGTGTGCACATAACGGAGAGATCTATGCCGTTGAGCCGCCTTTGTTTGTTGAGTTAGAGATTACAGAGACAGAGCCGGGCTTTAAAGGGGATACGGCACAAGGTGCTACAAAACCTGCAACAGTTGAGACCGGTGCAGTCGTATATGTTCCGTTGTTTGTAGAGCAGGGTGACAAGATTAAAATTGACACTCGAACCGGAGAATATTTATCTCGAGTATAAAATGAGACTGACAGGTGTGATATGTCACACCTGTTATTTTTATGTTGAAAAAGATATTCTTTCTTGATGAAGATTTTAATCATTCATCTGTGAAAACAAAAGAATTTCTTAAGATAATTTTGTATTTCTTGAAAAAATATTAAGATTTTGTTACAATTCTGTAAAATAAATCATTCTATGGTAAATCAGAAGGTATAAGGAGAAATAGATGAAATTATGGAAAAAAGCATTAATAGCATGTGCGGCGACAGTATCGTTTTCTGCGTTGGGGACAGGCATTCATGCATATGCGGAAACAATAGGATCAGTTCCTAAAAAAGCGCCGAAAGGATACGATCAGAATGATCCTGAATGGGGGAAGGCGTATGCCAGAAATCATGGGATTTCTATTTACAGTTACTCAAAAAATTTAAACTCGGTAACTGCACAGAGTACGGTGGTGCCGTTGTCTACTTACCTACAGACAAAATGGGGGTATAACACCTATTTTCATCTGCGTCTTAATACAAATGGAAAAAAACTGCTAAAGGTTGTAGATGTCTCTAAGCATAACGGTTATATTAATTGGCGTAAGGTACGGGCAGACGGTGTAACGGGTGCTATTATTCGTGTCGGATATCGAGGTTACGGTTCTACCGGAAGCTTAGCAGAGGATATTCGTTTTAAAGAAAATATTAAAAATGCAAAAGCGGAGGGAATAAAAGTCGGAGTCTATATTTTCTCACAGGCACTTTCTGAGAAAGAAGCAGTGGATGAGGCGAAGTTTGCGATAAAAAAATTAAACGGAGCGAAACTGGACTATCCGTTGATCATGGATTATGAATACAATACAGAAAGTGGCGGATACGGCAGATTAAAACCGACAGTTCCGTCATTTTCAGAAAAAACAAATGCGGTTCTGGCGTTTTGTTCCTATGTAAAGTCTCACGGGTATAAGCCAATGGTCTACGCAAGCAGCAGTTTCTTTATAACAGAGATAGATGGTCCCCGTATTCAGAAATCTTATCCGCTTTGGGTAGCACGCTACTACAGTTATTATTTCAAATTCGGAAAAGATAACCCGAGATCTATGTACAGCGGAAAGGCATTAATGTGGCAAAACAGCAGTTTGGGAGAAGTAAAAGGGATTGCGAATCGATGTGATATTAATTATTACTATCAGCCGACTTCTAAAGATGTTGCGCCATCCAAGCCGTCTGCACCATCTAAACCGGCAGGGAGCAGTTTGGCAACACCGTCCGGATTAAAGAAGACAAAAGCATCTTCCACTTCCATTTCCTTTAAATGGAATCGCGTGACCGGTGCAAGATCTTATCAGATTTATAAGAAAAACAATTATACAGGCAGTTTTCAATATGTAAAATCGGTAAAAACAGAATATGCGTCTCTTAGCGGATTAAAAGAAGGGGACGGTCAGTATATTCGAGTGCGTGCCGTAAAGGGAGGTATTGTTTCAAAATATTCTTCTACTGTTTATATCGGAACAGAGCCTAATATAGCAATTTATGCAAAGACAAAATCAAATCTGAGTCTGAGGACAAAGCCGGGGACGGATTCCGGATGTATCACAATCTTAAAATTTGGAACTAAGGTAAGAGTTCATTCTAAGATAAAAAACGGATCTGTCACTTGGTATCAGGTAACAGTCAGCGGTAAGAGCGGATTTGTTTCTTCGGAGTATACAAAGTGGTGTATTCCGGCGGCACCGTCTTTAAAACAAAAGCAATTATCTTCAAAAGCGGTGACAATTGTTTGGAAAAAAGTAAAGAATACTTCCTATTATGAGGTATATGGAGGAACAAAAAAAGACGGTCATTTCAGTTTGATCGGGAAAACATCCAAAACGGAGATCACAGATCGCCGGGTAAGTGCGAAAAGCACTTATTATTATAAAATACGTGTTGTCCAAAAGATTTTCGGAAGCAACACAAAAGGCAGTTTTTCTAAACCGACTGCATTACGAACCAAATAAAAAAAGACCTATCTCTCTCTGTTTTAGAAAGAGGTAGGCTTTTTTAACTTATAGGAAGTGACGATGTTTTTTATGGATAACAAAATTTACAGTGGATAAAAAACAGGTGTTCTGTTTTGAAAGACCGTGTAATAACGAAAACCGCAGAATTTTAACAGATCCGGAACTTTATGAAAATCGTAGGCAATGTGCTCGGGTTTGTGTCCATCTGCTCCGACAGTAAGTATTTCACCACCCAGCTCTCGATAGCGGAGCAGGATATCTTCAGTCGGATTGGGGTGTCCCAACCCGTATTTATAACCGGCAGTGTTCAATTCGATTCCCTTCCCCATATCAATCAGTCGTATCAAAATTGCATCTATAATATCCTGATAGTTTCTATAAGAATAGTTTTTATTTTTATTCGGACCGTAACGTACGACATAGTCGATATGACCGTATACATCAAAATCAGAAAAATATTGTAAATTTTCTAAAATAGATTCGAAGTATTCCGTATAAGCGGCTTTTTCGGAACGGTTCTTATAAAAATCAGGATAGTACGGATCACATCCGTGTACCAGATGAGAAGAGGCTATTACAAAATCAAACGGATATTCGGCAATGAGTTCTGTATGGATTATTGCCAGGTGAGGCTGAAGTCCCAATTCGATTCCGAATAAAACCGGAATTTGATGCTTGTAGTTTTGTTGCAGAGAGGAAACCATTTGATGGTATTTTTTCAAGTCTAAAGTAAATAAATCCGCTTCCGGATAATCCAAGTCTTCGTGATCGGTAATACAGATTCCGGATAAACCGAGTTCTATGGCCCTTTGTACCATGGAATCGGGCGTGGCATCACTGTCACCTGAATAATTGGTATGCATATGTAGATCCCAGAGCATAATTCCTCCTTAAAAATATTTTATTCTATCATAATAACAGATAATCGAATTGTCAAAAATATAGTAACTTTTTTAGAACTATTGTATTATTTGATTGAATCCGATACAATGGGGGCAGACGTAATAATAGTTAACTTTCAATTAGGAGGATGAAACATGGCAGTAAAAGTAGCAATAAACGGATTTGGACGTATTGGTCGTCTTGCTTTTAGACAGATGTTCGGAGCAGAAGGTTATGAAGTGGTAGCGATTAACGATCTTACGAGCCCAAAGATGCTTGCTCACTTATTAAAATATGATTCTTCACAAGGCAGATATGCACTGTGTGACACCGTGAGTGCCGGGGAAGATTCCATTACGGTAGACGGTAAAACAATCAAGATTTATGCAGAGCCGGATGCAAACAATTGTCCATGGGGAAGCTTGGATGTAGATGTAGTATTAGAGTGCTCAGGCTTCTATACCTCAAAGGATAAAGCACAGGCTCATATCAATGCAGGAGCAAAAAAAGTAGTTATTTCCGCACCGGCGGGAAATGATCTGCCTACTATTGTATACAATGTAAACCATAAAGAATTGAAAAAAGAGGATAACATTATTTCAGCAGCCTCTTGTACTACAAACTGCCTGGCACCTATGACCAAGGCATTAAATGATCTGACTCCAATCAAATCTGGTATTATGTGTACGATTCATGCATATACAGGGGATCAGATGACATTAGACGGTCCACAGAGAAAAGGTGATTTGAGAAGATCCAGAGCAGCAGCTGTAAATATCGTTCCGAATTCTACCGGTGCTGCAAAAGCAATCGGATTGGTAATTCCGGAATTGGCAGGAAAATTGATCGGTGCTGCACAGAGAGTTCCTACTCCTACAGGATCTACCACTATTTTAAATGCAGTAGTAGAAGGAAATGTAACAGCAGAAGAAATTAATGCAGCTATGAAGGCGGCAGCAGATGAATCTTTCGGATATAATACTGATGAAATCGTTTCTTCCGATATCGTGGGAATGACATACGGTTCTTTATTTGATGCAACACAGACAATGGTTCTTCCGTTAGAAAACGGAACAACACAGGTTCAGGTTGTATCCTGGTATGATAATGAAAACAGTTATACAAGTCAGATGGTTCGTACAATCAAATACTTTGCAGAGTTAGCATAAGATAGACCTGAATAGTTTAGAGAGAGGGGTTCGGTCCGATCCAGGACGGATTCCTCTTTCCAATATGGGCTTTAGCCTGTTGAGTACGCTTCATGAGGTTCCATAGAGATATAGT
>CAMYAO010000018.1 GCA_947253885.1 uncultured Clostridium sp.
ATTTGGCCTGAACAACCTTATTGTAATGGAAAGGTGATTTTTTGTATAACTCTTGTCACCCACATAGCAGGTGGATTCTTGCTTCGTACGCCTCAGACTATATCTCTATAGAACCTCATGAAGCGTACTCAACAGGCTAAAGCCCATATAAGCAAAAAAGATAGTCTAAATTTTCACAATTTAGACTATCTTTTAACGAACTATACGCGTACGTGTAATGATTAAAAAAAAGTAGAATACATTCCGGCTCCGGTTACCAAGCCTGCAATTAACAAAGCCAAAACTATCAGATGAACCACAAGCCCTATGATCCCACAGATCATTCCTGCTGTTGCCATACCGGACTTCCCTGTTTTATTTACTGACATTCTGAAAAAAATAATTCCCAGAATCCCTAATATAATACCTGCAAAAAAGATCGAGCCGATCCCACAAACCAGAGATGCGACTGCCAGACCGTCTGTTCCTTTTGGCTCTTCATAATCTGATACGGAAGTCTGCTCATCTACACTTCCTTCAAAATACTCCGGAGTCTCCTGGCGAACCTCCGATCCGCAATTTGAACAAAAGTTCTTTCCCTGCTCTACTTCATGTCCACATTTATCACAGTACATAGTATACTCCTCTTCTACTATCTTTATTTTGCTTCTTTTTTATCCGTTTTTGCCTGAAACTTCTCATTGTTTACAATGAAGCGTTCATGGATTCCTTCTCCGATCAGCCCTGCTTCATCATATACCGATACCTTAAATACCAAGCGACGACCGTCCACCTCTATCAACTCCGTCTCGCTTCGAACTTCCATTCCCAACGGGGTAGATGCAACATGCTTTACGTTCAACATTGTTCCAACGGTTCCGTCTCCCTCCTCTAAATAAGGAGCAACACTCTTTTGTGCCGCTTTTTCAATCAGTGCAATCATACATGGAGTTCCATAAACTGCAAGAACACCACTTCCGACTTCTTTTGCAGTCTTTTCCATTACAACTGTTTCTTTCTCAATCCCTTTAATACCTTTTTCTAACATCTTATCCTCCTCCCTTTCAAAAATACTATTTTTTTATTTTAACATTCCAATAAATTTTTTTCCAGCACAAACCTACAATAAAGCTGCAATTTTCCCCTCAATTGCTTCCGGTTTTTCTGTAGGAGCAAATCGTTCAATTACATTCCCGTCTCTATCCACTAAAAATTTTGTGAAATTCCATTTGATCTTCTTCCCGATCAAACCTGCTTTTTTATCCTTTAAAAAAGTAAACAGCGGGCTTTCCTGTGCACCGTTTACATCAATCTTCTGATATCTCGGAAACGTCGTGTTATATTTCAGCGTGCAAAATTCATGGATTTCGGCATCTGTTCCGGGTGCCTGATGCCCGAACTGATTACATGGAAAATCCAACACTTCAAATCCCTGCTCTTTATATTTCTGATACAATTTCTCAAGACCTTCATACTGCGGAGTAAAGCCGCAGCCGGTTGCAGTATTGACTATCAATAATACCTTACCTTTATATTTGCTCAAGTCTGTTACTTCTCCGCCTGCTGTAGTTACATTAATATTATAAATTGACATCTCTATTTCCTTTCAATAAATTAAATTGTGTGCAATATTTGTAGGGATATGCTACCATCCAGTAACATATTTGTCAATCTATTCCTTTATTTTTCCAAATCGACTTCGGAACTGCTCTACCAGAATCATAATGAGAAACACTATAATATTTGCCATTACAATGCTTGCCCCTGTTGGAGTGGCATAGACATAAGAAACATAGATTCCGACCAAAAAACAAAATACGGAAAGAATAACAGAAGCAATTGTAACTGCTGAAAAATGCTTGCAGACACGCATTGCGGATAAAGACGGAAATACAATCAAACTTGAAATCAGTAATGTTCCCATCATTCTCATTCCAAGCACAACGGTTACGGCTGTCAATAATGCCAGTAACATGTTATATAAGCTGCTCTTCACACCGATTGCCTTCGCATAATTCTCATCAAAAGTAATGGAAAACAACCTGGGATAAAAAAGGAAAAACAATGCAATCACGACAATGGACAATACCACGGAAATTTTCACATCCGAATCAGTCATAGCCAAGATACTTCCAAACATATAGTTGCTGATATCCGTATTCATTCCACCTGCCATAGAGACTGTAATCACACCGATTGCAAGTGCTCCGGACATCATAATGGCTGTTGCGGCATCCCCTTTGATCTTACTGTTTTCATTCATTCGCAACAATAAAAAAGCGGAAACAATACATACCGGTATCGCCACAGATAACGGTGCCAGATTTGCCGCATAAGCAACCGCCAATGCAGCAAACCCCATATGAGACAATCCGTCCCCGATCATAGAGTAACGCTTCAGCACGAGACTGGTCCCTAGAAGTGCCGAGCATAAAGAGACCAGTATCCCTACTATGATTGCTCTTACCATAAACGGATAAGAAAACATTTCTAAAAACGTTGCTAGCATTCTGTTTCTCCTCCCAAAAAAGTTTTTCCGATTTTAGATTTTTTATAATTCTGTTGCGTTCCAAAATATAATTGTTCTTTTCCGAGATGAAGGATATGAGTAGCATCCTCTACCACCGTATTAACATCATGTGACACCATAATGATCGTCATATTCTTCTTTTTATTTAAATCACGAATCATCTGATATAATTCACGAGCCATCAGTGGATCCAAACCGGTCACGGGCTCATCTAAAAGTAATATTTTCCTGGAAGAACACAGTGTTCTTGCTAACAGAACACGCTGCTGCTGACCACCGGACAATTCTCTGTAACAACGTTTTTTCAACGGTAGGACATCTAACAGTTCCATGCACTCAGCTGCAACCCTTTTATCCTCTTTGGAATAAAAAAAACGATGTCCGAGCTGATTCAATCTTCCGGATAATACCACTTCATATACACTTGCCGGAAAGTCCTTTTGAACCTGTGTCTGCTGCGGCAGATAACCGATTTCATTTGCCAGCAGACCGTCTCCCTTTTCAATACTTCCGTTCGACGGCTTCTTCAGACCCAGTATTCCTTTTACCAAGGTACTTTTTCCCGCACCATTTTCCCCTATTATACAAAGATAGTCTCCTTTTTTCACTTCAAAATTAATATTCTGCAAAACGGTTCTGCCTTCATAGGAGAAAGACAAATCACGGCAAGTCAAATAACTCATTCTAGTTGAGTGCCTCCTTTAATGCATCTACATTATGATTCATCAGATCCAGATAGGTGACTCCCTTATCAAAATCTGCTTTAGAAACATTGTGTACCGCATTTAATAACGCTTTTTTAGCACCTGTTTCTTTACAAATAGCATCTGCCACCTTTTCATTTGACAATTCAATATGGAATACAACTGGTATCTTTTCCTTCTTTGTCTTCTGAATCAGGAAAGATAAACTTTTTGCACTCGGTTCCGTATCAGCAGAGCAGCCCGGAAATGCTGCAAAGTAATCCAAACCGTAACGTTTTGCAAAATATGCAAACGGGAATCGATCCCCTACAATAATCACTTTTCTTTTTGCGGTCTTTACCACATCTTTAAAACTCTTATCCAACTTCTGAAGCTTCTTTACATAAGCAGCTGTATTCGCTTTATAAACAGCGGCATTATCTGGATCCAACTTACTTAACTTCGCACAAAGTTTATTACAGATTGTGATCACATTGTTCGGATCTGTCCATACGTGCTCATCGTATTCCTTCTCTTCTTTTCCGCCCTTTTCTTCTTTTTCTTCTTTCTCAGGTGTCATTCCTTCTTTTTCTACTTCTTCAATTGTTTTTACCTGATCCATCAATTTTACTACAGCGGTCTTTTTACTTAAATTACCTAAAACCTTTTCTACCCATTCATCCGAATCACCGCCGACATATACAAACATATCTGACTTTGTAATTGCCTGCAGATCTTTGGTGGTAGGATCAAATGTGTGAACTTCCCCTCCCGGTGGCAGTAACAAACTCAAATTAATCTTATCTCCTGCAATCTGACGCAGAAAATCATACTCCGGATAAATAGTCGCCACTACATTTAATTTTTTTTCGGTTGTGGCCTCTGTCTGTTTTTTTGCATCTGTCGACTGCGCAGTATTCTTTTTACTCCCGCACGCCCCAAGCATGGAAAGTGCCATTACTGCCACTACTGCCAATGCAACTACTTTTTTCATTCTTTTCATGTAGTCTCCTCCCTGAACTGTATTTGCTCGTCTCTTTGACACTCTGTACACAGTCCGTAAAACATTGTTTTTTTTGCATCAATCTGAATCTGATGATCCGTTGATACATGTTGATAAAGGTGCTTTAACTCCGAACATGGAATATCCACCACACTGCCACACTGCTCACATTTCATAGAAAACCAATATTCCTGCTCAGAGGATCCCCTATAACGGTAACAGGTACCTCTAATCCCGTCTATCGTTACCCTTGCAATAAGGCACTCTTCTTCCAGTTTTGCAAGATTACGATATATCGTTGTTAGACCGATCTTGCATCCTTTTTTTGAAAGGTTTGCCGCCAATTGTTGTATGGTAATATAATCACCGGCATGTTCTTGAATACAAGTGAGTACCATCTCTTTTTGTCTTGTATGATATTTCTTTCCTGTATTCATAATCCCTCCTTCTTATTGCAATTTGAAAATCGTTTTCATTTTATCACTAATATAAAAAATGTCAAGTAAACCGCTCTCTATCTCTCTTCTTAAACTTAACAGAAACAACCCCTTTTAAGACAGGCGGAAGCTCTTCATCCGCTCTCCTTAAAAGGGGTTGTTCCCAAATTAAAAATGAATAATTATTAATTTTCTAAAATTCTTTTAATTGCTACTAATTTCACACATAGGATGAAAATATCGCAACAGATCTTCAATTCTTCCATAGGCGGTAATGTCGGTGCAATACGAATTACCGAATCTTTCGGATCTTCTCCGTAAGGATAAGGCGCTCCCGCTCCCGTCATGATAACACCGGCTTCTTTTGCCAAACCTACAATCTCCTTTGCACACCCTTCATTTGCTTCAAATGCGATAAAATAACCTCCATTCGGGCGAATCCAGCTTCCGACTCCCATACCTTCCAGGTCTTCTTCAAAACGATCCAAAAACAATTCAAATTTAGGACGAATAATCTCGGCATGATTTCTCATATGGGATTTCAAATGATCGAAATCTTTAAAAAACCTTGTGTGTCGAAGTTGATTGATCTTATCATACCCGATTGTCTGGAATTTTACAGAGTTTAATATATCTTTAATATTGGCAGGGCTGGCAGCCAATGCAGAAATACCCGCTCCCGGAAAAGATACTTTGGAAGTAGAAGCAAACTCATATACCATATCGGGATTTCCCGCTTTTTCGCACTCACTTAACAAATCCAACAACTCATCATGCTTATCTTCAAAAATATCATGAATACAATAAGCATTATCCCAATAGATGCGAAAATCTTCTGCAGCAGGCTTTAAATTTGCAAATCTGCGAACCGTTTCGTCCGAATAGGTCAAACCCTGAGGATTTGAATATTTCGGTACACACCAGATTCCCTTAACCGCCGGATCATGATTGACATACTGTTCCACCAGATCCATATCCGGTCCGGATTCAGTCATCGGAATATTAATCATGTCAATTCCGAAATATTCTGTGATTGCAAAATGTCGATCATACCCGGGAACCGGACATAAAAATTTAATTTCCTTTAAATTTCTCCATGGAGTAGAACCGTTCACACCCGTAATAATAGATTTTGCAACTGTATCATACATAATATTCAAACTTGCATTTCCAAATACAATGACATTCTCCGGTCTGGTTCCCATCATAGATGCCATCATTTCTTTTGCTTCCGGCAATCCGTCTACCACTCCATAATTACGACAGTCGAATCCGTCACGGTTATTCAGATCACTGTTTGAATTTACTACATCTAAAAGCTCCATACATAGATCCAGCTGCTCTGTACAGGGACGCCCTCTGGACATGTCATATTCATATCCTTTTGCCTTATATTCCTCATATTTTGCCTGCAAAACACTCTGCTCTGATTTTAATTCTTCCTGACTCCACTCTCTGTATGGTTTCATTTTCATTACTCCTGCTCTTTTATCTTTTTTAAATGGTTTTTTATTTCGTGTTCATATCCCTGCTCTGTGGGCTCATAAAACCTCTCATCCCGGCAGTCATCCGGCAAGTACTGCTGTTTCACATAGTGATTGGGATAGTTGTGTGCATACTTATATCCGATCCCACGATCCATATCCTTCGCCCCTGAATAATGGGCATCCTGTAAATAAGAAGGAATCGCTGCTGTCGGATGCTGTTTTATATAAGAAAGGGCTTTATCGATTCCTAAATATGCTGCATTACTTTTCGGTGCACAGGCTACGTACGTTGCCGCTTGCGCCAATACAATCCTTGCCTCCGGCATCCCGAGTCGTTCTGCCGCACAGGCGGCAGATACTGCAACCGTCAGTGCGTTCGGATCGGCATTTCCGACATCTTCGGAAGCACATATCATAATCCGTCTGGCAAGAAATGCCACCTCCTCTCCCGCATACAGCATTTTTGCCAGATAATATAAGGCGGCATCCGGATCGGAACCTCTCATACTCTTGATAAAAGCCGAAATTGTATCATAATGATTGTCTCCGTTTTTATCATAGAGCACTATTCTTTTTTGAATACACTCCTTTGCTACTTCAACTGTGAAATGTATCTTTCCGTCTGAGGCTTTTTCTGTGGATAAAACTCCCAGTTCTAATGCATTCAACGCTTTTCTGGCATCTCCGTTTGACAGATCTGCCAAATAGGAAAGTGCATTTGAATCTGCCTCTACCTGAAATACACCCAGACCTTTTTCCCGATCATGAATCGCTCTTTCCAATAATTGATAGATATCCGAATGTTGCAGTTGCTTCAATTCAAATATAGTGGATCTGGAAAGCAATGCACGATTTACCTCAAAATAAGGATTTTCCGTTGTCGCACCGATCAAAATCAGTGTTCCGTCCTCTACAAAAGGCAACAGATAGTCTTGTTGACCTTTATGAAAACGATGAATCTCATCAATAAATAAAATTGTCTGTCTGCCGTACATTCCAAGCCGCTCTTTTGCCCTTGTAACCACGGTTTCCATATCTTTTTTTCCTGCCGAGGTCGCATTTAACTGCTCAAAATCTGCCTTTGTCGTCTCTGCAATCACTCTGGCAAGTGTTGTTTTCCCGGTTCCCGGAGGTCCGTAAAAAATAATCGACTGCAATCGATCGGTAGAGATCATACGATACAATAATGTATTCTTTCCTACTATATGGGTTTGCCCTACCACTTCTTCTAACTTTGTCGGACGCATTCTGGAGGCAAGAGGAGCTTGTTGCTCTTTCTTCTGTTCCCTCATATAATCAAATATATCCATACGCCCTCCTCTCTGTTATTATATTAACACAAATTGAATATTTTTTCTTCAAATATTTCATTTTATTCCAAAAAAATCTTCTTTTAAATATCCTTTTATATTTTTTTGAATTATCAACAACAATATCTTGCATTTCATTTTCTTATTAAGATACTACTATTTGCTCTTATTTTCAAGGGAAGTTCTGCTGTTTTTCAAATTGTATCTAACAAAAAAACTCTTTGAGAAGAGGCAGAGCATTTATCTCTGTCAATCTCCAAGAGTTTTTCTGTCATTATTTAACTTGAGCTTTTAATTCCCCGTTTTCTACAACAATCTCAATCGTATCTTTCGGTTTCACTTTATCCTCAAGAATTAATTTTGCAGACAGTGTTTCCACATATTTCTGCAGATATCTCTTCAAAGGTCTTGCACCGTATGCAGGATTAAATCCGTTATCACCGATGTATTCTTTTGCCTCTCCGGTAAGCTCTATACGAATTTCACGTTCCTCTAATCTATGATTTAAATCTGCCACCAGCAATTCTACAATGTGACCGATATTATCTCTTGTCAGCGGATGGAACATGATCGTTTCATCCAGACGATTCAGAAACTCCGGTCGGAAATTCTTGCGAACCTCATTCATAACCGCATCCTGTGCGTACTTCGTGATACTTCCGTCCGCATTCGCACCTTCCAATAAGAATTCAGAACCCAGATTGGAAGTCAATATGATAATGGTATTTTTAAAATCTACTGTGCGCCCTTGTGAATCAGTAATACGACCGTCATCCAGAACTTGTAATAATATATTAAATACATCCGGATGTGCTTTCTCCACTTCATCAAACAATACAACTGAATATGGTTTTCTCCTTACTGCTTCTGTTAACTGACCGCCTTCATCATATCCTACATATCCCGGAGGAGCTCCGATCAGACGGGACACAGAAAATTTCTCCATATATTCCGTCATATCCAGTCGAACGATATTGTTTTCATCATCAAACAGACTGGCAGCCAGTGATTTTGCAAGTTCAGTTTTACCGACACCGGTAGGTCCCAGGAACAGGAAGGATCCGATCGGTTTGCTCGGATCTTTGATCCCCGATTTAGAACGTATGATCGCTTCTGCAACCTTTTCAACTGCTTCTTCCTGACCAACTACCCGTTTATGTAATTCCTCATCCAAATGAAGTGTTTTATTCCGTTCACTTTCTGTCAATTTTGCTACCGGAATACCGGTCCATCTGGAAATGATTCGAGCGATTTCCTCTTCACTGACACTCTCATGTACCAATCTCATATCCCGGTCTTTTACAAGCGCCTCTTCCTCTTCCAGCTGTTTTTCAATTTCAGGTTTTTTTCCATATTGAAGTGCTGCAGCTTTCTCCAAATCATATTCTCTTTGTGCTTTTTCGATTTCTTTATTTACCGCTTCCAGCTCTTCTCTGAGTTTAGAAATCTTACCAACTGCATTTTTTTCATTATCCCACTGCGCCTTACCTGACCGGAATTTTTCCTGCAGTTCCGAAAGTTCTTTCTGCAAGTTTTGCAGTCGATTTTTACTCAACTGATCCGTTTCTTTTTTTAATGCAGTCTCTTCTATCTGAAGCTGCATGATTTTACGATTCCATTCATCCAGTTCTGCCGGCATAGAATCTAATTCTGTCTTAATCAATGCACATGCTTCATCTACCAGATCAATCGCTTTATCCGGGAGAAAACGATCCGAAATGTAACGATTACTTAAAACTGCAGCGGAAACCAATGCGGAATCATTGATTTTTACTCCGTGGAATACCTCATAGCTCTGCTTCAATCCTCGCAGTATAGAAATAGTATCCTCGACACTCGGCTCATCTACCATTACCGGCTGAAAACGACGCTCTAATGCCGCATCCTTTTCAATATATTCCCGATACTCATCCAATGTTGTAGCTCCGATACAATGCAATTCTCCCCGTGCAAGCATTGGTTTTAACATATTTCCCGCATCCATTGCTCCATCTGACTTTCCTGCACCTACTATTGTATGGAGCTCATCGATAAACAGAATAATCTTCCCGTCACTTGCCTTCACTTCATCCAATACCGCTTTTAATCGTTCTTCAAACTCTCCACGGTATTTTGCACCTGCTACCAAAGATCCCATGTCTAAGGCAAATAGCTTTTTCTCTTTCAGCCCTTCCGGTACATCTCCTCTGACAATTCGCTGTGCCAGACCTTCTACAACCGCAGTTTTACCGACACCCGGTTCTCCGATTAATACCGGATTATTTTTACTCTTTCTGGACAAAATCCGAACTACATTCCGAATCTCCGTGTCTCTTCCGATAACCGGATCCATTTTCTGCTCTTTTGCACGCTGTACCATATCATACCCATATTTTTCCAAAGTATCATAGGTAGCTTCCGGATTATCCGAATATACATGCTGATTTCCTCGAACCGTTGCCAAGACTGTTAAAAAACGTTCTCTGGTAATACCATATTCTTTCCAAAGTTCCTTAAGGGCTTTATTCGGATAACGAAGCAGACTCAAGAATAAATGCTCTACAGAAACATAGTCATCCTTCATTGCTTTCGCTTCGTCTTCCGCTGAAATCAAAACCTTGTTCAGATCGTTTCCAATATGTATCTGACCGCCGGAAACCTTTACTCTTTGTTGCAATTTTTTCAATGCATCCGCCTGAAAATCCAGCAGTACAACCTCCATCTTTTCTATCAGTTTAGGAATCAGTCCATCTTCCTGCTGCAATAAAGCTACTAATAAGTGTTCTTGTTCAATTTCCTGATTTCCATATTCATAAGCCAGTTTTTCACAATCCTGTATAGCCCGGATTGATTTTTGTGTAAATTTTTGAATATTCATATCCTACTCCTCTCGAACTCCCGAACGAGCTCAGTTGTTATATATATCATATAACAGTTTATAATCATGTTATAACACCTGTTGTTAGCACTGTCAATAGGTGAGTGCTAATTTTTTGTGAAGAATTTGTGAAGCCTTGATTTTATGGGCTTCACAGAGGTTTTTCACTTGCTTTCGCACTCGATTTTCTTGATTTTACACCATTTTTACACCATTTCATTTGATTTTGGTGTAACACTCACTTTATTTACACCAAATTACACCATCGACTTACATTTACACCACAGCAGGTACAGTTTCCGGCAGATTCATTTTTGACATCTCATTTTCTACATGAGCCATTTCAGCGATATGATTGTAGATATTCATAGTGATCTTCGCATCAGAATGTCCCATTACATATTGCATAACTTTCGGATTAACATTATTCTCACCCAATCTGGTACATCCTGTGTGACGAAGAATGTGTGCAGATATATGAGGCATCAGTTCTGGCTCCCTGTTCTCATTTTCCGCCAATATTGTTTCTCTCTTATTATAGGCATTAACGATATTCTTCAGAAAACTATTCACACCTGCTGGCATAATCGGACGCCCATGTTTTGTGTTAAAAATAAAACCACTGCGTTTACCAATCTCTACATTACTCTGCAATCCCAACATCAAATTTAATTCCTTCTGCTTACGAAACGCATCATATACGGTCTGAGTCATAGGAATTGTTCTGATTCCAGCATCCGTTTTTGTCTCCGAATCATGGAAACAATAACCTTCTTCTCCCTCATAATAAACAAGCTGTCCATTCACATGAATTTCCCGGTTTTTCATATCCACATCTGACCAGGTCAATCCGATTGTTTCACTTATTCTCAGGCAGGCTCCAAACATAATCTGCATCATTGGCAAATGCGGCTTATACACCTTACTGTTCTCCACAAATTTCAGAAGCTTCTCTTGTTGTTCCAGCGTTAATGCCTCTTTCTCCTTTGCAGCAGCACCATAATCGCCAAGAGTTCCTGTTACCGGATTTTTACGGATAATCCCATCCTCCACAGCCATATTAAATGCTGGGTTTAATAAAGCATACATACTTTTAATCGTGCTGTGTGCCAAACCCTCATCCGAAAGTCCTGAAAAAAATGTCCGTACATGAGATGTCTTAAAATCAACTACACGGATGTTTCCAAGAGTATTCTTTATCCGATAATTCCATGTTCGCCAGTAGTCCTTTTTCGTTTTTTCCCGGATATTCTTTGTCGCCATATATCGCTCAAATAATCCATTTACCGTCAATTTCTTTACAGATGTGTCCGTAATAAGCTGATCGTCAATATCTTTATTGATTTTCTTTTCCTGCTCACGCAGACTTGCCAGATCCATGTCATAGATTGTAACACGCTTTCCGGTAAGCTCATCTTTGTAACGATACATATAACGTCCGTCTGGACGCTGACTTTCTCCAGTTTTTAAATTTCTGCCTTTATTGTCTTTTCTTGCCATACTAATCATTCCTTTCACATTCGTTGTTTGTTATTCGGAATGATTTTTGTCCTGTTCGTATCAGTCATAATCTGTCTGATATCTGTTCACAGATTAACATAATATTTTAGGATTTCCAAGGGTAAATTCTTGAAAAACACTAATTTTTCTTTGCACTCTCATTCCGAAGGAAATTCGTTGTTTTCTCCTGTTCTCATCCATTACACTGCCATTGCATCAAGATATTTTTTTATCTTATCTACGTTATAGAGAACACGTCTGCCAACAATGATCTTTGCTTCTGCACAATCTGCAATTTTTCTTGCTGTGACAGCACCACAGGATAACATTGCCATTAAGCCTTCAATGTCCACAGTCAGACGATTTTCAGTGTTATACTCTGTTGTCTTTCTCATGATGCACATACCTCCTTTCCTCCGTATTCTTTTGCATCACCTCCCAGACAGCGGTTTCATGCCCGTTGTCAGTACCTTCTCCTGTTGTTTCTGGTTTTACCTAATGATGAATCTTTTTCTGTTCGGCGTGTTGGCTTCCATTCGTACAGGCGGTGTCAACGTTACATTTGACCTCTATCAGAACTTTTCTGAATGCTGCCAGCTTCTTTTCAAGCATACCAGCCGTTGCCGGAGTATCTTCGATTTCCACATACTACTCTCTGGTATAGCGGTGGAACTCTGTGTTGTCCTTTAATCCTCTAAGGGCACCTATACAGCTCATTCAATTTTCAAGGTGCGGAAAAGCTCTTGAATTCCTATTCAAAACCTTTTTCTAATAATCACACGTGGCAGAGGCGATAAGGTCATATTTTTCATAAAAAATTTGATTTTTTTCATCTCAGCCTTGTCCATTCGCTTTTATGCGAATATTGATTATGCTGTCATTATATTTCGCTTTAATGTTAATGTCAAGTTTTTTTATTCGCTCAAATGCGAATGTTTCTGTTTACATTTTGAGATTTTGATAGTAAAATGGAATTATCAAATAGAAAGCAGGAAATCTGATATGACGATTGGTGATAAAATAAAAAAAATCCGGACATTCCGGAATATGACACAGGCAGAACTCGGTGCAGCTCTCGGCTGGGGCGATAAAGGTGCAAATCGCCTTGCTCAATACGAAACCAACTACCGGGTTCCCCGTAAAGATCTGGTTACTGAAATGGCTAAAATTCTCGATGTGAACCCAATTGCTCTGTATGAACCAACTATAATGAATGCCGAAGAATTAATGGAAACACTTTTTTGGATTGATGAATTTAATCCCGGTATGATCAAACTATTTCAATTAGAGACTTATCCCGGTGAAAAATGCAATTCCAGTGAAGATACCGCCGTCCGCTATCATGACTCTGACGACTGGCCAGTCCATCCACCTGTTGGCATGTGGTTTAATTATGGGGTTCTCAATAATTTTTTGAAAGAATGGACTCTTAGAAAAGAAGAACTGAAATCTGGCGTGATTACCAGAGATGAATATTTTGAGTGGAAAATCAACTGGCCACAGACCTGTGATGACTGTGGAAAATATGAACCCCAAAAGCATTGGAAAAAATCATAATTTATCTGTACTCACCGTACACTCGAAATAAAAAAGAGATGCCAGTAATATACTGATATCTCTTTTTCTCTACTATAATTTTGTATGATAGAGCATGTCTTCCATGTAGAAGATTAAGCTAGAAAAACTTCCAGCTCTTTTTAATCATTTCTTCCACACAGCGGCTGCATTTGACCTTACCATAAGCTCCTCCACCGGAATCCCTGCCGGACATATATTCTGGCATGATAGTGATTTCCCACATCCTTCAAAATAATGTTTCCTATATTTCTCTGCTATTTGTTCATGGTGTGAAGTATCCTGCTCCTCATTCAGTATCCTGTATGCGTTTACCGGAGCAATGGCACCTGCGAAGTCTTTCCCAAAATCAAAATTCGGACAGACCTCAAGACAACATCCACACATAAGACATCTTGCTGATTGATAGCGTATCTCATGAGTATACTCTGTCATATATGCATCGCTTTCAAGCCACAGGTTGATCTTCTTAAGATTTTCAAAAACAACTGACCTGTCAACGATCAGATCTTTTACTACCGGAAATTTACTCAAAGGTTCCAGTACAATTACTTTTCCCTTTAGAGATTGCAAAAATGTAGAACAGGCAAGTTCTGGCAGACCATTGATTCGCATCGCACATGCCCCGCATTTTTTCACCATACAGCCACATTCCCATGAAATCGGTTCAGCTTCTTTGCCTGATTTATCAGTAAGTTTCTGTCTTGCATTCAGTTCATTCAGCATAGCTGCAATGGAAAGCTCACCCTCTGCTTCTATTTCAAATTCCTGCCAGAAAGGCTTTGCTTCTTTATTTTCCTGACGCTTTATACGAATGGTATATCTCATTTTTACTGCCGCCTTTCCGGAATTTCTTCAAAATGTATCTGTATCTTTTGTCCATTATAGCTTGCAATGGTTGTTCTTGCAAAATCATCATTTTTCTTCGGATAGTCTTCTCTGTAGTGTGCACCTCTGCTCTCTGTTCTTTCGATGGCACTCATGATTGCAGCCTGTCCCAGCAGTGAAAGTGAGCCTTTTATTTGGCATAGCTTCTCCAGTTCTTCTTCCATGCGTTTCCGATTTCTTACAACTCCAAGTGTATTTAGCATGATTTTATTTATTTTCTTCTTATCAGGCCGGCTGATGGATTCACACAAATCTGCCAGCTCTTGCGTCTCTGTTACCAGCATATCCTTAGCTGTCATTGCATCCTCGCAGGCAGTCTGTGCTGCAATTCTGCCACCATAGATTGCTCCAAGCAAAGAATTACCACCAAGACGATTTGCTCCATGATACTGTGCACAGCACTCTCCGGCAGCATATAGATTTCTGACAGGTGTACGATGCTTCTCGTCCACGTAAATACCACCCATAAAATAATGGATACCCGGCACAACCTGTACCGGCTCTTTTCTGATATCCTTATGAAGATAAATCTGACAATCCGATACCAGCCCCGCAAGTTTCCTGTCTGTCACATCTTTAGGTATCTCTGTCATATCCAGATAAACAGGACTTTCCTTACTTATTTTCCATATTTCTCTTGCAGTGATGTCTCTTGGCATCAGATTGCCAAGTTCCGGATATTTTTCTTCCATAAAATACCATCGGTTTCCATCCCTGTATGTGAAAAGGCGACCACCTTCTCCTCTGGCAGCTTCGCTGATCAGCATTTTCTTTCCGCCAATCTCAACTGTTGTCGGATGATACTGGATCATCTCAAGATTAGCCATAGGAACACCTGCCGAAAACAGGCTGGCACTTACTTCACCGGTATTTGCTAAGGAACCTGTCGTATTTCCAAACAGTCCATGCATACCACCGGAAGCCACGATAACTGCATCCGCATATAGCATTTTTATCTCACCTGTATAGTTATCGCAGACAACACATCCATGACATATGTTCGCTGTCATCAGTAAAGTACGGAAAGAGTGATGTTCAAAACGCTCTATCTGTCCCTGCACTTCTAATCGCCGTACTGCATCTATCATAGCTGTCATGATCTGTTTTCCGGTATCACTCTTTGCAAACGCTGTCCGTTTCTTTTTCTGTCCCCCGAAATTTCTCAGATCCAGTTCATCATAACCACATGTATTAAACTGCACTCCGATGCTGTGAAGCCACTTTACCACTTCCGGTGCCGCCTGTGTCATATTCCAGACTGCGTTTGGATCTGCCAGATTGCATCCGGCTTTTATCGTATCTTCGTAATGTTCCTGTGTACTGTCATCTTCTCCCTTGGTATTAAGTGCGGCGTTGATACCGCCCTCTGCCATAACTGACTGTGCTCTCTCAGAAGGCAGAGAAGAGATTAACTTTACACTGCATCCTTCTTTTACTGCCTGCAAAGCTGCCGACAGACCGGCAAGCCCTGCTCCGACAATAATCATATTCTTTTTCATAATGTATGCCATCCTATATAGTAAATGATAACTGCCCCTGCACTAAACAGCAGCAGAACCGACAATATCAGATAAATGTCTCCTCTTCTCTCCTTATAGCTTATGATTCCAAGCGATACAAGCAGTGGACGGATATTTATAAAAAGATGAATAAAAAGTGCTGCAACCAGTAACAGCTGCGTAATGAGTTTTACTGTTGTAAACGGAAACAAAATATAGATCCCGTCCTGTACTCCGCCAAATAATCCTATATGGAAAAACATCAGAATAAGTATTGCAAGTCCGCTGGCTCTCCTTGCCCAGAATACTGCATTTTGTTTTAAGTAGCTGTTACCTGCATTTTTAGAAATTTTCAAAGTATTTATGGTAAGTATGACTCCAATCACAGTATGTGCTGCAAGAACAGCCACTCCAACCCATGCAAGTATTTTCCCGGCACTGCTTCCAATTCCAAGAAGCATAAAACTTCCCATAAGACCATGCAGCATAAAAATCACGAGCAGTAATACGGAAAGTATTGTATTTATTTTTCTCATTCTTCCGCTCACCTCATTTCTGCACTGTCCAGTATGATATAGTCAGCATTTTCAAGAGCGTCTGTGCTGACCAGATCACTTTCAGAAAGGAATGCTTCATATTTCCCACTGACTGCCCTTGAACGCAGCATTATACCGCTGTATTGTTTTATCTGCACATCAGCACCTGCATCATTAAGCCTTTCGCATAAGGAATCGGCATATCTTATAAGCGCATAATCTGTTTCCGAAACATAAATATCAAATGATAATTCTGTATCTGTACGAATGCTATCCGTCTTTCCTGTTACAAATGCTTTTAATTGCTCTCTTATATCCTCATCTGACAGTTTATCAAGCAACGGATTCATACAGAAAATATAACTGCCCTCAAGCTGTGCCGAGCTTTGGGCTGCTTTCTTTGCCTTTGGTGTTGCACCTGTAACAGCATCTATAATGGATGGAGGGGAGTGCAGTAATGCACCAAACCCTGCAATCAAAGCAATTACCACCACCAGTAAAATAAGTCTACTCTTCACTGCACTTTTCTCCTTTATTTTTTCAAAATCCTCATGGCATTCAATACTGCTATAATCGTAACACCAACATCACCAAATACAGCTTCCCACATGCCTGCTATGCCTAATGCACCCAGTATAAGGAACACACTCTTGATTCCGAGTGCAATGATAATATTCTGCATAACAATTCTTTTCGTTGCTTTTGCAACATCAATCGCATCCACAAGCTTTGATGGTTCATCTGTCATCAGAACAACATCTGCAGCTTCAATCGCAGCATCTGAACCAAGTCCACCCATCGCAATTCCTACATCGGCTCTTGCAAGAACAGGTGCATCATTGATACCATCTCCTATAAATGCAAGTTTGCTTCCTTTTGTCTTATGCTGATCCAGGTACTCCAGTTTTTCAACTTTCTGATCTGGAAGTAACTGTGCATAATATTCATCCAGTCCGAGCTGCTCTGCCACAGCCTTTCCAATCTTTTCATCATCACCGGTAAGCATAACTGTTTTCTCAACACCGATTTTCTTCAGACTGGCAATCGCATTCTGACTGTCATCTTTCACTTCATCGGCTATTACGATACATCCGGCATATCTGCCATCAACAGCAATATAAACCTTTGTTCCGGCTGACTGGCAGGCTGCATAAGATACTTTCTCAGAATCCATAAGTTTGCTGTTTCCTGCAAGTACTCTTTTACCACCAATCAATACACGAATTCCATGTCCTGATATTTCTTCATAACCGGAAAGAACAGACTGATCAATTGTTTTGCCGAAAGCCTCCTGTATGGATTTTGCTATCGGATGGTTTGAATAGCTTTCTGCCTGTGCAGCATATTCAAGAACCTGCTCTTTTGTAAAGCCGAATTCTACTGTGATATCAACAACCTTAAACACACCTTTTGTCAGGGTTCCAGTTTTATCAAACACGACGACGCTTACCTTATTCAGTGCTTCTAGATAATTGCTTCCCTTTACAAGCACACCTCTCTTTGATGCCGCACCAATTCCACCAAAGAAGGTCAGAGGGATGGAAATAACCAATGCACAAGGGCATGAAACGATTAAGAATACAAAACCTCTGCGAAGCCATTCTGACCATCCACCACCAAGAATGACAGGCGGAATAATAGCAAGAATAGCAGCCATGCCAACAACAATCGGTGTATAATAACGTGCAAATGTTGTGATAAAGTTCTCCGTAGGTGCTTTTCTGGAAGAAGCATTTTCAACCAGATCTATAATCTTTGTAACTGTTGATTCTCCAAAACTCTTTGTAACTTTAATTGTAAGAACACCGCTCTGATTGACACATCCTGACAGTGCTTCTTCTCCCTTACGGATGCTTCTTGGAACAGATTCACCGGTAAGTGCTCTTGTATCAAGCATTGACTCACCCTCTGTAACAATTCCATCCAAAGGAATCTTTTCTCCCGGTTTTACAACAATCAGTTCGCCAATCGAAACAGTTTCCGGTGCTACTACTACCAGTTCGCCATTTCTTCTGACTGTAGCCGAATCCGGTCTGATGTCCATAAGATCAGAAATTGATTTTCTGGAACGCTTTACAGCAAGTGACTGGAAAAACTCACCAACCTGATAAAAGAGCATAACTGCTACAGCTTCTGGATACTCCCCGATTGCAAATGCACCTATTGTAGATAAACTCATCAGGAAATGCTCATCAAAAATCTGTCCTCTGGTAATATTTTTTACTGCCTGCCATACGACATCCCAGCCAAGAATAATATATGCAACAATCAATACACCAAGTTCTACAGGAAGCGATACATGTCCAAATAATGTCAATCCCATTCCAACCGCATAGATGACTGCACCTGAGATCAGACGTATTGTAAGCTTTTTATCATCATCACTATATACCGGTGTTTTCTCTTTCTTATCTGGAGCAACAGATGTATCTGCCTTTTGTTCTGATACTTCAACATCCGGTTCATGGCTGTGTACAATCGTAGTAACCATATCCAGCATGGAAGCTGCCTTGTTATGATCCATACTGACAGTAAGTGTCTGCTTCATCAGATTAACCTCAGATAAAGCTACTCCTTCCAGTTCGCCGACTTCCTTTTCAATCTTTGCTGAACAATTGGGACAATCCAGTCCTTTTAACAAATATTTTTTAGTAACATATGAATCCGTTTGCTCTAAAACTTTAACATCTGGCTCATGACTGTGTACAATAGTCGCCACTTCATCCTGTATCTTCCCAGAAGCAGAGGTCTTCACACTTATAGTAAGTGTCTGTTTCATCAGATTGACTACTGATGATGATACATCCTCTAAATCACCGACTTCCTTTTCAATCTTTGCTGAACAGTTTGGACAATCAAGTCCTTTTAAAAGATATGTTTTAGTAGTATACGGCTCTTTTTTCTCAGATACTTCAACATCCGGTTCATGGCTGTGTACAATCGTCTCAATCTGCTCAACGATTGAATTGTCGAATGTTTCAGTTTGTATTGTAAGAGTCTGTTTCATCAGATTGACAGATGATGAATTCACATTCTCTAAATCGCCAACTTCTTTTTCAATCTTTGCCGAACAATTGGGACAATCAAGTCCCTTCAGTAAAAATATTCGTTCCATTCTAACCTCCATTGTATGTGTTTAGTTGCTCAATCGCTCAACTTAAAAGGTAAAAATTTTAATCTCTTAAATGTTCAAAGCCTTTATCAATAATTTCCTTAACATGCTCATCTGCCAAAGAATAATACGCAATCTGAGCTTCCTTACGATATTTTACTAACTTAGCCAGACGTAGTGCCTTAAGCTGGTGCGATACTGCGGATTTCGTAACTCCAAGCAATACTGCCAGATCACAGACGCACATCTCGCTTTGTTCTAATGCATGAAGAATCTGCACCCTGGTACCATCCCCAAATAATTTAAAAAGTGAAGCAAGTTCTATATATTCCTCTTTAGACTGCATCTTCTTTTTTACATCATTTACGATGTCTTCATGGATAACGTCACAATTACAAGTGAATTGAGAATCTGCCATTATCTTCCTCCTTATGCTTTAGTTGAACAACTGCTCAACTAATTATAATATGTTATTTTTTCACTGTCAATAAAATTTAACCTGAATTATTCATTTTTTTATCAATGTATCCTTTTTCCAGAAGTGGTGCCTGATACAGCTTCCGGCAGATGAATACCATATTAGCTTCTTTAAAATATGTAGTTCCATCTGAAAATACAGGTGTCAGACCGGTAGCTTGTATCTTATCCTCATTTTTCCCTGAATGACTCCCAAGATAGCCTAATGTTTTTTATATTCAGCCGGAAAGTGGGATAATGTAAAATATTCTTCCTAATCCATTCGCAGCATATCAGGAACCAGTAAAATCCCGATTACTGTAAACGCAATACCACCTGCACATACCAACACTATTGTCGTTTCAATTCCCTTTCTTACTTTTCTCCTGTCTTTTTAAGCACAGGAAGATTCGGAAATCTCCCTGTGTTTTTCTTAATAATATCCTCGTTCTTCCAGCCAGTCTTTCACGTAACTTCTGATTCAAAAATAAATTTTTTATAAGATAAATTTATTTTTCTTTTTACTCAAATACATTCTTAGAAAAATAGCCCCCATATTTATAAGGAAAATCAAAAAAATCAAATTTAACGATAGATACTCTCGCACCATATTTCCCAGCACTGCACTAAAGGAAATACTAGATATCAAAACCATTTTATAAATATCATCCCATATCTTTCTATACTGCTCAATTCCACCCCATACAAGAATTACACATCCGACAATTCCTGCCATAATCGCAACCATTGAAACTATTCGTTCAAATGTGACTTCTCCTGAAGGATATCCCATATAATCCAGCTGTTCAAACCATATCACATACTCTCTGCACCAATTAACTGGCAACATGATTAGCTGCAATATATCTCTTTGAAATGCTCCATTCTGAATAAGTGAAAAGAAAATGACACAAAGATATCCCCAATCCCAGAAAAACTGCCTTTCTTTCATATCCTCAACTTCTGATTTTGCTTTTCTCCTGGCTCTTTGTATCTCCACATCTGCCCGTTTTCTTACCCTTTCAGTCTGATACTCTGCCTGCCTTGCCTGTTTTTCTGCTTCTTCCTGTTTCCGCTGTGCCTGTTCAAACGCTTCCACCGATGACTGGTTCACCTGTATCTGCAACTTAGAGTTCCGGTCCCGAACGTCTTTTATTTCTTCTTCGAGCTGCTCTTGCTCGCTCCTGCTCATCAATCCGTTTCTGTTCCTCAAGTCGTCGTTGCTCTGCTGTAAGGACTGATTGAGTTTCCGCATTTCGGACAGTTCTACTGTCATCTGCTGAATTTCGGCGTTCGACTTCTGCATTTCTTCTTGCATTTCGTGATTCTCGAAGAACAACTGCTGTTTTTCCATTTTCAACTTGTGTGTCCTTTCCTGAAATTCCTGAATAAACTCGTTCATCTTCTGATTTCTCACCTGCAACTCGTCCCTCTCTGCCGACACTTTCTCCAGCGTTTCTGCCTGCTCCTTCGCAAGCTGCTTCCACTTGTCGGTAGTATCCAGCGAATTCTTCGTCTGATCCGTTTGTTCGTTCTGCTTCGGCTCGTGTCCTTTCGTAATTTCCATTAAATTCATATTCCAATGCCTCCTTACTGATGTCCAGATGAAAGGTTTTAGACAAATTGCTGTCACGCACTTTCTTTCCATCCTGATTCTGGAACGTGATGTGCTTTCTCTTTTCCGTCCAGTTCACACTCCATCCAAACTGTTTCATTTTTTCTATAAACTTTTCTTTGCTGATACAATTTTCCAGTGCTTTTAAGACCGCCATTGCACAGTCAGCCACAAAACTGTCCTTTGCATGTTGTCGGAACAGGTTATATTTATCCTTGTTCCATGCAATGACTTCGCCTTTTTCGATTTCACTGCCGTCAAAGTGTTTTCCTTTTTCTGCAACTGTCAATCCACGTTTTCTGCACATCTGATTAGTAAATTGCTTCATCCGCTCCAGATCTTTTTTCGTAGTATGCAATTTCTTTCCATCCTCATAGCTGACAGAATTCGTCACCAGATGGCAATGAATATGGTCTTTATCCTTATGGACTGCCACTAAGGTTTGAAATCCCTGGAACCATTTTTCTGCAAACTCTTTTCCAAATTCAAATGCCTGCTCTGGTGTAATCTGCTCGTCCTTATGCCAGGAAATAATATTGTGGGCGTACATTCTTCCAGAGTCTTTATTCCATAATTTCTTTTCTTCCAGAAATGTGCGGTACACCAGATCATAATTGATTTCATCGTGGCAATACGGACCAGTTACATAGGCAAGCTGCTCACTGGTCTTGTCCTGACGCAATACATATTCGATACAGTTTCTCATTGCTCCATGAGAATTTGTCCGCTTATTAACTGTCTTATTGACTGCCATATCTTTTCACTCTCCTTCCGGTAGTTGCGGATATTCTGATTGAGATAATGCAAAATATCTTCTCTTGGTATAAATCCACCAGCATTCATTTTCCGTGCAATCTGGTTGATATTCGTAGCAACACCACGAAGCTGGCTGAGCATCTCTGCAAGCATCAGATTCAGCTTTTTCAATTCTTCCACTTCCTCTGCGGATGCAATTTTTAAACCTGCTATTGCATGAATTACAACCGCCTGCTGAGTCTGTCCAGACTCCTTTACTTTATTTTGGAGCAGATCATACTCTGCTTTATTCATTCGTATCGTTACCGTATAATTTCGTTTTCGCATAAATTCTTGACTCCTTTCTTCATTCGTCTTTCCATAAATAGAATCAGCCATAACATTTCTGGCTGGTAAATTAGCAGGGGATATATAAGGGAGTGCAACGCTCCCTTATACAGGTGCAGGACAGCGTCCTAGTCAATCAGTAAGTCTTCCGAAGGAATGTCCGGTGGACATTTCGCAGGATTACTTACGCTATTGACGTGCCGGGGTTCCAAGGGGCAGATGCCCCATGGCAAGTTTAGGAACAGCCCAAAGGCTGGCTCCGGTGCATAGTGGCTTGCCACTTTGCGAAACTTGCCTGTCATCTGCCGCCACAGCAAAGACTTCCTCAATGATTCTTCCTGCAGCATCTTCCAGAATAAAAAGCGGCTGATGATGGTGGTTTTGTGGTGTGGGAAAAGACTGTGGAGGAAATCCGGA
The DNA here is from genome assembly GCA_947253885.1 of uncultured Clostridium sp. GTDB lineage: Bacteria > Bacillota > Clostridia > Lachnospirales > Lachnospiraceae > SY8519. Next base: position 22,968 of record CAMYAO010000018.1, read on the forward strand.
TTACTCCCCTTTGCAGAGTATTCCAGCTTTCTGGAACAGGCTTTTCACACACCACTCCGGTGCGAAGTACCGGACAATCCTATGCCGTATCCGGCATACCATCCTTTTCTGACATTCTTCTCCGCACTTTCTGCTACATTGCTTCTAATCCACTTTCTTTTTTCTGTTACAAAGCATAAAAATAGCAGTCATAACCATTTTCTAAATTTTCTTCTCAGAAAATGTCATCACTGCTAATCTCTTTTTCTGTTATTTTCTTTTTCCTAAACCGCTCTATACTACCAATCAATATTCCTATGACTGCTACTTTATTTTATCGAAAATATCATAGATCTCGTCCAATAACTTTTCCAGTTTCATAATCCTACGGTGCTGATACCAGATCAATCCCGGAAGTGCCACAGCCAAGATAAATGAAACTATTAAGATTTTTATTGCCTGTCCTCTACTGCTTATTCCCCCATAGCCAAGTCCACATACCAGATTCACGAATAAAATATAAAAATATCCACAGAATAAACTCAGTTAAAAAATCCATATCAAAATTCTCTGTATCTTCTTTTTCATTCTTCTCTGTCCTCCTAAGTTTACAAACTCATTGTAGCGAATTTCTCGCTATATCTCAATAGTGAATATCTCGCTAGTTTATTATTAAGCGTGAGGTGAAAGCATGTATAAAAGAATTCGTGATCTCCGTGAGGATCGTGACCTGACACAGAAAAATATGGGCGAAATCTTAAACTGCAGCCAACGCATTTATAGTAATTACGAGTGTGGCGATGTTGATATTCCCACTCAGATTCTGATCAAGCTGGCAGAATTCCATAATACCAGTGTTGACTATCTGTTGGATCTGACAGATGACAAACGACCATATTCCCGGAAAAGAAATAGTTCTACTTAAAGCAGCCCGATTCAATCTTGCTTATTCGGACTGCTTTATTTTTGCCATTATCTAAAAACTATCCGCAAACTCTAACGCTGCATCCATATCTGCTTCCTGCTCCCAGTCCATTGCATCTTCCGTGTCCTGTTTCTTAGGCTTTTCCTCTAATCTGCCAAATGGTTGGTTTTCTCCCACCGATTCTTTTACAAATGGCGTAATCATTTCAAATAGATTCTTCGCCATAGCCATCGGAACAGATTCTTTCACTCCATCCCGGATAGCTGTCTCTACTCTTTCCAGAAAAGCATCTTCCTTTTCTCTGCTTTCCAGATATGGGTCTTCTTCATTCCGGTACTCTCTGGCAAAATAATCGTTCAACACTGCCACAACTGCTTTTGTATAGGATTTATATTTCTGTCTGTCCATGGTCTGAAGATATTCCCATGCCTGCCGATCCTGCTCGTCACAAAGATTCAGTCGTATATTGGTGTTGATGATTTTCCGTTCTTTTCTCATACCAGCATCCCTCCGCTTTTCTGAATTTTTCTTACTGTCATAGCTTCATACCCTTTGGCTGTTGCACAGATGTCTCGCACAATCGTCACCCGTTCTTTGTCATATTCTCCGAAGTTCTGAATCATGCAGCCACCGCCACCAACTACATATAAACGCATCAGTTCCGGATTGTATTCCCGTTCTCTCAGCTTATGAAAAATTTCTCTTGTATAATCACTGGCAGCCTTACGAATTACAGTCAGATACTTTTCTCCGATGTCTGCTGTCCCGGTACGGATCACCTGTTCAATCACAAGATCATCTACCACCGTTCCCAATTCTTTCAGCAAACTTTCCCTGACTGCAAGCACACACTGGTGTGTTCCATATTTTTCTGTAAAGCATTTCTTTTCCACCGGACGGGAGTTGTTGATATACATGATGTTCATAGTTCCATTTCCAATATCAGCCAGCATATTGATTCCCTTGAAATCCTGCAAGCGGTAAAAAGCTGCTGCAAATCCCTGTGGATAGATATCCGCTCCTTCAAACTCGACGTGATACTGTTTATTGCGGAACATAAAATCCACTCTCTCGTTTTGAAGCAGATATTTCTGAAAATCCTCTTTCTGCGTAGCCACCCAGGTCAGAGGCAATCCGGCTGCAATGTGAACTTTTGCACTGTTCATTCCTTTTCCCTCCAGTTCTCTTGCAATCGCAGCCAATGTCAGTACATAATAGTCGTCGTCCTGGGTCTTCTCCGCACAGAACTCCTTGTGTTCCTCACCAATCTGGTAATACATGTCATTGTAAACAAGAAGGTTATTCTGGAAGATTGGCTCCTTTTCGTATCTGGCTACACCGGAAGGGAAACATCTGGTTGCCGTTTTCATGTTGCCATAGCCGTGATCAATCCCGATCACCATAATTTTCTCGTTTTTGTTGGTTTTCATCATTCTCATAATCATATACCTCGTTCTTTCTTTTTATTTTACCCAGGGCAAACAGGGCATTTTTATGAGCATCTAACAGCTTTTTCATTTTTTGCGTCCTGCTCTGATCTCATCTCCTTTTGCCCTTTTTGCCCCAAATGCCCCAAATGCCCCAAAATGCAATCTATATATTCAGTTTTATCTGTTCGGAAGGCTTATCAAAAGGACTCTTTTCCCCTGCTTCCAGAGGATGGAAATCTTCTTCCCTGATAGCAATATCCAGATAACAATATTCGCCGTTGTATTTCCTTACCTGATATCCTTTGCCCTCCATGCTTTTGAAAAATCCTGATTTTCCATGTCCCTGGCGGTCATTGTCTTTACAGTATTCCTCATACATGCGGTACACTTCACTACGCTTCATTCGTTTTCCTTCTGCCTGTACCAGTTTTTCATCCAGAAATGCACAGACACTGTCCGATGCCCTTCGCAGTTCCCGGACACATTCTTTGCTGTGTTCACTTTCAATAAGCTCCCCACGTTCATAGACATCTTTCAGTGCTATCACTGCCATATGAATTGCATAATCCGCTTCTGCCTTGATCTTTTCTTTTAAGCGTATATCTCTTTCCTCTCCTGGAATCATCTGGTTCATATCCAAAACAAGGAGCCTCCTGTAAAAAGCATCCGATTTATCTTCCAGATTCTGTGGCATTTCATTCGTTGAAAAAAGCAGCTTTGCATATGCCTTGTAAAAGACCGCATCTTTTCCCTTTTTCTCATACAAAAGTGTATCTTCACCAACTGCCTTTTTCAGTACATCGGTTGTGTCCATCGCTTTACATGGGATATCCGCACAGGCATTTAACAGCTTTCCGTACATCCCGGTAGCATAAAACCGTTTGTTCAAATCCTGCAATGAGATACTGGACGTATTTTCATTCCCGATCACATGCTGGATCAGTGCAACTGCAACGGATTTTCCGGTACCTCCATTTCCTTTCAGCATTAAAAATTTCTGGAACTGGGTATCCGTAGTCATACAATATCCGAAATACTCCCAGAACATCTGCTGTTCTATCTTATCCGGTATGGAAGAATCCAGATATTTTCTGATATTTGCCCCACCTTCCAGGACTTTTTCCCTGTCCTCTGGATAATATGGGAAGGGAATCTGATTAATCGTCAGATACTTCGGATCATGTTCTATCAGCTCGCCTGACAACACATCATAATAAGCATTTCTGAAATTAATCCAGTGGGCAGGCTGCTTATTCAGTTCATACGAATTCCGGTAAATCTGTGGCTGTGTAATCAAAAGATTATAAACTCTCTGGATGGTGCTGCTGTTAACCCGATCCCGATAAATTAGCTTTTGAATCCGGTATTTGAGCTTTACTCCCTTAGCGTCCTCAATAAAAACGCCATGCTCATAATAATAGGGGATCTCTCCCCTTACAAAGAAGCTCACATTCTCCACGATATAATCCACAATCTCCATGTCCCTCACACCAGTGACCTTCCCTTTTGAATCAAACTTGTGGAAGCGGCTTAATTCCGGATCATTCTTTGTTTCCCGCTCAAACCGCAGGATAAACTGTTCCAGAGCTTTCCCTACTTCTGGCTGATTGTCCAGTTTCCCCAGATATTCTTTTTCTTTAAACAACTGCCATCCGGCTTTTCCATCCAGACCAGCCTCCTTGCAGAATTCCAGAATCCGGTCATTCATCCATTTGGTCGTACAGGCAGCCACATAGTGGTACGCACTCTGACAGGTTCCATGAAACTGAATAGACCGCATATCTTCTATGAAACTATTTACGCTGAAATAGTATTCATCATCTTCCTGCCCCAGATAAAGTGCCTGATAACCGGACATCACAATGTTCATTGCAATATCCTGATTGTCCACCAAAAAGATATACTTCTTGGAAGTGCCTTCCGGTTCTGTTTCCATATAATGCTTCAGGAACTTCTTATTCATGTTCATCACTTCCTTTCAGAGCAAAAGAAAAAGACGTGAATCACATTTCTATGACTCACGCCTTACCTGCTCACAATATTTAATTTTCTGTAAATTTATCTGTTATCTCCCGTGTTCATCCATCTTATACATAGATCAATTCCTTCAGGATGATTTCTTCTGCAATCGCCCTGTGCCTGTTGGCAGCTCTTACCCATGCCATCTGATCTTTCTCCTTATCCGGCAATGGATCTTTTTCTTCCAACTGTTTCAGAATAATTTCTTCCCGTTCCCTGGCTGCCTTGTCCACTTCCAGCAGATGCTCACCAATACTATCTTGCAGGAGCATTACCTGATACAGCGAATTTCTGTGATTCTTCAAATAGTCTCTGCGTAAAAATCCATATTTGCCAAGTTGTTCTATCTGCTCACCGGATTTATAGGTGAGATTGGGAATCAGATATCCATTCACATTTGTATAAGTCAGTTTCATTTTATTAGCACTCTCCTTTTTTCTCTGATTTTTTACACCAAATTTACACCATTTGCAATTCATTTGACGCTATTCTACGATACCAGACAAAATGTCTGATCACTCCGAAAGCCTGTAAAATAAGCATTTCTGAGATACAGAAGACAAGACAAAAATCAACTTTCATTATCAAGTATTGAGTGCTAATTTTTTCATAAAAAAGTACCACCACTATACTGTGATGGTACCAACTCCCTATTTTTGAATATTTAAAATTGTTTCCGCTTTTTCTACTTGTTCTGCAGTAGGTGCTTCTACATCCCTCAGACTATATTCATAGCCTAATTCTTCCCATTTAGGGATAGCAAAAGCATGATAAGGAAGAATCTCTACTTTTTCCACGGTATGTAATCTATCTATAAAATGTTTTAATGCAAGCAGATTTTCTTCACTATCTGTAAGACCCGGTACCAGGACATGACGAATCCACATCGGAATCCCCATATCCGAAAGACAGACTGCCATTTCCAATATATCACCGTTGTCTTGATGTGTAAGATCTCGGTGCTTTATCGGGTCCATCTCCTTAATATCCAATAATACAAGATCTGTTACTGCCATTAGCTCCTTCCACTTAGAAAAATAGGGTTCTTTATGAGAAAAAGAGCTCCCGCTCGTATCCAGACAAGTGGAAATCCCCTCCTTCTTTGCTTTTTGAAAAAATTCTGTGACAAACTCCATCTGAAGCAGCGGTTCTCCTCCGCTTACGGTAATTCCACCGTTCTTTTCCCAGTAATTCTGATATCTCTTTGCCGTTTTAAAAACCTCGTCCACACTCATTTCCGTTCCGTGCTTTTTATCCCACGTCTCTGGATTGTGACAATAGCGGCAACGCATATTACAACCGGAAAGGAATACTACAAATCGAACCCCCGGGCCGTCAACCAGCCCGAAGGATTCAAATTTATCTATAAAACCATTCATACTTCTTACATCTGTTTATGGCATGTTCTGGAAATTACATCCAGCTGCTGTTCTCTTGTCAGATCAATAAACTTAACTGCATATCCTGATACACGAATTGTAAAGTTTGCATACTCTTCTTTTTCCGGATGTTCCATTGCATCAAGTAATTTTTCTGTTCCGAATACATTGACATTGAGGTGATGTGCACCCTGATCAAAATATCCGTCCATTACCTGAACCAGATTTCCAACACGTTCCTCTTCGCTATGACCTAATGCATCCGGGCTGATGGTCTGTGTATTGGAAATACCGTCCAATGCCCAATGATATGGTAACTTGGCTACAGAGTTCAAAGATGCAAGCAATCCGTGAGTTTCTGCTCCGTAAGAAGGATTTGCACCCGGCGCAAGAGGTTTTCCTGCTTCACGTCCGTCAGGCAGTGAGCCGGTTGCTTTTCCGTAAACAACATTACTTGTAATAGTTAAAATAGAAGTAGTTGGCTCTGAATTTCTGTAGGTATGATGTTTCTTAATCATCTCAAGGAAGGTTTTTAATAACCAAACTGCGATATCATCTGCACGATCATCATCATTTCCGTATTTAGGGAAATCTCCCTCAATTTCAAAGTCTTTTGTAATTCCGTTTTCATCACGGATTGCCTTTACTTTTGCATATTTCAATGCGGACAGAGAATCTACTACATGAGAGAATCCTGCAATACCGGTTGCAAAAGTACGACGTACATCTGTGTCAATCAAAGCCATCTCTGCTGCTTCATAATAATATTTATCATGCATATATTGAATCAGGTTCAATACATTTACATATAAGCCTGACAGCCAATCCATCATTCTCAAATATGCAGGTAATACTTCATCATAAGTCAGATATTCAGAAGTAATCGGACGATAAGCCGGTCCAACCTGCTCATGTTTCATCTCATCCACACCGCCGTTGATTGCATAAAGAAGACATTTTGCAAGATTTGCACGTGCTCCGAAGAACTGCATTTCCTTACCTGTCTGAGTTGCGGATACACAACAGCATACTGCATAATCATCTCCCCATTCCGGTCTCATCGCATCATCATTCTCATACTGTACGGAACTTGTCTCAATGGAAATATATGCCGCATATGCTTTGAATGCTTCTGTTAAATTAGAAGAATATAATACTGTCATGTTAGGTTCCGGTGAAGGTCCCATATTCTCTAAAGTACGTAAGAAACGGAAGTCTGTCTTGGTAACCATAGAGCGACCGTCTACACCCATTCCTGCAATATCAAGGGTTGCCCATACAGGATCACCTGAGAACAGCTGGTTGTAGCTCTCGATACGAGCAAATTTCACCATTCTGAACTTCATGGTCAAATGATCCACCAGTTCCTGTGCCTCTTCCTCTGTTAAGATTCCTTTTGCCATATCTCTCTGGATATAGATATCAATAAAGGTAGATACACGTCCTACAGACATTGCAGCTCCGTTCTGAGTCTTGATTGCTCCCAGATATGCAAAGTAGAGCCACTGAACTGCTTCTTTTGCATTGGTTGCAGGCTTTGAAATATCATAGCCGTATGTTGCAGCCATTTCTTTAATTCCGTGAAGCGCTTCAATCTGCATTGTAATCTCTTCACGAAGACGGATTACATCATCTGTCATAGTTCCGTCACCGCAGTTTGCAAAGTCTTCCTGCTTTGCTTCTACCAATGCATCAATACCATATAATGCAACTCGACGATAATCACCGACAATACGTCCACGTCCGTATGTATCAGGAAGACCTGTAATAATCTTATTATGACGTGCTTTTTTCATTTCAGGTGTGTATGCACGGAATACCCCTTCATTATGAGTAGTGGTGTACTCTGTAAAAATCTTATGCAACTCCGGATCCGGTTCGTATCCGTACATCTCACATGACTGCTCTGCCATTTTAATACCGCCGTAAGGCATAAAAGCTCTCTTTAACGGCTTATCTGTCTGAAGACCTACAATCTTCTCCAGTTCTTTATCTAAATAGCCCGGTTTATGTGAAGTCAATCCTGCCACAATATGGGTATCCATATCCAACACTCCACCCTTGGCACGCTCTTCCTTTTGCAACTTTTGCAGCTCTTTCCAAAGTTTGTCGGTAGCTTCTGTCGGACCTGCCAAAAAGCTCTGGTCTCCATCATATGGAGTATAGTTGTTCTGAATAAAATCTCTAGTGTTGATTTCTTCTTTCCAAATCCGTCCTTCAAATCCATCCCACTGTTTAAATTCTAGCATTGATAAATCCTCCTTTATTTTTTTGCAGTAAACTACTGCAGAAGCACTGCATCTTCTTTCGATGCATTGAATGAGTACGTGGTAGTTATATGAGACAAATCATTAGTTATATCCAACTAATATCTGTCTACGATTTCATCATAACACCTATCGTTAAAAAATCAACAAGAAATTTTTATGTTTTAGATTTTGTGCAATTGTATACAGTATTCAATATAATATTTATTCAATTCCTTTGTATAAATCATTTTGCATAGAATAATATTCTAAATTATCAGTTTATTGTATACTTTAAAATCCTAAAAATGTATTCAAAGACAAAAAAGATCAGAATTGTATACAAGATGTATTATATACAATTCTGATCTACTGTTTTTAAGCTTCTTTCTTCAGATTATAATACCACTTCAAAACTGCGGTTCCAATGATAATAATATATCCTATCAAACTATAGGAATCCGGTATCTGTCCCAAAAATATAATTCCCAGTAATGCTGCAAATACGACTTGTGTATAATCAAATACCGATATTTCTTTTGCAGGAGCCCATGTATAGGCCTTTGTAATGCTAAGCTGACCGACCGCTGCCGAAAGTCCCGTCATAATCAGACAGATCACTTGACCAGCAGTCATCGGCTTAAAATTTATAATAAAAAATGGCAATGTTACCAGAGAGGAGAATGCTGAAAAAAACATCACAATGACCGGCCCTCTCTCTCCTTTTAATCCCAATTTTCTTACAAAAGTATAAGCAGTTCCGGCTCCGAATCCAGATAACAAACCTACGATCGCAGGAATACTTGCCACACCGGAAGACGGTTTGACTACAAAAATTGCACCGATAAATGCCAACACAATAGTTCCCCACTCAAATTTACTCGGAATCTCCCGTAAAATAAATACCGACATGATGATCGCAAAAAACGGAGACATTTTATTTAAGATATTGGCGTCTGCAATCCGTAAATGGTCAATTGCCCAAAAATTAGCTATCAGACCGGAGGTTCCGAATGCCGCTCTTAAAATTAGATCTCTCCAGCTTGTCTTTTTAATCCTAAATTTCTCTTCGGTTTTACTTAATAGATAAATTGCAATTCCCGCTGCAATCGCATTTCGAAAAAATGCCTTTTGCATAGTCGGCAAATCACCGGAAAGCCGAATAAAAAACGTCATAAAAGAAAATCCCAATGCTGCCAAAATAATATACAGGATTCCCATCGTTTTTTTGTTTACTTTCACTTCTTTCCCCTTTCTGTTCTATTGGTTTAAGTAAAAAATCAGTATGGACAACATTGTCCATACCGACTTAATCCGGGCCATTTTGCCCTTATATATCCCATTCGTCTGCCAGATCATATAATAGTGTTTTTGTTTTTTCCCAGCCCAGACACGGATCTGTAATGGATTTTCCATATATCCCTTCGTCAATAGACTGAGCACCGTCTTCTATATAACTCTCAATCATCAAGCCCTTTACCAGACTGCGAATATCTTTTGATACCTTGCAGCTATGCACCACGTCCTGACTGATTCGAATCTGTTCTAAATATCTCTTACCTGAATTGGAATGGTTTACATCCACAATGACGGCAGGATTTTCCAATTCCAGATCATTATAATTTTTTAATAACTCCTGCAAATCTTCATAATGATAATTCGGATGATTATGTCCGAATCGATCTACAAACCCTCTCAAAATTGCATGTGCAAACGGATTTCCTTCTGTTTTCACTTCCCATCCGCGATAAATAAACTTGTGCGCATTCTGTGCTGCAGTTATGGAATTCATCATCACAGACATATCACCCTCGGTCGGATTTTTCATTCCTGTCGGAATTCCGACACCTGATGCCGTCAAACGATGTTGCTGGTTTTCTACTGATCTCGCTCCAACCGCCACATAGGAAAGCAGATCGGAAAGATACCAGTGATTTTCCGGATACAGCATTTCATCGGCACAAGTAAATCCCAATTCCTCCGCAGCTCTTTTATGCAGGTTGCGAATTGCCAGAATCCCTTTTAACATATCTTCTTCTCTTGTAGGATCCGGCTGATGAAGCATCCCCTTATAACCGATCCCCTTTGTACGAGGCTTGTTGGTATAAATACGAGGTACAATCAAAATTTTATCTTTGATTTCCTCCTGAACATCTCTCAATCTTGAAATATAATCTAAAACGGATTCTTCATGATCTGCGGAACACGGCCCGATAATACACAACATTCGGGAAGATTCCCCGGTAAAAATCTCTTCTATCTCTTTGTCTCTTTTTGTCTTTAACTCTTTTACCTTTTCACTAACCGGATCCGACTTCTTTAATGCTTCGGGATCAGGCATTGTTCTCAAAAACTCCATTCTCTATCCTTTCGTTTTTGATTTATTATACTACACTATTTCAAGTTATTCCCGATTTTCCATAAAAAATACCACATTAAGTCCAAACTCAATGTGGTATTCTATACTTTATCTTATTCAGCAGGGCTGAAATCTTCTTTTCCAACGCCGCATACAGGACAAACCCAATCATCCGGAAGATCTTCAAATGCGGTTCCCGGTGCGATACCGCCATCCGGATCTCCTACTTCAGGATCATACTCATAGCCACATGGATCACATACATATTTTTTCATCTTTTCTCCTTACTGTTGAACACTTCAACCTATTTATCTAATTTACTATATCTCTTCCGCTTTGACACAAGCGGGAAGACAACTGCTTCAAGAATACTTCTTCCTAATAAAACCACATACTATACATACCCTTTTACAGTAGGAATTCCATACTCTTTTTTATATTTGAAATTATAGCATAAAATTAAGTTGAGTGCAACTATTTTTATCACAAAAATAGCACAAACGTTAATTTTGTCTAACCTTTTCAAATCTGTCTTTCTTGTTGATATGATAGGACAAATAAATAGAAAAATCAATGAGAAATTATGATACAATAAGAAAAATCTATTCGGGAGGTATCTATGCTTTCAATACAAATTACTCATACGAAACATTTTATGCAGCGCTTACTGACAACTGATCTGTTTGACCATTTTCTGTTGATAGATGCTGTGGTAAAGACAAATGTTTCCTACACAATCTCCGGAAAACTGGAAAAAGATTATTATCCCGGCGACTCTTTAGAACTACAGGGACTTCAAGATGCTCTCTACCTACCTTTTTCCAAGCTGCGCTCCGTCTTTCTTCAACTTATTAAAGGTCCCCATACTCCACTCAGTTTTCGCCTTACTCTTGCATTATCTCCGGAGAATCAGGCAAATACTCTGAAGCGTTCTTACAGCGGATTCTCAAATGATGATGTAGAAGGCATGTATTTGAACATTTCGTTCCAAAACAATACTCTAATCTGTAGTAGTGCTATCTCCTACCGGACATTTACCATAAACAAACAATTGGATCAGGAATGGAGAAACTTCCTCTCTCTTTTTTTCAAGCAACAAAAAATAGAATTTGTTCAAATTTAGAGTATGTTTGTCATTCCTATCCAAAATAAATTGTGCATAATATATATGATGGCAGAAAAATTATTTGTCGATTTGGTAACACTTTATTTCCACTATCTGTTACGATAATACTGTAATAACCCCCAATATTATTTAGATAGTTTTTGCTATCCCCTATAGCAAATACCTTCTCCTTTTGACAGAACATCGACCGAAGTTGTTCTGTCAATTTTTTTTACAGAAAAACGGCTGTTGACACAAAATACAACAGCCGTTTTTCACTACAGACCCCTCATTGTTATTTTAGGTCCGCCCTTTTTCTCAATATAATCTCTGGTAATCGTAACCACTCCTATATTATCATCTTTTGGAATTTCGTACATAATATCCAGCATAAACTCTTCGATAATAGAACGAAGTGCTCTTGCTCCCACTTTCTTTTCTTTCGCCTGCTCCGCAATACACTCCAATGCATCCGGTTCAAACTCCAGCTTCACTTCATCCATTTTTAATAACTTCTGATACTGCTTTACAATGGCATTTTTTGGCAAAGTCAGTATATCGACTAGCATCTTTGTCGTCAATGCCTCTAAAGAAAATAAAATCGGTAAGCGTCCCAAAAACTCCGGTATCATCCCGTAGTTACGGATATCTTCTGTTCTGACATGACTTAATATATTATCCTCTTTATCATACTTATCCTTCAAGTCTGCCACAAATCCCATTGAGGAATGTCGATTTAATCGTTCTTTGATAATATCCTCCAAACCGGGAAAGGCTCCACCACAAATAAATAAAATATTGGATGTATCTATTGTTGTCATCGGAACCATTGCATTTTTACTGGTAGCTCCGACAGGAACTTCTACCTCTGCTCCTTCCAACAGCTTCAACATTCCCTGCTGAACGGATTCCCCACTTACATCACGTTGATTTGCATTTTTCTTTTTCGCGATCTTATCGATTTCATCTACAAACACAATTCCGTGCTCTGCTCTTTCCACGTCATTGTCTGCTGCCGCCAATAATTTTGATAAAATGCTTTCAATATCATCACCGATATACCCTGCTTCTGTCAAAGATGTGGCATCTGCGATTGCCAACGGAACATCTAACAGTGCCGCCAGAGTCTTGACCAGATAAGTCTTTCCGCTTCCGGTCGGTCCGATCATAAGCATATTGGACTTCTCGATCTCTACCCCGTCCGACTCCTCCTGCAGAGAAATTACCCGTTTATAATGATTATATACCGCAACGGACATGATCTTTTTTGCCTGATTCTGGCCGACTACATATTCATTTAATTTTGCTTCGATTTTATGCGGTGCCGGAATATTTTTTATATCAATAACCGACCTTTCCTTTTTTTCTTTTTCTTTTTTCTTCTTTACTTTCGGCTGACCTCCCGATAATTGTCTTAAATCCGATAAATTTAACACACTGATATTCGGAGACTTGCCACCTGAAAACAGATCCCCGATATTAAGTCCTTCCAGTCCCGGAATTGTTCCGTTCATATTTCCCATATTATCGAACGTCTTTTGCAGACAATCATGACAGATTGCAACATCTCCCGGAATATGAATCATTTTGCCTGCAACACTCTCTGTTCTGTGACACATATAACAAACATCTTCATATTCCGGTTCTCCTATCACCTCATGTTCCTCTGTTGTATCCGCTTGCTGCTCTGTTACTTCTCTAAAATCTTCATATTTATCATTATTCATCTTGTTTCTCCAATAACGCTGTAAGAATATTTTTAATCCGAGTGGGATCTCCCCTCCCGTGTAGCTGTTTCATTATTTGACCGAGTAAAAAGCCGATTGCCTGCTTTTTTCCTTTACGATAATCTTCTGTCGCTTTCGTATGTTCAAAAATAACAGACTGTATCAAATCCGTTAGCTGTCCTTCCTCCATCGGATTGCTCAATCGATGTGCTGCTATATACTCATTCGGATTGCAGTCAAAGAAAAAAATCTGCTTGAATACCTCCTTTGCGGCAGAACTGTTGATTTCTCCCCGGTCAGTTATTCGAACCAGTTCCGCTACATTTTTCACGGAAAAAGTACACTCTTCCAGTGTCCGATTCGATGCCTTCAGCAAATAAAACAGTTCTCCTGTCAGCCAATTGGCTGTCTTTTTAGGATTATAACAAATCCTGTTGGTCTCTTCAAATAGGTTTGCAAGCTTTGGAGAAGAAGAAAGCATCTCTGCATCCTGTTTGGTAATTCCGTATTCCATTTGCAGTCTCCGACTCAATTCCTCTTTAAATTCCGGAAGAGATGCCCGTATTTTTTCTATCCATTGCTCTGATAAAACAATCGGCATCAGATCCGGATCCGGAAAATACCGATAGTCCCTGACCGTTTCTTTTGTTCTCATACTGAAAGAACACCCCTGTTCTTCCTTCCATCTTCTTGTTTCCTGCTTTACGGACTGTCCGGATTGCAGTAATTCCAGCTGGCGAGTTCTCTCATGTGCAATTCCGTGCTCAATTCCCTTGAAAGAATTCAAATTCTTCATCTCAGTCCGGGTTCCCAACCTTGTCTCACCCTCTCTTCGGAGAGATAGGTTGACATCTACACGCATAGAACCCTCATTCATTTTACAATCTGATGCATTCAAAAATACAATCCGATCCTGAAGTTGTCTTAAAAACTGTATCACTTCATCTGAATTTGAAAAATCCGGCTCTGTTACAATCTCAATCAAAGGAACACCTGCCCGATTGTAATCAATTAAGGTTCCGTTCTCTCCATGAATCAACTTGCTCGCATCCTCTTCCAAATGGATTTCATGAATCCTAATACGTTTTGATTCGGAATTTTCCAGATCCAGCCAGCCATTTTTACAGATCGGTAAATATAACTGAGAAATCTGATAGTTTTGCGGATTATCCGGATAAAAATAATTTTTACGATCAAACATGCTCTTTTTTTGAATTTCACAATTAGTAGCCAGCCCGACACAAACCGCCAACTCAACTGCTTTTTTATTTAGCACCGGAAGAGCCCCCGGCATTCCGAGACAAATCGGGCAGGTATGGTGATTCGGTTCCCCTCCGAACTTTGCACTGCATGCACAAAAAATCTTAGTCTGTGTCAACAATTCTACATGTATTTCTAATCCTATTACGGTATGATACTTCATCTATTGCATCCCTCTTCCGACATCGACTGTTCAATTCCGTATGCAATTTGCAGAACCGTATCTTCGCAAAATGCATCTGCCATTATCTGAATACCGATCGGCATCTTATCTTTGTCTCGCCCTGCACAGATAGAAATGGAGGGAAACCCGGAAAGATTGGCAGGAACGGTATATCGATCTTCCTTATATCGCTCAGCACAAGATTTTGACAACTTTGAGCTGTCCGGTGCAGTCTGACTTGTAACCGGCATCACAACAGCATCATAAGTTTGAAACATGCGTTTCCATTCCCTTGTTAATAAAGCTTTTACCTGAAGAGCTTTTTTATAATAATCCTCATAAAAACTTTCACTGAGCACATATGTTCCAAGTAAAACCCTTTGCTTAACTTCCCATCCAAAACCGTCGGTTCTTGTCTCCTGATAGAAAGATTCTAATGAATGCTCTTCTTTACTGTGATATCCGTATTTTATCCCGTCGTACCTCTCCAGATTCGAACTCGCTTCCGCACACGCCAGAATGTAATAAGCAGGTACTCCATAATCCAATAACGGAAATGTAATATCTTCTATTATAGCTCCCTGACGGATTACCGCTTCTTTCAGCTTCTCAAACAAAGCATAAAACTGTGACTGTCCGTCTGACAGCAAACCGATCCGATACCCCTCCAAATTTGCCGATAAGGGATTCAGACGAGGCTTGCATGTACACATAGAACCGTCCCCTTTGTCATAGGAGGAAAGTATTTCAAATATTGTTTTGCAGTCGCTTACAGAAGTGGCAATCGGACCAATCTGATCCATAGAAGAAGCATATGCGATCAATCCGTTTCTGGATACACTTCCATAACTAGGTTTCAATCCTACCACACCGCAATAGCTGCTCGGCTGTCGAATCGACCCTCCGGTATCCGTTCCCAATGCAACCGGAATATGACCGGCCGCCACCGCCGCGGCACTTCCTCCGGAAGAGCCTCCTGCCGTTTTGGACAGATTATGTGGATTTTTTGTTGTTTTATAATAAGAAGTTCGGGTCGAATTGCCCATTCCGAACTCATCCATATTTGTTTTTCCGATAATAATCGCATCTTCCTGTTCCAATAGAGACACCGCCGTCGCACTATATGGCGGCTGAAACTGTTCCAGCATTCCGGACGCACAGGTCGTCACCATATGAGCCGTACAGATATTATCCTTAATCCCTATCGGGATTCCTGCAAGCCGACCGACTGCTTCTCCTGCATCTATTCTCTTTTGTATCATTTCCGCTTTTTTATATGCCGAGTCCCTGTCAATTAGGATCCATGCCTGAATCTGAGACTCCGTTTTATCTATCTCGGAAAAATAATGATCCAATACCTGTTTTATCCGGATTCGTCCTGATCGGATTTCATTTGTTATATATACTATATCCTTCATTGGATTTACTCCACGGTCTTCGGCACCAGAAAGGTGGTACGATATGGGATTTCCTGCTCATTTATCACATCTTCCCTCCACGTATCCGGCTCTGTAAAAAAATGTGTCAGAGGCTCTATCCCCTGCACATCAACGGATTTGAGAATATCCATATAGTGCAGCAGTTCGGACAGCTCCTCTTGTAAAACCGCCCGTTCTTCTGATGTTAATCTCAGCTTTGTCAAAAATTCCAGCTTTTTTATAGTTTCGATTGTTATTTCAGACATAACATCTCCTCTCCCGAATTTACATGAAATACGGAATAAAATAAAAAACCTGCAAGAATCGCTTACAGGTGCTGTTTATAGTATTTTAAAATATCATCTTATCTTAACATGAGTTTGTTTTCTTAACAAGTATTGAAATCCTAATGATTATGACATACTTTTTTCACAACTCTAAGATAAAATTACATGGTTAGAAACTACGTATTGACATTTTTTTAATTAAAGACTAAGATAACTTAAGTTTTTATCCAGCAGGGAGGTTAACATGAAGTTATTTCACTTTAAGAATAAGAAGAATCCGGGAGAGGAAGAAACGTCTTCTTCTCATAAACATAAATTTCAACCGTTTCATAAATTGGAAGAATTTACCGATCATAATAAATACATGCAGTTTATGTCGAAATATTCTCCTATTTTTCATGCACTGTGGTCGATTATACTTGTAATTTTCATTGAAAGTTTTTCCAGACATTCTTTATTGTCTGCACTTTCTTTTATCATCGATGCACCGTTTGCATTCTTTTATAATGTATTTTTGGTCTTTTCTTCTTTACTGCTTGTGTATATTTTCAAAAGAAGAATGGTCGTTCGATTTTTCCTGACTGTTATCTGGCTGCTCCTCGGCGCCGTAAACGGTATCATCTTAGCTAACCGGGTAACTCCGTTTAATTTTACGGACTTCAAGCTGTTAAGTGATTTGTTCGGTATGACCGGAAGCAAGTATCTGTCACTTTCCGCTGAAATCATTGCCGTTGTAATAATGGTGTTGGTTGTGATTATTTTGGTGTTTCTGGCTCTTCACGGTCCGAAATATAAAGGAAAAACCAATCGTCCTCGAAATCTCATTATCGTAGTTGCCGTTGTATTTGCAATTCCATTTATCACAAAGGCTGCGATCCGTTCCAATATCCTTTCCGGCTATTTTGGAAATATCGCACAGGGCTATCATGACTACGGTTTTGTATACAGCTTCTCAGCCAGTGTCGTAGATACCGGTATGAGTGAGCCGAAAAGTTATTCGGAAAACTCCATTCAAAAGATTATAAACTCCGAATCCAGAAAAAAAACCACTCTTTCCAAATCAAAACAGCCGAATATTCTGTTTGTGCAGTTGGAATCCTTTATTGATCCGACTCAGGTAAAATACTTAAAGTTTTCAAAAGATCCGATTCCAAATTTCCGAAAGCTGATGAAAAATAATTCCAGCGGTTATTTAACCGTACCCGTTGTAGGTGCCGGTACCGCAAATACCGAATTTGAGATAATGACCGGTATGTCACTGCAATATTTCGGTGTGGGTGAATATCCTTTTAAAACCGTTTTGAAAAACCACACGACGGAAAGTGTTGCTTCCGATCTGGAAAAGATCGGCTATGCCTCACATGTTCTGCACAATTGGAGCGGTGGTTTTTACGGAAGAGACACTGTATTTTCCAATATGGGATACGACTCTTTTACTGCTAAAGAAAATCTCAATATTACCGAATACAACGAGATCAAATCCTGGCCGAAAGATAACATTCTTCTGAGCGCCACCAACAATATTTTAGATTCCACACCAAACAAACCGGATTATCTCTATACTATTACGGTACAGAGCCATGGCAGTTATCCTACTTATAAAGTATTTGACCATCCGGCGGTCAAAGTTTCCGGTGCTGCAACTACAGAAGCAAATTACCAATGGGAATACTATGTAAACGAAGTACATCAAGTGGACAAGTATGTCGGAAATCTGATCAAGCAGCTTAAAAAGAGAAAAGAAAAAACAATCGTTGTATTCTATGGTGATCATATTCCTACCATGGGATTGACAAATGAGCAGTTAAAATCCGGAGATATTTTCAAAACAATCTATGCCACATGGGATAATCTCGGATTAAAAAAAGTAAAAAAAGATATAAAAGCATACCAGCTCACTGCTTATATTACCAATCGACTTGGAATTCATGAAGGATCTGTATTTAAATACCATCAGACGCAGATGGCAAAGAAAAAGACATCAGATGACTCTTATTTGTCCGATTTGCAACTGTTACAATATGATCTGCTGTACGGTTCTCATTATGCAACCAATGAAAAGGCACAGGAGGCTTCCGATCTGAAAATGGGTACTCAGGAAGTAATTATTTCCAAGCTGTCTGTAAAAGAAGATAAACTGGTTGTAACCGGAAAAAATCTTACTCCTTGGAGTATCGTTTATGTAAATGATAAAGAGGTGGATACTACTTATGTATCCGGTCACAAATTAACGATTTCTTCCAATGATATCAAAGAGGGAGATGTTATAACTGTAAAAATTGTCGGAGGAGGCAATAAAGTATTCCGAACCTCTAATCGATTTATAGTTACCAATTCGGTGGCTCAAAAAATTTCCGAAAAAAAAGAAGAAGCAACTGAGCATAAAACAAAAGAAAAATAACCAGAAAACACATCGCAATTTCAAAAAAACAGTCAAAGGAATATTATCCTTTGACTGTTTTTTATTCAAAAATGCTATCTGATCGAACAAAAGCCCTCAGTTCCTCCGTCCATCGAAACGGTGCTCCGTGCCCCGGATAAATAAGTCTGTCAATCGGCAATCGTGACAATCTGGGATTGACCGTTGTTTGATACAGTCTGCGAAGCCTGCCTGCATCTTCGGAAAAAGAACCGTCCGGTAATCTCAAAAGATAATCTCCCGAAAAAATCAGTTCATCATCCAAAAAAATGAGGGTACTTCCGTTTGAATGTCCCGGCAGAGACTCCATGCGAATCCGATGTTCCTGCCATAGAAAAGAATACTCCTTTTGAAAGGTTTTATCCGCTTTTTGACAGATAAACGGCTCCGGTACGCTGTCCGGCACACTTCCCTTTCTATAATAAACCAGCAGACCATATGCCATTGACATATTTTTTCTTTTATTTCCAATCCCTTCACTGCAGGCTTCCGATGCGATTACAGTTACAGAATATTGTTCTCTGATAGCATTCAATCCAAGAATGTGATCGACATGCTCATGAGTCAGCAGAATCATATCGGGATGCAATCTGCGTGCTTCTATTATAGCAGTGATCTCTTCTGCATTATTGGGATCGATCACAATACAATGACCGTTTTCCTCCAGAATATAGCAATTACTCTCATTTCCCTGTTCCAAAGTTGTTTCTATCTTCATTTTTCATTCCCACAGAGCAATTGAACTGCTTTTATCGCAGTCTTAATTGCCAAATTGGTATCATGTACGATTGGATTGTCCAATCCGAGCGCTTCTCTTTCCTGATTTGCAACTGTTAAAAAAACAGCCCCCGCATTTACTCGTAAGTAGCTTGCCACTACAAATAATGCAGCCGACTCCATTTCCGATGCCAGACAACCTAAGCGTTTCCATGCTTCCCATTTTTGCAGCAGTTCCGATGCTACCGGCATTTTCTCCGGCTCATGCTGACCGTAGAAGGAATCTTTGCATTGTACCGTTCCGCAATGGAAAGGTACCCCAAGAGAATCTGCCGCATCTGACAATGCTTTTGTTACCCAAAAATCGGACACCGCCGGAAACTCAATCGGTGCATACTCTCTACTCGTTCCCTCTGCACGGATTGCCGCATTGGCGATCACCAGATCTCCGCTTTTCACAGACGGTTCCATTCCTCCGCAAGTCCCGATTCGTATAAAAGTTGTCGCACCGCACCGCACCAGTTCCTCCATAGCAATTGCCGCAGACGGTCCTCCGATCCCGGTTGAAGTAACGCTTACCTTTGTCTTTCCGAGATATCCGGTGTAAGTAATGAATTCTCTGTTATCCGCGATCAATTTTACATGTTCTAAATAGGATGCAATTAATGCCACCCGCTTCGGATCTCCCGGTAATAATACATATTCTCCAATATCCCCCGGTCGTACCTGAATATGGTATTGTAGATTTCCTTCTGAATATTTCATCTTTCCGCTCCTCTCTTTCTCTTATTATATGATGAATTGCAAATAATATTGCGACACCTAAACCAAACTAAGTTCGTGCA
>CAMYAO010000019.1 GCA_947253885.1 uncultured Clostridium sp.
AAAAGCAGTTTGGCTTGAACAAAGCTGTGTGAAGGGAACGTAAGTGAACTTCACACAGCAAAAAGAGAAAGCCAACGCCTTTAGACGCTGGCCTAGTAATAAGGGCTTATAGCCCGCTACGCTAGCCACCCGTTTTACGGGTGGGAGCGACTTATGTATTAATTTTTGATGAAGAGCAAGACTCACGATTTCATGAAAATCCTTGCAATTTGCAATTACGTTATCTAAACTATAATTAATAAAGTAAAACTCTAAAAAGTGGGATAAAGGATAATTTTTAAAGTGACTGAAATAAGGAAAGAAGAAATTATGAAATTGAAAGTCAAAAAACTGGTAATTTTAGGTTTGGCGTGCTCTCTGATCGCCGGAAATGGAATAGTTGTAATCGCATCAACAACTTCAAAATTTCCGGTAAAAAATAGCTTTCGAAAAGATACGATCTTAATGGGTTATAAGGTTGACAACAGGTTGATAAGAGCCACAGTAAAGAAAGCGACTTTTCTGAGGGTGTATAAAGCTTTAGACAACTCAAAGTTTAAAGAGATTTCAAAAAAGAAATTTAATAAAATTACCTACGGAGTGAAGGGGTCTTGGAAGCTTATGGTTTATACACAGAAAAAAGCAAAAAGTTATCATTTTGTGCGGAATTGTGTTTATGTAAATGGAAAGTACTATCAGGCAAAAGCACCCAAGAAAATCTATAGATACTTCGGTATAAAATAAAAATTTCTAGCTATAAATTATAGAAAGGATTTCTGCTTATTATCTTGGTATTTGAAATGATGTTTTACTATTAAGGTGTGCATGTCTTATATAAAAAGCCTGCAAATATAAAGTCAAGGCTAAATTAATGAACATTGAAAATTTTACATAGGTTGAAAATTGGGTATTAAAATAAGACCACCACACCTGTGCCGGTCTAAAAATAAAAGGTATGTGTGTTAGTCCATTTAAGTTCAATGCCGATATGGCAAGGGCATGGAGAAAAGTGAAAATAGAAAATGACTTAAACTTTACAATTCAAGATATGCTCAAAGTATATTATGGAGAGTCAGACTACGCTAAGTATGATAATTCAGCTTGTCAATGGAATCAATTCATGAAGGACTTTTGCTCAGATGAATTTAGCGACTATTATTCTAACAAGTTAAAAGTTGCTGCTATTCTATGGAAAGAAGTTAGAGACTTAAAAAATGAAAAAATTTATTCGAGACAACTCCTAAACGAATATGGGGATAAAATAGAGGAGTATCATAAATAAATCCCAGTTTGTAAAAATCTCTTAGTAGTAACCCCACCCACTTTACTACTAAGCACCGGCACTGATTTGCACTAATTTGCATCAATTTGCCCTCAAAACCCATAAAATCAACCAACCCCAAAATCTCCTAAACCCCTTGCAAAATGGGGCAAAAGTAGGCTAAAAGGAGCAAAACATGACAGTAACTAAGATACTATTCGTTTGCCACGGCAATATTTAATGTATGCTGTGAAAGCCTTGATTTTGTAGGATTTCTGAGATGGAGACGAACAATTTACACCTTATTTATACCTTTGGAAGATCGGATCGGTAATCAAGATGTAGGGGAACTGCAAAAGATATGTCTTGAAAATTAGAAATTGATGAAAGAGGTATAATCTCAAGAAATAATGGTTGTTTTCCGATTTTTTACAAAAGAAATCTTGACAGTAATATCGTAAACTGTATAATAATCTTAACAGAACCCACCACGCCTCTGATTTTTCATGCGCAACCCGGTGGGATTTTTTTATTTATGGGGTGTTTTATGTATCAATATCCAAAACAAATATTAACAATAGAACAGCAGGTGCAATCTTATGTGGATGCAGAAATGAAGATTACATCTCAAGAAGATGTAGAGAAGGCATTGAAGTCAATTGGATTTTATCGTTTGAGAGGTTATTCGTTTCAATTATATGATAATGTTGCAAAGAAGTATGTTTCGGGAACAAAGTTTGAAGATATTATAAAATTGTATCAATTTGATCAGGAATTATCTGCTTTGGTTTTTTCAATGATTTCTAAGATTGAGGTTGCTTTGAGAGTGCGATTGGTGGAAGCATTGCTTATACACGGAGAACCACTTGTTTTGCAAGATTCATCGATTTTTAAAGAGAAAAAAAGGTATTGGCAGAATATGGCTACTGTAGCGTCAGAAATTGCTCGCTCTAATGATGTGTTTATCAAACATAATTTTGACAATCATGATGGAGAAGTACCTGTATGGGCGGCCATTGAAGTCCTTTCGTTCGGTACATTATCGAAGATAATTAAGAATTTGAAAACAGGTACCGGAAGTTCATATTCTATCTTGGCATCAAATTATCAGTATAGATCGAAAAAAGGAAATTTGGTAAAACCATCACAGAAAATGCTTGCTTCATGGATACAGGGTGTTTCAGTATTGCGTAATATGTGTGCTCATAATTCCAGAATTTATAATCGTACAATTCATACGACACCGGAAATTCTGGATGCAGATAAAATTATGCCGCCACCAGCGCATAATGGCTTGTATCAAATCTTATTGGCGATGAAGTACCTGCGTTCATCCGATGAAGAGTGGACAGTATTTGTAAATGCTTTCGATAAGCTGATTCTTAATAATAGTGGTGTGGTCAGTCTCGCAGCAATGAATCTTCCGGCGGATTGGAAAGAACATTTAAGTGTATAAATGCAGTGGAATTGCATAAAATAATAAAGCAGACCTAACCAAGCATTTAGCTCAAATCGGTTAGGCTTTCGGCGAAGTGTTACGATAAGCACTTCGCCATTTTTAAAAAGAATTATGATCAAGCGTGAGTTGTTCGGCAAGTGGCTGGATCAGCAGACAATTATTTAAACTGCATGAGATGTGGCCATTCCCTTAGCCAAAAAGAACTTCTATTTCGGATTCCGCATCATAGATGGTCATTCCGTCAAAAATGGTAGCTTTCTCAAATTGCTCAAAGCACTCTCGGAAATCTTTTCCAAGACAGCGAAAAATATAGTTCTCATCGCCGAAGCACTCGAAAATAACTAGTTCCACAAGAGATGGATTTGCTTCATATTTCTGACACTGTAGCATATATTTTTTCCCACGGAAGAGAAATTCTTTTTCTGGCCCACCCATAGTGAGAATATCATCTACGAATTCTGATAATGTATTACCAATCATTGCTTAACCCCCTTGAATAATTTTTTGTATTTTTCATATAGTGGATGTCCGGGTTTAATTACGAACTTATCTGCTTGTCCGTGATGTTCGACTCCGGGTGTATTGTGAACATGAACATGCAGAATGTCACCATGGCCGAGACTTTTTTCGTGGTGATATCCGATTTCAAGAACAACTTCATGATTTGAATTATATTCTCGGTACTGATGAAAAACACCATCCTTGTCATAAAGAACATAGCCAACGCTACTGTGGGATTCTTCCGGAAGTTTTAGGGACTTGCTCTTATCAATAGGATTGATAATTTTCACTCCATCAACTTTTCCAACTGTTTCATATGTGTAAGCAGCCTGTTTGCCGGCTGCAAATGTACCACGACCGCCCATTATCGCACCACCTTCCTAGAGGAACGATAATCAACAGGGATAATATTTCCTCGCATTTCATCAAATGGTGTGCCAAAGCAAATGACGGCTTCAGGCTCGATTTTGCTTAGCATGTAGTCGTATCCGCGTAAGAATTTCTTCTTATTTTGCTTACAGCCAATCATTCCGATTGCAATGATAGAGTTCTTTTCGACACCGTCAAAGCAGAATTCGTAGCTATGAGGCGTACTCCAACTGATTGTTGGAATCACAGTAAGCCCCTGTTCTTGCCAGTAACATCCACACCAGCGATTTTTTGCAACACTTTCTAGCTGTCTCCACAAATTCATATCAGCATATGTTGAAAAATCTGGACTTAGAAGAAACGCGTATTGAGAATACTTCCTCAGTGACTTTTCAGGATTGTTATATATTCCGTTGAAACGATAATCATCCACGAAGAAATGAACTCCATTTTTGGTGTTAGTTTCATTGTCATTTGAACGAGTATCGGAACAGGCAATCAATGAAATGTTCTCAACATCTACTGCCTGCTTTTTTATAAGTGGGATATTCCACTTGCCGTGACCACTGTACTCATTGCGCATAAAAAGATTGTCGCTGCGCATACGTTTGCTTGTGTTTATATTCATTTAAAATAACCTTTCCGCCCTATAAAAGAGCTGTGTGATTTTGTCAATTGGCGTTTTGTACAAAATGTCAATTGAAGTAACGGAAAGGATATGCTACAATCTTGATTGTCTAGAAAAAGGATGTAGCACATCCAAAAGTGAAACGTATTTTAACTGCTGGAACAGTTATGAATACGTTTTATTTTTTACCCTCAATAGAACCACCTCCTTAACTTGCCTGTGAGAAGAGATATAGAATTTTCTCCTCATAATCAGTATATTCAGAATCACCATAACGAAGCCACTTGTGATAATAAGATAAGGCATTACTAGCAGCTTCATAACTGATTTCAAAGATGTCAGCGATTTCCTCTGGCGATTCTAGCTTCAGTTTATGAATGAGAACTGGTGGAGCAAGTGCAAACTTGGCAAAAAACTTAACTTCTTTTTCTGCTAATTCACTGTCTTCTGTGTGGTCAAGTACAACATGACCAATTTCATGCATGATTGTGTTATTGATTCGTCCGTATCCTTTTTTGTCATTGTAGTATATGTACCACTCACCAGTATCAAGCTGTAAACAGAAACCATCATCGCTTTTTTTCAACAACAATCTCTGCGTAGCTTCCGGATATGCAGAATACGGAATGACTTTAATGTCCATCTTGCTGGCTATTTCAAAACCATTGATAGGCACACAACTGATATCGTATTCTTCATACATTCGAACCACAATCTGCTTAATCTCTTCATAACGTTCATCTGATAATCTGATTCCCAAATTCTATTCTCCTCCAAATAATGCATTAATTAGTTCTTTCTTCTCTTCATCTGACATAGCGGATGCATTACGAGCAATAAGTCTGCGTACACGTGGGTAACTGAATTCGTCATTTTCAATGCCCAAGAGATAGTCAGATGTTGTGTGCAGAGCAGTAGCTATACAGGCTAATGTCTCTGGTTTAGGGTCTCTGGTTCCAGATATATATCTGGACATTACACCTTCTGTAATACCAACACGTTCAGCCAATTCTTTTTGTTGAAGGCCTTGTTTTTTCAATAAGATGGATATGCGATTGCCTAACTCCTTACTCATGTGAATTCCTCCTTTGATTACCAACCTAATCTTGGTCATTTTCATGATACTGCAAACTTGACATTTTGTCAAGTAATATTGCCTGGGATAAAAATAGGAAAGTAGAAATGATTATCTACTGCCCTGAAAATTAGAATTCCTGTGATAGTGGCACCCAATGGTCATCTGACATATCATGTGCGAATTCTGTATTGTTAATATAAAGCTGATTGTCTTTGTCTCGAACAAATCCCCAATGGAGGGAATGCTCCGTAGCATAGTTCTTGAATGCATTGAATTTGTTCTCAATCTGAATGTCGATATTCTTGTCCTTGCCCTTGGACTCGCCACCCTTGGTCTCAATAACCCAGACAGTACCGTCTTTCTTCATAATTATATAGTCAGCATAGAAGAGCCACTGATTCTGAAGTCCATCCCTATATACGATGGAGAAGTATTGCTGACCGGTGTCTCCATTCTTATAGACCCATTCAATATCATCACGGCTTTCGCAGAATTGCTCAAATAGCATTTCTGATGTACTACGAACAAGGCTTGTGGCATATCCGGAAGTATAATCATGGTATGCATTGGTCAGGTATTCCACCTCATTCTTTACACCCGGGTCGTACTTATAGAAGTCCTGCTCCGGAATATGGAAGATTGACTTCTTCGGATTGAGAGGAAGAGTCATCTGCGTATTCATACCTGCAGTCACTTCACGGAATTCTTCCTTGAGTCTGTGCTCGTTATTGATGATAAATGCGTAAAATTCTGAGGTATCCAGTAACAACAGCTTCTTATAGGAAGAACCACCCCTACGGAACAGACGCTCCAGTATTGTTTTTACCTTGGCAGACTGCATGCCGATGGTGCTCTTAATGGCATCTATGGAGTGGAGCAGCTCAATACCATGCTTGTGGGTATTCACACGCTTGCGTGTGGTGTAGTAGGTAGTGCTCTCAGCGACCATATCGGTGCGGACATATTCACCATACAAAGCATGACCGATAATTTCATCACCGAACTGATAGCCTGCTGCCATAAAGCGGAGCTTATTATCTGTGGTGCTTGTGGTCAGATTATATTTTCTCACCAGAGCATCGTAGATTTTATTCAGAACATTACGCTCGCCCAGACTGCCGACATCCAGATCACGGATTTCCTTTTCTAAGGTGAAGGTCTTGCATTTTTCCTTGAGAAACAATCTGCGAGTCTCGTAGGCCTTATCCATATTGGAGAGAAGTCCTGCTTTGTATTTCTCATCAAAGGTATAGACATAGCAGAAATCCAAGAGGTCATCTTCGTAGTGCTTTGCCTCTGGCATACGACGAATTCGGCCGATGGTCTGAATCTCAAAGCTCTCGCTCATGCCTTCTCGCAGTTTGACGAGAATCTTGGCACGAGGGCAGTCCCATCCGGTGCTGATGGCCTGTTTCATAAGAAGAAATACAGGGATAGCATCATTCTCGGTCAGATTGTCCGGCAAGTCCTTTTTATCTTCACTCATCCACTTGCTAACCATGCCATTATCGTAGGTGTAGCCCATAGACTCCAGTTTCTGCTCTACAGCAGCAATGGTCTCTGGCTGTCCGTTCGGGAATTGTATAAGCACGAGAGGACGGATATTTTTACCGATTTCCTTATATCTGCCAGCGATAGCTTTCCTTTTTGTATCTGCAAGGTCGAGCAGATAATCGTAATCATCGGTAATTTCTGTGTTGTCAGCCACGCCTTCATTGACATAAAGAGCCTTGGTAATAAGGCCTGCGTCGATAACATCTACTTCATCGATTTCAAAGAACTCGTATCTTTTATTTTCAATAGCAGTAGCACTGACACGAACAATGTTCTTGGACGCAAAGGCATCGATGATAGTCTTTGCCTTGGCAGTGTTGTTGGAGTGCTCCTCATCAATAATGACGATAAATTCTACACCGGCACGATGTGCATCAGCAATACGATCAAAGAGATTCTTACGTTCGCTGTCACGAATGGCTGTGTTACCACGTTTTGTTACAAGTTCCCAGTTGATGAATGTTGTGCTACCAGGTGCAAATCCATTCAGCAGTGCATCGAACAGATTTTGTGTTGTTCTGCCCGGAGCGAATTTCATCATTTTCTCACGGCTCTGTTCCTCAAGATTACCCTTGCCGGGACAGAACCAGATAAAAGCGGTATTTGCACTGACATTGGTAAGATAGGTATCCACATAATCGATGAGGATGATGGTTTTACCGGAACCGGTCGGCGCTTTCATAATAATTGTTTGTTTACTGTCTTTCTTGGAAGTAAGGTCAATCAGCTTGATAACGGCCTTTTCCTGAAAATCAAACAGCTTTATGGATAATCCGGAAGTTACCATGCTTCGCCCACCTCCTGTAACTCAAATTTGAAGTAGTCATCCGGGATAATATGGATGTCAACATCGCCGAATAGCATATTTTGCTCTGTGGTGAATAACACATTTCTGGAAACATACAGAGCTTTCACATCCTTATATTCATCCCAGTGCTGTTCCAGTGCATCGGCCTCCTCATCGGTGAGAACCATAATATACTGGCTGCCATCTAGATTGATGCCATGCTCCAGCTGAATCATCTCCTTGATGTGGTCGAGCAGCTCATCAGTGAGAGAATCAGAGTCCTTGGAGACGAAATCGGTGCGATAATATTTCAGATTGGCAGGAATACCATTTGAGTAAGTGCTTCCATTTTCTCTAATTCCGGAGATTATAGTTTTAAGCCGAGGGTATGTTATATGCGAACAAATATCGTTTTGATTATTAGTACAAAGGATAAATGTTCTGTTGCCGCCATCTGATAAGTTCAATTCGAGTACAGATTCTCCAGTAGTTCCAGACCCAGCAAAAAAGTCCAAAATTGTGCTGTTCGCATTGGTAGTTGCACGAAGAATTTCAGTAATAAATTCTAACGGCTTGGGATAAGGGAAACGTTTGTCTTCAAATATGTTACGCACATGAGAAGATCCCTTTGTTGTGAAAAATTCTTTTTTTGTCCATATAGTGGGTATTTCACTACCTACCGTTTGGTTTTTGCCAAATTTAAGTGTTGGCATATTTTCTTCAGTGCCAATTACAGGAAGTTCTCCTGATTCTATTTTTTTGATAACTCCGTCTGGTAAATACTGCACGCTATATTCGTTGGGGTTATTTTTTGATTTGTTCTTGGAAATCTTTATATAGCCTTTTGCCCAGTCGCTTAGTAAACGAGGTGATATCAGTCTCCAAACACAGTCGGCACCCTTGCTACTGACTGGCCATAATGCAGCTGCTCCATCAGGTGCTTCATCATAATCAAAAACAAAGTCGGTAGGCTTCCCTGTATACAAACCTTCTGCAATACGTTCAGTAAGGGATTTGCCAACACCAATAATGTGCATGGTTTCTCTATCTATAAAAATAGGATATGTTTGATTAGGACGTGTTGTTTTATCAAATGTACTTAAAGTTAACCCTTCAAATGGACTACGCTCAATACCTCCAGTAAAACTCATTGTTTTCGGATTGAAATCTGTAGGCGTAATGAATACTAGATATTCCTGTAAGAATGTAAAACCTCCATTTGGTTTACCGCCTGAGGTTTGCACTGTAACACATGTTACCTGTTTGTTTTCAAACATCTCTTGGCACATAACCATTAAATTGTGAACTTCATGGTAACCTATGCTGATAATAAGCACTCCAGAGCTAGATAGTAGCCTTTTAGCTATTTGAAGTCTTTCATTCATAAAAGACAGCCATTTACTGTGGCGAAATCCATCGTTCTTATCTACAAAAGCGTCATCGTAGATAAAATCTTTATTTTCGGTATTGTAAGGGGGGTCGATATAGATGACGTCAATCTTGCCTGTGTGGGTCTTTTCCAATAATCGGAGACTATGAAGGTTATCGCCTTCAAGAAGAAAATTGACACCGCCTTTGGTAGTGGTGATTTCTTTATCCACGCATTCAGTAAATACGGGAACGTTATCCCTCATCTGTATATCAACGGCTTCTTCGTGGCGTTCCCACACGAGGCCGTATTTCTTTGCGTTTAATTCGCTCTCAATTTCTCCGAGGGCAATGAGCACCTTGTCATCGTCTTTATGTTCTTCACGGATGGTTTTGAGGAATGCCAGCATGCGCTGACGTTTCTCTTGCGATAAATTAGCCATCGTTCTTATCCTCCTTATCTGGTACAAATTCGATAATATCATCTACCTTGCAATTTAGCACACGACATATCTTTTCCATAGACTCCAGTGATACATAGTGGTCACGGCGGAGCCTTGTGGATATATTGGCACTGTAGCCAGCCTCTTTCTGAAGCTGCGCCGGTGTCATTTCTCTATCAATCAATAAATGAAATAGCTTCTTATATGTAATAGCCATGTTTTCCCTCCATAAACTATCGTCAATAACTGCCTTCTATTTTATCACGAATACGTGAAAATATCTACTAGATAAAAATTACAATATAGCAACATTCATATCCTCCGGACATTACGATTTGGAGGATTTTTGTTTCCTTTTGTTAAAATAGCCTTCATACTTGAAAAATCGGTTCTTAAACCGGCAGCAAATGTCCTTTCACTGGTGAGTACAACAGAAGGAGGAAAACAGAATGGTAAAACCAGACAATATACCAACTTATCTAAAATAGTATGGGAGTTGGTGTAACTGGAAGTTCGAAGAGAGGAAGAAAGGCCTCGCGAAGGTTCCATACAATCCGAAAACAGGAAAAAATATAATCGTACAATTTAAACGAAAAAAGTCTCATGACCATGAGCAAAAAAGAAAGTATAATTTATTAAGTGATAGAATGGATTATGTGAATTGAATGACTGATAATTCTGATGTCGAAAGAAAAATGATGCAATGATACTATGGATAAATACCGTGTCAGCCATAAAATCAATTCTACGTTAAAAACATACCGTCTAGACAGCTACTTTTTTAGCTATTATCCAAAAGACATATAATATATAGGCTCAAATGGTGAAAGGTGCCCATTTGGGTCTATTATTGTATGAATTCATGTGTACAACCAGAGCAAGATCCACCCGTGTATTACAGTATTGTCATTTTGACAATTTTGTATTACTTACGAGTAGCAGACTTGATGGGGATTACGTCCCCATACCCACGTGAAAATATAATTGCCGGCAATTACATTTTAGCAGATATGCAGGCATATCTGGATAAGAATTACAGACAACAAAATAATGAAATTTGATAAGGCATTCACTTGGAATAGGTGAGTGTTTTTTGTTTTCAAATATTTAATTAATCGAAAAAAATAAAAAAAGTTTTCCTCAGGGGGGCTGTAAAAATGCCTCTCAGCGTTTCGTTTTATGTAAGGGTGTTTTTGACAGGAAAAAATAAAAATTTTTACATCAAGAGCCTGTATTTATGCCCTTCATCTTTTGAATATGTGTAAGGACATTTTTGAGCCGGCAGAAAAATGTTTTTTACAACAATTAGAAATAGAAACGAGGCGAGAAAAGAATGCAATATGAATATATGAAGGAGTCAGAGCAGATGCTTCAGTACTTCCAGTTTCCGAAGTTTTTGCTAAAGATGAGAATTTCTCAAACTGCAAAATTTCTTTATATGATTTTGTATGACTGGGCACGGATATCGAGAAAGAATAGCTGGATAGATAAGTATGGAAATGTTTATCTGATTTTTCCGATAGAGGAATTGTCTGTTCAAATCGATAAATGCAAATCTTCTGTAAAAACAGCGTTGAAGGAATTAGATGATGTGGGACTATTGGTTCGCAGATCCGGTGGATTTTTAAAACCCAATCATTTATATGTAAAAATTCCATCTGATGAGATAGGTTTACAGACGGTTGATGATAAGGCGGTTGAAAAGATGGCTGTGGCAGAGTCGGAAAAGCCACCTTCATCTGGTCGTAAAAATGGCTGTGGAGGAGTCGGAAATGTGGCACCTAGTAAAGTAACTGAGAAATATAAAGGAAATAAATATCATGAAGTAAATTATTGCTATGGAGAAGGAGAGAGTTTGTGATGAGAGAAGAAGATACCATATGTGTAGGTAGTGATGGTTTGCAATACTGCAAAGTCTGTGGGGAAGCGAAAGAAGCATTTTTTCCTGAGGGAGGTTTTATGGGAATGAAGAAACATTCCAGGCAATGTGCCTGTGACAGAAAAGCATATGAAGAGGAACAAAAATATTTTAAAGACAAAGAGCACCGGGAATTAGTTAGTAGAAATACGAGCATCTGTTTTGATGAGAGCAGGATGGAAGAGTGGACATTTGAGAATGCAGATATGTCAGATGCGGTAATGCATAAGGCAAAAAAATATGTTGATAACTGGGATGAAATGAAAAGAAACCATATAGGATGTTTGTTCTGGGGACCGGTTGGTACCGGGAAAAGTTATATTGCCGGGTGTATTGCCAATGATCTTCTTAAACGAGAAGTAACGGTAAAGATGACTAACTTCAATACCATTATCGATGATATATTTCCACTGGCAGACAAAACGGAATATATCAATGCATTGGCTTCATATCAGATTTTGATTATTGATGATCTTGGAGTGGAACGAAATTCAGAATATGCGTTAGGAATTATTTTCAGTGTCATAGACCGCAGGATCTGTTCAGGACGACCTTTGATCATCACAACGAATCTTCCGCTGAATGAAATAAAAAGCGAGACTATGTTAGATAAAAGACGTATTTATGACCGCATTTTAGAAATGTGTACACCAATGTATGTTGGAGGCACAAGCAAACGAGAAGCGATTGCAAGTATGAAAATGGAAAAAGCGAAAATGTTGTTGAATACAAACAAAAGGGAGGAGGAATGCGAATGAATCATACAGAAAAAACAATACCTGTCTGGAAGAAATATTCTTTAAATGTTTCCGAAGCGGCAGAATATTATGGAATTGGAGAAAAGAGATTAAGACAGATTGCAGGTGAAAATGAAGGAGCAGATTTTATTTTGGAAGTAGGTTCTCATATCCGATTCAAAAGGAAATTATTTGAAGATTATCTGGATACAGCCAGTACAGTTTAAGTGACAGAATAGAAGAAATAGTAATGAAAATAATGTTCATTTTATCTTAGCGAAGGGAAGGTCTTTTGTTATAATGAATAAACCGAGACGGTCTTCCAAGTTAAATGAACATTTAATGAAGGAGACGAAATATTATGAGTGAAAAAAGGAGAGATCATAGAGGACGTATATTACACAATGGAGAAATACAGTTATCTGATGGCAGATATCGATTTAAGTATGTCGATGAGATGGGAAAGGAGCACTGTGTATATAGCTGGCGCTTAGACCATAACGATGCAACTCCGAAAGGAAAGCGCCGTACTTTGTCGCTTCGGGAGATGGAGAAGAAAATCCAGGCGGACCATTTCGAGCAGATTGCAACAAATGGCGGAAATATGACGGTACTGGAACTGGTTGAAAAATATACATCAACCAAAACCGGTGTCAGACCTACTACAGTTGCAGGATACGGAACAGTTATCAATTTATTGAAGAAAGATCCATTTGGAAAAAGAAGGATTGATACGGTACGGATTTCAGATGCAAAATGTTGGCTGATACATCTTCAGCAGGTAGAAAAGAAAAGCTATAGTTCCATCCATTCGATTCGAGGAGTTCTTCGCCCGGCATTTCAGTTGGCTGTGGATGATGATCTGATCAGGAAAAATCCATTTCAGTTTCAGCTGATGGAAGTGGTCGTGAATGACAGTGTGACAAGAGAAGCAATCAGCAGAGCGGAGGAACGAAAGTTTCTGCGGTTTGTGAAGGAGGATTCTCATTTTTGCAGGTATTATGAAGGAATCTACATATTATTTAAAACCGGCCTTCGCATCTCGGAATTTTGTGGCTTAACGATTTCTGATATTGATTTCAAGGAGCATACGATCAACATCGATCATCAATTGCAGAAGAAATCAAAAATCGGATATTATATTCAAGAAACAAAGACAACTAGCGGAACAAGAAAGATACCTATGACTGCGGATGTAGAGGAATGCTTTCGGAAAATAATAGAAAAACGAAACCCGCCCACAGCAGAACCTATGGTAGATGGAAAAAGTGGATTCTTATACTTTGATAAAAACGGAAGTATTTGTTATTCTTTGCACTGGGAGCATTACTTTCAACACATCATTTAGAAATATAATAATACTTACAAAGTGCAGATGAATGTTATCACACCGCATGTATGTCGGCACACCTATTGCTCAAATATGGCAAAATCCGGAATGAATCCAAAAGCATTACAATATTTGATGGGCCACTCAGATATCAGCGTAACGCTGAATACATATACGCATGTAAATCTTGAGGATGCCAGAGAAGAAATCGCCAGACTTCGGATTGTGTAATTACGATTTTTAATTGATAACAGCAAGGTGTAAAATAGAAAAATATACACCTTATTTTACACCTTTTGCGGACGATATTATGCGAAAATAAACCAGGTTATGCCAGAAAGCAAAAATTTACAAAGGCTTACAAAGCCCGAAAAACCAAGAAAAACTAAGAAATGCGAGGTTATACAACAATGATAAAAATCCTATTCGTTTGCCACGGTAACATCTGTCGTTCTCCCATGGCAGAATACATTATGAAAAATTTGATAAAAGAATATCCAAAAGAGCAATTTCACATCGCATCGGCTGCTACTTCGACAGAAGAAATCGGAAACGGAGTATATCCTCCGGTAAAAGCCTTATTAAAAGAAAAAGGAATTGATACTTCCCAAAAACGTGCGGTACAGATTACAGAAGAGGATTATCAAAACTATGACTATCTGATTGCGATGGATCAGAACAATCTCCACAATCTAAAAAGGCGATTTGGAAATAGTGTAGAAGAGAAAGTGACCTTGCTGTTATCATATACAGGTAGCGATGCGGATATTTCAGATCCGTGGTACAGCAGAGATTTTGTGACCTGCTATAAAGAAGTTTTGGCGGGATGTCAAGGACTTTTAACTAAAATAATCACAGAAGGGTAACAGAAAATGGGTGCTGCAGCCAGAAGAAAAAAGATATTGGAGCCGTTAAATAAATTAGGGATATCCAAGATTTCAAACATAGAAGAAGCATTGATAAAACAGTATGGAAAGGAGCGCGCAGCTGAAATCACAGAGACGAGGGAACGTCTGTCGAAGACAGATCAGTAGGCATTATATTTCTATTTAAATCAGGAGTATGATTTGGCGTTGATTGTAGCAAACTATACAGATGCGGATATTATCCGGCAATTTTCCATGTGGATATATGAGCATCGATCAGAATTCAAAGATACTATTTTAGATGTCGGATGTGGAATCGGAATCCTTTCCTGTTTTTTGGCATTGATACTCCCTAGGGCACAGATTACGGCATTGGATTGTTCGGAAGCATCTATTAGGATTGCAGAGCAGATAAAATCCAAACTTCAGATTTCCAATATAGAGTTTGTGGCAGGTTCGATTCAGGATTTGGAAGATGAGCAGTTTGATACCGTTTTTTCTTCCAGAACTTTTCATGAAAATATAAGAAAAATTGAGCCGGGATATTTGTTTCAATCTTTTTCAGAACAGGTGGCAATCTATCAAAATGCCTATAAACGATATTGCTTTCAGCTTGTTTCAAAAATGAAAAAAAGGGGGAGAAAATAGTCGGATTTTTTACTTATGATAAGAATCAGGTGAAATTGGCGAAAAATTGTATTTATCAAGATAAGGAAAAGAAAGGAATGTTTTTATTTCATCAGAATAATTACGGTTTTTGGAGTGTGGATATAATCAGTATGGATGAGCTGTCGGAGGCAAAACAGGAAATAGAAAGACATAAGCAGATAGATCGGGCAAGAGGCTATATTGTTCGGGAATAGCAGGGAGAGGAAAATGGAGAGATTTGAAAAATTGCCTAAAAGAGCAGTTGCAGTCAATTTGATATCGACAACCATCGTGATCCTAATATTGGGAGCAATACGATGGGGGGTGCAGATGGGATGTCGGAAGTTTGGAGTGCCTGAACGAGTGAAGATAGTGGTATTTTGGGGAACACTTTTTATTGTTTGTTTAGTGACAGTTTATTTTTTATTACAGGCAATTGTCGGAACGTTACGCTTTCGTTATCGTATGACATCATCAGCAGTGGAAAGTTATGCGGGAATTATTGGGCGAGTACATGAAATTGTTCCGATTCGGAAAATGATTCAGATTAATATTGAGCAGGGAATATTGGACACGGTGTTCGGGTTGGCTGATATAGAAATAATAACAGCAGGTGGGAAAATGACATGGGAGAATTTGCTGGTATCAGAGGCTGAGAAGCTTGCAGAAAAGCTGACAGATAAAATCAATGAATTCGAAGAGGGAGAAGAACAGGATGCAGGATAAGCAAGTACAGGTTTTTCGTAATCATCCATATTTAATTATTCGTCGGTTAATTATGATAGCGGTAGTAGTTGCGGTTGCGATAGGAAAAGAGATTGGAAAAGCAATTGAAAACGAAACCGCTATTATGAAAATTAAGGATTCTATTTGGAAAATCGGGGCAGAGAACAGGAGCGTTGTGTCAATCATTATTATATTGATATTGATGGCAGCGGCTTTTATTGTATTCTATAGTTTTTTTATTTGGAAAAATTCTGTGATTGAACTACATGAAGATTATATTCTGTTTTTTAAGAGAGGATTGATTGTAAAAAAACGTAATAAGGTACAGTATAAAAATATTACGAATATAACAATAAAAGGAAGTTTATTATCCGGAATATTTCGGTTTAAAACTGTGACCTGTGATATTAATTCAACGGTAACTGCCAAAACAGATGATTATGTAATTTTGCTTGGTAACGAGAAAGCACAGTTGTTCCGAAATACTGTTTTGAAGCTGCAGAAAAAATCAGAAGGAAGTGGCAGGACAGACAAACGGGAGAAACAATCGAAAAGAAAATCGGAAAACATAAACTTTCAGTTCGGTTATTCGATAAAACAAAAAATCATACATATATTATTGGAAAGTACCATATCTCTGGTGGTTGGGGTGTTTATTTCTATAGCCGCAGTTTTCAGTGTCCGGCACATGATCGGAATTAGTGTGTTTCTTTTGGTACTGCTTCCGATTGCAAAGGGGCTATATTCCAATTTAAATCGATATTTCGGATATCAGGTACAACGACAAGGAAGTCAGATTACGATTTCTTATGGATTAGTGGATACGAGAACTTATCATATTGAAGTGGAACATATCAGTTCAGTGATGGAAGAACAGGGAGTATTGGCACGTTTATTCGGATATGTTAAGTTGGGATTTGAAGTGATCGGTGTAGGAAATGAAAAGGATGAATCTAAAGAATTGAGCCTCTATTTGCCGAAAAAGCAAATGTATGACTATGGGAGGGCTTTAATACCCGAGTTTTCTTTAGAGGAGAAGGTCTATACATATCAAAACAAATGTTATGCATGTATAGAGGCATGCAAGACAATCTGCTGCAGTGCAGTGCTGATTTTTATCTTGTATTATGTAAAAGTATTTGCTTTTTTGGAAAAAAAATCCGGATTGTTTTCAACAGGAGTCTTGGTAGTAATTTTGTTTTTGACGGTTCTATTGTGTTTGAAGTCTTTTTTTTATCAGGGAATTGTAATGGAGGAAGATCAGTTGTTGTTTGAGCAGGGACTTTTTACAAAGAGCCGGACAGTGGTTCCCTTTGATCGAATTGATATTTTATCCGTAGAATACGGAATTGCAGGAAAATGGCTTGGTATGGAGCGATTAAAGGTTCACTATAAAGATTCAGACGGTTGTGCTTGTGAGGTAACACCTTACTATCGAAGAGGAACTTTTAGGGTAATCGAAGAACAGTTCTGTTACTTTTTTCGTACAAAATTGAATACATCTGATGGATAGCTTCCACAAACTGCAATACAATGTTAAAATAATAACCATCTTGGGACGTGAGTGAGTTAAAAAATGAGGGAGGAGATTGTATATGGTTTTTCAGGAAGTGGAATCAATATCAAATGCAGCAGTAAAGAAAGAGGGATTATTACAGGAACATAGGGGAAAATATATGATTCGTGCAATTATGGCAGGGGTTTTTGTGGCATTGGCGATGGTGTTAAATACGGTCAGTAACCACATCTTTTTCCAATCTAATCCGGCGGCAGGAAAAGTAGTCGGAGCCTTATATTTCTCTGTAGCCGTGTTATTGATTGTGCTGGTGGGCGGAGAGTTATACACAGGTAATAATTTTGTCATGGGATTTGCTTCTTATGATCATCGTGTTAAATGGAAAAAAACAGTTCAGATTTGGATAGTGAGCTGGATAGGCAATTTGATCGGAGCAATCGGATTTGCACTTTTATTTGTGGCTGCCGGAGTATCCGGTTCCGATGCTTACATACGGAGTTTTATGCACGGGAAAATTTACATCCCGTATAATGAAATGTTCTTTCGGGCAATATTATGTAATTTTATGGTATGTCTTGCCGTATTGTGCGGAATGAAGATCAAATCGGATGTTGGAAAAATTGTAATGATTATTATTTTGATCAGCGGATTTACGATATCCGGCTTTGAGCATTCGGTAGCAGATATGGGAATCTATACACTGAGTGCTGTTTTTACACCGGAGATTCCTATTGGGAAGTTGCTTTTAAATCTGATAATAGTAAGTGTTGGAAATATGGTCGGAGGGACATTGCTTTTGGCATTACCGATCAGAAAAATGAGTTTGGACAAATAGAAAAAAAGTGGTATGATATTTGTCAGAAAAAATACAAGATAAAGGAGACAGATATGGGTACAAGAATTGGTATTTTAGGTTATGGAAACCTTGGAAAAGGTGTGGAAGTTGCAGTTAAAGCGGCACCGGATATGGAACTGGCAGGAGTATTTACCCGCAGAGATCCGGAATCTGTTTCTATTCTTACAGAGGGAGTTCCGGTTGTAAATGTAAGCGAGATAGAGAACTGGACCGATAAAATAGATGTACTGATCCTTTGTGGAGGAAGTGCGACCGATTTACCTGTTCAGACACCGAAATATGCAGAGAAGTTTCATGTGGTAGACAGTTTTGATACACATGCTAATATTCCGAATCATTTTGCAAATGTTGATAAGGCGGCAAAAGAGAACGGAAAAGTTGCAATTATCTCTGTAGGCTGGGATCCCGGAATGTTTTCTCTCAACCGAGTTTATGCAAATGCCGTTTTGCCGGACGGAAAGGATTATACTTTCTGGGGAAAAGGAGTATCGCAGGGACATTCTGATGCGATTCGTCGTATAGATGGGGTTAAAAATGCGAAACAATATACTATTCCGGTGGAAAGCGCATTAGAGGCTGTTCGTTCCGGACAAAATCCGGACTTGACCACCCGGCAGAAACATACAAGAGAGTGCTTTGTTGTGTTGGAAGAGGGAGCGGATGCAGCTAAAGTAGAAAAAGAAATTGTTGAAATGCCGAATTATTTTGCAGATTACGATACAACAGTACATTTTATTTCAGAAGAAGAATTATTAGCGGATCATAGCGGAATGGCACATGGCGGCTTTGTGTTCCGTACCGGCAAAACCGGCACGAATAAGGAACATCACCATGTAATAGAGTACAGCTTAAAGTTGGATTCCAATCCGGAATTTACGACTTCTGTACTGGTTGCATATGCTCGTGCGGCAAAGAGATTGGCGGATGAAGGGGCAAAGGGTTGCAAAACTGTATTAGATATTGCGCCGGCCTATTTATGCACACAGTCAGGAGAAGAATTAAGAGCACATTTACTGTAAGAAAAACAAACGGTATTCGTTTAGGAACGGGTACCGTTTTGTGTTATAATCGACTAAAAACAGATAAATAGATATAAGAGAGGTTACAGATATGAAAAAAGTACTTTCCACTACAGAAGCACCGGAAGCGTTAGGGCCATATTCTCAGGCAATTGAGACAGAGACAACGGTATATTGTTCCGGACAGTTAGGTTTAGATCCTAAAACAGGAGCATTTGCAGGAGAGGATGTGAGTGAACAGACAAAACAGGCATTTGAAAATATTAAATCTGTATTAAAGGAAGCCGGGTTGGGACTTCAGAATGTTGTAAAGACAACGGTTTTGTTGTCAGATATTGAGGATTTCGGGCCGATGAATGAAGTATATGCTACCTTTTTTGAAGCGCCGTTTCCGGCACGTTCGGCATTTGCGGTAAAAGATATTCCAAAAGGGGCAAAAGTTGAGATTGAAGTGATTGCGGTGAAGTAAATTATGAATAGAGAAGATTTCAAGTCGGTAACGGAGCGTTTTCTTCGTTACATTAAAATAGATACAGAAGCAGATGAGGCATGTGAGACATTCCCAAGTACGGAAAAGCAAAAAAATTTGGCGAGAATTTTACGGCAAGAATTGTCCGACTTGGGAATTCAGGCAGAAATGGATGAAACATACGGTTATGTATATGCCCAAATTCCATCTACGATAGAAGATGAAACGGATCAGAGAAATCAGAAGGTGATTGCATTCATTTCTCATATGGATACGGCACCGGCATTTTCCGGGAAAGATGTAAATCCTCAAATTGTAAAAAATTATCAGGGACAGATATTGCCTTTATGTGAGGGAGTAGAGTTAAATCCGCAAGAGTTTCCGGATCTGAAAAAGTTTATTGGACAGGATTTGATTACGACAGACGGAACCACACTCTTGGGAGCGGATGACAAAGCGGGGGTCGCAGAGATTATGACTATGGCGGCATATTTTATGGCACATCCGGAACAGGAGCACGGTCCGATTGCAATCTGCTTTACACCGGACGAAGAGGTCGGTCGAGGCGTAGATTTTATTGATTTGGAAAGAGTTGGAGCGGACTTTGCATATACAGTGGATGGAGGTATTTTGGGAGAACTGGAATACGAAAACTTTAATGCAGCCGGAGCAACGGTTGTAATCCATGGAAAAAGTGTGCATCCAGGTTCGGCAAAAAATACGATGATCAATGCATCTGAAGTGGCTATGGAGCTGGCGAGTGCTCTACCGGCGGATCAGACCCCGAGATATACAGAAGGTTATGAGGGATTTTTCTTTTTGGAGCATCTGGAGGGAGAAATTGAGCTGGCAAAAATGGACTATATTATTCGCGATCATGACAAGGATAAGTTTGAAGAAAAGAAGTTTCTTCTTTGTAAAATTGCAGCAGATCTAAATCGGAAATATGGAGAGGGAACGGTAGAACTTTCTATAAA
This sequence comes from uncultured Clostridium sp., assembly GCA_947253885.1. Lineage (GTDB taxonomy): Bacteria > Bacillota > Clostridia > Lachnospirales > Lachnospiraceae > SY8519. Next base: position 20,490 of record CAMYAO010000019.1, read on the forward strand.
AGATTCTTACTACAATATGTCAGAGAAGATTCAGCCATATATGTTTTTGATTGACAGAGCCAGAGAATGTATGGAGGAATTGGACATTACACCGATTATATCTCCGATTCGCGGAGGAACTGACGGGGCAAGACTTTCTTTTATGGGACTTCCGACACCGAATCTATGTGCAGGCGGATTGAATTTTCACGGAAAATATGAATTTATCAGCATTCAATCAATGGAAACCATTGCACAGTTAATTACAATAATTGCACAGAAAGTATTTACAGAAGTAGAACAATGAATATTTTATCACTAGAATCTATTGAAAAATCATTTCATGACAGGATGCTGTTTCAAAAGGCATCCTTTTTTCTGCAGGAAAGAGAAAAGGTAGGTATCATCGGCATCAACGGTACGGGAAAATCCACATTGCTCAAGCTGATTGCAGGGATTCAGGAACCTGATGCGGGGAAACGTACGGTTGCCGGTCACATTAAAATTCAGTTTTTAGAACAGTCACCTCAGTTTGATGAAGAGAAAACCGTTCTGGGATATCTGCTGGAGAAATTAAAAAAAGAGGTGGAGTGGGATATGGAAGGAGAAGCAAAGGCAATGCTGGAGACTCTGGGGATATCTGACATTCATCAACCTATAGGAGAACTTTCCGGAGGGCAAAAAAAGAGACTGTCTTTGGCGGAGGTTCTATTGAAACCTTGTGACATCCTGATTTTGGATGAGCCTACCAATCATCTCGATCTGGCAATGGCAGATTGGTTGGAACAGTTTTTGAAAAAATGGAATAAATGTCTGGTTATGGTAACACATGATCGGTATTTTTTAGATGCAGTAGTAAATCGTATTGTAGAAGTGGATCATGGCAGTATCTACAGTTATGAAACAAATTATTCGGGATTTTTAAAGGCAAAGACCGAGCGGGAAGCAATAGAAGATGCCGGAGAAAGAAAAAGAAGATCCATCTTAAAAAATGAACTTGCTTGGGTTATGCGTGGGGCAAGGGCAAGATCTACCAAACAGAAGGCTCGTCTGGAGCGTTTTGAGGAATTGAAAAATACATCTGCACCGCAAAGGGATAAAAAAGTGGAAATGGCATCTGTTTCAACCAGAATGGGAAATCAGACTATTGAATTGGATCATGTTTCCAAATCCTATGGGGACACAGTTTTGATTTCAGATTTCACCTATATTTTTTTGAAAAGAGATCGGGTCGGGTTTATTGGAAGCAATGGAGCAGGAAAAACGACACTGATGAAAATGATTGCAGGTGCCTTAAAACCGGACTCCGGAACTATTACGGTTGGTCAAACGATAAAAATCGGTTATTACAGTCAGGAGATTTTATATGGCAGACCGAAAGATGCAGATTCAAAGGAGTTGTTTTTGGCTTATATGGATCCGTCTTTACGGGTAATTGATTATATTAAAGAAACTGCAGAATATGTGAGAACACAGGATGGCTTGATCAGTGCATCTGCGATGCTGGAGCGTTTCTTGTTTCCTCCGGAAGAACAGTATGGGCTGATCGAAAAGCTTTCCGGAGGAGAAAAGAGAAGATTAAATCTGCTGCGTGTTCTGATGGAAGCACCTAATGTATTGATTTTGGATGAACCTACCAATGATCTGGATGTCACTACATTGGCAATTCTGGAAGATTATTTGGAACATTTCGATGGGATTGTGATTACGGTATCCCATGACCGATACTTTTTAGACCGTATTGTATCCCGGATTTTCGCATTTGAAGAAAATGGATCCTTGAAACAATATGAGGGCGGATACACTGATTACATGGAAAAGGTCGGAAAATCCGTTTCACCCGGTGAGTCTGTTTCAGTGAAAGAAAAAAAGGAAAAAACTTCCTACAAAGATCATAAACCGAAGAAATTAAAATTCTCTTATAAAGAAGCAAGGGAATATGAAACAATTGAAACAGATATTGCAGAGTTGGAAGGAAAACTGGAACAGATAGAAGTGGATATGGCAGAAAATGCCAGAGATTTTGTTAAATTAAGAGACTTGACAAAACAGCAGGAAGAAATTGAAGCGGAATTGGACGAAAAAATATCCAGATGGGAATATCTGGAGGATTTAGCAGAAAGAATTGCACAGCAATGAATTACAAAGGATATCGCAATTGCGATACCCTTTGTATAGATAAATTGATTATTTCATCTCCTGAACAGCAGCTTCTTCTAAAATAGAAGTACAGTGAGGACAACGTGTTGCACTGATAGCGATCATGGTCTTGCAGTAAGGACATTCTTTTTCAGTCGGTTCTGCAACAACTTCTTTTCTCTTTACTCTTTCCGCAAGAGTATTAAGACCTTTTACTAAGCAGAATACAACAAGTGCCATAATAATAAAGTTAATAACAGCGGAAATAAAAGAACCGTATTTTAAAACAGAGGCGCCGGATTTGACTGCTTCTGCCAGACTGTCATAGTGCTTTCCGTTTAAGGAAATAAACAGTTCCGAGAAATCTACATGTCCTAAGAAGATACCGATGATCGGATTGATAACATTGGTTACCAAAGACTGTACCAGTGCGGTAAAGGTACTACCGATGATAATACCCACAGCCAGCTCAATCATGTTTCCGCGTAATGCAAACTCACGAAATTCCTGCATAAATTTTTTCATAGATTCATACTCTTTTTGTTTTGATTGAAATACCACAAATATAATTATTTACTGCTGATAAGTATATAATGAGCAGTTTGTAAAAGCAAGTAAATTTTGCGAAATATAATAGAGTTAAATAAAAACAACGACAGTTAGAATTTACTTTTTACTCATTTCTCTTGATTTTTCAACACATGCACGTTGTGCTTTTATAACGGCACGTCGCATTCCTTCTTCCTCTAAAACAGATACTGCTTCGATGGTAGTACCGCTGGGTGAACATACTTCGTCTTTTAGTGTTCCCGGATGTTTTCCGGTTTCCAAAACCATCTTAGCGGCACCGAGCACAGACTGTGCTGCAAATTTGTATGCCATTGTTCTTGGCATGCCGTCGGCTACTGCAGCATCTGCCATTGCTTCGATAAATTGATAGACGTAAGCAGGAGAGGAGCCGCTTACTCCAACCACTGCATCCATCAAAGATTCCGGAATCTGTTCTGCTTTACCGAAACTTTCCAATAATTGATACACCAGAGTTTGTTCATCAGATGAAATATTGGTGTTTTGACAAAAAGCTGTCATTGACTGATTTACAAGTGCCGGAGTATTCGGCATACATCGAATCAGATGTATCGGTTTTTGAAACAGTGCTTCTATCTGCGCCATTGTTTGTCCGGCTGCAATGGAAATTATCAAACAATCTTCTTTTATAGAGTTGGAGATAGCAGGAAGGATCAATGAAAAAAGATTCGGTTTGATTGCTAAAAATAAGATATCTGAAAATTTTGCCACGGATAAGATATCTGTAGTGGCGGAAATTTGAAATTGAGTTTGAATGGCAAGGGCGGAAGTGTTCGTTTTTGTAGCGGCCATTATTTGTTTTGGATGTATAAGACTAGAGGAAAGCAATCCGTTAAGAATTGCTTTCCCCATGTTTCCACAACCAATAAATCCAATGTTTTTTTGAATCATGGTATGCTCCTATTTGTTTTTACAGTTTATTTATTGCGTTTGAAGTCTGTAAAGTTTTTCTCTTTTCTCTTTTCTAAGAAAGCTGTCATACCTTCTTTTTTGTCTTCTGTTGAGCAGGTAATACCGAACAGATTTGCTTCCAGTTCGACTGCATTCTTGATATCCATATCATAGCCGTTGTTCATAGCTGCTTTTGCAACAGATACTGCGTAACTTGCGTTACGAGCGATTTTGCCTGCCAATTTCTTAGCCTGATCCATTAATTCAGCCTGTGGGTATACATGATTTACAAGACCGATTCTGTAAGCCTCTTCTGCATCGATGTTAGTGCAAGCAAAGATCATTTCTTTTGCACGTCCCATACCGATTAAACGAGCCAAACGCTGTGTTCCGCCAAATCCCGGAATGATACCGAGACCTGTTTCAGGCTGACCGAATAAAGCGTTATCTGCAGCAAGACGAATATCACAAGCCATAGAAATCTCACAACCGCCGCCAAGTGCAAAACCGTTAACAGCAGCGATAGTTACCTGACGCATGTTCTGTAATTTGAAGAACGGATCTGCAGCACGCATACCGAACTCGCGTCCTTCTGCTCCTGAGAAGTTTACCATCTCGGAAATATCAGCACCGGCAACAAATGATTTATCTCCGGAACCTGTTAAGATAACAACTTTGATATCATCATTTGCTTCGATTTCTGTAAGTGCTGTGTTCAACTCTGTAAGTGTTTCGCTATTTAATGCATTTAATGCTTTTGGGCGATTGATTGTTACGATAGCGATAGGTGCTTCAAGAGTTACAACTAAATTATTCATTTATAAATCCTCCCTTTCTGTCATTCTTGTATACAAGTGACAATTCGTATTAGATTAGTTAAATAAAAGTATACACTAATTTTGTTAAAAAGTGAACAATTTTCACAAAGGAAAATATGTTAAAATATCTGTATGAATTTAGAAGAAAAAAATTTTAAACCGGTCATTCGACCGCTTTTATCATGGTACAGGAAAAATAAGAGGATATTACCGTGGAGACAGGATCCAAAGCCATATAACGTATGGGTTTCGGAAATTATGCTTCAGCAGACAAGGGTAGAAGCCGTAAAACCGTATTATCGAAGATTTATGGAGGCTTTACCGACAGTTCGGGATCTGGCAGAGTGTCCGGAGGAGCAGTTGCTGAAATTATGGGAAGGATTGGGATATTACAATCGGGTTCGAAATCTTCAGACAGCGGCACAAACAATAATGTCCGAATACAACGGAGAACTTCCGAGGGACTACAAACAATTATTATCATTGAAAGGGATCGGAAGCTATACAGCGGGAGCGGTGGCATCTATTTCCTATGGGATTTATGTTCCGGCAGTGGATGGAAATGTTTTTCGGATTTTGATGAGACTTGCCGGAGATGATTCCGATATTGCAAAACCTGCATTGAGAAAAAGAGTAGAAGCCTATTTACTGAAAATCATGGAAACAGAATTAAAAAACTGTAAAGGTTTTGAGGATAATCTGCCCGGTATGTTTAATCAGGCACTGATGGAGCTCGGGGCGACTGTCTGCGTGCCGAATGGAGCACCGAATTGTAGTTTGTGTCCATGGCGGGAGTTTTGTACAGCCTGTCAAAAACAGTTGACGGAGTTGCTTCCGGTAAAGACTAAGAAGATAAAACGAAGAATAGAAGAACGTACCATCCTGATTATTCGAGACGGAGAACGAACTATATTGAGGAAAAGACCTGCAAAGGGATTGCTGGCAGGTCTGTATGAGTTTCCGAATTTCCTCGGATTTTTAGAGGAAAAGGAGGTTCTTTCAGCTGTTCGGGAGATGGATCTCAATCCTCTGAAAATAGAAGCACTGTCAGAGGCAAATCATGTTTTTTCTCATGTAGAATGGAGAATGAAGGGCTTTCTGGTTCGTGTGGATTCTTTGACAACGGAAAAAACTTCTGAAATATTTGCGGAGTTGGAGGAATTAGAGGAGAATTATCCGATTCCCACTGCTTTTTCCACCTATACAAAGGAATTGCAAGTGATTTTGGGATATGAAAAAGTAAAGCTATCATTCAAAGATGATTTATTGTATACTGATACCAGTATGTAAAAAAGAGGACAGAAATAGAATGAAACTTTTATCAGTAATTATTCCTTGTTATAATTCTCAGGATTATATGAGACACTGTATTGAAACACTATTGCCCGGAGGAGAAGAGGTAGAACTTTTATTGATCAATGACGGTTCTTCCGACCACACATCGGAAATCGCACATGAGTATGAAGCAAAGTACCCTGCTATTGTTCGTGCTATTGATCAGGAAAACAAAGGACATGGCGGAGCTTTGAATACCGGGATCGCCTATGCGACCGGTACCTATATAAAGGTAGTTGACAGCGACGATTGGGTAGATGAAGTGGCATATAAGCAGATTTTAAATACTCTTCGCAGTCTGCACGGATCCGGCGGAGATGTAGATTTGCTTATCAGTAATTTTGTATATGATAAGGTTGGTGTGAAGAATAAGAAGATTATGAGTCTTAAAAAAGTGCTTCCTGAGAATCAGATCTTCGGCTGGGAGGATACGAAACGCTTTACCGTGTTGCATTATATGTTGATGCATTCCATGATTTATCGGACCGAGCTGGTAAGAGCCTGCCATCTGAAGTTGCCGGAGCATCAGTTTTACGTAGATAATTTATGGGTATATGTTCCGCTTCCGTATGTAGAAAAAATGTACTATATGGATGTGAATTTCTATCATTACTTCATAGGAAGAGAAGATCAGTCCGTGAATGAAAAGGTAATGATTGGAAGGATTGATCAGCAGATTCGGGTCAATTATATGATCTTAGATGCCTACGATGTCTGGAGTACTCCGAATGAGAAGCAGAGGAGATACATGCTTTTTTATCAGGATCTGATTACAATGGTGACCTCTATTCTGCTGATAAAGCATAATTCACCGGAGTCGATACAAAAGAAGAGAAAATTATGGGCATATATTAAGAAGCGGTATCCACGCAACTATCGTTGGATGATGCATCGCTTTATGCCGATCTTGTTCAATCTTCCGAAAAAATGCGGAAACAGGCTGGTTGTATTGATTTACTGGATATCAAAAAAATTGTTCGGATTTAATTAAAAAAGGTTCTGCACGTTACTTTTTGCAGTGCCCACAAATATCAGACCGAAGTTTGGTGATTGTGGGTGCTGCATTTTGGTAAGGTACAGAACCTTTTTTTATCAGGAAGAATATTTGGCATCGCTGAGTTTGTTTAATACATCGATCTTCATATCGTACAGATTTTGAGACAGATCGACATAGATCTTGGAAGGGTTGACAAAACGTTTATTTTCTTCCCAAAGTGTATCCAATTCTTTTGCACATACTTCCCGGATTTCCATTGTGGTCGGGGAAGAATAGACATTTCTGCCTTCTTCAAAAATCGGAAGAAGCAGAGGGCGCATTGTATAGGTTCCGCCTTTCAGTAATGTTTTCTTCCAGGTTTCTACCGGATCAAACAGGATCATATCCTGAGTTGTATCAAAGGTTTCTCCAGTCAGACAAATCAGATCTGCCCGTATCTTTCCGGTTTCTTTTTCATAAATGCGATAGACATCTTTATTGCCCGGATTGGTTACCTTTTCCGTATTCTCAGACAGCTTAATCTTTGGTAGAAAAACACCTTTATCATCTTTTACGGCGGCCAGTTTATAGACACCGCCTAAAGCGGGATTATCCTTTGAGGTAATGAGATTGGTGCCGACACCCCAGGAAGTAATGGTTGCCCCCTGTTGTTTTAAGTTGGAGATCAGGTATTCATCCAAATCATTGGAAGCAGAAATGACGGCATCCGGGAAGCCTGCTTCGTCCAATGCTTTTCTTACCTGTTTGGAAAGATATGCAAGGTCTCCGGAATCCATACGGATGCCGTATCCTTGTAATTGAATACCGGAATCCCGCATTTCACGAAATACACGAATAGCGTTTGGCAAACCGGATTTTAGGGTATCATAGGTATCGATCAGCAGAATGCATGCAGTGGGGTAAAGAGACGCATAAGTTCTAAATGCGGTATATTCATCCTGAAAACTCATAATCCAACTGTGTGCGTGGGTACCGCGAACCGGAACATTAAACATTTGTCCTGCCAGTAGATTGGAAGTTGCAACGCAACCGCCGATCATTGCGGCACGTGCACCGTAAATGCCGGAATCGGGGCCCTGAGCACGACGAAGACCGAATTCCAGGACACCGTCTCCCTTTGCCGCATAACAAACTCTGGCGGCTTTGGTGGCAATCAGAGTCTGGTGATTGATAATATTCAGAATTGCCGTTTCAATCAGTTGAGCTTCCATCATGGGAGCCACTACTTTTAGAAGAGGCTCTCGAGGGAAAACGACCGTTCCTTCCGGTATCGCATAGATACTTCCGGTAAAACGAAACGTGCTTAAATATTTTAAAAAGTCTTCATCAAAGAGATTGAGGCTTTCTAGATATCGAATATCATTCGTAGTAAATTCCAAAGTGTTGATATATTCAATGACTTGTTCTAAACCGCAACTGATGGCATAACCGCCTTGGCAGGGATTAATCCGATAAAAAACATCAAATACAACCGTTTGCTGATTGTTTTCTTTGTAATAGCCCTGCATCATGGTAAGCTCATACAAATCTGTTAATAAGGTTAAGTTTAATGATCTCATAGTTTCAGCCAGTTTTGGCAGCTCCTTCCATAAATTATTTAATATTATATACTTCTTTGATATCTATAGCAAACGGATCGGATCTGTTATATGATGATTATGGTAGAAAAGCAGATAAAACAAAAAGATAACAGGATGTGAGAATATATTATGAAATATGAAGGTGCAATATATCGGCCTCCGAGTGAGGCAAGAAGTTTAATATTACAGGTAACGATCGGATGTGCGCATAATCGGTGCAGTTTTTGCACAATGTACAGAGAAAAGAAGTTTCGTATCAGGGATACAAAGGAGGTCTGTCAGGAGATCAGAGAGGCGGCACTTACTTATGGAGACCGGATAGAAAAATTTTTCCTGGCAGATGGAGATGCTCTGGTGATCAAAACTGATCAGATGCTGCAGATACTGGAACAGATTCGAACCTCTTTCCCTGCTCAAAAGAGAATTACTTCTTACGGAACGGCAAGCGATATCCTTCGTAAATCAGGGGAGGAGCTCAGAGTGCTGAGAGCGGCAGGTTTGCACATGGTGTATCTCGGTGCCGAGTCAGGGGATGAAAAGGTCTTAAAGGAGGTCGGGAAAAACACGACAAGAGAAGAATTGATCCGGGCGGGTCAGTCGTTAAAAGAAGCGGGAATTTTAAGCTCCGTTACTTTAATCTCCGGTCTTGGAGGAAAAGAGAGATTTGAGGAGCATGCCATACAGAGCGCAGATCTGATTTCCGAGATGAATCCGGATTATGTGGGGTTTTTGACCTTGCTGTTGGATCCCAAAGCACCGATTTCTCAACAGATTCGATCAGGAGAGAAGACACTGTTGTCACCGGAGGAAGTAGTAGAGGAAATGGAATTGTTTCTGTCCCATGTAGATTCGGAAGGGACCGTGTTTCGGGCAAATCATGCCTCCAATTATTTGTTACTGAAAGGGGAGCTGAATCGGGATATTCCAAGGATGCTTTCAGAACTCCGATTTGCTCGTGAAAATCACCAATTTCGAAAGGAAAACTGGAGAGCTTTTTAGGGGATAGTTCTTTTCTTATGATTAATTTGAAAATAGATTGCTATATTTGAAAATTCTCTATATAATTGGGGTGTTTAGATTATTTTGCATAAGAGATTTGTGGAGGAAAAATGGTCGAGGAAACAAAAGAATATGCTACTTTCTTTGTACAAACAAAGGAAGGCGATACGATAGAGATGGCGATTATAGACGAGTTTGAGTTCGAACATAAGCAATATCTGACAGGAGCAGTCATTGACGATGACACAATTATAGAAGATGGGATCTATATTTATAAGGCAAAAGTAACCGATGAGGAAGTGATTCCGGAAAAAATTACCAATGCTGCGGATTATCAGAGAGTTGCAGATGCATATCTGGCTCTGGATACAGAACTTCAGGAGGAATAGGGAATGTCAATAACAGATATTTTTTCACTTTTAGGTGGTGTCGGATTATTTTTATTCGGTATGACAATTATGTCGTCCGGTTTGAAAAGTGCTTGTGGAAATAATCTGCAGAATATCTTAGAGAAAGCGACCAAAAATAAAGTGATAGCGGTTTTGGTCGGTATCGGAATGACGATGTTGATTCAGAGTTCGTCAGCAACTGATGTAATGGTAATCGGATTTGTAAATTCTGCCATGATGAGCTTGTCTCAGGCAATCGGTGTTATAATGGGTGCCAATATCGGTACTACTATTACAGCACAGATTACGGCATTTAATCTGAGTGCTTATGCACCGTTGATTTTGTTTGTCGGTGCGGTAATGTTCCTTTTTATTGCGAAGAAACTGATAAAATACATCGGTGAAATTCTAATGGGATTCGGTATGTTATTTTTCGGAATCTCAGTTATGAAGTCGGCAATTGTTCCGCTTTCGGAAACAAAGGGATTTATTCACTTTATTTCAGGATTGAGCAATCCGTTTTTAGCGATTTTGTTCGGAGTTGCTTTTACGGCATTATTACAGAGTTCCTCTTCTTCTACTGTTATTTTTCAGGCGTTTGCAATACAGGGGATGCTGGAGTATCATACCGCTGTATATTTGGTGATCGGTGCGGCAATCGGATCTGTTACGCCGAACTTATTGGCATCGCTTACTACAAATCGAAATGGAAAACGAACTGCGATATTAAATTTAATATTTAATATTATAAGAGCCTGTATCTTAGTTCTGATTATCAATCTGATACCGGGAGTACTGGATCTTATACAGAGTTTATCACCGGAAGATGTAGGAAGACAGATCGCAAATACACATACGATCTTCGCAATCACGGCTGTATTAATTGAGTTACCGTTTACCGGATATATTATAAAGCTGGCGGAAAAGATTATTCCAGTCAAAGCAGAAGAAAATCAGGAATTGGAAGAGCGTTCGCTTCAATATATGTTGTCGTTAAACGGAGTACCAATCAGTATGGCGATTTCTCAGGCACATCGGGAGGTTACTCGTATGGGCAGGATTGCAGTGAAAAATCTGAAGGAATCGATCGACTGTTTCTTCCATTACAGCGAAGAAAAGGCGGAGCGGGTTCGTTCCAGAGAGCAAAGTATCAATATATTGAATTCCTCTATTGCGGATGCGATGGTAGAATTAAAGTCACTGGATCTGACGGCGGATCATGTAAAGATGGTAACCAGATTGACAGTATCGGTCAACGATATCGAACGACTTTCCGATCATGCGGAAAATGTGGTGGAATATATTGAAGATATGATAAAAAACAGAGCAAAGTTTTCCGATACGGCTTTGAAGGAACTGCATCATATGGCAGATTCGGCTATGAAATCGGTTAATTTGGCGATGGATATATTTGATACAGTTGACGCCTCTAAATTGGAAGAGATGGAAGCTATTGAAGCATCTGTAGATATGCAGCAGGATTTACTGATCCGAAATCATGTAAATCGTCTGTTGGAATCTTGCTGTGATCCGGTTGCGGGAGTTGCATTTATTGAGATGGTAACTGCTTTGGAGCGTTGTTCTGATCATGCTATGAATTTAGCGGATGCATTGATTGAGAAGCCGGTTGAAGCAATGGAATAAAAAAGAGTCAGGTGTAGTGGAGTTCCACTGCACCTTTCCTGTCTTTATTGAGGGGGAATAAAAATGAAAAAAATATGCAGATATATTATAATGGGACTGATAGCAAGTATTTGCTGCATGGGGTGCGGACAAAAGAAAACGGAGTTACCGCATTCTTCAAATACGAAGACGGAAAAGAAAGTGATAGATATCAGACACATGTACTTTTCTATGGTAGGGGATTCTATCACAGAAGGGGCACGTATTCAGCTGAAAAAAGAACTGCCGAATATGACAGTGAAAACGGACGTGGGACTCCAAGTGGTAAAAGCAGACCGGTATCTGGTGGCAACACGTTTAAGTGACGGTACCTTTGGAAAGGGTGTAGTGATTGAACTTGGAGTGAACGGTCCGTTTTCCGAGGCAACAGGAGAGAAGCTGATCCGTATGATCGGCAGTCGTACACCGATTTTTTGGCTGACACTTCATACCGGTCATGATATCGGAACGTGGAGAGGGATGTTTCGGAACTTAATGAAGCGTCTGGCAGAGAAGCACTCCAATCTGGTTCTGGTCGATTGGGACAGTTATGCAAAAAAGCATAAGGATTGGTTTTATCATGATGGGACACATTTAACTCCGGAAGGGCAAAAAGGATATGCAAAGTTTATCAGAGATACTTTAAAACAATATTATCAACAGCACTCATAGGGAGGAAAGGCGTGACACTTAACAGAAATCAATTGAAACTGCTTGCAATTGCGGCAATGACGACAGATCATATTACCTGGTTGTTATTTCCGGGGTTACAGCATGTTTGGTATGTGATGTTGTTGCATGCAATCGGCAGACTTACCGCTCCGATCATGTGGTTTTTTCTTGCTGAAGGAATCTTCTACACAAGGAGTAAACTAAACTATATAGGTCGATTGTTTGTGTTTGGAGTACTATCCCATTTTGCTTATAATTTTGCATTTGGAAATTCCCTAATTCCTTTTCAGACCGGAATCTTAAACCAGACAAGTATTATGTGGTCGCTAACGGTCGGAGCAGTTTTAATGGTAATACTCAATTACACAAAAATCGGCTTTTGGGTGAAGATTTTAGCAATTGTTGTTGCGTGCATAATCTCTATTCCGGCGGATTGGTCCTGTGTAGCAGTTATGGCACCGAATTTTTTATATACACATAGAAAAAATTTTAAATGGGTCTGCCTGGATTATATATGGTGGTCTATTCTGTACGTTGTGGTTTATTTCTTTGCGATTGACAAACCGTACGGACTGCTTCAATTTGGAGTATTACTGGTGTTGCCGTTCTTGAAATGCTACGATGGAACTCCCGGAAAGTGGAAAGGAATGAAGTGGTTCTTTTATATTTATTATCCGGCACATTTGGTTGTGATAGGTTTATTGCGTCTATATCTCTATGGAAATTATCCGATTTTATTTTAACAGATATACAGAGGGGGAAGAATTTGCTATAATTAGCTATAACAAACTTGCGAAAGGAGAAGGGAAATGGGTATCTGGAAAAAATTTTTAAATCAGACCTCAAAGCCGGAAGGTTTTTTGGGGAAACAGATGCTGAGGGGAATGAATACCGGTCATGCAAAAATTTCTGATTGGGGATTGGAAAGTTTGAATGGACTGTCTTTTTCGGGAAGTATTGTGGATATCGGATGTGGAGGAGGACGGATCATATCAAAGTTGGCAGAGATGTTTCCTGCTGCACAGATTACGGGAGTGGATTATTCGGACATTTCTGTGAAAGCAACGAAATCATATAATAAAAAGCTGGTACAGGAGAAAAGAGTAAACGTTGTGTGGGGAGATGTTTCCGACTTACAGTTTGAAGAGAAGAGATTTGATCTGGCAACCGCTTTTGAGACGGTATATTTTTGGCCGGGATTGGAAATCTGTTTTGCGCAGGTTTATAGAGTACTGAAAGAAAACGGATACTTTTTAATTGTTTTAGAGACAGACGGAGAAGACGGGGTTTCTCAAAAGTATGAGAGGATTATTGATAAAATGAAGGTTTACAAACCGAAAGAACTGATGGATTGTTTAAAACAGGTCGGTTTTGAGATTACCTCATACAGACATGGAGACGGTACTTCCTGGATTTCTATTCTGGCAAAGAAATAGAACAATTGCGGATTGACTTTTCCTTCCGTCCTGTATTATAATTTATAACAATGTAAAAGAAAGAAAAGACATAGACGAAGACAGTAGATAGATCGTGAAAAATAAATGCAAGATCCGGATACGGGATCTGCACGGAGCGAGTCGGGACGGTGGGAGCCGATATGAGTACAGATTTATTGAACATCACTTCTGAGTTTCAGCTCGAACGTTATCTAGTAGAAGCTGACGTTTTTCCCACGTTACAGGGAATCGGTCTCCGTGATTTATCGGGTACTTCGAAATGGTGGTATACGCAACTGACAGTTCGTCCTTTTCGGGGCGGACTTTTTCTTTTTTACAGATAAATCAGTATTAATGTGCAGAAAGGATACCTTATGAGCAGATATCAAAAAGTGGATACGAATCTGAATTTTGTGGATCGTGAAAAACAGGTGGAAACATTTTGGAAAGAACAAGATATTTTTCGTAAAAGTATGGAAAATCGCAGGGAATCAGAAACCTATATGTTTTTTGACGGACCTCCGACGGCAAATGGAAAACCCCATATCGGTCATGTACTGACCCGTGTAATTAAAGATATGATTCCCCGTTATCAGACCATGAAAGGGAAATATGTTCCCCGTAAGGCAGGATGGGATACGCACGGTCTGCCGGTAGAATTAGAGGTGGAAAAAAAGCTGGGGCTGGATGGAAAAGAGCAGATAGAAGAGTACGGTTTGGCTCCCTTTATTCAGGAATGCAAAGAATCTGTATGGAAATACAAAGGAATGTGGGAAGAATTTTCCGGAGTTGTAGGATTCTGGGCAGATATGGACAATCCGTATGTAACCTATGATGACAATTTTATTGAATCAGAGTGGTGGGCATTAAAAAAGATATGGGATAAGAAGCTTCTATATAAAGGATTTAAGATCGTACCGTACTGTCCTCGTTGCGGTACCCCGCTTTCTTCACATGAAGTAGCACAGGGTTATAAGGCAGTAAAAGAAAAATCCGCTATTGTAAGATTCCCGGTTGTAGGAGAAGATGCATATTTTCTGGCATGGACGACAACTCCATGGACACTCCCGAGCAATGTTGCACTGTGTGTAAATCCGGAAGAGACCTATATTAAGGTAAAGGCGAAGGACGGACATACTTACTATCTGGCTCAGGCACTGGCGGATCAGGTATTAGGGGTCTTAGCAGAAGAAGGGGAGTCTGCATATGAGGTATTGGAGACTTATAAAGGAACCGATCTGGAATACAAAGAATATCGTCCTTTATTTGCTTATACCGGTGAATATGCGGCAAAACAGAATAAAAAGGGTCATTATGTAACGGTGGCGGATTATGTAACGATGTCGGACGGTACCGGTATTGTACATATTGCACCGGCTTTTGGTGAAGACGATGCTCAGGTAGGACGTCGATATGATCTGCCTTTTGTGCAGTTTGTAAATGATAAGGGATGCTTGACGGAGCAGACACCATATGAAGGGGTATTTGTAAAAGATGCGGATCCGATGATCTTAAAGGAATTATCTGAAGCAAAACTGTTATTCGATGCACCGAAATTTGAGCATGATTATCCTCATTGCTGGAGATGTGACACACCGTTGATCTATTATGCAAGAGAATCCTGGTTTATCAAAATGACAGAAGTAAAGGAACAGTTGATCGCAAATAATAATACGGTAAACTGGATTCCAGAATCTATCGGAAAAGGACGTTTCGGCGATTGGTTGGAAAATATTCAGGATTGGGGTGTTTCCCGAAATCGTTATTGGGGAACTCCTTTAAATATATGGACTTGTGAATGTGGACATATGGAGTCGATCGGATCTCGTGCCGAATTGGCTGAAAAGAGCGGAAATCCGAAAAATGCAACGGTAGAACTGCATCGTCCGTATATTGACGAGGTCACTATTCCATGTCCTCACTGCGGAAAAGAAATGCACCGTGTACCGGAGGTAATTGACTGCTGGTTCGATTCCGGTGCAATGCCGTTTGCACAGCATCATTATCCGTTTGAAAATAAAGAACTGTTTGAGCAGCAGTTCCCCGCACAGTTCATTTCAGAGGCAGTAGATCAGACCAGAGGCTGGTTTTATTCTTTGATGGCAGAGTCTACTTTATTGTTTAATAAAGCACCTTATGAAAACGTAATTGTACTGGGACATGTTCAGGACGAAAATGGACAGAAGATGAGTAAATCAAAGGGAAATGCCGTAGACCCTATGGAGGCCTTAAGAGAATACGGAGCAGATGCAATACGCTGGTACTTCTATATCAACTCTGCACCGTGGTTGCCAAATCGCTTCCATGGAAAAGCCGTAATGGAAGGACAGAGAAAGTTTATGGGAACACTATGGAATACCTATGCATTCTTTGTTTTATATGCCAATATAGATGACTTTAATGCCGCAGACTATCAGTTAGAATATGAAAAACTGGCAGTAATGGACAAATGGTTGTTATCCCGCCTGAATTCCACTGTGGCGGAAGTGGATAATCGATTGGGAAGTTACCAGATTCCGGAAGCGGCACGGGCACTTCAGGAGTTTGTGGACGATATGAGTAACTGGTATGTGCGTCGTTCACGTGAGCGTTTTTGGGCAAAGGGTATGGAGCAGGATAAGATTAATGCATATATGACGCTTTATACTGCATTGGTGAGCATTTGTAAGGCTGCAGCACCGATGGTACCGTTTATTACAGAGGAGATCTATCAGAATCTGGTAGTATCAATTGATCCTTCCGCTCCGGAAAGCATTCATTTATGTGATTTTCCGAAGGTGGAAGTATCTATGGTAGATGCTCAGCTCGAAGCACATATGGATGAAGTTTTAAAGATCGTTGTGCTGGGCCGCGCAGCCAGAAATAGTGCAAATATCAAGAATCGTCAGCCGATAGGCCACATGTATGTAAAAGCTTCTGATACGCTTTCCGACTTTTATACGGAGATTATTCGAGAGGAATTAAATGTAAAAACAGTAGAGTTTAAAGAGGATGTCAGTGCTTTTACCAGCTATTCTTTCAAACCTCAGCTTCGTACGGTAGGACCGAAATACGGTAAGTTTCTGGGCAGGATAAAAGAGGCTTTAGCAAATCTGGACGGTAATAAAGCAATGGAGGAATTGAAAGAAAACGGTAAGATCGTATTGGCGGATATTTCCGAAGAAATTGTGCTTACAGAAGAAGATTTGTTGATTGAGATGTCTCAGATGGAAGGGTTTGCAAGTGAATCCAATAACAATATTACCGTTGTTCTGGATAACAATCTGACACCGGAATTGATAGCGGAAGGATTCTATCGAGAAATTGTTTCTAAGATTCAGACTATGCGTAAAGAAGCCGGATTTGAAGTGACGGATACCATTCAGTTGGGATATAAGGCAGAGGAAACCGTGGTTTCTGTTATTACTGAATTTGCTGAGCAGCTAAAAGGAGAAGTACTTGCCGTTTCTATTTCAAAAGATAATTTGTCCGGATATCAGAAAGAATGGAAAATTAACGGAGAAACAGTCGTTTTGAGTGTTGAAAAATCAGAATCTTAAAGTTGATTTTGAAAATTGTGCTGTGATATTATGAAGATAAGTCTAAGATTTGTGATTAAGAGGAGAATGTGCAAATGAAAAGAAACATCTTAAAGTTATTATCAGTGGGGCTTATGGTTAGTGCCTTGGGTTGTGTCGGTTGCGGCAACAAGACTACAGCACAGTCAGATACAAAGAAACAGGAAGCTGCTGCTACAACAGAAAATAAGGACACAAAAAAAGAGGACAGTTCAAGCAACGATACTTCTGCATCCGGTTCTTATAAAAGCTTTATGGACAGTTATGAAGCGTTTATAGATAAGTATGTTACATTTATGAAGAAGTATAAGGATTCCAAAGATCAGTCTTCTATGATGCCCGAGTATTCTAAATTTATGCAGGAGTATCAGTCCATTATGAAAAAACTGAAAGCGATCGACCTTTCTAAAGTAAGCAAAAAAGATTCTGTATACGGTCAGGAAGTGCAGAAACGCGTAATGAAAAAGTTAGAAGAATTAAAAAAATAAATGAATGACAAAGAGTACGGTCGCCAGCATTTGCTGATGACCGTATTTTGCGTATAGTATGCCAGGTGTTGCATTACCGACAGATGGTGAATATACTTGTAGGTAGATGATTTTGAAACAACTTAATTTAGGAGGATTACATGAAGGTATTACTATTAAACGGCAGCAGAAGAGATGCAGGCTGTACTCATACAGGATTGAATTTGATCAGTGAAGAATTGATAAAAGAAGGAATTGAAGTACAAGAGTTTTCTATAGGTTCCAGAGTTTTAAAAGGTGAAATTCATCAGGTAGTAGAAGAAGTAGTTGAAGCGGCAAAGTCTGCTGACGGATTTGTTTTCGGGACACCGGTATACTATGCATCTCCTTCGGGAGAAATGATGTTCTTTTTAGATCATCTGTTCGATAAGGGTGCAAAGGAATTTATGGGGAAACCGGGAGCTGCAATCGCTTCTGCGAGAAGATGCGGAAATTCAGCCTCTTTAGATGTTTTGAATAAATATTTTCTGTTCAATCAAATGCCGTTAATTGCTTCTGAATACTGGAACGGAATTCATGGAAATAGTCCTGAGGAAGTACTTCTGGATGAAGAAGGAGTAGTTGTTATGAAGACCTTAGGACAAAACATGGCGTGGATTTTAAAGAGTATTGAGGCAGGAAAGGCAATCGGTCTAAAGCAACCGGAGCCAAGCAAACGTCCACGAACAAATTTTATATAAGTAGAGCAGACAGTCAACTTTTTGTAAGCAGAATCCCTTTATCGGAATTGATCGATAGAGGGATTTTTTTTCGAAAATAAAGTCCACCATAATTTTGCTTTAAAAACATTGGTTGCAGTATCTTGTATTTGAGCATCGAATATTGTAAGTGATATTAAAAAAAGTTGTAATTACAACAGATTGTAAATGTGAATAAGTATATTATAATAGATATTAGATACGACTAATTAAAAATAGGAGGATATAGAAATGGAAAATAAAATGACAGACTATATAAAAGATGCGGATATGGATAAATTAAAGATTGTTGTAGAGGTGGAACGGAAATATCGACATGGAGAGCTTTCTTTAGAGGAAGCAAAAGCAGAGCTTAAGAAACATGTTAAGGTATTGACTCCGAGAGATGTGGCTTTGGCAGAGCAAGAGTTAAAGGCATATGAAGAGGAGCAGTGTCGGAAGGAAGATATTCAGCAAATGCTGATTTTGTTCGAGGATATTTTAATAAAAGATGCACCGGAGCTTCCGGAAACACACCCGATTGCTTATTACTATCAGGAAAATCAGGAGTTAAGAAAGATTTGTCTTGAGATTGAGGATTTAGTTCAGTATCCCGTAATTAAAAATCAATGGTTGGATATTTATGATCGTCTTTCTGAAATAAAAATACATTTATCGAGAAAACAAAATCAGCTGTATCCGTTATTGGAGCAAAAAGGGTTTGATCGTCCGACCACAACGATGTGGACTCTGGATAATTTTGTGCGGGATGAGATTGCCGAGGCAAGAGAACTGCTGGACAGTGAGGAAGAGGAAGCGTTTATAGATATGCAGGCAACTGTAGTTGCGGATATACGGGATCTGATCAGGAAGGAAGAGGAGGTATTATATCCGACTTCTTTGGAAATGTTATCAAAAAAAGAGTTGGAAGATCTGAAATTTGGAGATCAGGAAATCGGATTCTCATGGATCAGGGTTGAGCCGGAAAAACTGTCTCAAAAAGAATCACCTGAAAGAGCGGAGGGATTTGGTGCACAATTATCGGAACTTTTACAAAAATACGGATATTTTGCCGGAGCAAATCAGGAGTTGGATGTTACAACCGGAAAATTGACACTTGAGCAGATTAATTTAATTTATCAGCATCTTCCAATTGATATTTCTTTTGTAGATGAAAATGAGATCGTGAAGTTTTATTCTGATACAGATCATAGGATTTTTCCGAGAAGTAAAAATGTAATCGGCAGGGAAGTGACTAATTGTCATCCTCGTGCAAGTGTACATATTGTAAAGGAAATTGTAGAAAAATTCAGAAGCGGAGAACAGGATCATGCGGAATTCTGGATCAATAAACCGGGAGTATTTATTTACATTTATTATACGGCAGTTCGTGACGGCAACGGAAATTTCAAAGGCGTATTGGAGATGATGCAGGATTGCTCTCATATTCGAGAGTTGCAGGATTCCAGAACGTTGCTTACATGGGAGAACGAAGAACAGGCAGAAGAAAAACAGCAACACAATCCGGAACCGGAGCTGCAAACAGAGACTACCGAAAAAGAGGATATTGTCCTGCAGGAGGACACAAAGCTGTCGGATCTGTTGAAAGTATATCCGTGGTTGAAAAAGGAATTGCCGAAAATCAGTGAAAACTTCAAAATGCTGAATACTCCATTAGGACGTGTTATGGCGACAAAGGCGACTATTAAAATTATGAGTGAACGTGGTGAAGTGGAGTTGGAAACCTTGATAAGAAAGTTGAAAGAATTGATAGAATCACATAAGTAAAAAATATATATTTTATATTTGAGAAAAACACATCTGGTATACGGATGGAGACAACGAATTATGCAAAGAAACATCATTTCATTACTATTGCGGAAAGAAAATGAGTCGAGTAATCTGTTTTACAAATGACTCGGCTCATTTTTATCATGCTTTCTCCGGAATAAAATCCGTATAATAAACCCATAATGAGAAGAAAATCAGCAGTACAATTACTACAATGGATGCAACCGGTGCAAGAATTGCAACCCCGGAAAAGAAGGTAAAAGCAATACAGCCCAGAAGATTAAATATAATATGCAGTAAAATAGAATATCGTATGGCATGTCCGCGTTGAACGACCCAGCCAAGGATCAGACCGATTACAAAGGCATAGACACCCTGGGCAATATTCAGGTGAAATACACCGAACAGTGCAGCCTGCCATAAGTTGGCGATTGGAAATCCGACACTGTTTTTTGCACAGCGAAAAATCAGACCTCGAAAAATCGTTTCTTCAACAATCGGAGCTAAAATAATAACGTAGATAAGGACGATTGTCTTAAGAGTAAGGTTATAGCCGGAAATATTCATAGAACTTTCATAAGTATTTACGGCTTCTGTAAAGAAATCGGACAGCTTGTTGACAATTACAACTGCTAAAAATTGTAAACCGAATCCCAGAATCAATAAAGACAATACGGTATGAATGGAAAAGCCAGATGGGATTTTTCGCTTTTCTTTCAGATCCTTTGAAACAAATTGTTTCAGATACCAGGGAACAAAAATGATCAGTGCGATCACTCCGTATAACAGATTGGCATGGTGAATGTAATTGGAATGAGCCAGTTTGCTCATTGCAGTTGAAAAGGTGGCATATTTTCCGTTTGAAGTAGTAATAAAGGCTATTGCAATGGTTGAAGCCAATTGAATAATGAGCGCCAGAATCAACGGAATGACACTTTTGGCAAATGATGAAAAACGATTCATAAATCTTCTCCTCCATATAAATACGATTAGAGCTGTCTCTTATACACATCTCCGAGCCCACGAGACATCTCAGGATCTC
>CAMYAO010000020.1 GCA_947253885.1 uncultured Clostridium sp.
TATATTCTTTTAAAAAATAAAAAAATACTGTTAAATCGTATGCGTATGCCATACGTGTCCGATGGGAAGTAGAAGATTCTATCCCAATAAAAAATTCCTGGCAAAAATTAGGAAGTTCTCTTAATAACTGTCGTAATTTTGTTTCATTTTTAATTTTTTCTGACTCATGATAGGTTCGTTCTTTCATAAACCCTCCTGAAATTGCTCGATTCTCTAATTTATGATACCATATTTCAAAATGATAAAAAAGGAGAGCTTTGTATGCGTTTTTTAATTCAAAGAGTAAAGGAATCCTGTGTTCAGGTAGAAAAAGAAACAATAGGGCGTATTGATAGCGGACTGTTAGTTTTTATAGGAATCTCAGAGAGTGATACAAAAGAGATTGCAGATAAAATGATTGATAAGTTATTGAAACTGCGTATTTTTGAAGATGAAGAAGGAAAGACAAATCGTTCCTTAGTTCAGGTAAACGGAAAATTATTATTGATATCTCAGTTTACATTATATGCAAATTGCAAAAAAGGAAACCGTCCGTCATTTATTAATGCTGGAAATCCGATTATGAGTGAGGAACTGTACGAATATATAATTAAAAAGGCAAAACAATCGCTGACAGACTCATTTGTAGAAAAAGGAAAGTTCGGTGCAGAAATGCAGGTAACGATAGTAAACGACGGACCATTTACCATTTGGCTCGATTCAGATGATATCATAAGATAGAAACTCCAATCCAACTATTCGCAAAAGAAAACTTTTGCGAATAGTTGGAAGTATTTTTTAAGTAGAAACATGCGGAAGGTTAAAATCACGAAATCTCAGCTTTAAATAAGCTATAATTACGTCTACCGTTTTATCAATTCCTAAAACGGAACTATCCAAAGTCAAATCATAACTTTTTGCATCTCCCCATTTTTTGCTTGTATAATAAGAATAATAATTCGATCTCTGTTTATCCATCTTCTTGATGTAATCATCTACCTTTCGGGCACCATTTGCTTTTACAATATTTGCAACACGGGTGCTTCTGAAACTGATCGGTGCGTGAACGAAAATACTGACACAGTTTGGATCATCATCCAAGACATAGTCAGCACAACGTCCGATGATGACACATGGTTCTTTTTTCGCAAGTGCTTTAATCATGTCAAATTGTGCCAGAAAAACTTTATGATTCGTAGGCATATCCACAAACGGAGCGGATGAATATCCTGTCATAGAATAGGTATCCATAACTAAATTGTATATAAAACTGTTTACCGGTTTTTCATCATTCGTACGAATAACTTCCTCACAAAAACCGCTTTCTCTTGCTGCCAAAGACAACAATTCACTGTCATAGCAATGAATCTTAAGCTTTTCTGCCAGCTTCATCCCGATCTCCTTGCCTCCGCTTCCAAATTGTCGTCCAATTGAAATTACTATATTTGCCATATCATACACTCCTTACTATTATCTTGTCTATATTATAACTCAAATTATTAGTCAATTCAATCTATTTAGGCAATACTGATAGTAATTTCTTGAAATAAGCAGGAAGTTCTGCATTAATTTCAATATATTGACCTGTAAAAGGGTGCTGAAATCCTATTGTTTCTGCATGCAAGGTCTGTCCTTCTAATAAATACGGTTTTTTTACAGCCTTTCCATATAACTCATCTCCAAACAATGGATGTCCTATATGAGACATATGTACTCTGATTTGATGTGTTCGTCCTGTTTCTAAACGAAATTCCATAAAAGTATGCCTTTGAAACCGTTCTAATACCTTATAATGTGTAATCGCAGATTTTCCACCATCTGATACAACAGCCATTTTTTTTCGATTTTTGCTGTCTCGTCCGATATTTCCCTCTATGATACCTTCTTCTTCCTTTACTCTTCCTGTGACAATTCCTTTATAAATACGGGTAACGGAATGTTTTTTTATCTGTTCTGCAATATTACGATGTGCCCTATCATTCTTACAAACGATGAGTGCACCTGTTGTATTTCTATCAATTCTATGCACAATACCCGGTCGTATTTCCCCATTAATATGTGAAAGATGTTCTCCGCAGTGATATATAATCCCATTAACCAATGTGTGATTCGGGTGTCCCGCACTCGGATGGACTACCATTCCCTTTGGCTTATTTACTATGATCACATCATCATCTTCGTACAAAATATCTAAATTCAGATTTTCAGGTAAAATATTGACTGTAACAGGAGACGGAATTATTACAACCACTTTATCCATATTCATTAAAGAAAATCCAGTTTTCATGATAGCCTTATCATTTACAGAAACCTGACCGTCTTTGATCAATTTTTGATAATAGGCACGTGACTGATCCGGTCTCTGTTCTAATAAAAATTTATCCAGACGAATCTGATTTTCTCCAACAATATATTCCAGTTTTTCCATCTATTTCACATTCTCCCTGTGTCTTAAAATACTTCTTTTTAATTCAGTAAAATCATCTTCCCTATAAATAAGTCCGATAAAAATTATAATCAAAACAGCTGCAATCGTTACATAAATATCTGCCACATTAAAAATAGGAAAATTAATCAGATTAAAGTAAAGGAAATCCACCACGTAACCGTTTGCAAATCGATCAATCGAATTACCGACAGCTCCACCGGCAATCAAAACCAAACATAAATAAATCGGGATAAATCGCTTCTTCAGAGGAAGTCTCCAGTATATGATCAGAACTGCAAGCAATACCAAGATAGCCAATATTAAAAAGAACCATCTTTGTCCCTGAAGAATACCGAAAGCTGCTCCTCTGTTTTCCAAATATTCCAATCGAAATATCTTTTGTATCAATATAATGCTTTCTTTAGATTTTAAATAACTCTCTGCCAGCAATTTGGTAATTTGATCCAAAACCAACAGCAATATAAATAAAGTTCCTCCGAGAAAACATACCGTTGTTTTTTTCATAGTAATCTCCATTTAATGTAACCAACATATTTCTCATCCCATTCACACGTGGAGCATGGGTTATTCTATAAAAAAGATCTCCATTTCTTATAGAATAATAAAACAACAGCCAGCAAGATGCTGGCTGATAGTAACAAAATTTTGTATGAAGTCTAAATATCTGTATGAATAGAAGACACATCAAATGCTGCATCTACAATTGATTGAAAATCTCCGGATAAATCTACATTAGAAGGCGTAATTACAAAAATATAATTTGACACTTTTTGAAGATTTCCACTGACAGCAAAGCAAGATCCGGATGTAAAATCAATAATTCTCTGACCGATTTCTAAATCAATGCCTTCTAAATTCAATACAACTGTACGATTTGCTAATAATGTCTCTGTAATCTCACGAGCATCATCTACAGATGTAGGCTTGATAACACATACCTCCATAGCAGAATTCAAACTGTTTTTTTTAGAAGGTCTCATTGGAGTTACCTTGTTGATCGCTCTATTTGTTGTTTTACGAGCAGGTTCCTCATGGTAAGTTTCTTTAGAAGCTTTTACAGCCTTGGAAGAGTCCTCATCATAATAGGCATCTTCTTCATCATAAAAATCTTCCTCATCATAATACTCATCTTCTGTATTAAGTTTCATCGCATTTAAAAACTTGTGCATCATACCCATACTAGCATATCTCCGTTTCTCTTCATTATTTTCTACAACTAAATATATTTTTCTTAATTATAATTACGGGCTCCGAAAATTCCAGTTCCCACTCTGACATAAGTCGCCCCCTCTTCAACGGCAACTTCATAATCATTTGTCATACCCATAGACAACACATACATAGATACATTATCAATGTTTTCATTATCAATGTCAACTGCTAATTGGCGTAATTCTCTAAAATACTTTCTATTCTCTTCCGGATTTTCCACATGAGGTGCAATTGTCATTAATCCGCAAATACGAACATTGGATAGTTCCGATATCTGTTTGACAAGCTCCGGTGTATCAGTTACGGAAACCCCGAACTTGCTCTCTTCTTCTGCAACATTTACCTCTATTAATATATCTGTAAAAACAGATTGCTTTAGAGATAACCGATTAATTTCTTCTGCCAGACGATAGGAATCCACTCCATGTATCAAGGTTGTTTTTCCAATCAGATACTTTACTTTATTTCTCTGCAAATGACCGATCATATGCCATGATATATCATCCGGTAATACAGATTGTTTTGCTGTCATCTCCTGAACTTTATTCTCTCCAAATTGTCTGATCCCAAGATCATAACATTCTTGAAGCATTTCCACAGGCTTTGTCTTACTTACCGCAATCAAAGTCACTTCACTTCTATTTCGACCGGCTCTTTTACATGCCGCTTCAATCTTTTGTTCCACAATTTGCAGATTTTCTTCCAGCATCTTTTCCTCCTAACGAATCATCTGATTTTCTTTTATATCTGATGCATCTAACGCAATATGATCATAAATGGTTAATCCATAATTTGAACCTGTCTTTGCAATTGTAAATTCAGAATTTTTCCCTATAACATCTAAAATCTTAAATACTGCGTATCCTTTGTTGACATTATACACTCCGGGCAGGGACTTTACCGTAGTCAGCTCCATAGTTGCCGTTGAATTCGGCATTTGCAGCCGGTTATTGGCTCCGATCATAGATTTCTCGATATAATAATTGTTATCCTCTTCATAGTATAAATCTGTTGCAACAAATTCCGGTGTCGACTTTCCGTTTTTCAAAACAAGAACACCATTTTTACTGCTGTCACCACCGGTCGTTACATATTTCTTAGGTACTACATAAAACTTTTTATATGTTATAGCGGAATTCGGTATCTTTAATCCCTTGCTTGTATCTGTATTAATCTGAATATCTAAATAACGTTGAGAAATATAACGAACCATTCCACTGTTCAATGACAATGCAAGAAATTTTTTCCCATCATAATTCATAATTTTGGCACTTGCAACAGCTGTATTTTTATCTTTGTTAAATGTTATTTTTAAATATTTCTCATTTTGATATAACTTTATTTCATCTGCATTTAACGGTACCAAAATATTCCATTTTTCACTTGTTACTAATTTATAGATGGGTGCTCCGCTCTTCACCTTAGTATTTATCTTGAGGTTTTTCACACTATACGTGGAAGGAGAATAGTTCCTGCTCTTAAACTGATCAAATTTGATATTTTCATAGCCGTCTGTATAAAATGTAACATCTCCGTCTGTGCGAGCATTATAAAAAGAGAATGTACGATTTACAATACCTCTGTCTGTTTCAGCAGAATATTTCTTGAGAGCATTTGCATATAAATCCTCTTGGATCATGGCATTTACCTTATTCTTAAAATCATATACATCTCCATAGCTGTTATCTTGGTAAGAAGAAAGATAGGTATTGATTACCGATTGGATCTCAAAAAGATTTGTACTAGTAAGCTTTGAAACATTTTTTCCTGCATTTGTAATCTTTTTTGCAATACTTCCGTTAGTATCAATTGAACAGATCACATTACGTGCAGCTACCTTATCTCCTTCTTTTTTATAATAGTTGATATAACCGGTTCTATCTGCACTGTATATGGTTTCACTTCGAATTGCCAGTCCGGTATAGGTTTTGGAGTCGGTAATCTGTCCCATCGTAACTTCGTAGGTAGATATATGATTGGAAAAAGTATAACTTGCTAACTTAATTATAAAATATAATAAAATAATGGAAAAAATCAAAAAACCGGGTTGCTGTAAATATTTTATAATTGATTTTCTAAATGAATGTATTGGTACTGGTTTGTTTCTTTTTCGTTTCACTCTGTTTTATCCTTTTACATGAAAATACGGTGTCTGTTTCAGACACCGTATATCTTACTCTATTATCGCTATAAAGATACCACTAATTTCGGTTTAATGCTATCAGGAAGATCACATTCATTTCTAGACATGCTTAAAACAAATTTCACATTGTACTTTTCACTGATCATCTCTAACTTATCAATCGCAGGAGTAATGTCTTCCGACTCTAAGTGAGCAATTGTCAAAAAGCTGTCAAAATATAATTCCTGCAAATCGTAATCCTGAGATACAATACCGCAAATAAATCCTAAGAACTGATCTGAATTTTCAATCGGAAACTCAGTTACATTAATTAATCGTACTTTCGGGTCTAACTCATGCATGTGCTTTTGACTCTTATCAAGATAAACCACATTCCCTGATGCCTGCTTTACTGAATTATTAACCTTCTCCAGTAGGTATTTGGTCTTACCTTTTCCTTTTTCACCGGCAATAATTTCCACCATAGACTTATCCTCCTATTTATTATTGATTCCAATTAATGGATCAATATTTTTTGTATAAGTCTATTATAATCTAAAAACTAACAAAAAACAACCTATAATTATATAAATTTTCTGTTAATTTCAAGTGAATTGTATCTACTATAATTCAAATGCAGAAAGTAACTGGTTCATCTTACGATATAAATCTGAGTGTGTTTTGCTTCCCATAACAATGGTAATATACGGTTTATTCTGTTTGTTTTTTGAAAAGAGTACGAGACAGTAACCGGAACTGTCTGACGAGCCGGTTTTACCTCCCAAAACCGTCACTCCTTCCGGAGCTCTTGCCTGACCGTTAAAATACCAGTCTGTACTCTTCCATGTAACATGTACTGCTTTTCCGGATGCATTTTTATAGGATACGGATCGTTCCTTTGTTGATATGAATTTATCAAATTGCTGATTTTGTAGTGCAGTAGAAAAAATACAGTACAGATCATAGGTAGTGGTATAGTGGTTAGGATCCGGAAATCCGTGAGGATTCACAAAATGAGTTTTAGTTGCTCCCATACTCTTTGCTTCCTGATTCATCAAAAGCGCAAACTTGCTTATATTTCCGGAAATATGCTCTGCAATCACATTAGCACAATCATTTCCACTGCGTAAAATCAATCCGTACAAAGCATCTTCCAATGTAATCTGATCCCCCGCTTTTAAACCTGCAACGGAAGAACCTGTGGGCACTGCTGCCGCACTCGTGGAAACAGTAATCCTGTCCGACAGATTTCCATATTTTAATGCAATATATGCTGTCAATAACTTGGTAGTGCTGGCCGGATATACTTTTTGAAACAACTGATACTCATATTTAATCTTTCGAGCTGATACATCAATAACAGCTGCCGATTTCACATTGAAAATGTTAAATTTTGAACTTTTTTTAGGGTTCTTAACTGCTAAATGTGTTGTCTTCAGCATATTTACCGGACTTATTACATCTGATGCCAATCCATAATCCGAACTGGTCTGATACAGCTGATAACTGGCACTGTCTTTTTTTAGAACAGAACAGGCAGTTGATCCCAGAAGAATCGTCACTAATCCCGCAGCTACAAGA
Organism: uncultured Clostridium sp.; assembly: GCA_947253885.1. Lineage (GTDB taxonomy): Bacteria > Bacillota > Clostridia > Lachnospirales > Lachnospiraceae > SY8519. Next base: position 7,344 of record CAMYAO010000020.1, read on the forward strand.
ACTCTCTTCCATTTATTTATACATCTCACGCCAAGCCAAATCCCCTCTGTCCAATGAACGCACCAATAACTCTGCAGTTGCCAGATTAGTAGCTAACGGTATGTTGTGAACATCACATAGCCGCATAATCGAAATTGCATCCATTTCCTGCGATGTAACAGAATTCGGATCACGTAAAAATATAATCAGATCTAATTGGTTGCTCTCAAGATCTGCACCAAGCTGCTGTAAACCTCCAAGGTTTCCGGCAAGATATTTTCTTACGATCAAATTCGTAGAATCCTCTATTAGTCTTCCGGTTGTCGCAGTTGCAAATAAATTATGTTTTCCGAGTATTCCTCTATATGCGATACAAAAATTCTGCATAAGTCTCTTTTTGGTATCATGTGCAATTAATCCTATATTCATCTAATATCCCCCAATCTATATGTTTTTGATTGTAATCCTATATTTAAAAGAATACCTATTCCTATGTATAAACTGACCAATGATGTAAGTCCATAACTTACAAACGGTAAGGGTTGACCTGTATTGGGCATCATTCCGGTAGCAACACAAATATTAATAAATCCCTGAAATCCTATCCATGCCGCAACTGCACTTGCAATCATAGTTCCCTGCAAGGTCGAAGATTTCCGTGCTATTCTGATGCATTCAAATACAATCAAAAGCAGTAGTCCTATCACAATGATACAGCCCACAAATCCCAACTCTTCTCCAACAACGGAAAAAATAAAATCTGTCTGAGGTTCTGAAATAAAATTTCCGTTTTTTACAGATGTAATGGAATTGTTATACAGCCCTTTCCCCCACAACTGCCCGGAGGCAATTGCCTTTACGGAATACACCTGTTGATATGCATTGTCGGAATACTCCGACGGATGAATCCATGCCATGATTCGATTATATTGATAAACATGAAATGGTATCACACGTTTAATAATCAGAATCAGACCGATGATTCCAAGCGGAATTCCTACTGCCAATACACTCCCTATTATTTTATAACTTAATCCTGCAATAAACAAGAGTGTGACAAAAAGTAAGGACACAATAATCGTAGTAGAAAGATTCGGTTCCTTTATAATAAGCAAAGCCGGAACGGAAAACAATCCAAAAGAAATGCAAAGAAACTTTATATCGTTGATTTTTTCTCTATGATTGGTAAAAAAGGCTGAAAAAAACAGTATCAATAACACCTTGGCAAACTCAGACGGCTGAAATTGAATTCCCGCCACACTGATCCATCTGGTAGCACCATTTACTTCTTCCCCCAATGCAAGTACTGCTACTAACAACAATACCGCTATAATATACCAAATCCAGTAGAATCGAAGCAAAAATTTGTAATCAATAACGGTAAAGATACTCATACCCGTTAATGCAAGACAAAGTCCGATCATCTGTTTCATCTGTAGCGAATGCTTTGCACTCCCAATAACAACGATTCCTATTATACTCAAAATAATTACATATACAATTAATCGAATGCGCAGATCACGAAATCGATACCCTTTTAACATAATAACTCCACTTCTTAATCATTTACCAAATTATTTGCATCTCCGGAAGAAGCTCCGCCGTGAAGCAGCTTTTCACTTTTTTCCAATTTAAAATAATACTTCATAACATTTGCAACCAGATCACATGCATTTGATGAAGTATAGCCATACGGAATTCGGCAGGCAATACTGACTTTCGGTGCATTGTATGGTGCAAATCCGACAAATAACGCATGATTTGGACGACTTGCACTTTGCTGTGCCGTACCTGTCTTACCGGCCAAATCTATTGATCTTACTCCGTTAAACTGTGCATGAGCATCAACAACCTGTTTCATACCGGATGTAACCGTATTCCAACTTAAAGTCGATACATCTCCCATTTTATGATCCGTATCGGATCGATAGCTTTTAACCAGCTTTCCGGATGAGGTAGTCACCTTATCCAACAGGGTATAGTTATATACTGTTCCTTTATTTGCAATTGCCGTTACATAACGATTTAACTGTATGGTTGTATAATTATTGTTACTTTGTCCGATAGAAGCTGAAACAGGAAGCTCATCTGCGACCTTTGAACCGGACTCCGGAATTTCAACTCCTGTTTTATCTGCCAGACCGAATTGAGATGCATATTTTCGGATCATTTTTACACCTTGTTTCTCACTGTAAGCTCCATTTACCAAGCTTAGACGATAGCCGACTTCACTGAAAAAAAAGTTGCTGGATTCTTTTAATGCAGACTCTACATTTTCTTTTCCGTGTGTAACAGGATATGCCCAGGATTTTATACTGTAGCCTGCTTTTTCAAAAATACCCTCGTCATTAATTTTAGTTGTCGGCGTAATGACATTTTCCGTTAATCCCGCAATTGAAGTAACCATTTTAAAAGTGGAACCGGGTGCTGTTGTCTGCTGTGTAGCTGAATTATATAACGGAAGGGAGGCATCTTGAAGCAAGTTATTATAATAAGACGAATCTGCGGCATTAGAAAGCTTATTGCTGTCATATCCCGGATAGGAAACACAGGCTAAAACACTTCCGTTATTTGGGTTTGTAATTACAACAGATCCGGAACACGGATCTAATCCGAGCATTGCCGGCGTCAGTTCCAATGACTTGATTTTTGCCATAATATAACTGTAAGAATCCAAAACCCCCGCTTCAATCCGTGAATATAAACCGTCTTTTTTTACGATACGCTGTTCGCCTAATATAATGCATAACTCTCTGGGAGCAATTATATCCTCTAATATCAGATATTTATAAATTAGTTTTTTAAATGCTTTGTCTTTTTCCATATTTCGGATAACATATCGGATCAGCTTCGTATATAACTCACTTGTATCCACATATTTGGAATCCAGTTTCAATGCCGATATGTCAATCCACCCCTTATCAATTGCATGAGAAAGATAGGTTTGAATGCTGATAGTCCCCTTTTTCCAGCTCTTGTAGACAGAATCTGAAGCATCAACACTGTTTGCATCGAAAATACCGTTTGTCTGCATGGATTTCACAATATAAGTCAGATAATTTTGCATTGCTTCCGACTGATTGTTATAAATTGCATTTTTGGAGTTCAGAACTTCAATCAATTTTGTCTTTACATCGGAGGCATTTTTTTTATAAAGCTGATATACCGCATACTGATGCGTATCCGATTTTGCCTTTTCCATCTTTTCTATATCAATCACGTGATTGGTAATCAGAGCTGTATATGCATCATATATCGGAGTATATACTTTTCCGTTATCGTTGTTCGATTTTACATTTTTTATAGAACCATAGAGAATCCCTGCCAGTTCCTGTTCTATCATCTTGTATGTGACGGTCTGCAGTTTCGAATCAATGGACAAATATACATTATTCCCCGAGGTGGAACCGGAAGAATCTATCACAGACTGAATTTTTCCCACATTGTTCACATATACCGTTTGTGAGCCTTTTTTTCCTTTCAGCCGATTTTCCATCACTTTTTCAATTCCGGCTTTTCCAACCATGTCAGATGTGCTGTAACTACTGTCAGCCTCTGAATAATCTTCATACTCACTATTGGATATTTTTCCTGTATACCCGATGATCCCGGATAAAGCTTCCGCATTTTTATACACTCTTTTGGTGCTGTTTTCCACTTCCACTCCTGGAAGTTCCGATTTATGCTCTTTGATTGCCGCTACTGATCTATTGGAAATATCCTGAGCAATTGTGGTGGACATGTACTTCTGATAGCTATTTGTATACAGATTATAACGCACCAATAAAATTTCAAAAGCACGATAGGGATTTTTATAGTCTTTTTCTTCGATTCCAAACTCTTTTAATAAATATTCGTATGTCTCTCTTGCATTTACATCTTTTTCCTCTTTTTTTAATTTTTTATTATAAGTCAAATCCGATATTCTTTTTCGTCCGAAAATATCTGCCTTAAACCTCAGCAAAGAAGACCCATTTGAAACAAAATGCACTGCATGAGAATTTTTATTCATTTCAATTCCAAAATCAATCTGAATTTTATCACCGTTTTTTTCAAGCAAAGTCAAGAGCTTGTCTATCTCTGTATTTAATTGTTTATTTTTCTGTTTATTAGTCTCATAAGTACCGGAATCCGTAATTGTAACTTTATAAGCAAGACGATTGTATGCTAATAACATTCCGTTCCTGTCATAAATATTTCCTCGAATTCCATCAATTGTAATAGTTTTTTTGATACTTGTAGAAAAATCACTCTGATAAGAAGAACCCTTTACAATCTGAAGATAAAACAAATATCCTCCTACAGAAAGAAAAACAATTATCATTAATAAAGACAATATCAGAATTCTTGATTCCAATTGTCGTACCAGCCATTTTTTTAATGAATTAAACAAACTTCGCTTTACTCCTTTTCTCCTCTTCTTCCAACCTGCTGTTAATAAAATAAAGAACCGGGTACAATAACAATGCAATTACCATAGTATAGATCAACTCCGGTAGAATAGTATGCCATAAATAAAATGCGAAATGGAATCTTCCGCGTAAAAAAAACATACCTAAATAGATCGCCATACTGGAAATTAAATCGCTGACAGAAATTGCAAATACCGGAAGTCTGACATTCTCCGGAAAATAATAATTTTGAAAAAAACCGTTGCAGTAACCGATCATCATATAGATCATTGCATATACACCTAAAAATTCTCCTGCCATGATATCCAGTAACAATCCGCTGAAAAATCCAAGTAGCAACCCCTCTTTTTTTCCTCTCATAAATCCAATAGAAGCAGTTAAAATGATCAGCAGATTCGGAGAAATAAATCCGATCTGCAAAGCTTCAAAAACAGTACATTGTAAAAGGAAGCAGACAATTATCGCTGCTACCATAAAGATAAAACGTTTCATTGTCTCCCTCCTTTTACTCCGTCGTTGTTTTTAATTTTTTTATTACAAGAACATGCTCCAGATGATTAAAGTCTACAATTGTAACAAGATGACCGGATTTTGTAAGTTGCCCGTTATCTGTTTTAATCTCTGTAATATAACCGATTGGTATCCCCTTTAAATATTTACTGCTGATTGAGGATGTTACCAATTTATCTCCTGTTTTTACCTTTGAATTAGGAGAATATCTTAAATCGGAAAATTCAATCATCTGTTTTTGATCCATGGATTTTAAACTTCCGTTTACCATTAGCAGATCCTGAGTAGAAACGGCAACTGCCGATACCTCACTGTGATCATCAATAATAGATCGAATTTTGGAATAATTTTGTCCTGCATCTGTTACAATTCCCACCAATCCGCCATCAGATATCACATTCATCCCGATTTTTATACCGGATTTTTTTCCTTTATTGATCAAAAAAGTGGAAAACCAATTACCGGAATCCTTTCCTATCACAGATGCCGCAACTTTATCATATTCTTTATAGGAACGATCTAATTTATATAATTTCTGTAATTCACTCAACTCTTTTTGGTCTACTTCCACTTGATCCAACTGTGACTTTAATGACTTGATTTTGGAATTGAGTTCCTTATTTTCATCTACTAAATCTTTTTTTGATTTCCAATTTGCCGTAATATTCGAAAAAACGCCCCCCAGTCGATTCATACCCTTTTGCATCGGTACAATTACCGCTTCTGCCACCACAGTCCCTATACCGGATGAAACACCGTTTGTTGCACGAGTTGCACCGATTAAAACAACACAAATCAAAAACATTATCAGTAAACTGTATTTGGGCGAAATTTCTCTTCTTTTTTTATTTCGTTTCATCTTTTATCACTTATGAAAATTTTTTATCACTGTCCAGATTATAGGCAAGTCCTTTATAATCCGGATCTGTCACAATTTTAGATAATCCTCTTACACAGGATTCATCCGGATCATCACAAGTGTTTACTTTAATTCCGGTAATCAACTTAAATAACTGATCCAGATTTTTGTATTTGGACCCTCCTCCTGTAATATAAATACCGGAATTTAATACATCTCTTGCCACTTCCGGAGGTGTCTTTTCTAAAATTCGCTTTATAGAATTGCATATAGATTCTAAAAGATCTTTTGTCGCATCATATACAGTCTGAGAAGAAATTTCCAATTCAATTGGAAGTCCTGTTACAATATTAATCCCTACCACCTTATGAGTCTCCATATTTTCTTCTGCAGGAGGCAATGCATTTCCGATTTTTTCTTTCAGATTCATCGCTGTCTTCTGTCCGATCACCAAATTGTTATTTCTTCTAAGATTATTTACAATTGATTCATCCAGACGATTACCTCCGAAGTGCAACAATTCGGATATGACAATGCCACCCAAAGAGAGTACGGATATTTCTGTAGTATTGGAACCGATATCTACTATCATAATACCGTTCGGTTCCCGGACATCTACTCCGAGCCCGACTGCATCTGCAATTGGCTTATCACATAATAAAACACTCTTCGGTCTTGACTTCGTTTTAAAGAAGAGATCATAGAAAGCTCGCTTTTCCACTTCCGTGATATCAGTAGGAACTGCGATCACATACTCTGATCCTTTTAAATGTCCCTTTGAAATAGAGGATAAATATTCATTCATCATCGTCTGAAGGTTATTATATTCTGCTATAACCCCCTCTACGATCGGAAATGATACCGATATGTTCTCAGGCGCCTTTTCATACATATCATAAGCTGCATCTCCATATGCATAAAGCTGATTTTTTTTCACAATCGATACGGTATTTTTGATTTTGTGTATCTGTCCGCCATGTTTGTCAAATACTTTTAAATTCAATGTTCCTAAATCGATACCGAATGTATTCGCCATTTCTCTCTCCTTATTACTGTCTATAACTGATTCTCTTCTCGAAAACTATAGTATCTGTGATCACCTATAATAATATGATCCATAAGACCGATCCCTAATAACAGACCTGCTTCTTTTATTTGCATAGTAACTCTTATGTCCTCTCTGCTGGGCGTCGGATCTCCACTGGGATGATTGTGCAGCAACACAATATATTCTCCGCCGGACAGAATTGCAGAACGAAAGATTTCAGAAGGACTGATCAGGGAAGCGTTGGATGTTCCGACCGATATTACTATATCGGAAATTAATCGATTCTTTGTATTGTAAAATGAAGCGATTAATTGTTCTTTTTTACAATGCCTCAGCCTCTCCATATAGTAATTTGCAATGGATTCCGGATGATTCAAATGTACTTTCGGTTTTCTGGATCTTTCTGCAAGCCTCTTAGAAAGCTCCGCTACACATTTTAAGGATACTCCTTTTGCAATCCCTACGCCTTTTATCTGTGTCAATTCTTCCAGAGCAAGATACTCTATATTAAGAATTCCCTCTTCGGAAACCGACAAAATCTGATTCGCCAGATCAACTGCCTTTTCCCCCTTAGTACCGGTTCTCAATATGACAGCAAGAAGCTCTGCATCTGATAAAATTTCCGGTCCGTACCTTTTACATTTTTCATATGGTTTCTCTGTATTTGGTAGATGTTTCATCGTAAATCTCCGACTCACTGCTTACTCCGATCTACTCTCTCTTTTTCAAGCAACTTTCTAAGCATACTAACAATTAATATTAACACAGAGTTCCATCAAAGTATAGCTATTACAAAGGAATCTGGCCAATCTCCTTTAATTTCTGTAACGATTTCAAAATACCGAGTTTTGCATGACTCCATGTGAGACCGCCCTGAAAATATACTGCATAAGGTTCTTTAATTGGTGCATCTGCACTCAATTCAATAGAAGCTCCTGAAATAAAAGCTCCTGCTGCCATAATTACATCACTGTCATATCCGGGCATTGCCCACGGCTCCGGTACGACATAACTGTCTACCGGTGCTGCTGACTGAATTCCCTGACAAAAACCGACTACAGCCTCCTTGTTTCGTAATGTTACTGCCTGAATAATATCATGCCTGCTCTCCGAACTGTTCGGAACCACTTCATAGCCAAGTTGTTCATAACAGGCAGCAGCAAAAATAGCCCCCTTTAGAGCAGCTGCTGTAACAACCGGCGCCTGAAAAAAACCTTGATAAAAGCTTCTGCTAACACCGAGACTTGCTCCTACTTCCTTTCCGAGACCAGGAGACGTTAATCTTGCTGCAGCATTTTCAATACAATCATGAGTTCCGCAAATATATCCGCCAATCGGAGCTAATCCGCCTCCCGGATTCTTTATCAGGGAACCCACTAAAATATCAGCGCCAACATCTGTCGGCTCTATTTCCTCTACAAATTCTCCATAGCAATTATCAACTAGACATAAAACAGACGGACGAATGGATTTTACAAGAGCAATCACTTCTCCGATTTGTTTCACTGAAAATGACGGCCTTGTCTGATAACCTTTCGAACGCTGAATATGAACCATCTTGGTCTTATCCGTTATAGCATTTCTAATTGCTTCCAGATTAAATGTCTGATTCTCTGACAGATTTATTTGACGATAAAAGATACCGTATTCTTTTAACGAACCTTTGGAAGGGCGAATACCGATTACTTCCTCCAAGGTATCATAAGGTTTTCCTCCTACTGCCAGAAGTTCCTCCCCCGGACGCAAGTTGGAAAATAATGCTAAAGCCAATGCATGAGTACCACAGGTAATCTGTGCTCGAACCAATGCATCCTCTGTATGAAAATAATCTGCATACACTTTTTCCAATGTATCTCTTCCGAAATCATTATAGCCATATCCGGTCGATTCCTGAAAGCATTCTGTACTGACACGGTTTTTCTGCATTGCATCTATCACTTTTAATTGATTGTACTCTGCAATTTGATCAATTTCTAAAAATCGTTCTTTTAATGAAGCCAATATCGATTCTCCAAACTCATATACTCCGGCTTCGATTCCCATCTTCAGGTATTGTTGCTTAATATATTCCCTCACTTTATCTCCGTTTCTTTTTTATTCATAATATCTATCATATAATCTACAATTTTCTGTTTCTCGTATTGATAATCCGCTTTAGAGATCCATATTACATTTTTTTCTCGGCGAAACCAGGTAAGCTGTCTTTTAGCAAAATGTCTGGTATCCCGTTTTAATTTATAAATACTCTCTTCCAGTGTACAATCTCCGTTCAGATATTCTAATAATTCCTTATAACCAAGTCCCTGCATAGATACCATATCACTGGAATAACCTCTTTTTTTTAAATTGCGAACTTCTTCCAACAAGCCGTTTTCCATCATCTGATCTATTCTCTGTTCGATCGTTTGATAGAGTCGTTCTCTATCATCATTTAAAACAAAATAGTATGCCTCATAAGGAGATATTTTCTTTCTTTCCTCCTCATTGTGCTTTGAAATCGGTTCTCCGTTTATTTTATAATACTCCAGCGCACGAATCACTCTCTTTCTATTATTGGGATGGATATTATCTGCCGATTTTGCATCTACCTTTTGCAGCAAGCGGTGCAAATACCCGTCTCCGTTTTTTATAGCCATAGCTTCCAGAGTCGCACGATACTCTATATCCTGTTCTCCCTCCGAAAAATCAATATCATATAAAATAGACTGAATATAAAAACCGGTGCCTCCGACCAGAATCGGAATATGTCCATTTCGATAAATAGTTTCCATTGCATGCTTTGCATACTTTTGAAATACAACAACATTAAATTCATCTTTCGGTCGAAGAATATCTATCAAATAATGAGGAACACCCTCCATCTCACTTGATGTTATTTTCGCTGTGCCAATATCCATTCCTTTATACACCTGCATGGAATCTGCGGAAATAATTTCCCCATGAATTCTTTTAGCAAGCTGAATAGATATACCGGTTTTTCCAACAGAAGTAGGTCCGGCTATAATTACCAACGGTTTTTTATCTTTCATACAATCCTTTTAAACTTCTTCTCTATATCATATTTTGTCATTGCTACAATTACCGGACGTCCATGTGGACAAAAATATGGATTTTCCAAAGTTAACAGTTCTTTTATCAGATGGGCTATTTCCGGTCTGGATAAAACATGATTTCCTTTAATTGCGGCTTTGCAGGACATAGATGCAATTTTCTCGGCAATCAGATCCGGTGTATCTCTTTCACTGATACTCCCGAGTTCCTCCATAATTTCTCTGAAAACATCCGCTCCGCTCAAACCATATAAATTGGCAGGAACGGAAGTAACGGCATATTCTCTTCCTCCAAACGGTTCCATCGTAAACCCCAGATTCTTAAATTGCTCCTCATAACGTAATAACAACTGTTCCTCAGGCATAGACAGCGTAAATACAACAGGGGGGCTGATTATTTGAGAATGAATATGTCTGTCATGGTATTCCGCTATCATCTGTTCATAGAGCACCTTTTCATGAGCGGCATGCTGATCAATCATAAAAAACTGATCTCCGGATTCAATCAACCAGTAGGTATCAAATAACTGCCCAATAATCCTATGACTTTGCAATGTTGTTCCTTTTAATTTTTGTTGTGGCACATCAGCAGACGATTCTGTCTGCAAACCGATTTCGGAAAGTGTCATCTGCTTTCGGACAGTATCAGACATTTGATTATCAATTATGTCCGATGCTTCTTTTAATAACTCCACTTTTTTTTGCATATTTGGATACTTCGGCTGATAAGGAGAATCTTTTTTTACAAATTCTTTGAGCTTCTCTAGTCGTTTTGTTTCAAATGGTTCCGGAATCTCTCCCTTTTTTATTTTCGGCAAAGGATCTGTATTTTTTTCGGTTCGATTTTCTTTTCCAACTGAGACCTCCGGTATCAATTCAGGTTCCGACAATGTGTTATGAATCAGTTCCGACAAAACAGAGTAAACCTCTTTCTCATTTGAAAAACGAAGTTCCATTTTATTCGGATGTACATTTACATCTAAATTTCGTCCATCCATTGTAAAATGTAATGCAGTAAACGGGTATTTATGTTGCATCAAAAATCCCTTATATCCGTCTTCTATCGCTTTGGAAACTATTTTACTTTTTACATATCGACCGTTAATAAAGTAGTTTTCATATACTCGATTTCCTCTGGAAATAATCGGTTTTCCAATATAACCGGTCACTCGAAAGTCAGATATACAACTGTCTATTTCCAACATTGCGGAGGCAACCTCCCGTCCGAATACATTGTAGATAATATCTTTTAATTTTCCATTTCCGGACGTGTGCAATTTTGTATCATTATTGTTAATAAACGTAAAAGAAATGTCCGGGTGCGAAAGTGCAAGACGCTCTATCAGATCAGAGATATAGCCTGCCTCTGTTGCTGGAGATTTTAGAAACTTCTTTCTTGCAGGCGTGTTATAAAATAAATTATGTACCAGGAAAGTAGTTCCGTTCGGCGCCCCCATCTCCTCTATTGAAATTTCTTTTCCACCTTCAATCACATATCGTACTCCCAACAAAGGCGAAATCGGCTTTGTAATCAGTTCCATCTGTGAGACTGCTGCAATACTGGATAGCGCTTCTCCTCTGAAGCCGAGAGAAGAAATGTCCAACAAATCCTCAACAGATCGGATCTTACTGGTTGCATGACGATAAAACGCCTTCTGTATCTGACTTTTTTCTATTCCGCAACCGTTATCAGTAATTCGAATCAGACGAATACCGCCCTCTTTTATTTCGATTGTTATAGCTGTTGCATTGGCATCTATTGCATTTTCCACTAATTCTTTCACCACAGACGAAGGGCGCTCTACTACCTCACCTGCTGCGATTTTCTCTATCGTTTGCTGATCTAATAGTTGAATTTCTGCCATTACTTACCTTCTTTCACCCTAGCTTGTAATTGGTATAGTTCATTAATTGCTTCTATCGGTGTCATATTTGTAATATCTAAGGATCTGATTCTGCTTCTTAAAGTATCCTCTTCTGAAAACAGACTCAACTGTTCATATCCTGTCGTTTTCTCCTGCTGTTTCAGCTCTGTCTCTGTTTCCACATCCATTTGCTTTACAATTTCCGACAGATCTGTTCCCTCCAATTCTTCACAAATCTTTCTTGCCCGTTGTATCACAACATCCGGAACTCCTGCAAGCTTTGCTACCTGTATTCCGTAACTCTTATCTGCACCGCCCTTAATTATTTTTCTCAAAAAAACGATGTCCTCTTCTTTTTCCTGTACTGCAATACAATAATTTTGTACTCCCTCTATTTTTCCCTCTAATTCTGTCAACTCATGATAATGAGTTGCAAACAAAGTTTTCGCTCCAATCAGATTAGGATTACTGATATACTCTACAACCGCCCATGCGATACTGAGCCCATCTAAAGTTGAAGTCCCTCGACCTATCTCATCCAATATTAAAAGACTTCTTTTAGATGCATTTCGCAAAATATTTGCCACCTCTGTCATTTCAACCATAAAAGTGGACTGACCGCTTGCCAGATCATCGGAAGCACCGACCCTTGTAAAAATCCGATCCACCACTCCAATATCTGCCGATTGGCACGGAACAAAACACCCTATCTGCGCCATTAAAACAATTAGTGCAACTTGACGCATATAAGTTGATTTTCCTGCCATATTCGGTCCGGTAATAATTGAGATTCTGTCTTTTTCATTGTCTAAATATACATCATTCGGAATAAATAAATTTCCGGACATCTGCTCTACAACCGGATGACGCCCCTCTTTCAGCTCCAGTGTTCCAATCTCATTTAACCTTGGGCGAACATAACCGTTTCCTTCTGAAACGTATGCCAGAGAAGTAAAAACATCCAACATGGCAATCTGTTTTGCTGTCTTTTGGATACGACCTGCATGACTTGCAACCTGATCTCGAATCGAACAAAAAATCTCATATTCCAATGCAGTCAACTTATCTTCCGCGCCCAGAATCTTATCTTCCAATTCTTTCAGCTTCGGTGTGATATAACGCTCTGCGTTGGTCAGTGTCTGTTTTCGAGTATAATATTCCGGCACAAGATCCCGATAAGAATTAGTAACCTCTAAATAATAACCGAATACCTTATTATATTTAATTCGGAGGTTTTTAATCCCTGTTTTTTCCCGTTCTTCTTCTTCAATTTTTGAAAGCCATTGTTTTCCGTCTGTTTTTGCACTTCTTAATTCATCTACCTGATGATTGTAACCGGATTTTAAAATCCCCGCATCACGAACAGTAATAGGCGGTTCCTCTGTAATTGACTCTTCAATCAGATCACAGATATCCGTCAGTTCGTCCATATTCTCATTGATCTCTTTCAATAATACTCCATCCAATTCCGATAAAATCATCTTAATGGAAGGCAACATTCTGATAGAATTTTTAAATGCAATGAAATCTCTCGGATTAGCCGTTCCGTATACAATACGGGTAATCAAACGTTCCAGATCATAAACCGGTTGCAAATATTCCCGAATTTCTTCTCTGGCAATCATATTGTGATACAACACATCTACAGCATCCAATCTCATTTCTATATCACATTTGGATATAAGAGGCTGTTCAACGTAAGAACGAAGTAATCTGGCTCCCATTGCTGTTTTGGTTTTATCCAAGACCCATAACAGAGAACCGCGTTTTTGTTTTTCTCTCAGTGTGTCCGTCAATTCCAGGTTTCTTCTTGTCGCAGCGTCTAACAGCATATATTTTCCGGACAAATATGGCTCGATTTTAGATATATGTTCCAAACCGGTCTTTTGAGTTTCCAGCAAATACTGAAACAGAGCACCTGCAGCAACTGCTCCGATTGGAAAATCAGAGAGTCCGAGTGCCGCAAAACTGGGTGCATGAAAATGGGAAAGTAGTGTACGTTCCACATTTTCACTTGTAAAAAACCAATCTTCCAAAGAAGATATGATAAAAGAATATTGATGTTCAAGATCCTGTATATCGATTCCTGAAATTAAAAATGATGCATTGCAAACTATTTCGGAAGGTGTAAATTTACTGAGTTCATCTTTTAATTTCCTGACACTATCCACTTCTGTTACAAAAAAATCCGCTGTCGTAATATCCGCAATTGCCAGGCCATAGCCACTCTCATCACAAAAAATCCCCATAATATAGTTATTCTTTGTTTCGTCTAATCCTGCCGGATCCAAAGTAGTTCCCGGTGTCACCACACGGATCACTTCTCTTTTCACCAATCCTTTTGCCTGCTTCGGATCCTCCACCTGCTCACAAATTGCAACTTTATATCCTTTTTGTACTAATCGATTGAGGTAAGTCTCAGCTGCATGATAGGGAACCCCACACATAGGAGCACGTTTTTCCAATCCGCAGCTTTTTCCGGTCAGGGTCAATTCCAGTTCTTTTGATACAATCTTTGCATCTTCAAAAAACATCTCATAAAAATCTCCTAAACGATAAAAAAGAATGCAGTCACTATATTCTTCTTTTGTTTCCATGTATTTTTGCATCATGGGTGTTAAACCGGCCATTTTACCTCCTATCTCTTATTTTTACTTATTTTTATATTTCTTCATAATTGCTTCCGCTACTTTTAGTCCGTCCATAGCCGCACTTGTAATTCCGCCCGCATACCCTGCACCTTCTCCGCATGGATAAATTCCCTGTATTGAGCCCTGAAATTCATCGTTTCTCGGAATTCTGATCGGAGAAGAGGTTCTGCTTTCAATTCCTGACAAAATGGCATTTTCTCTATCGAATCCTTCTATCTTCTTACCGAACGCATGGATTGCTTCCAATAGATCCGCATTTCGCTCTTCCGGAAGAATCGTTCTCAGATTCGCCCAGGTTCGACAACCTTTTATACACGAGGTATTGACAGTTGTCTCCGGATCCGTTTCATTTCTTTCAAAACTTCCAAATGTTTGTTGTGGGATTAGCCCTTTCCCCAAACGGTAGGCTTTTTCTTCAATTTTCCGTTGGAACATCATTCCGGATAAAGGAGAATCATCCGAAAAATCGTTAGCAGAAACCGTTACCACAATTGCAGAATTTGCTTTTTTGCTGTCCCGAGCATGATAACTCATACCATTTATCGCCAATCTATTCTTTTCAGATGAAGCATCTACCACAAATCCTCCCGGACACATACAGAAAGAATAAACACCTCTTCCTCCGGATGTCTGATACGTCAATTTGTAGTCGGCAGACGGAAGAACCTTATCATAGTGTTCTCCGTATTGCGCAGTATTGATCAGTGATTGATCATGCTCTATCCGGAAACCGACTGCAAACGACTTGGCCTCCATTTGTATGCCTCTCTGATATAAAATCTCAAATGTATCTCTTGCACTATGACCGATGGCTAATACTACCGCGCCAACGGACAACCTCATTTCGTTACTCAAAAGCAGCTTGCAAATTCTACCGTTTTGATGCAGAAAATCCACCACCTGAGTTTCAAATAAGATTTCGACACCCAAAGAAAGCAATTCTTCTCTCATATTTTTTAATACAACACTTAAAACATCTGTTCCGATATGAGGCTTTGCCTGATATAAGATTTCACCCGGAGCGCCGAAACGAACCAATGTCTCTAATACAAACCGATTTCTTCCAAACTTATCTTTTATCTGTGTATTTAATTTCCCATCAGAGAAGGTTCCGGCACCGCCCTCTCCGAACTGAACATTTGAGTTACCGTTCAATACCCCGGTTTCCCAAAACTTTTCAATATCCTGTTGACGTTCTTCTACCTTCTTTCCTCTCTCAATCAGCACCGGACAATATCCTGCCAATGCTAATTGATACGTGCAGAATAAACCTGCCGGTCCGGCACCGATTACAGCAATTTTACCTTTCAATAAACTATTTCCGGTAATCTTCGGTCGGTACAAAACCGGAGAGATAATTGTACTGTTTTTCGGCAGATGTATCCGTCTGTCGGATGTAATTTCAACATCAACTGAATATTGAAAATATATATTCGGCTTTCTTCTGGCATCCACAGATTGTCTGGAAATATAAATCGATCGGACTTCCTCCTCTTTTATATGACAAATCCGGAGTGCTTTTTTTAATACCTCTTCCTCTGTATGATGAACAGGCATCTTTATTTGAGTTATTCGAATAATTTTTGACATTATATATGCTTCCCTACTACATATCCGCTGGACCAGGCCCACTGTAAATTGTAACCGCCACACAATCCGTCCACATCTACAATTTCACCTGCAAAGTACAAGCCTGAAACTAATTTTGACTCCATAGTCTTTGGATAAAGCTCGGATATATCGACTCCGCCGCTTGTCACCTGTGCAAAATCAAATCCCTTATATCCGGATATCTCCACTTTAAACTCTGTTAAATACGGCAAAAGAGACGTTACACATTCCGATACCTCTCCACGCATTACCCGTTCCGGATCAGATTTTGAAAATTTAATTTGCCGCACGAGCATGGACGCAAGCTTATGATGGACAAAATGCCCCAGTGTTTTCACCAACGCCAATGCCAGTATTGCCTGTGGTTTTCGATGATGATCAGACTTCTTTAACAATTCTGTATAACCACATAAAATCGGGCTTATCATCGTTATTATCTCCGATTCGGAAAATTCCGGAAGGAAATTTATCAAAATTTCTGCCCGACTGCCTTCCTCCAGAGCATGGATTGCATGATGACTGATCTGAAAGATCGGAATACCGGAAAGACCGTATTCTGTCATTTGTAATTCTCCCATGTTCTTTGAGATAAATTGTCCATTCTTCCATAGTGATAGACATGCCTCACATCGCACTCCGCTCGTTTCTTTTTTCCAAACGGCAGTCGTCTCTAATGCTGTCAAAGACGGCAACGGCTGTTTTATATGGTGTCCGAATTGTGTCGCTAATGCATATCCGCTTCCATCACTTCCGAGTTTGGGTGCCGCACAACCTCCGGTTGCAATCAGACAGGCTGTGCCCCGATAAAGTCCCTGATTCGTTTTACACAAAAATCCTTCCGGTCCTTTTTCAATTTCTGACAGTTCACACTCCAGTGCAACCTCTACCCCATACAATTTAAGAGCATAGAGCAGTCCGTTCAAAACAGTTGCTGCCTGATTGGTTCTCGGATAATAATATCCGTCCCGCTTTCTCTCTCTGATTCCGAGTTCCCGAAAAAAGGAAACGGTATCTTCTGCAGAAAATTGTCTGATAATAGAAATGACAAAGGCAGGGTCATCGCATAGATAGTATCGAATGCCCTGCTTATGATTTGTAAAATTACATCTGCCATTTCCTGTACTTAGTATCTTTCTTCCTAAACAAGACTGGTGTTCAAGAATCAAAACCTTTTTTGATTTCTTTGCTGCAGTTATGGCTGCCATTAATCCGGCAGCCCCACCCCCGACAATAATTAAATCATATTTATTTTTTTTCATTATAATAGATGCACCTTTTTTGCAATTCGTATAATCGCTGTTCCCTTAGGGAAACTATACAACTCTTTTTCTGTTATTCCCTTTATTTTCAACATTACAACGGCGTATACGATCATTGCGATTATAATTGCGATGACACATGCAATTGCATTTGAATGTGTCACTTTATGAATTCCATGATAGAACAACCAGGTAATAATTCCCATCACAATAGAAGCCATGGCAGGTTTAATATAAGTTTTTCGAATTCTTACACGAAATCCGGAATGTTCCGCCACTGCTCTTCCATTTAAGATGCACATTACCAAAGAAAAAACAATATTCGCAATAATGACACTGTATATCCCCAAATGAAGTACAAACATACAGATCAGTATGGCAATCCCCTGAACGACCAGGGCAATCACCGCATTAATCACCGGTGTTCGCATTTGATCAATCGCCTGTAGCATTGCATTTGACAATGTGGAGATTGAATAGAAAATAATAGATATCGCTCCGAATATCATCAGGTTTGCCGTTAATCTGGTTCCATCCCCGAATAAAAGCTGCTGAATCGGAGATGCCAATACCATCAAACCGACTGTCATAGGAAATGCAATTACCATCTCAAAGCGAAGAGACATCCCTATTTTGCGGCGAACAGTCTCTCTGTCTCCTTGTGCAAAAGCGGATGTAATCACCGGAACTGCCGAAACTGCCAGTGCACTGGCAATGGAAATCGGCACATTTACCAAAACTCTGTATTTTCCGGCATAAATTCCCCACCATGTAGAAACAATGGATTTTTCATAACCCTGTACTGCCGCAATATTTTTGAAAATAATCTGATCTACAATAGAAACCAAATTGTATACAGTCGTACTGAGCAGAATCGGAACAATTGTTAAAACTAAAATTCTCATGACAGATTTATAGTTTTCTACCTGTGCTCTGTGATGACTGTCAATATGAAAACGCTTTTTAAACGATGGGCGATACGCAAAAAACGTAAATCCGACAAACAATAACGCAAACGCCGCTCCGATACCGGTCCCCAAGGTGCCGCCTGCCGCCCCGTATGCAGAAGCAAAATCCTGTGTGCTCACTCCAGAAACAGCTGTACCGATACGCATCCCGTATTGAAACAGCACATATGCCGCTCCGACTGATACAACTGCATTAATCACCTGCTCAATTATTTGAGAAAAGGCACTTGGAATCATAGTTCCGAGGCCTTGAAAAAATCCTCGAACCACACCTAATACAGCTACAATGATTAAAGTAGGAGTCAATACCCTGAGTGCATAAATTGCAAGAGGGGTTTTAAACAGTTTTGTAAAGAGTCCTGATCCGAATAATAAAATCAGGCATCCGATCAAACCGGTAATAAATGCAAATAACGCAGCACTCTTAAATACACGATATGCATTTTCATTCTGTCTGCTGGCCACTCTTGCAGAAACCATTTTGGATACTGCCATCGGTAAACTGTAAGATGAGATTAACAGCAACATACTGTAAATTTCAAATGCAGTACTATAATAATCATTTCCATGGTTTCCGATAATTGCAGTGAGTGGCATTCGGTATACCAGACCGATCACACGACTGACAATAGATGCAATTGCTAATATGGAGCCCTGTACCAAATAACTGGAATCACTCCGTCTTTGACTACTCATAGATTCTTCCTTAACGATAAATTTTCAACTTGTTCAATATAAGATTTTGCTTTGTTTCCATTTCTATGCGTTCTTCTTCCTGAATATGGTCATATCCGAGAAGATGCAACATAGAATGTGCAATTAAAAATGCATATTCTCTTTTTTCACTATGTCCGTATTCCAATGCCTGAGCCTTTACCTTATCAATACACAATACGATATCCCCCAGTAAAATTTGCTCACTGTCCGGATTCAGATACAAAGAAGTGTGACTCTTTAATTCTCTGTAATCTGCCGGATAGGAATATGGAATCATTGGAAAAGAAAGTACATCTGTAGGTCGATCAATTCCTCTTGTATCCATGTTGATCTGGTGAATTTCTTCTAATCCTGTAAAAATTAAATTCACCTCCGCCTCAAACGGAAATTCTTCGGTATCCAACACGCAGTCCACGACCTTTTCTGCAAGTTTTTTATATTGAAAAGAAAAACCGGGGCTTTCTTTTTTTTCTAAAACAACTGACATTATTTATATGCTTCCTATTTCTTTCTTGGTGTTTTTTTATGTTCAAAATCATCGTATGCCTTTACAATCTTTTGTACAATCGGATGTCTGACCACATCCATACTCGTTAAATTACATACTCCGATATCATCTACCTTTTTTAAGACCTCTAAAGCAACGTCCAATCCCGATCTGGTTCCCGAAGGCAGATCCTTCTGTGACGGATCACCGGTCACTACAACTTTCGATCCAAATCCGATACGGGTCAGAAACATTTTCATCTGAGCACTGGTTGTATTCTGCGCTTCATCTAAAATGATAAATGCATTATCCAGAGTCCGCCCTCTCATATAGGCCAAAGGAGCCACTTCAATCAGACCTCTCTCCTGATTTCTCAAAAAACTTTCTGCCCCCATTATCTGATACAATGCATCGTATAACGGTCTTAAATAGGGATCAATCTTTTGCTGCAGATCTCCCGGTAAAAATCCCAGATTTTCTCCTGCTTCTATTGCTGGTCTTGTCAGAATAATCCTTCCGACTTCCTCTTTTTGAAAAGCGGTAATTGCCATCGCCATTGCCAAATAGGTTTTTCCTGTTCCGGCAGGACCGTTTCCAAACACAATCATCTTATCTCTGATTAGATCCACATATTGCTTTTGTCCAAGTGTTTTCGGCTGTACCGGCTTTCCCATTGTCGTGTGACAAATAATCGTATCGGACATCTTAGCAATCTCATCCATATTGTGTTCATTTGCCATATCCAACAAATAAGACACATTCTGTTCGCCTATTGTTTGTCCTTTGTTGGAAATCGCCAATAGTTCCTTTAACACCATAGCTCCCTGCTTCACTCCGGAAACTGTGCCGTTTATTTTGACTCCATCCTCGCGAACTGATATTTTAACAGGAAGTACAGATTCTATTAATTTTAAATTTGTATCAAATTGACCAAATACATTCGCCATATGAAACGCCGGTATATTCAGTACCTGCTGTGAACTTGCCATATCTCTCCTTATTTATGATAGGGCTCATTATATTGTATTCGAAATGCCCTATATATCTGCTCCAGTGTAATTACTCTCATAAGTTGATGCGGAAATGTCATCTTGGAAAAACTGATCTGTATATCTGCCCTTTTATATACTTCATCAGATAATCCCAGAGATCCTCCTATCACAAATCCGATATTTGATCGTCCATGCAAAGCCAGATTGGACATATATTTTGAAAACTCAACGGAAGTCATCTCTTCCCCCTGAATTGCAAGTGCCACCACAAATACATCCTCTTTTATTTTAGACAGAATACGATCTCCTTCTTTTTTCAGAATCATATCCTTTCCGCCGGGTGAATCCATATCATTTGTTTTTTCATCTGCGACTTCGATCAGTTCCAAACGGCAATATTTACTTAAACGTTTCTGAAATTCCGCAACTGCATTTCTATAAAATGCTTCTTTTACTTTTCCTACTGTATATAGTGTAATATTCATCGTTTCTTATTATTTCACAACTAGAACTGGTTTTCAATATTTTTTCACACTCTCTGTATAATCACCTTTAAAATTATGCTATAATTTCACTAAGCTTATATAAAGGAGACGGATATCGTGAAATTATTAAAAGAAAAAATTCTTTCAGAAGGAAAGGCAATTAATGAGGACATTTTAAAGGTTGACAGCTTTTTAAACCATAAGGTGGATCCCGTTCTAATGGCAGAAGTCGGAAAGGTGTTTGCAGATCATTTTCGAAACACCGGTATTACCAAGGTAATTACTATCGAAAGCTCCGGAATTGCTCCTGCACTTATGACTGCAATAGAATTGCAAGTTCCGATGGTTATCTTAAAAAAGCAGCCTTCTGCTATCCTTAACAAAGAATTATACCATACAGAAGTTACTTCTTTTACAAAGAAAAACAGTTATGAACTGACATTGTCCATGCATCAGATTAATGAAGAGGATCATGTACTGATTATCGATGACTTTCTTGCCAACGGAGAAGCCGGAACCGGTGCCGTACGTTTGATTCATATGGCAGGTGCTACAGTTGCAGGACTGGGATCCATGATTGAAAAATCCTTTCAGCCCGGACGCCACAAATTAGAAGAACAAGGCATTCATGTATGTTCTCTGGCAAGAATCCAATCCATGTCGGCCGGACAGATTGAATTCTTACCGGACGAAGAATAATCAGTTATCTTTTATATCAAATATCAAAAAAATTGCTATACCGGACGGTATAGCAATTTTTTATCCAATTGTTCCGAGAAGATCTGCAATAACAGAAGGTACAGATGTGATTTCCTTGATTTCATCTGTTCGTTTTCCGCAAAAAACCAAACCATTCTCCACATCTCCCTTTACTGCATCTATTAATTTACTGCTGATACAATACTTTGCCACCTTGGGATTACATGCTTTCATACAACTGTAGCACCAAGTAATCGGAACTTGTCCGTTATTCATCATCTCCTGTACAAATTTATTATTGATAGCTCTTCCGGGCAATCCTACCGGGCTCTGAATAATTACGATATCTTCTTTCTTTGCATCCACATATGCCTGTTTGAATGCTTCTGAGGCATCACATTCCTTGGTTGTCACAAATCTGCTTCCTACCTGAACACCGTCCGCACCTAAAGACAATGCCCACTCCACATCTGATTTATCAAATATTCCTCCGCCTACAAATACAGGTATCTGACAGGCATATTTCTCTTCGTATATGCGCTTCACTTCTATAATCTTTTTGATTTCCTCACCAAACAGATTCATATCAAAAGAATCTATTTCTTCTTTCGAAAAACCGAGATGTCCACCTGCCAAAGCGCTTTCAATTACTAAAAAATCCGCTGTTCTCTGATCTTTTCGGTCCCAGTACTTAAGTATTACCTGTGCTGATTTCGCACTGGATACAATCGGAGCAATTGCAGTATCTGTCCCCTTTGTATCTCTTGCAAGGCTCATAGGAAGTCCCGCACCGGAAATAATTGCATCTACTCCGGCAGCACATGCCGCTTTTATATAATCAGAATATAAACGGGTTACCGCCATCAGATTTACGGCAATCATTCCATTTCCTTTTGCAAGTTCTTTTGCCTTTTTAATATGTTTTGTTAAAAATTCCAGATTATACTTTTCAGGATCCTTTTTAAAATCCGGATGATCATAGCCGATCTGCGCCGTAGAAATAACTCCCATTCCACCCTCTGAAGCAACGGCACCGGCCAGACGGGAACGACTGATTCCGATTCCCATTCCGCCTTGAATAATCGGAATCGACATCAACATATCTTTAATTTTTATTTTTTTCATCTTAGCTACCTCTCTGCCCTACTTCCGACGAAATCTTAAAATAGGTTCTATTCGCTTATAGATCAAAACTGTAATCACAACAGAAATCATTCCTTTTACAAAAGTAAACGGCATATTAAATACAATTAAACACTGCAGAATATTTTTTACACCGGGTAAAATTGCCTGATACATAGCAACAATCGTATCCTTCGGAAGAAAATTATAATATACAGGATACACAATAAAATAATTTGCAACAACACTGACAACTGCCATCAAAACTGCTCCGAGTAATGCTCCCAAATATGCGGATTTCTTTGTATTATGACGTTTGTATAAAATACCTGCCGGCAATACAAATAATGCATTTAACATAAAATTTGACAATTCTCCAACAAATCCCGATGTGGAGACTGTCATATGAAGCAGATTTTTAATCAGCGCTATTATCACACCTACAATCGGCCCTCCTGCCAGACTTCCCATTAATGCCGGAAGATCTGAAATATCCATCTTAATAAAGGACGGTACTAACGGTATACTGAATTCTAAAAACATTAAGATGTATGCAATTGCCGACAAAATACCTATTAATGCAATTTTATAAATATCTATTCCTTTTCTTTTCTGATTCATTTCTTTCCTCTTTTCGTTTTCCAGACAAAACTAGAGAAAATTATATCATATTCATCTGTCGTTTTCAATGCAACTGTCTATTATCTACACACCATCTATCTTTCTGGAAACAAATAATTTCTGCTTTCGGACAAACAAAAAAGGTTCTGCACCTTACTGTAAAGTAACGTACAAAACCCTTTCTTTTATACTGTATGCTGTTCCTCTTCCGGAATAATGTTTTTCATACTCTGCAGGCTGACTCCTATGGTAGATGCATTATGCAACAGTGCGGAAGTGGAAGGGGTAATAATACCTACCACTCCAAGAATGATCAATCCTAAATTAAAACTCATTACAAAACGATAATTTTGTTTAATTCTCTTTAAAAGTCCGTTACTGATCAACTTCAGTGTCACCAATTCCGATAAGCTTTCTCCTGAAATAGTAATGTCCGCAATTTCTCTTGCAATTTCAGCACCGTCACTGATTGCGATTCCGACATCAGCAGCAGACAATGCTGGAGAATCATTGATACCGTCTCCGATCATAATAACTTTATGTCCTTTTGCTTTCTCTTCTTCTACAAACCTGGCTTTATCTTCCGGTAACACTTCTGAATAGTAAGTATCCACTCCCACTCTTGCCGCTACCGCTTTCGCTGTCCGTTCACTGTCTCCTGTCATCATTACAACATTGGAAATGCCGATCCCGCGGAGTGCTTTTATCACATCTTTCACTTCATCTCTTATCGGATCTTCTATACAGATAACCGCTGCTAATTCTCCGTCAATTGCCAGATATAGATGAGAGAACTCATCCGGTAATTCATCGAACAGAGTCTGTTTATCTGAAGGAATCGGAACTTTTTCATCTTCAAAAATAAAATGATAACTTCCGATAACCGCCTTTTTCTCATTGATGGAACTGGCAATTCCGTGTGCAACGATATATTCTACTTTAGAATGCATTTCCTGATGTTCGATCCCTCGTTTAATCGCTTCGTTCACCACCGCATTTGCAACTGAATGCGGAAAATGTTCTTCCAGACATGCCGCCACACGAAGCAGCTCATCTTCTGAACTTCCATTAAACGAAACAATTTTTGCCACTGTCGGATGCGCCTTCGTCAATGTTCCGGTCTTATCAAATACAATCGTATCCGCTTCCGCGATTGCTTCTAAATACTTTCCGCCCTTTACTGTCATATTGGACTCGGTAGCCTCTCTCATTGCAGATAAAACTGCTATCGGCATTGCCAATTTTAAAGCACAGGAAAAATCAACCATCAAAACAGAAAGCATCTTGGTTACATTTCTTGTAAGCAGATAAGTCAAAACGGTTCCGGCAAATGTCCACGGTACCAGTCGATCTGCCAAATGTGCCGCTTTGCTTTCTAAATCGGATTTTAATTTCTCCGAATCTTCAATCATTTGAACGATCTTTTCATATCTGGTCGCACCTTTTTTGTTCTTGACGCAAATATGAAGCTCTCCTTCTTCCAAGACGGTTCCGGCATACACACTCTTGTCTGCACATTTGCGAACTGCTAACGGCTCTCCTGTCAGAGAAGCCTGGTTTACCATTCCCTCTCCAAATGTCACCGTTCCGTCTAAAGGAATTACATTTCCCATATGAACAACAATAATATCCCCTTCCTGTACTTCTGAAAGAGGTACCAGCACGTCTGTCTCTTCTCCTTTTAACCAGACTTTTTTGACATTTAAAGCCATAGATCTGGCGATGTCATCTACTGACTTTTTATGTGTCCATTCTTCCAGTATTTCTCCTATTCCAAGAAGAAGCATCGTTGATCCTGCTGTTGCAAAATCTTTTCGAATCATAGAAACTGCAATTGCTGTTGCATCCAATACGGATACATCCAGTTTTTTATCTCTTAATGATTTAATTCCTTCTATAATATATGGAATGGAACGTATCGTCGTATAGATATTTCGAATAGAAGTTGGGAAGAATATTCTTCTGAAAATATAAAAACCTACTTTTGTGACCAACTTATCATAATATTCATAATTCAGCTCTCGTCCGGTTTCGTCCGGTACAAGCTCCAACTTTTCCGCTTTCTTATACTGAAAACACTGCAATTCAGAAATAATCTCGTTCCGACTTCCGTAAAAAGAAATTACAGCATCTCCGGAACGCTCATATACCTTTGCCTCTTTTACAATCGGTAAAGAATTTAAATAATATTCCAGTAAATCCGCCTCATAAAAAGTCATCCGATTTACATCCATTCGAACACGCATACGATTACGCAACTCATGTAAAATCTGAAATCTCATCCAGAATCCTTTCTATTTGAAAATACCCGCAATAAATGCGGGTAAAAATTACTATTGATTATTCTTCTGTTGCTTCTGCAACTTCTTCTACTGATTCAAATGTCTGCTCTTTTTCTGCACGAATTGCATTGATTTCCTTTGCTTCCGCTAAAATATCGCCACAGTTTTCCTGAATTTTGCTTGTGCCGTTAACAATACAATCTTTTGCTCTCAATACAGCAGCAGTTACCTGCGCATATCCTTTTTTTGCATCAGCGCTTGTCAGAACCTTAATACCTGCTGTTCCAAATAATATTCCGCTTGCTACTAAACCGATTGATTTCCATTTTAAATTAAACATAATGATTCCTCCTAAAATATACAAAATTAACAACACAATACTAACTACTTATGCTTATATCCTGTGTAAAAGACCATAACTAAACAGAATAATAAACTAAATGCCCAGAAGCGATGTTTTTTCATTTACCTAACCTGCCCTTCTTTTACTTTTTTTATTAGTATACCTGTAATTGTTTTCTTTAGTCAACAAAAACATTAAATAGTATAAACAATTCTTTATCAGAATCTACAAATTGAAGTAAGGAAACCCTTAGAGTACTTATTTTTCTCTATTTCATATCAAAAAGAATGAGATTTCATGAGGCATGAAATCTCTTGTTTAGGATTTGTATGTTTTAGTATGTGGTAGTTAGTATTTTCTAACAATCACATATTAGCATATGCTAATCATTTTTGCAAGTCTTTTATAAAATATTAGTATAAAACATTTTTCTAGCGTCTAGGTACTTGAACCAAAACCAATATTGCACTTACAAACAATCCTATACATCCAATCAACATCAAATAAAAACCAAACTCTGCAAACTTTATATATCTGGAAAAAGATGCAAATTGAGCAATTCCCAATAATAAAGTTAAAACAGCAAAAATCAGTCCAGGTATTTTCTTTTTAAAAAATAACAACACTGCCGTCAATAGCGATAAAATAATCCTGTCTCTTATACACATCTCCGAGCCCACGAGACATCTCAGGATCT
>CAMYAO010000021.1 GCA_947253885.1 uncultured Clostridium sp.
GTAATGCACCCGAACTTGGTGCATTGCAATTACACTTCCGATTTCCGAAGGAAATAAAGATGGAAGTGCCACACATACAATGTAATGCACCCGAACTTGGTGCATTGCAATTACACTTCCGATTTCCGAAGGAAATCAGTGCTTATTGACTAATCAGTATATATAAATTTAAAACTATCGTCAAGAAACAATCATACAGATAAAATATTTCTATTGTTCTGTATAAATATATTCTACTATCGAAGCGGATAAAAGAATAGTAAGAAATCGTGAAATTTTTATGAAAAGATGAAAGAGAACGGAACAAAATTTCTGATTGCATTAAAATATAGAATGTGATACAAATAGTATAGAAAGAGCGTAGAGCTTTTAATGTAATGCACCTGATTCTGGTGTATTACCTACGCACTTCCAATTTCCGAAGGAAATTAAGATGGGAGTGCCGCAAATACTTAGAATCAATTTGCTTATAGGTGTTCGTAAACCATATTCATGGTGCTTATAAGTTTTGGGAAACCGACTCTTGGCATGTGCCAAAAAATCCACATTTATTTTTAAGAACAAACATTGTGACTCGACGCTCTTTTTAGAATATGCGAATGCATGGAAAGGAGGAGAAAGACATACTTTTATTCTGCAACAATAACTATATAAGACAAACAAAATTTAAAGAAAGGAAGTATGGGGGTACGAAATAAGATAAGACAATTGCAGAATAGAAAAAGAACACATATCACGATAACTGTTACCTCCTGAGTTCAAGAGGTATGAAAGAACAACGTACGGCTGGTGAAGCATTATTATTGGTGGAGCTTGTGAATTATGAGAATCAGGGGATTACAATATTCTTGGAAGGCAGAAAAAGTAATTCACTCCAGGTAAATCATGCATTGACACTCCATGAAGACACCAGGTATATGCGAGATTACATCTTTGAAGATGGATCTCTTTCTGAATTAAGATTTGATCGAATTTAAAAGCTAAAAGTTAATTTCCTTAATGAAAAGAAGTGGGGACATGGCAGATTGCCATGAACCTGCTTCTTATTGTATAATATACCCTGACGTTATAAAAACATACACAGTGATGAGGTTCATTATATGGCAAGAAGAAGAAAAAGACGAAGAAGAGTACGGATTATGCCGTTTCTGCTTGTAGTTGTTTTAATAGTAGTCGGTGGGATTATTTATTTTAAGAAATTTGCACCTAATAAGGAAAAATCCGATCTGGCAACCTACTATCATTTGACAAAAGCGGACTCCATGTATGCAGTGATCAACGGGAATTTGGGCAACAGTGTCGGAATTTTCAGAAATGGAGAGGCTTATGTAACTATGGAAGTGGCACAAAAGCAGATCAGCAACCGTTTTTATTGGGATGAAAATGAGCATCTGTTGCGGTATACACTGACGGATCGTATTGTGGAAGCGAAAGCGAATACAAAGTCCTATACTGTCGGAAAAATTCCGCAGGAAGCAGATAAAAAAATCGTGATTTACGAAGACGGTCAGGCATATCTGTCGGTAAGCTTTATAAAGAAATATGTGGATATCACTTCCAAGGTTTATAAAAATCCGAACAGGGTTGTGTTGAGAAAGGGAAATGGTCAGGTAACCTATCGGGTGCTGGATAAAGATACACAGTTAAGAGGCTTAGGAGGCATTCGTGCCAAAGTGGTTACTGAGATGAAAAAAGGAGAAAAGCTCTTAGTAGTAAAAACCATGGATAAATGGGTAGAAGCGGTTACATTGAACGGACATCGAGGCTATGTAAAGAAGTCCGCACTGGGAGCTGTCAGAAAGATTACTTACAGCAACAATTTTCAGGAACCTGTTTATAATCATATAAAAGCTGATAAGCCGATTTCGCTGGGATGGCATCAGGTAACTACCACTGTCGCAAATGCAAATTTATCAAAAGTATTGCAAAAGACAAAGGGCTTAACAGTGGTGGCACCTACCTGGTATTATCTGAAAGATAATGTTGGAGGGATCGGATCTCTTGCAAGTTCGTCCTATGTGATGACTGCACATCAGAAAGGACTGAAGGTATGGGCATTGGTAAGTAATTTCGAGATGCAAAATATCAACACAACAGCAGTGCTGACCCGCACCGGTAATCGGGATCGGTTAGTAAAAAATTTGATTACGGCAGCGGTAAAAGCAAAGGTAGACGGGATTAATGTTGACTTTGAGTCTCTTTCCAATGAAGTGGGTTATGGCTATATACAGTTCATAAGAGAGTTGTCCGTCCAGTGTGAGGCGCATCATCTGGTATTGTCCGTAGACAACTATCCGCCGTCTGCTTATACGGGCGTATATTATCGCTCAGAGGAAGCGACTTTTGCGGACTATGTAGTATTGATGGCATATGATGAGCATTTTTCAGGTTCAGATTCAGGAAGTGTTTCTTCTATCGGCTATGTGAAAAACAGTGTTGACAGCTTAAAGAAAGAAGTGCCGAAAGAGCAGATGGTATTGGGACTTCCGTTCTACAGCCGTGTATGGAAGACTAAAAATGGAAGTACTTCCAGTAATGCACTCGGTATGGCTCAGATCAATACCATTATCAAAAATAATAATGCATCCAAGGTATGGAATGCAAAAGCGGGACAGCATTATGTCAAGTTTGATGATCAGGGAGCCAAATGTCAGATTTGGATGGAAGATGCAAAATCTCTGAAATTAAAGATGGACGTAATGAAGTCGGAGCAATTGGCGGGTTCTGCATATTGGAAGCTCGGTTATGAGACCGATGACGTCTGGTCGGTTCTTTCCTAAAATAAGGAATAAAAGAATGATAGTAGCGGCTTTATATTCAGTATGGTATAATTCTTCTTATGAAAACATTTATAAAAAAAATGGATGACAAGAAGAGTATGGATACTGTTTTGGAAAAAGCCGCTTCTTTTTTACAAAAAGGGGAGTTGGTGGCATTTCCGACAGAGACGGTATATGGATTAGGGGCGGATGCTACTATGGCAGAAGCTGCTAAAAAGATATATGCGGCAAAGGGACGGCCGAGTGATAACCCACTGATCGTTCATA
Organism: uncultured Clostridium sp.; assembly: GCA_947253885.1. Classification (GTDB taxonomy): domain Bacteria; phylum Bacillota; class Clostridia; order Lachnospirales; family Lachnospiraceae; genus SY8519. The sequence continues at coordinate 3,048 of CAMYAO010000021.1, forward strand.
TTGCAGATATAAAAGATTTAAAAGAAGTGGTAAAAGAGATTCCTGTCAATGCGGAACGACTGGCAAAGGCATTCTGGCCGGGACCGTTGACGATGATTTTGGAAAAGTCGGATAAGATTCCTTATGAGACAACCGGAGGATTGGATACAGTAGCTGTCCGCATGCCGAGTCATCCGCTTGCCAGAGCGGTAATACAGGCAAGCGGGAGACCGATTGCGGCACCGAGTGCCAATGCTTCAGGGCGGCCAAGCCCTACTCTGGCAAGTCATGTGCAACAGGATCTGGATGGAAAGATTGCCATGATCATTGACGGAGGAGCTGTTGAGATCGGGATTGAGTCCACTATTATAGATTTGACGGTAGAGCCTCCTATGATATTGCGACCCGGAGCTGTTACAAGAGCTATGTTGCAAAAGGAGATCGGAGAGGTTCGGGAGGATCCGGGTTTGGAGCAGTCATCGAATGTTCGCCCTAAAGCACCTGGAATGAAATATCGTCATTATGCACCAAAAGCGGAATTAATTATCGTAAAAGGAAATCAGGACAACGTTATTTCCACTATAAATAAGAAGATTCATCAATTAACATCAGAAGGGAGACTATGCGGCGTAATTGCAGCAAATGAGACAATCGGTTCTTATAAGACTGTAAGAAAGAAAAGTATCGGAAGCAAAACGGATGAGGCATCTATTGCTCATAACTTATATGCTATTTTAAGAGAATTTGATGAGATGGATGTAGCAGTTATTTATTCAGAGGATTTTGATACTCCTACAATCGGAACGGCGATTATGAATCGTCTTTTGAAAGCCGCAGGGCATCGGGTGATCGATGCGGACAAAACATTATGAAAGAATTTGATACGATTATTTTTGTTGGGAAAAGTGGGACTTGCAGGGAAGTGATGGCATCCGAGCTTCTGAGGGAGCAGGCACTTTGGCATCCTGTCGAGATTTATGCAAGAGGAGCGGTTGTGCTTTTTCCGGAACCGGTAAATCAAAAAGCAGAAGCGGTTATGGTAAGCAAGGGCATGCAGATCGGAAAGTTTTTATCGAAACAGCTGGAAGAGGCGGAGGTAGATGAAAATACGCTGGTTCTTACCTTTGAAGAGGATATGAGAAAGAAGCTGTCCTCAATGTTTCCGACGATACGCTATCTGTATGTTTTGACACATATAACCGGAGATGAACTGGAGATTTTAAATCCGATCGGAGGAGAATTATTTACCTATGGAATTTGTTTGGAATCTATGGAGAAGTCTATAAAAAAACTTGCAGATGTATTAAATGACGGAAGTTATTTTATAGAAGAGCAAGAGACAGATTCCTCTGCTTCCGAGGAGGAGACAGATGGATAAAAAGAGAACAGATTATATTACCTGGGATGAGTATTTCATGGGAGTGGCAAAGCTTTCGGCAAAGCGTTCCAAGGATCCGAATACACAGGTTGGTGCCTGTATTGTCAGTGAAGATAATAAGATTTTATCTATGGGATATAACGGCATGCCGATCGGTTGCTCGGATGATGAGTTTCCATGGGGACGTGAAGGTGAAGATCCGCTGGAAATCAAATATCTGTATTCCACACACAGTGAATTAAACGCCATCTTAAATTACAGAGGAGGGAGTTTAGAAGGCGCCAAAATATATGTTACGCTTTTTCCGTGCAATGAATGTGCAAAAGCGATTATACAATCCGGGATAAAGACAGTGGTTTATGAAGAGGATAAATATGAAGATACACCGTCGGTAATGGCAAGCAAGAGAATGTTGAGAGCTGCAAAGGTGTCAATTGTTCGATATGAATCTTCCGGGCGGGAGATTCATCTGACCTTATAAAAACAGAAAGAACATAAGAATACGGAAGTCCGTTAAGTGAGCGGGCTTCTGTTTTTTTTGCTATTTATTACTTATAAAATAGAATCTATGAATATCTATGGGGTGCAAAGTGGTACATGATACTGGACATCATAAAGAGGGTATGTTACGCTAGCTGCCGTGTACAGAAAAGTCGACTAAAAAAGTCATATATCAACCGGAATCAAAGCCCTTTAGGGAGGCTATGATATGAAGAAAAAGAAGAACCGAAAACAAAAGATGGCAACGCAGATAAGCAGAGAAGAGCGGAGATATTTACAAAACAAAGAAGATATCAAAGTCTTTTTGGAAAAACTACTTCTTTTTGTGATTGTTTTATTTGTGCTATTTCGAGTTGTTTTCGGTATTACACCTATGAAGGACTATTCCATGCATCCCAGAATCAGTCTAAGAGATTTGATGGTTTACTATCGGTTAAACCGGAACTATCAGGTGTCAGATGTGGCACTTAGGGAAAAAGACGGAGTCCTGTATGTAGGAAGAGTTATTGTAAAGGGGGGAGTACAGGCGGGAAAGGCAGAGAGCGTACAGGAATTACAGTCGCTAAAAGCCGTTATTTATAAAGATGATTCTTATAGGCGGGAAAGTCCGGATCAGACCGGAATCACTGTTACAGGGAAATTGCCGACAGGTGCAGTCGTAAAAGCATATCCCGTTACATTAAAAGATGAGACGAAAAGGTATTGTTTGCCTACAATATCACTATTTTTGATAGAGACGGAAATGAAATTCAACCGTCTGAACAGGGAGTTACCGTTTCCTTTGAGAGCAAGCAACTGACAGAAGAAAAAGAAACCGTTTTACATGCACGATATGATAAAAGCTACATCGTTTCTTATAAGATGTATCCGAAAGAATCGGCGCAAAACCGGACTTACTTTTCACAGGTTTACAGAGAAGGAAGCCCTCTTAATTACCAAGAATGTCCCATTTACGATTAAGGCAGGACAGGTTCTGGTCGGCTGGTCTGTTGATTCAAAGGAGGAGCACATTGTTGCTCCGAGAAAACCTGTCACCTCCAATCTGACGTTATATCCGATTGTAAAAATCGGTTATTGGATTACTTATGATACCAATGGAGGTAATATACAAAATCCTTCTTATCCTTAGCCGGAAGATTGAGCCAAAGCTGTACACCCAGCAGGCGTTCTGTTTCCGGAATCAATTCTTCGTGTAAAATACCGGATCCGGCAGTCATCCACTGTACTTCTCCGTCGGATATAGTATCCTCGTGTCCCAAGCTGTCACGATGCATCATCTTTCCACGATAAATATAACTGACAGTTTCGATTCCGCGATGAGGATGCATAGAAAATCCTGCGGTGTAATCTTCAGGTTGACTGCTGTCAAAAGAATCCAGCATCAGAATCGGATCGTAGTCGTCTGCAGTTGTATTTCCCAATACACGAACAAGATGGACACCTCCTCCATCAATTGTAGGATAGCCTTGAATTTGTTTCTTAATCTGTCTTTTCATAATAATATTCCTCAAATGTTGTTTATATGGTTTCTTTTTTGAATTGTCGGATTGAAACGGGATTGTTTCGAAAGAACTTGAATTTTTTTGGCACTTTACCGATTGTTCCTCCACCTTTATGGTACAATGCTTCTAAGACGGCAGTCAGATCATTATGCAGAAATACTTTGAAAACAGCATTTCTGTGTCTGTGTAATTATATATTACTCTATGTAGAGATAAATGAAAGCAAGAATGTCACATCGGATTACAGATTATGACAGACAGAGTTAAAAGGAATGCGGTTGGAGAATGCTGTTTGAAATGTCCGGCAGAGGAAAGGAGTTTTGAATGAAAAGAAGTATTCGGCAGATATTTGCGACAGGAATGGCAGTCATTATGATGATTTCTATGGCAAGTTGCAGTATCCGTTCAGATAAGAAAACACAAAAAGCAGATTCGTCGGAGAGAAGCTTAAAAATAAAAAATGACACATGGAATTATGATGCGGAACATGATTTATATTATCAGACAAAATTGACATATTGTAAAAATCCGGCATCGAAAGTATATGAAACACTTGGAATCTACGTTCCGAGTGCTTATATGAAAGTAAAGAAAAATCAGGACGGAAAAACATATACTGCAACCGTTGATCCGAAAGGAAAGGTAGGGCGTTATACCGCAAAAACGGCACCTGTTGTATTTCCTGTTTCTTCTGTTAATTACACGGCAGAAAAAGAATCGGATGCGAATCAGTTTGAAGAAGTGTTGGATTATGTGAAATCCGGTATGATCTATGTACGTGCCGGAATCCGGGGACTGGAAAACGGAAAGAAGGAAAAAACTGACGGTTATATCGGGGGAGCGCCTTCCGGTGTAACCGACCTGAAAGCAGCGATTCGGTATATTCGATACAATAAGAATCATCTGCCGGGAAATACCGACTCCGTATTCACATTCGGAATAGGAAGCGGCGGTATGATTTCCGTTATGGCGGGGGCAACCGGAGACAGTAAGGCATATATCCCTTATCTGTCTGAGATCGGAGCGGCACAGACAGATGAAGACGGTCATACTGTTTCCGATGAGGTGACCGGGACGATGAGCTGGTGTTCGTTGAACAGCTCCGAGGAACCCAATGCCGTTTATGAATGGAATGTCGGACAGTTCTATACTGTCGGAAGCAGAAAGAAACAGAGGTGGACATCTCAGTTATCGAAAGATCTGGCGGATCGATATGCCGATTATATCAACGGATTGAAGCTGAAATCGGACGGAACGGTCTTGTCGTTGCAGAAGTCTGAGGACGGAAGCTATTTATCCGGAAAATATTATGACTATTTGTTGAATCAGATTCAGAAATCCCTCAATCAGTTTTTGAAGGACACTAAATTTCCGTATAGCGAAAGGCAGGGGGATTCGGAAGTGACCTATGAGACGCCGAGGGAGTATGTGAAAAAGCTGAATAAAGAGAAAGAATGGCTGAAATATAATGAAAAGAGCAATTCGGTAAAGGTTTTGAATCTAGAAGGATTTATAGTAAGCAGCAGAAAGCCCTCAAAAGAAGTGGGGGCAGCAGACGGCTTTCAGAAAGAACAGACAGAAAACCGTTTGTTCGGAACACAGCAGCAGGTGAAGACCCATTTTGACGAAACAACGGCAAGACTGGTTCGAATGAATGCCGATGTATATCGTAAATATTCCGGTTGGAAGCATGAATATGTCAGTGCTTACACAGAGGACTTTCATCAGACTGATAAAGTGGGAAATCCTGTTTCGGTTCGTCAGAAGCTGTATCAGCCGCTGTATTTTTTGAACACATCTTATCATGAGTACGGAAGCAGTAAAATTGCAAAATACTGGAGAATTCGAACAGGTATGAACCAGGGAAAGACGATGTTATCAGAGGAATATAATTTAAATCTGATCTTACAAAATAAGAAGGAGATAAAGAATCTTGATTTTGCCGCAATTTGGGGAGCCGGATTTCAGCAGGTGGAAAAATCCGGTGACAGTACCGAAAATGTGATTAAATGGATCGGAAATTGTCTGAAATAATAAGATAAATTAAGACTGAAACAATTGAAAAATGTGGTTTCACAACAGAATAAGGCATAAACAAAAAAGTTAGATATTACATCTAGCTTTTTTTGTTTTGTAATTACATACTGTAAAAGAGATAGAAATATATTTTAAAAGAGAATTAAATAGAACCGGGATATTGAACAAGTACATTCAGAAAGATGGGCATCTTTTTTTTACAGCGTTAAAGGAGGCGTCTTCCTGATTTCATGATAACGAAGTAAGGATAAGGAAGTATTGGAGGGGAGAAATGAAGAAGAGTGGAAAGCGGCTTCTTGCACTGCTTGTTGCAATTGTATTGATAAGCGGATCGATGAATGCCGTAATCGCAGGCAATGAAAGTCCGGACGGTTCTCAGAAGATACAAAAAGAGGAGAGTACGGAAGATCTTTTTTTATCAGGGGTGCAGACCTACAGTGAAGGTGGTGTCACGGTAAAAGCACGCGTAACAAAAGATGCCAAGATTCCGAAAGATGCCGGGCTGACAGTTCGTCGGATCGGAAATAAGGATAAGGAATATCGTAGCAGTTATCAGATGGCGGAGCAATGGGTATCAAAGAAGTACGCTAAAAAGAAATGCCGAAAGTGGCTGCACTGAAACTGTTTGATATTCATTTTGAAAAGGACGGAAAGGAAGTAGAGCCGAAAAAAGAGCCGGTGCAGCCGCAACCGCCTACCCCTCCCTCCCACGGGCATCGTGTAAAGACGGGAGATACTTATCTGCCGCTGATTTGGTCTACAGTCGGTATTGCTGCAATAATCGGCTGTGTGCTGTTGATAGCAGGTCGCAGAAGAAAAAAATAATCTAAAAAATCACCTAACACTGAAAAACCGCCGTCGGTCTTTTGACCGGGGCGGTTTTTTGTGAGAGAAAAAATTCCCTCTTATAGAGATTAGATGACTAAACTTGGTGCGGCATACACACGACCGAGCAATTCCTGATTAAGAGAATACAATCCTTTCGGATCATGACCGAATAAGGAATACTTTTTAATGAGATCGTCTGCATTTTTTTCTTCTTCACCCTGTTCTTTTACAAACCAGTCAAAGAACTGCATCGTTCTGTAATCGTTTACATCGGAAGCGGCTCTGTAGATCTTATTGATACAGGCGGTAATATACTGCTCGTGCTCCAGACTGAAGTGTAGCGGATCCTCCGGGGAATTGTAAGTCTTGTCCGGCTGAGCAACTGCAGAAAAGCTGACAGACTCACCGTTGTTTTGCATGTAGGTTCTCATGAGCATGGCATGATCACGCTCTTCCTGAGCTTGAATTTCATACCAGTTTGCAAAACCGTCCAAGCCTTGATCGGTGTAATAGTTTGCAAAGTCTAAGTACAGATAAGCAGAATAAAATTCTTGATTAATCTGTTCATTAATCAATGAAGCTACTTTGGGGTCTAACATAGATAAGTTCCTCCTTTTTTATGTTATTTTATTATTATAGCACTTTTCATCTGTAAGGACAAAAGTGACAGACAGTATGATATAATGTTTTTGCATGGAATGGTATACAAGAGAAGGAAGAGAGATGAAGGTTACAAAAATAAAACACAGCGGATTTTTAGTAGAATTAGAAAAGAAAGTCTTGATTTTTGACTGGTTTCAGGGCGCATTACCGGATTTTGACAGAGGAAAACCGGTCTATGTATTTGTAAGTCACAGTCATGGAGATCATTACAGTCCTGTAATCTGGAATTTGAGACAGATCTGCAAAGACGTTTTTTATATTTTATATGAGGAGACAGATAAAGAGAGAGAGGTGCAGTTGCGGGTAGTGCCGCATCAGACCTATTTCCGGAAGGATATGGAGATACGTACGCTTTTGTCTACCGATGAGGGAGTGGCATTTTGGATACGGACAGAGGGAAAGGTCCTGTTTCATGCAGGGGATCTGAATATCTGGTATTGGGAGGAAGACCCTCAGATAGAAAATGATTGGCAGGTAGCGACCTATCAGAAGGAGATTTTGTCCCTGCGGAAAGAACGGATCGATCTTGCTTTTTTGCCGCTGGATCCGAGACTCGGGCAGCACGGACCGGACGGAATATTGTTTTTCCTGGATCATGTAGCAGTTGATCAGGTCATTACAATGCATGATTGGGAGAGGTACGAAGAGGTGGAGCAATATTTAGAGACGACACGTCTCAGAGACTATCGTGACAAGATTGATGTCCGCAGAGATTTTACGGGGAATTTATAGAAGAGGAGAGAAGAAGATGCAGGGCTTGCAAAAAATTGTATTAGTCATTGATGCGGATAATACGCAGATATCAAAATTAGAAGCAGTGGTTCAGGAAATTTCCACACACGGAAGAATTGTCGTAAAAAGAGCTTACGGAAACTGGAAGAAGGAGATCCTGAAAAACTGGGAAAAAGAGTTAAAGCGATTGGCAATCAAGCCGGAGCAGCAATTTGATTATGTGACAGGAAAAAATGCAACAGACATGGCATTGGTCATTGATACCATGGATCTGATGCATAGAAATATATACGATGCATTTGTTATTGTTGCGAGCGACAGCGATTATACACCGCTGGCGATTAAACTGCATGAATCCGGAGTTTTTGTAATCGGCGTGGGAGAGCGAAAAACCCCCGCTGCCTTTCGAAATGCCTGCGATGAATTTATTTTTCTGGAGAATCTGGATGATAAACTCAGAAAAGAGAAAGTCGTAGAGGAGGAGATCGATGAGGAAGAAGATGAGGATATTTCCATCGATATCGGAGAGATACATCGCCTGTTAAAGATTGCATCGGACAAGTATCAGGATGATGACGGATATGTAAATGTCAGTTCGGCAGGAACTTATATCAAGAGAGCAAAGCCGGACTTTGATTCCAGAACCTACGGCTATTTAAAGCTACCGCAGCTGATTGCCGCATTTCCTGATATGTATGAGATAAAACGCTATCCCGGAAAGGGAACGGTTACCATTATTGCATATCGTTGTCTGTAATGAGGAAAAGCATGCGGTTAGATAAATATTTAGCGGATATGGGGATCGGAACACGTAGTCAGGTAAAGAAGATGATTCGTGCAAATCGGGTAGAAGTGTCCGGTCAGGTTATCACGGACCCCGGATACATACTGGAGTCGGAGGAATCCGTTCAGGTAGACAAAGAGACGATTAGGTATGAATCTTATGTGTATTATATGCTGAATAAACCTGCCGGAGTGGTCTCCGCTACAGAGGATACATTTCAAAAAACAGTATTGGATCTTATAACTGAGCAGAAAAGAAGTGATTTGTTTCCGGTCGGAAGACTGGACAAGGATACAGAAGGGCTGTTGCTGATTACCAATGACGGAGATTTGGCACATCGGCTGCTGTCTCCGAAAAAACATGTAGATAAAAAATATTTTGCCCGAATTGACGGGGTTATTACGGAAAAAGAGGTTCGGGCGTTTGCGAAAGGACTGCAGATAAATGAAACATTTTGTGCACTGCCTGCAAAGCTGGAATGCTTGACTTCGGATACAATATCGGAAGTTTATGTTACAATAAGAGAAGGGAAGTTTCATCAGATCAAGAGAATGTTTCATGTATTGGGAAAAGAGGTGTTGTATTTAAAGCGTCTTGAAATGGGAACATTGAAATTGGATGAGACATTACCGATTGGGAGCTATCGACGATTAACAGAAATAGAAGTAGAGCATTTGAAACATGACAAATAAAGAGCTTGTAAGAAAATTTTATCCAGTGTGTCGTAAAACCCCTTGCTTTAGCAGGGGGATATAAGACACTTCCAACGAATTTACGCAAGTAATTGAAGATGGAATAAAATAGTCTTGTATTAGATTTAAAAATGGCATATAATACATAACTATGAATGTTACATATAAATCCAATAACAATGTAGTCTATTCTTGTAAATACCATGTTGTTTGGTGTCCTAAGTATAGACGCAAAATCTTAACAAATGGAATAGATATCAGATTAAAAGAACTTCTCTTTGAATATGCTGCAAATATTTCTGTAGACATCATGGAAATGGAAATCATGCCGGACCATGTACACATACTCATGGAAGTAGACCCTCAGTTTGGTATTCACAAAGCAGTTAAATCATTAAAAGGATATACTTCCAAAATTTTGAGAAGTGAATATCCGTCATTAAAAACAAGAATGCCATCACTGTGGACAAACAGCTATTTGGTATCAACTGTTGGTGGTGCTCCGCTTGATGTAATCAAGCAATATATCGAAAATCAGAAAACATCGCAAAGACAAAAGGATAAATTGGGATAATGCAAAAAGGTGTTAAATTTAGAATCTATCCGAATAAGGAACAGAAAACTATCCTCAATCAGACTTTGGGGTGTTGCAGACTAATCTACAACAAAGGTCTTGCCATGCGTAATGAAGCGTATCAGAATGGCAATAAAATTGGCTATTCACAAAAAGTTTCTGTCAATGAAACCGCATATGGAGATCTATCATATGATAGAGGACGGGGACATGATCGTGGTGTTTTTTAAATGCACTATGGGAAACGGTTCTGTAAACAAGGTGTTTGATATGTACCGCATAAAGGACGGAAAACTCAGTGAACATTGGGATTGTGTAGAACATAATGTCTCGGAAGAAGGGGCACTTCACACAAATGGATTATTTTAAATGACAAAACGATTGATACAATTATTTATCAGAAATTCAGAACAGACAGAGGACAAAGAGGTAAGGAATCGGTATGGTTATCTGGCGAGCCTTGTGGGGATCGTTTGCAATATCGGGCTCTTTTTAGGGAAGTATGCAGTGGGTTGGTTATTCGGGTCCATTGCAATCATGGCAGACGGAATCAACAATTTAAGTGACAGTGTATCCAATATTGTCAGTTTACTGGGATTCAAACTGGGTTCGAAAGAAGCTGATAAGGATCACCCGTTCGGACATGCCAGATACGAATATATAGCAGGTCTGATTGTATGCATTATTGTACTTGCAATCGGATTGTCGCTCGGAAAAGAAAGTATTCAAAAGATTCTTCATCCGAATCGTATAGAGTTTCAATGGGTGACAGTCGCTGTTTTGATTGTATCGATCGGTATAAAGTTTTGGATGAGTCGATTTAATAAAGCAATCGGAGATCTGATTGATTCCAATACGCTGCGTGCAACAGCTGCAGACAGTAGAAATGATGTGATCACCACGGCTGCAGTATTGGCGGCTACAGTGTTATGCACCGCAACCGGAATTTATCGTATAGACGGAATAATGGGACTGTTTGTGGCACTATTTATTTTGTGGAGCGGAGGAATGCTGATGTGGGAAACCTTGCAGCCGCTTCTCGGAACAGCTCCGGATAAGGAATTGGTAGAAGCAATCGAGAGAGAGATCCAAAGCTATCCTCTGGTATTAAATACTCATGATCTAATGATTCATGATTACGGACCGGGCAATGTTTTCGGAAGTATTCATGTAGAATTTCCGGCAGATAAGAATATTCTGATGATTCATTCTCTGATTGAGAAAATGGAGGAGGATATGCTGAAAAAGAAGCAGATCCACCTGACGATTCATCACGACCCCGTTGTAATGGACGATCCGAGGATTCCTGAATTACAATCCAGACTGAGCCGGATTGCAGAGGCGTATCGACCGGGCAGCAGTGTCCATGATATCCGTTTGGTAGAGACGATGGAAGGTGACAACCTCCTGTTTGATTATGTTTTGGAAGCCGGAACGGAGTATGATAGGGAGGAAATTCATACGTTTTTCCAGCAGCAGCTGGATCAGTGGAAAACAGGATATCACTGTCTGATCAAGATAGAACAGAGTTATATATAAAATACAGATGATAGAACAGCAGATAAAAAACAGGGAATAGCCCGAATTTTAGCTGCTGTTTTTTGATGAAGAAATAATATCGTATAATATATAATATATTATATAGACTAATCAGAGAGCATGTAGTAGAATAAAAACAGATCAGGAGAAGACAAGAGAAAGGAAGAACGGTATTTGTGATTGCACACAGGTTATCCACAGTTAAAAATTCCGATGTCATCATGGTATTGGAGTAGGGAAATATTATCGAGCGGGGAAGCTATGAATCGCTGATAGAAGAAAAAGGAAAGTATTATCAATTGTATACCGGAGCGTTTGAGCTGGAGTAGAGAGAATACCTCGGAGATCTGTTATTTGGGATTTCCGGGGTTTTTCATAGATACAGTTTTGAAATTGAGAAGAAGGAGTCGGTTAGAGCATAGAAAGAACTTGTCATGTTTAAAATTACAGGAAATTTTGGGTTTATTAAAAAATAATTAATGTACTATTGTCGTGATTTAGTATAAACTAAGTATATTAAGATGATAAATAAAGGAGTATATTATGAATTATCCGAAATTTTTACCCGCAAATGGAACTATCGGATTTGTGGCGCCGTCATTCGGCTGCAATATAGAACCCTATCAATCTGCTTTCCGGAATGCGTTGAGAAAGCTGGAAAAATCCGGTTATCAGATAAAGCTCGGACCCAATGTGTATAAAGGGGACGGAATCGGAATCAGTACCAATCCGAAAGATTGTGCCGGAGAACTTACGGGGGCATATGAAGATGCTGTTTCCGACTGTTTGATTTCGTGCGGCGGAGGAGAATTAATGTGTGAGGTTTTGGATCATTTGGATCTGGAGCGGATAAAACATGCGGAGCCTAAATGGTATATGGGGTATTCCGACAATACAAACTTTGTATTTTTACAGGCAACGGTCAATGATACGGCGGCTGTGTACGGTCCTTGTGCACCGGCATTCGGAATGGAACCGTGGCATGAAAGTCTGGAAGATGCGTTGGCGGTTCTGTCGGGAAGGAAAAGAATACTGCACGGATATACTCTTTATGAGAAAGAAAGTTTAAAAGACGAAGAACATCCTTTGCTTCCTTACAATGTGACAGAAGCGGTTGTTCGAAAGGTATTTCCGAATCGGGATACAAAGATAGAGGGGCGCCTGATAGGCGGTTGTATGGACTGTTTAGTAACTTTGCTGGGAACCGGTTACGATAAAGTAAAAGAGTTTGCTCAGAACTATAAGGAGGACGGAATCCTCTGGTTTCTGGAAGCCTGTGACTTAAATCCCATGTCAATGCGCAGAGCAATGTGGCAGATGAAAGCTGCGGGCTGGTTTGAGTATGTAAAGGGATTTCTGATCGGAAGACCTTACCATCACGGAGAAACGGAATTCGGCTTAGACCAGTATCATGCGATATTGGATATTGTGGAAGATTTGCAGGTTCCGGTTTTAATGGATTTGGATATCGGACATATACCTCCGATGATGCCTCTTGTAGTCGGCAGTTATACCAGAGTGACTACAAAAGGCAATGAAATAGAGTTGGAGATGGAATTTATCTAGCAATGATCATTTTGCAGATAGGATTCCCGATAGAGGAAAATTTTTCTTCGTATTCAGTCATGATGTTTCCCTGATTTAAGGAGGTATCATGATGCAGATCAAAGGTATGGGCGAGCAGTTTCCAACCGGCAGGTTCTATCTGCTCCAGAGAAAACTCAAACAGGTCTCTGTTGTCTGTTTTAAACTCTATATGACCGTCCGGTTGCAGGATTTGATCGTAAAGTGCAAGAAAGGTCGGTGATGTCAGTCTTCTTTTTGCGTGACGGTCTTTAGGCCAGGGATCGGAAAAGTTCAGATAAATCTGATCTATACTGTGAATTGGAAAGATCTCTGCCAGATGCTTGGCATCCATATGAAAGAATCTGAGATTCGGATAGGGATGTTCCTCATATTTTTGAATGGCGCGCAGTAAAACGGAGGCATATTTTTCCATGCCTATATAGTTGATATCCGGATTTTGCGCTGCCAGTGTGGTAATAAACTGTCCTTTTCCCATACCGATTTCAATGTGAAGCGGTTGTGAGACAGGGAAGAGCTGATCCCAATCTACGGGTGTTTGGTTTGACGGAGCAAGACATGCAGGGTGTTCCTGCAGAGTTTCTAAAGCACCGGGAATGTTTCTTAGTCTCATACTATAGTTCTCCTTATGTATTTTGCATAAGTATAGCGTAAAAAAAAGGAAAACTCTAGTATTCTTTGACGAAAGAATTGCTAAAATGTATAATGTGAGGTAGTAAAACAACGAGGAGAAGAATATGTTTAAAATATGGAAAAAATCATTGGTTGCATTTGTGCTGGTCGGATCGTTGTCAACCGGAAACGGGGCGGCGTATGCCACTTCAACAAATTCAAATACGACATCTGCAGAGCAAAAGAAATCTGAAACATCTTCTAATACAGAGACAAAGAATCGGACAGCTACATCGGGAATAGGGGAAAAGCAAAGCAACAGACAATCGGGGACAACAGGTGGGGACAGTACAAAAAACACTGCAAATTCATCGGATACCCAAAAGAAATCCGATAAGGACGAGTTATCTGTAAAAAGTCCGAATGTTATGCTGATGGATGCGGATTCCGGAGCGGTCTTGTACAAAAAAGAAGAATCCAAGCCGTTGTTTCCTGCCAGTATCACAAAGATAATGACCTGTCTGATTGCGTTGGAAAAAGGAAAGTTGACAGATACCATTACATTTTCCAGAGAATCGGTCAATCAGGCAAAGGGTTCTAATATCGGACGAAAAGAGGGAGAGCAGCTGACTTTGGAGCAGGCATTATATGCTATGATGCTGGAATCTTCCAATGAATGTGCCTATAGCGTGGCAGAGCATATCGGCGGCAGCTATGCAAAGTTTATTAAATTAATGAATCAGAAAGCCAAAGAGCTGGGATGTAAAGATACCAACTTTACCAATGCGAGCGGTCTGCCGGATGAAAAGCACGTTACTACAGCTTATGATATGGCATTGATTGCAAAGGCGGCTTATCAAAACAAGGAGTTCAGAAAAATCGCAGGGAGCGTTACCTATACGATTCCCGCAACTAATAAAAATCAGAAAAGTTATACACTGCATAATCACAATAAACTGATTTCCAGTAATGAAACCGGTAAATATCTGTATCAATATTGTGTGGGTGGAAAGACCGGGTATACGGTTGTTGCTAAACATACCTTTGTTGCTTATGCAAAAAAGGGAAATCAGAATCTGATCTATGTGGTACTGAATAATGACGGGACGTCATTATATACCGATGCGAAAGCAGCGTTTGATTACGGATTTAAGAATTATACCAACTACTCAATCAAAGAGAAGGACGGAAATCTGTCATCAAAGGCGCTGGCGGATCTGATCAATGAAGCGGGGAGAAGTGCAACAGCCGCCAGACTGGAGGGAGACGGAGTCATTACACTTCCGAAGAATGCGGAGTTTTCTGATGTCACAAAAGAGTTGGATACTGCAACCGCACAAGGAGATGTGTTGGGAACACTGCTATATAAATATAAGGGCAATACCGTAGGGGCAGTCAATATTGTCAAATCCAATGAGCCGACAGCGACGAAAACGGAAGTAAAAACGAAAAAGAAACATCATGTTCTGCGAAACATTATTATTATTTTGATAGTGGTTGCTGTTGCAATCTATTTGAGAATGGTATATGTAGCGGCAGTGAAGCGTCGCAGAAGAGCAGAGCGCAGAAGAAAAGCAGCACGAAAGAGGGACAGAGAACAAAGAAGAGATCGGGATCTCGACTGATCCGTTTCTATATTCACTTTTTTGTATACAATTTAATAGGAAGAAACAGGGGTAAAATGTAGGTAAAAAGCAACAAAAAAACTTACATTTTACCTTTTTTATTTGGACAAAAGTGAAATTGACAAAAAATAAAAAAGGCATAAAATAAACGTAAAGCCGACGTGGGTTCGAAAGAAGATCGCCGTCGGCTTTTTCTAATGAAAGTGAAGGAGGTGGATGATACGAGTGTTTCTAGTAAACTAATTGATCAGCTGCAGGTACAGACAGTCTTTAGAATTGGGAGTCTGGAGATAAAAGAGTCCGTCGTAGTAATGTGGATTGTTATGGCAATTATGACCGTAGCAATGTTTCTTATTTCCAAACAGCTGCGAGTGGAGAATCCCGGCAAATTTCAATTAGGACTGGAGTCTGTCATGATGAAGGGATACAATTTCTTTTACGGAATTGTGGGAGAAAACGGAAAAGGATATATTCCTTATTTTTTGTCTCTGATTACCTTTATCGCAGTGTCAAATCTATTCCCGATCATCGGATTTAAGCCGCCGACCAAAGATGTGAATGTCACATTAGGAATGGCAATCATCACAATCGTGCTGGTTCAAGTGGCAGGTATTCGAGCGAAGGGAGTCAAAGGTTGGGGGAAGAGTTTTTCTTCACCGACAATCGGTATGTTACCTATGAATCTGTTGGAGATCTTTTTGAGACCGTTCTCATTAACAATGCGACTTATGGGTAATATGTTGGGTGGATTTGCCATAATGGAGTTATTAAAAATGGTAGTTCCTGTCGGAGTTCCGGCAATCGCAAGCTTGTATTTTGATATCTTTGATGGATTGATTCAAGCATTTGTATTTGTATTTTTAACAGCAATTTATATCGGCGAAGCAGTCGAAACAGAGTAAGTATAAAAAGGAGATTAATATTATGTCATTAGTAGCAATTGGAGCAGGTATCGCAGCATTAGCATGCATCGGAGCAGGCATCGGTATTGGAAATGCAACAGCAGCAACAGTAGAAGCAATCGCAAGACAGCCGGAGCTGGAAGGCAGTTTAACAAAGACTATGATTTTGGGTAGTGCATTGGCAGAGTCTACTGCTATTTACGGATTGGTTATCGCGATTTTAATTTTATTCGTAGCAAAATAATCGATTTGTGAAAGGAAAGGAACGACATGTTAGAAATTAATGCAAACCTGATTTGGGTAATTGTAAATGTCATCATCATCTTTCTTATTTTCAAAAAAATCCTCTATAAACCGCTTATGGATACGATTCAGCGAAGAGAAGATTTACTAAAGTCAAAGTTTGATCAGGCAGAAACAGAAAAAAAAGCAGCTCGACAGTTGAAAATGGAATACGAGGCACATATAGCAGATGCTAAGGTAGAGTATCAGCAGATCGTGGAAGAAGCAAAAGAACGCGGTCGGGCGGAGTACAATAATTTGGTGCAGAAGGCAAATGAAAAGTCCAGAGAAATTACGGAGAAAGCAAGTGCCGGTATTGAGACGGAACGATTAAAAGCTATGCAGGATGCGCAGACGGAGATTGCAAGTTTAGCTCTGATGGCAGCAGCTCAGATCATGAACGGGAGCAATCATTCAGAGAACAACGAACAATTATACAACCAGTTCTTAGGATTGACAGGAGAAAAGCATGACACAAACAGCCATTAAATATATTCGTGTGCTATGGTCGTTGAAGCTTCCGGTAGCTGTGTTGGAAGAAGCAGATTCTATATTTCATACAGAGCCGAAATTATTTTCCGTTTTGCAGGATCCGACTGTCTACAAAGAACAAAAACACAAAATAATCGATAGAATTTTTAGTAAAGACATTAAAAGCTTTTTAAAACTTGTGTGTGATTATTCTGATATGTTTGCGTTCAAAGAAATTGTAGAAGGCTATAAAGCGTTTGTAGAGAAACAAAACCGCAGCATTCAGGCAGTGCTGCATTATGTAACACCTCCGACAGAAAGCCAGCAGGAAGGATTTAAGAATTTTATTAAAAATCATTTTCAGGGGAAAGAGGTTGTTTTGGATCTGGTATCGGATCCGGATCTGATAGGTGGCTTTGTTTTGCAGGTAGACGGCATGGAATATGACCGGAGTCTGCGAAAACGTTTTAATGAATTACAGAAAACATTAATCAGGAGGTAAGACGAGATGGGCGCTATTAGTTCACAGGATATTATCTCTATTTTGAAAGAAGAGATAGTAAATTTTGATTTTGATACAACAAGCAGCGAAGTAGGTACTGTGATTGCGGTCGGTGACGGAATTGTAACGGTTTACGGCATTGACAAAGTTATGTATGGTGAAATTGTTGTATTTGAAAACGGCGTTAAGGGAATGGTGCAGGATATCCGGTCGAATGAAGTCGGCATTATGCTGTTCGGTCGGGATACCGGCATTAAAGAAGGAACAAAGGTATCCAGAACACAAAAAATGGCAGGTATCCCGGTTGGAAATCAGTTCCTCGGACGAATTGTAAATGCACTTGGAGCACCGATCGACGGAAACGGTGCGATTGAAGAGGACGATTATCGCCCGATCGAGCAGGAAGCTCCGGGTATTGTAGACAGAAAATCTGTAGGTGTTCCGATGGAAACCGGTATATTATCGATTGATTCCATGTTTCCGATCGGACGAGGTCAGCGTGAGTTGATTATCGGTGATCGCCAGACAGGAAAAACTTCCATTGCAACGGACACGATCATCAATCAAAAAGGAAAAGACGTTATTTGTATTTATGTGGCAATCGGACAGAAATCCTCTACGATTGCAAAGGTAGTATCTTTGTTAAAAAATCATGATGCAATGGATTATTCCATTATCATAGCAGCTACCGCATCCGATCCGGCACCGCTTCAGTATATTGCACCGTATGCGGGAACTGCACTGGCAGAGCATTTTATGCATCAGGGAAAAGATGTACTCATTGTATACGATGATCTCTCCAAGCATGCAGTGGCATACCGGGCAATTTCTCTGTTACTGGAGCGATCCCCGGGACGAGAAGCATATCCGGGAGATGTATTCTATCTGCATTCCAGATTATTAGAGCGTTCCAGTCGCTTAAGCGATGAACTGGGAGGAGGTTCTATTACAGCATTGCCGATTATCGAGACACAGGCGGGAGATGTTTCCGCTTATATCCCGACCAATGTAATTTCTATTACAGACGGTCAGATATTTTTGGAAAGCGATCTGTTTTTTGCAGGACAGAGACCGGCAGTAAATGTCGGGTTGTCCGTTTCCCGTGTAGGTGGTGCGGCACAGACAAAAGCGATGAAAAAAGCGGCAGGCTCTATTCGTATTGATCTTGCACAATATCGTGAAATGGAAGTATTTACCCAGTTTGCATCCGACCTGGATGAGAGCACTCAAAACCAGCTTCAGTATGGTAAGGGGTTGATGGAACTGTTGAAACAGCCATTGTCCAATCCTTTGTCAATGGCAGAGCAGGTTATTATATTGGTTACGGCAACCAACCGTTTATTTGTGGATGTGGATGTAAAACAGATTAAGGCGTTTCAGGCGGAATTGTTAAATTATTTCCATGTCTCAAAGAAGGATCTGGTTGATAAGCTGGAAGCGGAGAAGAAACTGGATGACGAGCTGACGGCTCAAATTTTAGACGCTGCAAAGGAATTTAAGAGCAGGAGATAAAGATGGCAAGTGTAAAAGAGATTCAAACAAGAATCAGCAGTATCAAAGATACTATGAAAATTACAAATGCCATGTATATGATCTCTTCTTCAAAGGTGCAAAAAGCAAAGAAAAAGCTGGCAAGTGCGGAGCCCTTTTTCTTTGAGCAGCAAGAGGCAGTTGCAAGATTTATTCAGGCTGTTCCGAATGCAGAAGAAAGCTCCTATTTCGGACATCAAAATAAAAAAGAAGAAGATAAAGTACATGGTGTAGTGGTAATCACAGCCGATAAGGGATTGGCGGGAGCTTATAACCACAACGTACTGAAGCTTGCAGAAGAAGGGATGGCTAACCATAAAAATACAAGGCTGTTCGTAATCGGTGAAATCGGTCGCCAGTATTTTTTGAATAAGGGATACGATGTAGATCATGCATTCCACTATACAGTTCAGAAACCTACCCTTTATAGGGCAAGAGAGATTGCAGCTATGTTGATTGATCTGTATATGCGGGAAGAATTAGATGAGATTCATATTGTATACACGCGTATGGAAAATTCTTTTTCTATGACGGCAGATCATTTTTGTCTGCTTCCGTTAGAAAAGAAACTGTTTGTAAATACAGATCTGAAGCGTGAGTATTCCAGGGTGACTACCTTCCATCCTTCTATTGAGGTAGTACTTCGGAATCTGATTCCGAATGTGGTTTCCGGATATATATACGGGGCACTGGTAGAGTCTTTTGCAAGTGAGCATAATTCCAGAATGATGGCAATGCAGTCTGCAACCGACAGTGCAAAAGAACTTTTACATGATTTGAATATCGAATACAACAGAGTGCGTCAGGCAGCGATTACTCAGGAATTGACAGAAGTAATATCCGGCGCCAAGGCACAAAAAAACAAGAAGAAATAAGAGAGGGCAAATGCTATGAATACAGGAAAAATAGTACAGGTTATGGGACCTGTAGTAGATGTAGAATTTTCCAATCATGACCTTCCACGCATCAAAGATGCTCTCGAAGTAGAAAATAACGGGAAGAAGTGCATCATGGAGGTGGCACAACATATAGGAAATGATGTAGTTCGTTGCATTATGTTGGCTGCAAGTGAGGGTCTGTACAGAGGTATGGATGTTACAGCAACGGGTGATGCGATCACGGTTCCGGTCGGAGGAAATACTCTGGGACGTTTATTTAATGTTTTGGGAGAACCTTTGGATCGGCTCGGAGAGGTGAAATCTGAAGAAAAGTGGTCTATCCACAGAGAACCGCCTTCTTTTGAGGATCAAAGTCCGGTAGTTGAAGTATTGGAGACCGGCATTAAAGTAATTGATTTGCTGGCACCTTATTCAAAGGGCGGTAAGATCGGTCTGTTCGGTGGTGCCGGTGTAGGTAAAACCGTATTGATTCAGGAATTGATTCAGAATATTGCGACTGAGCACGGCGGATACTCTATTTTTACCGGCGTTGGAGAACGTTCTCGTGAGGGAAATGATTTATGGACTGAAATGAGTGAGTCCGGAGTTCTGGCAAAAACGGCACTTGTGTTCGGACAGATGAATGAGCCGCCCGGAGCTCGTATGCGGGTAGCGGAAACCGGTCTTACCATGGCGGAATATTTCCGTGATAAGGAGCATCAGGATGTGTTGTTATTTATTGATAATATATTCCGATTTGTACAGGCAGGTTCGGAGGTATCGGCATTACTGGGACGTATGCCTTCCGCGGTAGGATATCAGCCTACACTGGCAAATGATCTGGGTGAATTACAGGAGAGAATTGCGTCTACCAAGGACGGTTCGGTCACCTCAGTGCAGGCAATCTATGTACCTGCCGACGATCTGACAGATCCTGCACCCGCAACCACATTTACCCATTTGGATGCAACCACTGTTTTGTCCAGAAAGATTGTTGAACAGGGTATTTATCCGGCGGTAGATCCGTTGGAGTCCACCTCCAGAGTATTGGAACCGGATGTGGTAGGTCAGGAGCATTATGAGACAGCCCGTGCAGTGCAGGCAATCTTGCAGAATTATAAAGAATTGCAGGATATTATCGGTATTTTAGGTATGGAAGAGTTGTCGGAAGAGGATAAGACAACTGTTTACCGTGCCAGAAAGATTCAGAGATTTTTATCGCAGCCTTTCCATGTGGCAGAGCAGTTTACCGGTATTTCGGGTAAGTATGTTCCTTTGGAAGAAACAATTCGCGGCTTTAAAATGATTATTGACGGAGAAATGGACGACTATCCGGAACAGGCATTCTTTAATGTCGGCGGAATTGATGAGGTAATTGAGAAGGCTAAATCCATGAAGTAGGAGGCATAGATGAATACATTTCAATTAAAGGTTTATGCTCATGATAAAATTTATTTTAATGGGGAAGCTCAATCAGTCCTGATTCCGGCTTTGGACGGCGGCTACCAGCTTATGGCAAGACATGAGGAATGCGTAGTAGCAGTATGTGAAGGAGAATTGCTGATCACAGATGCAGAAGGAAAGAAACTTTCCGCTGTATGCGGTCGCGGATTTGCTGAATTCCATACAGGTGAAAACTATGCGGAAGTATTGGTAGACACGGTGGAGAGACCGGAGGAAATTGATGTTCGTCGTGCGCGAGAGGCAAAAGAAAGAGCGGAGGAGTGTTTACGTCAGAAGCAAAGTCTGATGGAACATAACCGTTCGGCTGCTGCACTGGCAAGAGCGATGGCACGACTGAAAGAAGCAAGTAAATATAATCATTCTTAACTTACAGAGTTGGTAATAAGGAAATCAGAGAGCCGACCGGTCCGGGAACAGACCGATCGGCTTCTTTGTATATATTTTTATAGGAAGTTCGGGAATTCTGCTATAATAACAAATATGAAGAAAAAATTAGTAAATTACAGTAAGAGTGCTTATTATCCGTTTCATATGCCGGGACATAAACGGCAATATGATTTCGGAATAAGGTCTCAGGAAATAGATATTACCGAAATTTCGGGATTTGACAATCTGCATCATGCGGAAGGTATTTTAAAAGAAGCGCAGGAGCGGATGGCAGAGGTTTTTCGCTCGGAAAAAAGTTACTATCTGATAAACGGTAGTACTGCCGGAATTCTGTCCGCCATATCGGCATGTACCCAAAAAGGGGATGCGATCCTGATGGCGAGAAACTGTCATAAGGCAGTTTATCACGCGGTTGCATTGAGAGATTTAAAGCCGATCTATATATATCCGGAAGTGACAAAACCTGGGATTCAGGGAAGTATCTCTCCATTGGAAATAGAGCGTATATTGAAAAAAGAACAGGTGAGGGCAGTTGTAATTACCAGCCCGACCTATGACGGAGTAGTATCTGATATAAAAGCGATAGCGAAACTCGTACATCGCTATAAGATTCCTTTGATCGTGGATGAGGCGCACGGTGCACATTTCGGTTTTGGAGCATCCGATTTTTCAAAGGCGCACTGGCTGGGGGCAGATCTCGTGATTGAAAGCCTCCATAAAACTTTACCGTCCTATACGCAAACAGCGGCACTTCATATAGGAAACTCGAATTTTGTGGACAAGGATCGTACGGCATATTATTTACAGGTCTATCAGACGAGCTCACCCTCGTATCTGCTGATGTCCGGGATAGAAGACTGTGTAGAGTTTGCGGCTTCTTCGGCAGAAGAATTTAATGTATTTTATCATCGGCTACATCAGTTTTATAAGGAACATGCAGGGTTGGATCGTATCAGGTTGTACCCTTACAGCAAGGAAAAAGGGATTTTTCAGAGAGATCCGTCCAAGATTTTGATCAGTGCGACGCAGATCGGATGGACGGGACATCGGTTGAGTGAGGAATTTCGTCAGAACTATTATCTGGAAATGGAAATGGAAACAATGGATACGGTAACTGCGCTGACTTCTGTCTGTGATACGCAGGAGGGATTTGACCGGTTATCAAAAGCGATACGGGAAATGGATTTAAGAAGAGGAAGTGCAATTGTTCCGATGAATGCTTCGGACTTATACAGAAAGACAGATCAGAGATATCTTCCGGGAGAGGTTGTGGATCGACGTGGAGAGACCGTATCTTTATCAGAATCAAAAAACCGTATTTCCTCGGATTTTATTTATTTATATCCGCCGGGAATCCCGTTGCTGGTTCCGGGAGAGCAGATTACGGAGGAAATTACAGAAATTCTATTTCGGTGTGTACATTCGGGAATTGAAGTGATCGGATTGGAAAACGGGAAAGTTCGGGTCATTGGAAATAGCTTTTAATTTCCATTTATTTGAGCTATACTTAAATTTGTATGTGAGAAAATTGAAAGATATGGGAGAATTCTATGGGAAAAATTTTCTGCCTGATGGGAAAAAGTGCATCAGGAAAAGATACAATATATGAACATTTGATGGCGGAAGAAGAGCTGTCCCTTTGCCCATTGGTTCCATATACAACGAGACCGATTCGCAGTGATGAGGAAGAGGGAAAGCAGTATCATTTTTGTACTGATCAACAGGCAGATGAAATGCTGGCACAGGGAAAAGTGATTGAAATGCGAATATATCATACAATTCACGGTGACTGGCGGTATTTTACCGCGGATGACGGTCAGATTGATCTGAAAGAGCATAATTATCTTTTAATCGGGACATTGGAGGTTTTGGAACAACTGGTTCGATTTTTCGGGAAAGAGTACGTAATCCCTGTCTATATCTGGATTGAGGACGGTCTTCGTCTATCCAGAGCATTAGAGCGGGAGCGTTTTCAGCAAGAGCCTCATTATGCGGAGCTTTGCAGAAGGTATCTGGCAGATGAGGCGGATTTTTCGGAAGAAAATTGCAGACAGCACGGGATTACAAAGAAATTTGAGAATCGTATGCTGCAGGAAACGGTTCATATGATAAAGGAATATATGATGGAACAGTGTGAGGAATAGACTTTGGCGGAGTTTAAAGAGATAATAGGTCATGAAAGCCTGATTCATCATTTGCAGGTTGCAATTCGACAGGATAAGGTGTCACATGCATATCTGTTTCAGGGAGAAGCATTGTGTGGGAAAAAGTTGGTGGCTCAGGCGTTTGCAAAAGCACTTCTTTGTGAAAACGAAAAGGGAGAAGCCTGCGGAGTTTGCCATTCCTGTAAACAGGCGGAGTCCGGGAACCATCCGGACATTATCCGAGTAATCCCCTCTAAAGAAACAGTATTGTCGGTAGAAGATGTTCGAACACAAATCAATGCAGATATTTCTATTAAGCCGTACCAGAGTCGCTATAAGATTTATTTGATTGCAGACGGTGACAGGATGAATGAGGCAGCGCAGAATGCATTGTTAAAGACGATGGAAGAGCCTCCGGAATATGCTGTTTTGGTTATTATGACTACAAATGCGGAGCATTTTCTTCCGACGATCCGATCGAGATGCGTAACCTTGAATTTCAGGTGGGTATCAGACGGACAGATCCGGGAATATTTAATGAAGCAATATCAGCTGACCGATTATCGAGCGGCTGAGGTGGTATCTTTTGCACAGGGAAATGTGGGGAAAGCGATAATGCTTGCATCTTCTTCCCTGTTTACAGACTTAAGGGACAGGCTGCTGTCCTGTCTGCGAAAAATTTCCGAACGCAATATTCTGGAGATTTCACAGGAAACTCAGGAACTGATGGCGATTGCAGAGGAAAAGACAGTACTCCTGGATATGATGACAGTATGGTTTCGGGATGTACTGTTGTATAAAACGACAAAAAATAATCGCTTTTTGATCTTTAAGGATTCCGAAGCGGATATTAAAAGAGAAGCAAAACGGATCTCGGAGTCGGGTCTGGCAGCTATTTTTGAAGCAATAAAACAAGCAAAACAACGCATAAAATCCAATGTAAGTCCACAACTTACGATGGAAGTGTTGTTTGATACGATAAGGAAACAAATGATATGATAACGGTGGTGGGTGTAAAGTTTCGCATTGCAGGAAAGATTTATTTTTTCAGTCCGGGAGAGCTGGCGTTGAAAAGAGGAGATCATGTAATCGTAGAGACGGCACGAGGTGTAGAATACGGAACGATCATGAGCGGACCGAAGCAGGTTACGGAGGAAAAGATCGTACAGCCGCTCAAAACGATCATTCGGATTGCGACAGAGCAGGATGAAGAGCATTATTTAGAAAATCGATTTCATGAAAAAGAAGCATTTGAAATCTGTAAAGAAAAGGTTCAAAAGCATGGATTGGAAATGAAATTGGTGCAGTCGGAGTATACCTTCGACAATAAAAAATTAATTTTTTATTTTACGGCAGACGGACGTGTGGATTTTCGTGAGCTGGTAAAGGATCTGGCAAGTGTCTTTCGAACAAGAATCGAACTTCGACAGATCGGTGTGCGAGATGAGACAAAAATTTTGGGAGGAATCGGAATCTGCGGAAGAGTGCTGTGTTGCCATTCCTATTTATCGGAGTTTGCACCGGTATCCATTAAAATGGCAAAAGAGCAGAATTTATCGCTTAATCCTTCTAAAATTTCGGGAAATTGCGGTCGATTGATGTGCTGCTTAAATAATGAAGCGGAAACGTATGAATATTTGAATTCAAAGTTGCCGCATCATGGAGACCGTGTTATCACAAGAGACGGTCTTAAAGGAGAAGTACACAGTATCAGTGTACTGCGTCAGACGGTAAAGTTGATTGTACAGATCGGAGATGAAAAGGAAATTCGTGAGTATCCGATTGGAGAATTGAAGTTTAAACCGAAGCGGAAGAAGGCGCAGCTGACTAAAGAAGAGCAAAAACAGCTGGCTTCGTTAGAAGATCGAAAAGGAGATTCCAAGCTTCATGATTGATCTTTTGAAAAATGAAAGACTGGATGATCTCAATCGTAACGGATATCAGATTATTCAGAACACAAAGAAGTTCTGTTTTGGAATGGATGCCGTGTTACTGTCCGATTTTGCAAAGGTAGAAGCGGGGAAACGGGCAGTAGACCTCGGAACCGGAACCGGGATTATACCGATTCTGTTGGAAGCAAAGACAAAAGGACGACATTTTACCGGATTGGAAATTCAAACGGAAAGTGTGGATATGGCAAGGCGAAGTGTACTGCATAACGGTCTGCAGGATAAAATTTCCATAGTAGAGGGGGATATTTGCAGAGCGAGTGAACTCTTCGGAATGCAATCATTTGATGTAGTAACCACCAATCCGCCCTATATGACAGCACAGCACGGGCTGGTAAATCCGGAAGATGCCAAGGCGATAGCCAGACATGAGATTCTTTGCACGTTAGAGGATATTATGAGAGAGAGCAGCAGACTGCTGCCGGTGCATGGAAAATTTTATATGATTCATCGTCCGTTTCGTTTAGCAGAGATTTTTATCAAAATGGCAAGCTTTCATATAGAACCGAAACGGATGCGTTTGGTACACCCTTATATCGGAAAGGAACCGAATATGGTGTTGATAGAGGGAATCAAGGGTGCAAAAGCGCGGATTACGGTAGAGCCACCGCTTATTGTATATCAGTCACCCGGAGTATATACGGATGAGATTTATCAGATATATGGAGAAATGTAGGATCATGGAACAAAAGCAAGTTGGTTGCCTGTATTTGTGTGCAACACCGATAGGAAATTTAGAAGATATTACATTGCGTGTGCTCCGTATATTAAAAGAAGTGGATTTGATTGCGGCAGAGGATACCAGAAATTCTGTTCATCTTTTACAGCATTTTGATATCCATACACCGATGACAAGCTATCATGAATTTAATAAAATAGAAAAAGCGTATCAGCTGATCGAAAAAATGAAAAAAGGAATCAGAGTTGCTTTGATTACGGATGCCGGGACACCGGGAATTTCCGATCCGGGAGAAGAACTGGTAAGACTGTGCCGGGAACAGGGAATTCCCGTGACATCTCTTCCGGGAGCTGCAGCCTGTATTACAGCGCTTTCGATGTCCGGCCTTTCCAGTAGAAGATTTACGTTTGAAGCATTTCTGCCACGTGAAAAAAAGGCACGATTGACCGTTTTGAAAGAACTGGAACATGATACCAGAACCATTATCCTGTATGAAGCACCACATCATTTGAAAAAGACCTTAAAGGAGCTGTATCAGGTACTTGGGAACCGCAGGATATCTGTTTGTCGTGAACTGACAAAAAAATTCGAGACAGTATTTTTGACCACTTTGGAGCATGCATTGGATTTCTACAATAAAGAAGAACCGCGCGGGGAGTTTGTTTTGATCCTAGAAGGGTGCAGTCGCGAAAAACTCGTTGAAGAAGAACGGGACAGATGGAAACAGCTTTCCGTATCGGAACATATGGAATATTATCTGAATCAGGGGCTGGATCAGAAAACCGCTATGAAACAGGTTGCAAAGGATCGCGGAGTGGGAAAACGAGAAATATATCAGATGATTTTGGAAGAAAAGCATGTGTGAGACAGAGGATATCCGCTTTATGAAAGCGGCATTAAAAGATGCAAAAAAAGCGGCAAAGATACAGGAAGTGCCGATCGGTTGTGTGATCGTACAAGACGGAAAAATTATTGCACACGGTTATAATCGCAGAAATACAGATAAAAATACCCTGAGTCATGCCGAGTTGATTGCAATTCGAAAAGCAAATAAAAAGCTTGGAGATTGGAGGTTGGAGGATTGCACGATGTATGTAACTCTGGAACCATGTCAGATGTGTGCGGGAGCACTGGTGCAATCAAGAATAAAAAGAGTGGTAATTGCTGCAATGAATACAAAAGCGGGTTGCGGAGGTTCTGTGATCAATCTGCTGCAAATGGAGCAGTTTAATCATCAGATAGAAGTGACAAGAGGTGTTTTGGAGGAAGAGTCTGCAGCGCTGATTTCCGAGTTTTTTCAGCAACTGCGTAAAAAGAGAAAAGAAAATAAGACTATTGACGATAATTAGATATCAATGATATAATTCTAAAGTCCGAGCAGCCGGGGCGGTAGCGGTGCCCTGAACCTTCAATCCGCTATAGTTGGGGTGATGTCTGGTTGCGGGTTTCGAGTTTTAGAGCTGCCTTATATAAGCGGCGTTGAACTTTGGGTCTTACGCAACAGATCTCTATGAACCAGGTCAGGTCAGGAATGGAGCAGCCTTAAGTAGAATCGTCTGTGTGCCGTAAGGTAGCCTGAGGCGAGCTGGCTGTATGAGTAACGTCTGGAGCCGGGATTCAAGGCAAGACGCTCGGTAGGGGCTTATAGCTC
>CAMYAO010000022.1 GCA_947253885.1 uncultured Clostridium sp.
GACGCCGTTTGACAAAAAAGGCGGTCTGCTGGGCTTCTATGAGTCCTTTGGGGATGATTATGAAAAAATACTACAAGAAATGAATGTCGCATTGGTGGCATAAGGAGGAAAACCATTGCAACTCATTGAATTTGGTTCAATTATGAATATGGCTAAGGGCAAAAAGCCTGTAAATCAATCCCCAGAAAAGCGAGATGGATTTCTGCCGTATGTTGATATTAAAGCATTTGAGACAAATACTGTCGATAATTATACGGATGGCGTAAAATGTTTGCCTTGTGAGGAAGGTGATATTTTAATCGTTTGTGATGGCTCTCGTTCTGGATTGGTAGGAAAGGCCATCAACGGATATGTGGGGTCTACACTTGCAAAAATCACCGCTGATGGCATGACACAGAACTATTTGTATTATTTTTTACAGGGCAAATATGCTTTGCTTAATACAAAAAAGAAAGGCACAGGAACACCTCACCTAAATCCAGACTTATTAAAGAAACAAATGCTTATTGTCCCATCCATCCCCGAACAAAAACGCATCGTCACCCACATTGAGGAATTATTCTCCGAACTGGATAAGGCTGTGGAAACCTTGCAGACCACAAAGCAGCAGTTGGCGGTGTATCGACAGGCTGTGCTTCAAGACGCATTTGCAGGTAAATTCACACAAGCGTTCCGCAGCGTAAGTAATCCGGAAATCCGAGAAAAATTGCAGTGGGCTTCTGAAGCTGCAACTGATGCTTTGCCCAACATCCCGAATTCATGGAAATATGTTGCTTTATCCCAGTTAGGGGACTTAGGGCGTGGAAAATCAAAACATAGACCAAGAAATGATGCAAAATTGTTCGAAGATGGGAAGTATCCATTCTTGCAAACCAGTGAAGTTAAAGCGGCAACTAAATACATTACCGAATACAAAAAAATGTATGGTGAGTTTGGGTTGAGTCAAAGCAAGCTATGGCCTAAAGGTACTTTGTGCATTACTATAGCCGCCAACATCGCAGAGACAGCTTTTCTCGGAATAGATGCGTGTTTTCCAGACAGCGTAGTTGGCTTTACACCTTATGATGTTGTGTTGCCAGAGTATATAAAATACTTTATTGAATCCCAAAAACTACGCCTTTGGGCATTTGCCCCGGCAACGGCACAAAAAAACATTAATCTCGATACGCTTGAAAACCTAATCGTACCGTATTGTGCTATTGAAGAGCAGCAGGAATTAATTAACCAAATCGAATCAAGACTAACTACGTTTGAACATATCGAACAGACCGTAGACACTGCATTAGCACAGGCGGATTCCATGCGGCAAAGCATTCTAAAACAGGCCTTTGAAGGAGGATTTTAATCAATGAGTGAACAAACATCAGCAATCGTATCAAAGGTTTGGGGAATGTGCAATCCGCTCCGTGATGACGGTGTTTCCTACGGAGATTATCTGGAACAGCTTACCTACCTCATCTTTCTGAAAATGTCCGATGAGTATTCCAAACCACCCTATAAAAAAGAAACGGGTATTCCCGCCGGATACACATGGTCGGATATGAATACCCTTAAGGGTGCAGAACTGGAGGAACAATATAAATCCACACTGGAAGAACTGGGCAAACAAGGCGGTATTCTCGGTAAAATCTTCAAAGGCGCAAGTAACAAAATCAGCAGTGCTGCCATTCTGTACCGTGTTGTGCAGATGATTGACAACGAAAAATGGGTGGCAATGTCCTCCGATGTCAAGGGGGAAATCTATGAAGGCTTGCTGCAAAAGAATGCAGAAGATATCAAGAGTGGCGCAGGTCAGTATTTTACCCCTCGTCCACTGATTCATGCAATGGTGAAATGTATCCGACCGGAGCCTATGAAAACCATCGCAGACCCCTGTTGTGGTTCTGGAGGATTTTTTCTCGCTTCGCAGTCGTTCATTGTCGACCCGGAGAATTATTCCCTTGACCGTGAGCAGAAAGAGTTTCTGAAAAATGAAACCTTCTACGGCAACGAAATCGTATCTGCCACCTATAAAACGGCTTTGATGAATCTGTATCTCCACAACATCGGTGATATTTACGGCAATGTTCCGATTACCTACGGAGATGCCCTGCTCACCGACCCCGGCTACCGTGTGGACTATGTGCTGACCAATCCGCCCTTCGGTAAAAAGTCAGCTCTTACCTTTACCAACGAGGAGGGGGAACAGGAGGAAGAAGACCTCGTTTATAATCGGCAGGATTTCTGGACAACCAGTTCCAACAAACAGCTGAACTTTGTGCAGCATATCAATACCATTCTGAAAGCCACAGGAAAGGCTGCCGTTGTTGTGCCGGACAATGTTCTGTTCGAGGGTGGCGCTGGCGAGATTGTGCGGAAAAAGTTACTCAAAACCACCGACCTCCACACCATTCTCCGCCTTCCGACAGGTATCTTCTATAAGCCGGGTGTAAAAGCGAATGTTATCTTTTTTGATAAACGCCCTGCCAGTGCCGAAATGCAGACCAAGGAAGTGTGGATTTATGATTTACGCACAAACATTCATTTCACTCTGAAACAGCACCCAATGACCGATGCTGACCTTGTGGGCTTTATTCAGTGCTACAATCCGGAAAACCGTCACGAGCGTACTGAAACGTGGTCGGAAGAAAATCCGGACGGTCGTTTCCGCAGATATGATGTAAAGGATATTCTGGAGCGTGACAAGACAAGCCTTGACCTGTTCTGGATTAAGGACAAGTCCCTCGCAGACCTCGATAGCCTGCCTGCCCCGGATGAACTGGCTGCAGATATCATTGAGAATCTTCAAAGTGCCTTGGAGAGTTTTCAAGAGTTGCAAGCCCAACTGGGTAAATAAGCATACAGAAATATAGCAATCGTCCTCTCTGCCTTAAAAGCAGTGGGGACGATTTTCGTTTAATATCGTATTACTGTGTCACATAAATTCAAACACCAACCAAACACCATGACCCTTTGAAAAGTGCCGTATTTACCGCATTTATCGGTATTTTTTTCCGTATAGAAGTCTTTCTTCTCAAAATAAACTTCTGTACCATGTTCTTTGAGTTTTCTAATAGTTGAAAGACTGTCTACCGTATTTCTGGCAAAACGACTAACAGACTTGGTAACAATCAGGTCAATTTTCCCTGCTAAAGCATCATTTACCATGCGCTTAAAATCATCACGTTTTTCGTATTGGTAGCCGTTATACCTTCATCTAGTTTCATCACGTGTTGGATACAATGAAACCTTGCCCTTGAACTCTGAAACTATTTATAGGAATCCTGAAACCTTAGCTCGGAGCATCATATTATTTCTTATTGAAAATAAGAAAGCTTATCTCAAATAACACTTAAAATATAGCATACAAAAAATGGCTCTAACATATCGCCAGAGCCATCTTCCAATAAACAATGCCAGTTACTTAAAGCTTCTTTTATTCCACTAAGCCCATCTGCACAAATTATCATTACATCTTTTACGCCTCTGTTTTTTAAGCTGTTTAATACGCCAAGCCAATATTTGCTACTCTCATTTTCTCCGATCTCTAGGCTTATTACATCTTTCATTCCATCGCAGTTTATACCAATTATCACGTATGCTGCTAATTTCCTGATTATGTTGTCATCTCTGACCGAGAAGTGTACTGCATCAATGAATAGTATTGGATATATATCATCTAGTGGTCTGTTTTGCCAGTCTAAAATGTCCTGCAATACCTTGTTTGTTACATCTGAGATAAAACTCTCACTGCATTCAAATCCATATATTTCCTCAATCTATTCTGATATCTGCCTTGTCGTAAGCCCTCGAGCGCACATGCTGATTATCTTTTCATCTATTCCAGAAATATCTTTCTGACGTTTTTTGACAACCTTAGGTTCATAGCTACTTTTTCTATTCTGGGGAACATCTATCTCGAATTCTCCGTAATCACTACGTACTCTCTTTTTCTTTGTTCCATTGCGATAATTGTCAGTATCGCTACGTTCATAGCTTTCATAGCCTAGATGTCCATCCATCTCTGCTTCCATCATCGATTTGATGCTACCACCTAGAAGGTCTTTGAGAGCTTCCTGTATATCATCTGCTGTCTCTATGTCATATTCATTGATTAGAGATGCGATGATGTTTTTCTTTCCCTCTGTTAATGGTTTTACATGATAAACTTCTTTTTTCTTTGCCATATTAATAGCCTCCTATAATATTTATATTCTACCATAGAAGGCTAACTTTTAATTTACAGACTTTTTCTCACACTCTCAATTTAACATCTGTCGGCTTTTCCCCACATACTCTCTGTGGGTGACTCGTTTTTTAGTTTTCCTGTTTATATTTTGACACCAATCAGTTTCCGTCTAAATTATTAAGCAGAAATTTATGTTGAGAAACCGAAAGATAACTATTTTTTTGAACTCATTTTACTATAATAGGTTTTCTTTCCTATCTTTTTCCATGCTTTTATTGTAACTTTACCTTTTCCAATTATTTTCTTTTTAATTTTTACATAGCAAGGGAGTTTCTTAACATTCTTTATCTTTTTCCCTCTAAAATATATGTAACAGCCCTTGGCGTTTTTGCTTTTTCCGATTTTAATTTTTATATAATTTTTGTTAACCCGCTTTACGCTAAACTTTGGTAGCGTCACTTTGACATTTTTTTTAGGAACTTTAGGTTTGAGAATACTTTTTCCTGCCTGCCCTGTATAAATTTTTACAACTGCATTTCCGTATTCTGTATTATCATCAGTACTGTAAACCTCCTCTATATCGCACCAGTTTCCTTTATTTATGCCCTTTTGCTTTATAAAGGTCTGTCCTTTTTCTACATCTAAAGTCGTTACGCCTGCACCAAATGGCAAATCATTATCTTTAATCTCTAAAGGAAGGTAATACTTTGTAGACCCCTTTTCTTTATAGCTTGTCATTACAGTTGCAAATAGTTTTTGCCCTTTTTTTATTTTGATGGATTTTGATAGCTTTAGCTTGTGAAATCCTGCATAAGAAGTGGCAAAACTTTGAGTATATACTTTTTCTCCCCAATTTCCTTTACTTGCTTCTTTTGTATTTGGAAGATAGATATTGACTTGAATTTTGCAGTCTGCAACTGGGGTATATGTTCCTATGGTATTTATCCATTCATTATTTCTTGCTTTATAGCAGTTTCCTGCCTCCACCGGAATTTTTCCCGAATAAAAATTATCTCCGGTTCCTATCCCATCGTACTGATATATATTCTGCTCTTTCTTATCCCAAAGGCTTCCCTGATAAGATGAAAAGTTGCATAAGGTCTTATCATAATAGGAAATATACATATATCCCTCGTCACCGAAA
Organism: uncultured Clostridium sp.; assembly: GCA_947253885.1. Taxonomy (GTDB): domain Bacteria; phylum Bacillota; class Clostridia; order Lachnospirales; family Lachnospiraceae; genus SY8519. The sequence goes on from CAMYAO010000022.1 coordinate 5,313, forward strand.
TTTTCTCCCCAGCTGTTTTTTACAATCCAGCCACCCGGCTTATCGGGTAATTCGCCACTTCCATCATTGAATTTTTCCGGTGCCATCTCATCGTCCCAGCCCACTATGGTTATGGCATGATTTGCAAAGGCATTATCTTTATAACAGTAATAAGCACTATACTTGTTGTTAAAAAAAGGGCCATCGTTATCAATATCTCTATTATACGCATGGTAGGCAGCATATAATGCCCCTTTTTGCTGTATAGCATTTTTTATGCGTGGAATGGCTCCGGTGTTGTACCCTCTAAATATTTTATTGGTTCTGGTAATTTCGGATTTACAAACTGATGGCAAGTAGTCTACATTGTCCAAACCGATTCTTGACATAGTTCTGGGAGCGCCATCTTCCGCATCTGCACCCTTCATCATATTTTTCTTTGGATTATAGGGGCAGTCTTTTTCATATACAGCACCGTATTTCCTGGCTAAAGTAACCACAGCAGTGTCTAAAAGTCCACCCCTGTTATAAATATCAGGTTCCATAAGATAAGTTCGGCGGTCTTGTCCTGCATATTTACTCTTGTCCTTTTCGTCATCCTCCACACATTCATAAGCATACCAAGCCAAATGTCTTTCCGACAGGTCTATTCTTTGGTCTGTCAGTTTTTTCTTTATCAGGTTTGACTCCAGGGAAGCAAGTGCTGCGTGTGCCCAGCAAGTACCATAATTACCCTGATTTTTTACTGATGTAATCAAGCCTAAGTCCTTGAGATTGTAGTAAGAAAGTCCCGCTGACCTTTGTCTTATAACCATGTTTGCATTTAATGACTCAGGATTATTATAGGAGAAAAATTTTTCTCCATTTTTACAAGTCATAGTTCCCAAGGGTTTAAAATTTTTACCTATATCAAATTTTCCAGTTCCTTTAGACGCCCCGTAGGCAAAGCCTTGCCCCACAAGCAAAATTCCTACTATAAGGAGCATTCCAATCTTAAAACCTACAAGTCTAATTTTTTCCATAGTCTTCATTCCTCATATCACTTTATTTCTTATTTATCTTCAGCCTGATGGCACTATTTCCCCCATAAACAGTGGTTTTTCCGACTTTTTTATAGGTGCATATACTAAATTTATAGATACAACCCTTCTTCAATTTTTTAACTGTGTATTTAGAAATTGAGTTTTTACCCAATTTTACAGTGAGGACTTTCCCCTTTGAGCCTTTTCTGTATTTTAAAATATAGCCATCAGCATGGAGAACTGGCTTCCACCTGAATTTACCCGTACTACCTTTGATTTTACCGGTAAAGCCTTTGATTTTAAAAGACTTGGCAGTTGTAATTTTTTTGAAAGTTTCCAGCTCCTTTACAGCCTTATCTTTTTCTCCAATGGCTTTATCTCGTTCAGAGATGGCTTTTTTCTTTTCTTCAAGTGCCTTTTCCTTTTCGGAAATGGCATCACTCTTTTCTTTAAGAGCTGTATTTTTCTCGGAAATAGCTTCAGTGATTTGCTCTCTTAGTGAATCCTCGGTCTTTTTAAATTTTTCTTTAAGGGAATTTATCTCTTGAAGCAGAGTTTTATATTTACCTGTCATTTCTGCCAGCTTACTTTTGTATTCCTTTACTTCAAGGGTCAAAGTTTCCACCTGTTTCTTCAATTCCTCGATTTGTTGGTTTAAGTTTGATGACTGTTTCTCCCAAACAGCGTAGCAAACCATATAAGAAGATATATAGGTGTTTTTGTCTATATCTGCTACTTGCGAACCCGGAGTTTTACTCCAGCCCTTGAATACAAACCCCTCTTTTTCCGGAATAGTCTTGGGCAATTTGTCGCCTATTCTACCTATGACTTTTATACTTGGAATTTCTCCTTTTCCACCGTTTGGAGCAAAAAATACGGGCTTGGGGACTGTTGTTTCAGAACTTTCCCATACCGGCCAAAGTTCAGTGTCTTTTGTGAAAGTCGTTCCGGGAGTCACATTAGAAAAGCTCTGATTTCTGGAGGTATTCCAGCCGACCTGCTCGTACTCCACATCTTCATAATTTTCCTCTACCATTTTTGATAATCCCTTTTTGGCAAATTTCAAATCCAAACATTCACCGGATTTAATTTTTATGACGGTATCACTTCCACCGGCGCCGTCCTTTTTTAATGTGATTGTAATTTCTTTAGAGTTATTATTATCAGCAGATACATAAACTATACCCATACTTAATGCAATAGTCAGTATCAAACCGAAAATAAGTATAAATGTGCAAAGATTTCTCTTTGCAACATCTATACACATAATGTTTATAATTTTTTTCATCACTATATCACCACTTGAAAATATGACAATTTCTTACCGTTTTTATTATGTTTTTCTGAAAGTTTCTTATACGCATTAAGTACACTTATTTTACTTTTGTGCGAAGCTTTACTGTTTCTCCGTAAAAGCCGTTGCTTCCTTGAGTAATTATAGTTATTTTCAGCTTTTTCCCTCGTTTTGCTTTAATAACGGCTTTTATGAATTTCCCCTTAGCTTTTATAATTTTATATTTTTTACCGTTTCTTAAAATCTTATATTTTTTGGCAAAAGGCACATTCCTCCACTTGAGAATCACTTTGCCCTTTTTCAAGTTCTTTTTAACCTTAGGCGCCTTAACAACAAAATACACCTCGCCTTTTTTGTTAAGCTTAGAAATCATATCAATGTGTTTAATATGTTTGAGGTCCGTCCTTTTTATTTTATATTTTTTAGAAGCGTAAATATCTCTTTTACTCCCCACCAATTTGCAACTTGGATTGTAAATTGAAATTCTGCTCCCTGAAGCAAGGGGACTGTTAACTCCTAATCTACGAATCTTGATAGCTGTTTCAATAACGGCTTTACCACCGACATGAACAGACAAATTGTTATTATTCTTTTTTAAAAGACCTGCAGGTGCGATATTTTTATGTACTTTACCTCCCGTAAAATACATATCTCCCCTTTGAATATTGATTAAAGCTCCTTTTGATTTATTGTTCTTTATTTCACCTGACTGCATATATACACTTGCCAGTCTATGATTATTGTGAATTACAGAGTTTTCATTGCTACTGTTATTTTTCAGAACAGCACCCTCTCTGATTTTCAGAGCAAAATCTCGTTTATTGCTACTGTTAGGAATGAATATCATAGGCATACAAAGACCTGCCTTTTCCATATTTCCGTCAAGTGTAATGTTTCTTAAAGTAAGCCCTCCCCCATTTATGATTATCATAGGGGATTTTAACCCATCATGACGTTTAAGGACTATTTTTCTATCAGAATTTTTTTCTCCTATTGTGGTGTATTTGTCTATTGTAAGACTCCCCATGAGCCAAAGGGTTACATTCTTTTTCTTTCCTGTAAGTGCTATAGCTTGCTCATAGGTTTTTACGGCTTCTTTAGGAGAAAAACCGAATGCTGTGTCATCTCCGTTTTTGGGGTCAAGATACACCTCATCTAAGTCTTTTATGTCGTAAGGTTCTGTTTTTAATGCCTCTGAAATGGCACTCTGAACTTTTTCACATATAGCTTCGTGTCCGGAAATATATGGTCTTTCCAGAGTATAGTATTGCAAAATTCCGTCAATATAGGTGTTGGCAAAGCCCAGTTCCATAAGATTTTCATTATGCTTGACTATCTTAATATCATTGATTCTGTTACCCTTTACAAAAACTCTAACCTTGATAGGCTTTCCCGAAAACTCTTGTCTTGAGGAACCTGTGTAAACTCCATCTTTTAAATTGCTCGGAAGTTCTTTCACAAGGACTATCACCCTGCAAATAGCAGTTTTACCCGCCTTGTTTGTAACTCGAACAAAGGTACTTCCTATTTTTTTCCCTATTACATTCCCTTGTTGGTCAACTTCTGCGATTTTATCATCATCGCTCTTCCACCGGAAAGAATCTTCTGAAACGGAAGGAATGGAAGTAGCATTAAGGCTTGTTTTTTCTCCTTCTCTTATGCGAATCAGATTCGGATTGACTTTTATGCCATCATCAGCAGATGGAACGAATAAAACTCTGTTTCCGGAATCCTGCAAAAGTGCCATCAAACCATCATCATTGAAAATATGTTTTACATCTTTAGAAGTAATCTTGTAGACCTGACCCTCTGCATCTTCGGAGCCTCCTTCAATCATGCCATCGTCTGTAGCAAAATTAATCTCTCCCGTCAGTTCGCCTATAATCTTGGTATTTTTACTTTTTATATTGCTGATTTTATTCTTAGACTTATTATCCTTTATAGTGATGTCACCTTTTATAAGCATTGTGTTTTTATCAGCTAAGTCTATTCCGGGGGCATCTCCTGCATTATTTTTGATGCTACCACCCTTTAGAATAAGAGTTTTGTTCCAGTAGTGACCCACATCGCTTATACCGCCACTTCCCTCTTCAGAGGTGTTATTCTCAATGCTTCCACCCTCCATTTTGAAAATTTGATATGAGCCTGCAATACCACCTCCACGACGCTGAGCATGGTTTTTGTGAATTTTGCCCCCCTTCATTATAAGACCTTTTCCGAAAGAGCCTATGTTGACGACTCCGCCACCACTTCCGGCATCATTTGTACCACCGTTAAAAGCGGTATTTCCGGTAATCTCACCACTTATGAACTCAACGGTGGATTCTGTGCAGATTCCACCACCTCTACCATAGGTAACATTATTTTTAATAACGCCACCGTCTATTTTTACAGAAGCATTTTCACCTACATAGATAGCTCCTCCCGATTCGATTGCAACATTATTTTGTAAAATTGCTCCCTTGTTCAAGGTTAAAACACCCTTGGAATTTTCAAAGGTAGATAGGCTTATTATATTCCCTTTATTTTTGGTTTCCTTGTGACCGTCAATAATAAAATTTTCAATATGAAGTTCTCCCTGAACCTCTATCATATCCTTAATCATTCCCGGCTGGCGTTCCAAAACCAAAGGTGAATCTTTATCAGACTTTAGAGAAACTTCTTCTCCCTTTTTTATTCTCCATTTTGCCACCAAAACAATTTTACCATTACCGGATAACAAGCTTTTTGCCCTCTCAATAGTTTTTACACCATGGGCAGCATCTTTACCATTGTTGCCATCACTACCTTTATCAGGATTAAAATATATCTGATTTGTTCCGTCAGGACTTGCTGTCAAAGAATTGGAAACAGCCTGTGCGATTCCTTTGCCATCCTGTATACATTGATTTTTAGGAATAGGCTGCATATCCTTAATTAAATCTTTTATAATTTCTTTAATCTCCGCCTCTGAAATCTTTGGATTCTGAGTACTTAAAATGCTGTTAGTTATGAGGGATTTGGTTTTCTCAAAATTTCTGATTTGCTCCTCACTATTCAGCTCTCTATGAGCTAAAACTTCAATTCCTTTGATTTTCTTGTTCGCAATCTCCGTACGCACAATTATATTCCCCACAGAAGAGGCATCAAATCCTGCACCCTGTCCTTCATAGCTTCCGTCGTTAAGTGTGCTTGCCTTAACTGAAACAGACTTTGTGGTATGTGCTTTCTTTCCTGAAGCTAACACCTGCTCTGAAACTCCCAAAGCCCATATTACAGCCATTATCAAGACTGCCACACCTAATTTGAATCTATGTCTTGATTCCTTACCATACATACTCATATAATTTCCTTTCTTGGATATAATCCAGTTAAATTTCATCTCAATTAAGCTGTAGCCTAATGAGAAGTCCATATACTCATTTTTTATAAATTCATTAAAAACTGTTAGTTGTATATGACTAACTATACTAAAGACAACTATCATTGTCAATAGTAAAAATATGGGTTCTTTTCAAAAGATTCTTAGTTATCAAGACATATGTTACACTTTGAGAAATACTCGGATACTATTTCATTAGGACTTTTGAAATTAAGACTGGTCTTAGCTGTGCTGTTATATCTTTGCATATGTTTTCTTACAGCCGTTTTCAGTTCTTTTTCACTTCTAAATATCTTTCTACCATAGAGTATTTTTCCATCTTCTCTATGACTTCGTTCTACTTTTCAATTTTGCCATGGTGAATATGGTCTTTCTTCATTCCCAAATAATCAGCAACTAATTGAAATCTTGTTTTTCTATTGGTCTTTTCTGCATCATTTATGCATTATACTTATAAAAGTGGACACATTTAAAAAATAGATATACGCTTAACTTAGACACCATAAGGAGGTATTTTTATGGCCACAAGAAATCACTATGACGAGGATTTCAAAAGAACCCTCGTGGAACTTTACCACAACGGTAAAACACAAGCTTCACTTATCAAAGAATATGGGGTATCACAATCAGCACTCACAAAATGGATTAAACAATATTCAACCGTCGAGACAGACAGCGGAGAGGTTCTTACAGCCAAACAAGTTAAAGAACTTCAAAAGCGTATGGCTCAACTTGAGGAGGAAAATCAAATATTAAAAAAAGCGATTGCCATATTCACGCCACACTCAAACAACGATTAGATGCTGTTTACAAGTTGCAACACCAATACACTATTAAAACTCTTTGTCGAGTTCTAATAGTTAATCGCAGCACTTATTACAAGCATTTTTACTCGAAACCTGCTCCTAGCACCTGTGAAAATCAAGTCATTCGTAAGCACATATTACAAATTTATTCTGACTATGATAATTCTCTAGGCGCTTACAAAATTCGTCGTGTTTTAGAACGTGATTATGGCATTAACATCAGCATCGGTAGCGAGCTTTTCTACAAGAGATTTCTTTTTACGACCTGCACCGATTCTTTTTCCACCTCTGCCACCTGTATTATTTGATTTTGTAGGCAAACTCTCACCACCTTTCTCCTATTACCCTTTTGATTTCGCCCTTTTTGTGCGTGAGACCCCACGCCCGTTCCCCAAGGGATAGATTCGTAGAGATAATTACCGCCCCTCCCCATCTTTTGTCTTTAATGCGTATTATATACATATTACGCACATATCCATTGACTTTTTCTCTTTTATTTAGTATACTTTACTTGAAAGGAGGGTGAGAATAATGGCTAAGGTAAGCACAAATATTAATCTTGATCCCGTGCTTAAGAAAAACGCACAGGAACTTCTTAAGGATTTAGGCATGGATCTTACAACCGCTGTTACAATTTTTTTACGCCAGACTGTACGAGAACAAGCTATCCCATTTGAAATCAAACGTGATGTCTTTAACGCTGAAACTATTGCTGCATTAGAAGAGTATAGTGAAATGAAAGCACATCCTGAAAAATATAAACGCTATTCTTCTTTTTCTGATGCAATGTCCGAGGTATTAAATGCTTGAAGTAGTACTATCCAATCGGTTTAAAAAAGACTTAAACCTGGCACAAAAACGAGGATTTGACTTGAATCTTCTAAATGAAGTTGTTGATATCCTTGCAAATGAATCTCCTTTGCCTGAAAAGTATCGTGACCATGACTTAATCGGAAATTTCTCCGGTTTTCGTGAATGTCACATTAAACCTGACTGGCTTCTTGTATACAGATTGGAAGCAGATGACCTTGTATTAATGCTTTTCAGAACAGGAACACACTCAGATTTATTTAAGAAATAGCCATTCTTCGGAATGGTTATTTTTTCTGTCAATCTCCTCTTCATACTTTTCTTTACCTATGACTCCATATTCTTTACTTTTACATTGGTTATTGGTGTAAAAAAGTAAAGATATTGCAAATAATGAATTGCCTTTAAACAATTTCAAATGAATAGTTATTTTATTCCAATACCTTCATATAATCCCTCTTCAGAACAGTTACAAATGTTAAACATTTGTGATACAATTACATCAATAAGAGGTGTATAACTATGGCTAAGACTGCAAATATTAATGTTCGTATCGAACCGGAAGTAAAACAGGATGTGGAAAATCTTTTTGGTAGCTTTGGTATCTCTGTTACCGATGCCATAAATATTTTCTTGCGTACCTCTATCATGGAAGGTGGGTTTCCTTTCATCATTAAACAGCCAAAATTTAATGCTGAAACAGAAGCTGCCATGCAGGAAGCACGTGACATAATAGCTGGTAAAATTCCAGCCAAAACTTACCACTCCGCAAAAGAACTCTTTAATGAATTGGATGCGGAGGATGGAATTTAATGCTACAACTTCAAACATCAACAAAGTTCCGTAAGGACTACAAACGAATCAAGAAACGTGGTTACAATGTTTCTTTGCTCCAAGATATCCTTGACAAGCTCTGATCTGGAGAAAAATCGGAAGCAAAGTATAAAGATCACGCACTTACCGGTTCCTATAAAGGATTCAGAGAATGTCACATCCAACCGGATTGGCTTTTAATATACGCCATCTACGAGGATAAACTTATTCTCGTTGCATCTAGAACAGGTACTCATGCTGATTTGTTTGATATGTAAGGCAGGAAAGTCACTCATTTAAGAGTGGCTGAGAGTATGAAAAATTTTCTGTAAATAGATCTTCTATGATTAATGAATTAGTGAGGATAGGTAAGTGTTCGAACTTGCCTATCCTCTTTGACTATAACGAACGGATTTTTCAGTATCAATAACAGCACTAGGAAGTTTGCGTTCAAATGTGCGCAAACTTCCCCCCTAGAATTACAGAATCGATTTTTATTCAGACAATCGACCAGGATACATGATGACTAGTTCGCCATGTACCTTACCCCAGTTCCGGATTGACATAGACCATTTCTTTGTTGCTTCAAACGTAGCCAGATATAAGGCTTTTAATAAGGCTTGTTGGCTAGGAAATACGCTACGTTGACTGTTGATTCTTCGATAAGTTGAATTCAAACTTTCAATAGCATTGGTTGTATAGAATGCTTTTCTGACATCCGAAGAGAACTTAAAAATCGGTACGATAGAATCCCAGTTGTCATACCATCTTTTCATTGCTGATGGATAAAGAGGTGTCCATTTCTGGTTGACTTCAGCTAAGCGTCTTAGGGCCGTTTCTTCTTTTGGCGCTGTGTAGATCGTCTTGAGATCCTTGGCAAAAGCCTTCCTGTCTTTGTAGAAACATACTTCAGAGTATTACGCACCATGTGTACAATGCAGCGTTGATGTTCTGTTTCTGGGAAGGCTGTAGTAACGGCCTCTTTTAATCCAGAGAGTCCATCGGAACATAAGATTAGGACATCCTCTACTCCTCGATTTTTGAGACTGTTTAAGACACCAAGCCAGTACTTACTTCTCTCATTCTCCACAACTTCGATGGTGAGCACTTCCTTCTTTCCATCCTCATTAATGCCTAGAACTACATAGGCAGCAAGCTTACTAACGATGCCGTCCTGGCGAACGGAAAAGTGAATTGCATCAATGAACAAGATAGGATAAACACTGGAAAGAGGACGGGTTTGCCAGTCTTCAACCTGTGGCAAAATCTTATCTGTCACATCGGAGATAAAGCCTTCAGAAGCTTCAAAACCATAGATATCTTCTAAGGTTTCTGAAGCGGAAAATCAAGGTGCCGACTACCAACAGCGAGGATACACCTTGCGCTATCAGATTCACTCAGGCGACACCGTCGATTCCCATTCCGAGCGAGGTCACAAAGAAAACATCGAGCACAACATTCAAGGTCGTCGAAAAAATCAGGAAATATAACGGCGTGCGGCTGTCTTCAAGTCCGTTGAATACTGCCGTTGCCGTATTATATAAAAACAGAAATAACAATCCTGCAATATAAATACGTAAATAAACCATCGTCGGATCAAAAATATTCTCTGGCGTATGAATCATTTCCATCAGCGGACGGCATAACCATTCTCCGACTGCAGTGAGAAAAAGCGCGAGCATTGTCAGCGTGATCACTGCCGTATGCACAGCCAAACGCATTCTTGTATGATGTCCGGACCCGAACAATCTTGCAATCACGACGGAGCAACCGATGCTGGAGCCTGTCGCAATTGCAACAAATAAAACCGTGATCGGATATGCCGCACCTGTGGTAGCCAATGCCGAAACACCGAGAAATCTGCCAGCAACCACACTGTCCTCAATGTTATACATCTGTTGAAATACCATGCTGAACATGAGCGGAATGACAAATCGAATGAACATTCGAAATGGTGACCCTTTTGTCATGTCGGTAATCATAAAATTTCTTCCTTTTCCCCTTCAAACCAAATTATTTTCATATACTCCTAATCCATTATATCACTGTGATTTTCGGATGTAATACGAAATTCGTTATTTTGCATAAATATAACCATCAAAAATTGTGCAATTCGCACAATGCCCGATGGTTATCATAAGATTACAAAGCGGTTACAATTACAACTTTATATTTGGAACCGAAGTTCTAAATTCTTACATCAGATACGGCAAGAACAGACTTGCCAAACCGAGAAAAATGAAAAATCCCAAAACATCCGTTGCGGTCGTTACAAAAATCGAGGAAGCAACCGCCGGATCTGCTTTCATTTTTGCCAAAATCAACGGAATCAAAAAGCCGAAAAATCCCGAAACAATCAGATTGCCGATCATTGCCAGTAAAACGATAATGCCGAGAAAATAATTTCCGTAGATCAGACTCACGATAATAGCCGTCACAAGTCCGGTCGCGGCACCATTGATAATTCCGAGCAGGATTTCCTTGGAAAATGCACGCATTCCTTCATGAAATCTGATTTTTTTTTGTGCGAGCTGTCGCACCAAAATCGACATCGTCTGCGTTCCCGCATTTCCGCCCATACCGCTGACAATCGTCATAACCGCCGAAAGCGCAACCACCTGTGAAATCGTCGATTCAAACAATTTCACCGTCGCCGAAGCGAAAAATGCTGTCAAAAGATTGATCATCAGCCATGGCAAGCGCATACGGATCGATTCGGAAAGTGTTGTATCCAGGTGCTCCTCCTTGGAAACGCCGGCCAATTGCAAAATATCCTCATCATACTCTTCAACGATGACATCGATGATATCATCGACGGTGACAATTCCGAGAATTTGATTGCTTTTGCTAACAACCGGCAATGCCTTCAAGTCATATTTCGATACGACCTGGGCCGTGATCTCCTGGTCGGTTTCGGGTTCTACCGTCACGACCGATTCATTCATGATGGTATGAATCGGCACCTGCTTCGGTGATGTCAGCAAATCTCGCAAGTCGCAGGTTCCGATCAATCGCCGCTTTTCATCGACAACAAAAATCGTTTCGATAACCTCCGTTTTCGGTCCGATCTCACGGATCTTTTCCAATGCCTGCATGACCGTCAGATCTTTTCGGAGCGCAATGTATGCAGTCGTCATAATTCCGCCGGCGGAATCCTCCGGATATTGGAGCAGGTTGTTGATAATCCGCCGATCATCGGCTTTCATCAAATTCACTACCTGTTTCCTTCTTCCAATCGGAAAATCTCCAAGCAGATCGACGATATCATCCTTCTGCATGTATTGAAATGCCATCAGCAGACGCTCATTCGGTAGCATCGGCGCAATATGGAATCGTTCATGATCATCCGATTCCTCCAGCAACAACGCAAGCTCATCATTATCCAAAAGCGGAAGCAACTGATCGAGCTCTTCATCCTCCAGATCGGCTACCTCCTGCGCAAAATCAATCGCATTTTGGGAATCGATAAATTCGGATAAGAGGACGGAATCCTTTTGTTCAATCAATTGCTTCAGTCGTTTGAGCTTCTGTACCTGCCTCTCTTCAATCTCTGCATATCCTGACATGCGTTTCCCCTCCTTTTCCGTTCATTTTTTCAATGTCTGCTCAATTATCTTACTACATTTGGAACCGTACAGGCAACCGCGAAATATTCAGAATTTCCATGTTACTTCAAACTCTGTACAGCTTTTTCCGAATACGTCGCATATCATTTTATTCCGAATCGTGCTATCATGATGACATATTATATGTTCGGAAGGTGTATTTATGAAATCGTTATTGCCTTATTTAAAACCCTATCGAAAAGAAAGCATCCTTGCACCGCTGTTCAAACTGGCGGAAGCCTCGATGGATCTGCTTGTGCCCTTGATCGTTGCATATATCATCAATCAAGGCATCGATGTTGGGAAACGACCGCCGGTATTGATCGGCTTTGCCGCATTGCTGCTATTCGCTCTGCTCGGTATGGGATTTTCATTTATCGCCCAATGGTTCGCCACTAAAGCCAGTATCGGGTTTGCAACCGGACTGCGACAAGCCTTGTTCGATCATATCCAATCCCTTTCTTATTCGGAATTGGACCGAATCGGCTCCGATACGCTGATAACAAGGATGACCAGTGACCTGAATCAGATGCAGACCGGATTAAATCTGACCTTCCGTCTGGTGCTTCGAAGTCCTTTTATTGTATTTGGCGCCATTCTGATGGCATTTACCGTGGATGTGCCTTCCGCACTCATTTTCACAGGTGTGATCTCATTGCTTGCCGTCGTTGTATTCGGCATCATGCGACTGAGCATTCCTTTATATAAGAAAGCGCAGGGGGCACTCGATATCCTGTTGCGGAGAACCAGAGAAAATATGACCGGCGTGTGTGTCATCCGCGCATTTCGGAAAGAATTGGATGAGATCCGGGATTTTGATTCTGAAAATGAATTCTTGACGCGAATGAATCTGTTCGTCGGCCGTCTTGCGGCATTGATGAATCAGATGACCTTCATCCTGATCAATGCTGCTGCGATTTTGCTGATTCGCACTGGGGCTATCCGTGTCAATCTTGGACATATGCGTCAGGGAGATGTTGTCGCACTTTATAATTACATGGCACAGATCACAGTCGAATTGATCAAATTGGCAAGTCTTATTATTACAATCAATAAATCGCTTGCTTGTGCTGGTCGAATCGAATTTGTATTTGAATTGCAAAGCACGATGGAATATCCAGACGCTTCTGAATCAGACACTAAATCACGAGCAGATGCTGCAATCGAATCAGGCGCCGCATCACGAGCAGAGCTTGCAGGCACTGCCCCAAATGCAGATATTGCAATCAATGTCGACCATGTCCATTTCACATATGCGGACGCCGGTGCGGAGGCATTAACCGACATTCATTTCCAATTAAAAAGAGGTGAAACGCTCGGTGTGATCGGCGGAACCGGAAGCGGAAAATCGACGCTCGCATATCTTTTATGCCGTTTTTACGACCCTGACAAGGGAGATATTTCCGCCTTCGGAATCCCCTTAAAAGCATTTTCGAATGATCCGGAGCAAAGCCTGATCATCAGAATTGGATTTGTTCCGCAAAAAGCGCAATTATTTGACGGCAGCATCTGAAGCAATCTGCTTTGGGGAGATCAAACTGCAGACACATTTTTGATTGATGCAAATTTTAACATTCCACCAAGCTTCTTATAGCAATCGCCACAGATATGTCTATTTTCGCTAAGACGAGCTGCTGGCATGAGCATATTGCGCTCACAGATCGTACATTTCATGTAATCACACTACTAACTCAACACCTATATTATTAGTCAGTATTTCTTTTTACATAAGTAAGTTCTATATCATAGCCAAGAGCTTCCATCATACTGATAAATGTTTTATTTACTACTCCATCTGGCTTTTTCATAACACGATTGACATATTGACCGGTTGTACCGATTGCTTCTCCAAGCTGTGCTTGTGTCATTCCGGCTTCAATACATTTTATTTTTACGTCAACTTCGATATTATTTTTTACCATATTACATTCTCCTCAGTGTTACCATATACCACAAATCAGATAATTTATAACGATAGTCTACACTTTATTTCTTACCATTTCAATCCTTTAACAAAACTTAGCATAAAAAAAAGCAGAGACCTAAGCCCCTGCCGCTAATCTACGTTCTGCTATCTTGTTAATTCCAATTCGAATTTTGCCTTAAATCTTACAATGAACTTATCATCGAAAACCTCGATTTGCTCAATGTACTTTCTAACCATTTTATCATCAAATTCCGTCAACTTTGGAGGCTGTTCTTGGATTAACTCTATGAGTTCATTTAGTCTTTCCTACCTTGGCAAGCTTCAATAATTCAGCTTGTTTTTCAGCGATCACCCTATTGATCTCTTCAATTTCATCAGAATTATCTTGTCCGATCGCCGCATAAACATTCTCTTGTAAAATGCTTAGCGTATCATCTTTACAGTGAACTGCTTCATTCATCGCGTCAATCGCAGCCTGCTGTAACTCTTCTTCCGGTATAGTCTGTGCATTACAAGCCTTTGGACCATGCTCAACTCTAGTGCAACATCTCCAAACCACCGAATGCGTCCCCCGGTTATTCCATACAATCCTTCGATAAATCTCTCCACATTTTTGAACATATACATATGCTTGAAAGTGCGTACCTGCTCGAATAAATTCTTCGTTTGGTTCCGTCACGACCGCTTGTCATATTTGCACGCCTTAAGATTTGTTTATTGCCCTTTTATAACGGTTGCATCATTTCAAGGATGATTCCATCTGGGTCTCTGAAATAAAACGCTCTGCTTTCCCCAAATCCATCTGCCCTGAAATCAAAATGCTGCGGTTCAGACAAACACTCCACATGATTTTCGATAAGGGTTTTGTAGACAGAATCAATATCATCCGTGTAAAAGCATACTTCTGAGATAGATGTCGTAAACAAGTCTGATTGCTCTTTATGGATTTTGCTATCTACAAACTGAATCAGCTCAACTGGCGGTGCCTCAATAGCCTTGGAGCCATTCAAATAAGCAACTCTTGCTTTGCAATTTGCTCTACGAAACATTTTATCTGTTTCTTCGCCTTCCATAAAAATTTCTCCTTGAAATTCAAGTCCAAGGATGTCTCTGTAGAAAGCAATCGAGCGATCCAAGTCAGAAACCGTTAATCCAACGTGATAAATTCTTCCAACCATCTTTATATCCTCCTGTTGAAATTTCCGTTTTTTTTATTCTATCACAAACAAACTGGAAGTTATAGTGCGATCTTTTTCCATTTTCTGATCTTAGTTCTAAATGTTCCGAATGGCGCAACCGTGTTAACGTGTATAAACTTGTATACTTCCCAGACCGCTGTTTTGGTTGCTTCATCGGCCCACTCTCTCATATGTTCTCAATGCTCTATCTCCTTAACTTCTAATTTTACGATGAGTTGGACTTACCTATTTATGTATATTTTGTTACTCTACTTCATAATCTTCATTTGTAAGAAGCACTGCAGGAGTATACTCACAAGATGGAATCATCTGCTTTATGACACTAAACCACTCTACAAAATATTCACTTGGACAGTAGAAATTAGTCTTTTCTCTATGCCCATCTTCAAATGTAGCAGTAATCTCTGTTGGTCCAATATCTGTTGCAAATAATTCATCTTCACTATAAAGATACCTCGGCAGCATTTCTGACACCTGATGATATAATTCCTTAAACAATGGACTTGTCGTCTTATAGCTCCACTTCCTGTAAATATTTATATCGCATTTGCTTTCGGAATGAGGTTTATATTCATAAGAGATAGAATCAGGAGCAATGATTAATTTATCTTCATATGCTTGATCCAAAGGCCCGTATCCAGATGTTCCCTTGATAACAATTCTTTTTATATCCATCCCATCAACCTCCTAACCCATAGAATATATCATCAATCAGCACTTCTCTTTACATAAGTAAGCTCAATGTCATATCCAAGGGCTTCCATCATACTGATAAATGTTTTATTTACTACTCCATCTGGCTTTTTCATAACACGATTGACATATTGACCGGTTGTACCGATTGCTTCTCCAAGCTGTGCTTGTGTCATTCCGGCTTCAATACATTTTATTTTTACGTCAACTTCGATATTATTTTTTACCATATTACATTCTCCTCAGTGTTACCATATACCACAAATCAGATAATTTATAACGATAGTCTACACTTTATTTCTTACCATTTCAATCCTTTAACAAAACTTAGCATAAAAAAAAGCAGAGACCTAAGCCCCTGCCGCTAATCTACGTTCTGCTATCTTGTTAATTCCAATTCGAATTTTGCCTTAAATCTTACAATGAACTTATCATCGAAAACCTCGATTTGCTCAATGTACTTTCTAACCATTTTATCATCAAATTCCGTCAACTTTGGAGGCTGTTCTTGGATTAACTCTATTAGTTCATTAATTCTTTGCTTCATCCCTTCTTGTTGTGCATGCTTAACCAATAGCAGATGTTTTTCCTTCTGCAGTTCATCCATCTCGTCTGCACACTTTGCATAGTCTTTCCTACCTTGGCAAGCTTCAATAATTCAGCTTGTTTTTCAGCGATCACCCTATTGATCTCTTCAATTTCATCAGAATTATCTTGTCCGATCGCCGCATAAACATTCTCTTGTAAAATGCTTAGCGTATCATCTTTACAGTGAACTGCTTCATTCATCGCGTCAATCGCAGCCTGCTGTAACTCTTCTTCCGGTATAGTCTGTGCATTACAAGCCTTTGGACCATGCTCAACTCTAGTGCAACATCTCCAAACCACCGAATGCGTCCCCCGGTTATTCCATACAATCCTTCGATAAATCTCTCCACATTTTTGAACATATACATATGCTTGAAAGTGCGTACCTGCTCGAATAAATTCTTCGTTTGGTTCCGTCACGACCACTTGTCATATTTGCACGCCTTAAGATTTCTTCTTGTACCTGCGCAAATATATCTCTAGGGATAATCGCTTCCTGGCTATCCTTTACATAATACTGTGGAACCGTACCATCGTTCTTAATTCTGGTCTTTTCAATAAAATCCGTTGTAATGGTTTTCTGTAAAAGCACATCTCCGATATATTTTTCATTTTGAAGGATTCCTTGAATGGTGCTCAAGTGCCATTTGTACTTTTTGCCACCTGTTTGTATATGGTCACGCTCAAGTCCTTTTGCTATATCTCTAAAGCAAACTCCTTCCAAATATTCACGAAAAATTCTTTTTACAATCTTCGCTTCTTTGTTTATCTACAATCAGATTACCCTTGGCATCCTTCGTATACCCCAGAAAATGTTCATGGTTTACCTGCACCTTCCCTTCCTGGTATCGGAACTGCAATTCCAGCTTCACGTTCTGCGAAAGCGATGCCAATTCCTGCTGTGCCAAAGAAGCCATATATCTTGAAGGTTACAGCATGGATAAGATTGCTGCAGGCCTTGAAGCTGATGGTATTCTAACCAGAGCAGGAAAACCCAGATGGCACACCAGCACCATTAACAAAATTCTACGTAACGAAAAATACATCGGTGATGCCCTTCTTCAGAAGACTTACACCACCGATTTTCTTAACAAGACCAGACTCAAGAACACTGGCATTGTTCCTCAATACTATGTTGAAGGTAATCACGAGGCAATTATTCCAAAGGATATCTACATGAGAGTTCAGGAAGAATTGGTACGTAGGCGAGTTGTTAAGACCAGTGCTAACGGAAAGAAAAGAAGTTACAGCTGCAACCATTGCTTCTCTCAGATTGTTATTTGCAGTGATTGCGGCGAAATGTTTAGAAGAATCCATTGGAACAATCATAGCTGCAAATCAGTGGTCTGGCGTTGCATCAGCAGGCTTGAAGCTACAGGCCTTGAATGCCATGCCAGAACTATTAACGAACTCGACTTTCAAGAAATCGTGGTAACTGCCATAAACGAGCTACTTGGAGATAAATCCAAATATCAACAACAGCTACAGCAAAATATCGCCACGGTCATCAGAACTTCTGCAGCAAGCACAACTGATGCTATTGATGAAAAGCTTATGGAACTTCAGAAGGAGCTTGTTAAAAAGGCAAACTCCAAAGAAACCTACGATGAAATTGCCGAGCAGATTTTTGAACTTAGAGAACAACGCCAACAGGCTGCTATGGACACCGTTCAGCGAGATGAACAGATAAGCCGAATCACCAACTTGCAGGATTTTATCAAGGAGCAGAAAACAGACCTTACAGAATTTGATGAAGCTCTTGTAAAACGCTGGATCAAGCAAATCACAGTCTGGCCCGACCACTGCACCTTTGAATTAAAATCCGGTGTATCGGTTGATATTGACAGATAAACATAGACGCACGAAACCCTCCCAGCCATGATGGTTGAGAGGGTTATTTTTGTAATTAGAATGCAATGTTATCCTTAATCTTCTGACGCTGTTCTTCTGTAAGAATAGAGTTTTCAACATATGAATAATTGTCATGTAACCATTCAACAGTTTCTTTTCTAAAGAATTCAGCCTGTGTCACAATTTGTGCTGTCCTAAAATCTAGTCGACCGTTGGAAAATACACAACTTATGAATCTATTTGTACCGTTACCAGTTATCAGCAACTGGTCAATTAAAATTCTCTCTTCTTGCATCAAGACTACCGTCTCAACGTGGCAAGCTAGGACACTATGGATAACAAGTCATAGTGTCCGTTCGCGGAAACTTATCAATCATACTTTTTAACGATAGGACAAGGCTATCGTTAAAAGGTTTAAGCTGTAATGATAATTATTTTCTAACATTTTATTATAAATGAAATTTTAATATTTACAATCCACTGATTATGTTGATTTTTGTATATCTGCTCGCTGACTTTTAAATTTTGTCCATTGACATAAAGTTAATATTTTTTTGGCATTTTATTTCCTCCATTTCTTTTTTGTCTGCATTTTTAGACAAAAAAAGGAGGACTTCTGCACATTGGCATAAGAAGTCCTCTGAAATGAGAGAAACTTGCTCTTTCGCTATATTTAAATTTTGTTTTTCCTTGATAATTACCAGTATCAAAAAGGTCTATTGTTTTTTTCTATATGAATAACAGACACTGAATAACACATAGCAATTACCTCCATTATTTTACCCATTTTTCCCTCACAAATAAAGATTGATTAAATCACTCCCGCCTTTTCAAAATGCTTCTTTAATAACACCTTGGAAATTATTGCTCCAATCAACGCACAAATCGCTATAACAACAAGAAATATTACTGAGGTCATAGGGGAAACAAGTTTAGTTAGAGTTTCCATGTATTCACTGCCAAACATTTTTTCATAAGATTTAATCGTTTGCTCTGCATAGAAAAGAAATGGAACACACATTCCACCAAAACCAGCAAGAACACAAAATATAATATATCCAATTGTTAATCCTTTATAATTGCTAACTCCTTTTGTTTTTGCAATTAACATAGCTATAATTCCGGCAACTGTGCAACTTATCATATATGGCGGATAGAAACTTACAATGCTTGTCAGTACGCAAAATAATAGAATCATCCATGGACTTTTTGTTTTTCCTGGCACCAAGAAATAGGCAATTGCTCCGATAATCGACCAAATCGGAACAGCCAATAACATTGTATATGGCGTTACAAACAGAAAAGATAATACCCTATATAAAACCTGTGAGCATAACACCATAAGTGCTGTAATAATTAAATCTTTAATTTGAAATTTCTTTTTTTCTTCCATAATCAATCTCCTTATTTTTAAATATTTTTTATTTTCATAATGATGATAGTTATATAAAATACCATCATTATTACTAGCAATAACATATCAAGCATACGAAATTTGACTTCTGTATAGCTAGTTTTTTTGCACGAAACTCCAAGTCCTCGTGTTTCAACAGATGCCGACAACTCAGTTGCAGTACATAACATTCGCATTAACATAGGAATCAACATCATTTCATAAATTTTAAATGGATGTTTTAAAAATCCAAAGAATGAAATATCAATCCCTCTTGTTTTAATTCCCTGCTTTATACAAGTAAAATCCTGTTTCAAAGTAGGGAAAAATCTTAATATAACAGCTAATGGAATGTTTATATAATATGGGATTTTCATATTTTGCAAGGAAGCTAATACTTCAGATACATCACTTGTCCTACTCATATTAATAGCCGCAAATGTCAATGTTACAAAACAAAGGACAAAATAGTGTATTGTAGTTGAAATAAATAAAGGACTTATTTCTGCTATCATAAACAACACTACATATACAGCTAAAAACTTAAAACAAGTTTTGTAAATTCCACTTATCATTCCATATGTAAACACCGATAAAAAAAGTAGAACTTCATACTTTTTACCAGTCAATGTAAATACTAAAATTCCTATAATCAAAACTTGCAACAACTTAATTCTTGGATCATATCTTATTCCATTTTGTTTACAAGATTTATTCATTCCTCTTATCCCTCACTTTGTAGTAAAAATTTTTTTACCGTTTCAAAATCACCCTCATTCTTTAATTCGATGCTTTTATTCACCGTATTATTCTCTATAAAGATTGCTTTTGTAGCCACTCTACTTAAGAATTCCAAATCATGAGAAATTACGAAAATCAGTGTCCCTCTCTCTCTAAGTATATTGATTGCTTTAGATGCACCTTTCATATTTTTATAATCAAGCCCACTTGTTGGTTCATCAAAAACTATAATATTTTTATTGGAAGTCATTGCAGCCGCAATAGTAACTCTTTGTTTTTGTCCTCCTGATAAACTTTGCGGATGTCTATTTCTAAAGGATGAAATATTTAATAAACTCATGACATTTTCTATTTTTTCAGTATTATCCTTATCGTCCTCTCCGGAACTGAGCATCAACTCAGAAACAACAGAATCAGAATATAATTGATAATCAGCATCTTGCATCACAAAATATACGCTTTTATGTAATTGTTTTTGGTTCTTAAGTTTACCGTCAATGAAAAAACGTCCATTTTTTGTTTTTAGTAATCCTGAAATAATTTTACCAAAGGTTGTTTTACCGTTTCCGTTATGTCCAATTATGGCTATGGTTTCTCCAAAATTTCCTTCCAAATTACAATTATTTAAAATCGGATTATTTGCATTATACGAAAATGATAAATTCTCCACCTTAAAGTCTGATTGTTGCTTACTAATAAATGTATTGTTCTTCAAGGCATACTTGATATTGCTCAAATTGAATGTTCTAAGTTTATATGCTTCAAGATCTGTTTCATTCAAGTTTCCAATATCGTTTTGATTTAGTTGCCTATCAATTTCTCCATCTTTCATTATGAAACATTTATCTATCAAGTCTTTTAAGTAGAATAATCTATGCTCTGAAACAATTATTGTATGCCCCTGTTTCTTTAAAATTTTCATAATCTTCTTTAACTTAATAATTGACTGAATATCTAAATTTGCAGATGGTTCATCAAAAACATAAATTTTAGGATTTAAAGCTTTCGCAGCTATAATTGCTATCTTTTGCTTTTCACCACTTGATAGAGAAAACATATCCCTATCCATAAGATTTTCAGCTTCAAAATCGTGAAACGAACAATTTACTCTATCTATCATTTCATCTCTATCTATTCCATAATTTTCAAGAGCAAATGCCACTTCATTGGTACTATTCGTTGTAAAAAATTGACTTCGTGGATTTTGAAATATAGAAGCAGTATTTTTACCCATTTCTCCGGGAGTAACAGTCTTTATATCATCCCCTATTACTTTCACGCTTCCAGTCAAAACTCCTTCAAAGAAATGAGGAATCAAGCCGTTTATCAATCTTGTAACAGTTGTTTTCCCTGAACCAGACTGACCAGTAAGCAAAATAAATTCTCCTTCTTTAATTTTGAAATTTATATTGCTTAGACTCCCTTCTGATTGTGTTCCGTAACTGAAACTTACATTATCAAAATCAATAACTACATCTTCCATTTCATCACCTATATTTGCCAACCAATAGATTGTTTTTTAATTTCAATGAAATGTTTATATACTCCATCTTGACCAATTAGTTCCTTATGATTGCCTCGTTGCACAATTCTACCTTGATCAATGACAATAATTTGATCTGCTTCTCTTACTGTAGATAGTCTATGTGCAATACTAATAAGCGTTTTATTTTTTGTCAATTCCTTAATTGCACTGATTAACATATATTCGTTTTCAGGATCTACGCTTGATGTTGCCTCATCAAGTATAATAATTGGAGCATCCTTAAGAATTGCTCGTGCAATTGAAATTCTCTGTTTTTCTCCTCCGGATAATGTTGATCCGCCTTCACCAACAACAGTATCGTACCCATCACTAAGGCTTGTTATAAATTCATGACAACATGCTTTCTTGCAAGCCTCAACCACCTCATCATGTGTAGCATTAGGATTTCCAAATTTTATATTGTTTTCAATCGTATCATTAAACAAATACACCTTCTGAAATACCATACTGATATTTTTTAAAAGGCTTTCAGAAGTAAAATCCTTAACATTATGTCCACCAATAAGAACTTCACCTTTTTTTACATCCCAAAATCTTGCTATCAGATTACATAGCGTTGTTTTCCCGGAACCTGAAGCACCCACAATGGCTAAACTGCTATTAGACTTTATTTGCAAGTTTATATTATTCAAAATCTCCCTTTCTCCATAGCCGAAACAAACATCTTTCAATTCAATATCATAGGAATCCAAATCAATCTCTTTTCCACCATCATCAAGTGAAGGTATATCCGAAATATATTCCAGTCTATTAAGTTGTGTTGCAAGCATCCTACTTAAAAAAGCTCCATCGCTGACCAACTCCAATTCCAAAAAAATCAGAAAGGCAGATACTATAAACATCAGTGCATATGAAAGTGGAATTTGTGAATTCATATATAAAACCGTAGCAACAAACACTAAGGCACAACTTGCTACCTTGAAAATCATTTCATATAATTTCATTAAATAAGCTGAACCTTCACTGCTGTCTCTTATACACATCTCCGAGCCCACGAGACATCTCAGGATCT
>CAMYAO010000023.1 GCA_947253885.1 uncultured Clostridium sp.
ACTATATCTCTATGGAACCTCATGAAGCGTACTCAACAGGCTAAAGCCCATATTGCAAAGAACCGAAAACTTCCAAATGAAGCTCTCGGTTCTCTTAATAACTATAAATTTACTTGTTTACTTTTTTATAAACTCCATTTACCAGATCATAATAAGTTGCTGTAGATGTATTTGCATCCCAAATTGCAATCTTGGAATCACTCTCTGTTTTATTAAACTCTACTAAATAATACTTGTGACCATTCTTATTTAACAGCTTTTTCACCTTTTCATCCGGTTTATTGATAGACAGATCACTCATAAAGAAATCTATCTTAGAAGCATAATCCAATTTTCCCAAAGCACCCTCACCACTGCCTTTATAAGCGATGGCCTTCAC
Source organism: uncultured Clostridium sp. (assembly GCA_947253885.1). Classification (GTDB taxonomy): domain Bacteria; phylum Bacillota; class Clostridia; order Lachnospirales; family Lachnospiraceae; genus SY8519. The sequence goes on from CAMYAO010000023.1 coordinate 380, forward strand.
TTTATTGTAAATTCCTGCATTTGTTTTTTTAGAACCGACACTCATAAAAGTAGAAGATTCATATCCTGCCAAATGAATATCCGGATTGTAGAATGCAAATAATTCTGCTGCAATAGAAGAATCCAAAATCTTCATTCCAAGATTTTTAAACTGTTTTACACGTGCCGGGTTATTTTCGGAAATATATCCCGGATGTCCTTTGTAATAGTATTCAAATTTCTTGCCGTAGTGTGCCTGAGTAAATTTAATATACTCAAAGATAGGATATTGGTCTTCCATTTTTTTGGAAGTTCCCAAAATAACCATAATTTTTTTCTTGCGACTACGGGTTTTTCTGAAAGCGGAATCATCGAATTTATACAGTGTTTTAAAGTTCTTTTCTTTCCCTGCTTCCTTTACCTTAGTCAATAACCCGTTTATATAATTGTTAGACACTCTTGCATCGTCAACAAATTTCTTCTGGAAAGCAGTGTCCTGAATGTCAAATGTGTCGGTATTCTTCCTAATTACCCACCACTGACAATCTACACCGGCAGCCCGTTCCGCATCCATAGCTGCATATACATACTTATTTAACTTACCGTATTTCAGATTATCGTATCTGTACTCACCGGATCGACGTCCATAATGACCGCCATCACGCAAACTGTTTCGGAAATACAGGAAGTTTTTAATTAACTTCTCATGCATACTATTTGCATTTTTCATCTTTCCGTAAGTGGACTTAAACATTTCATAAGTTGCACTTCCGTCAGTTATAAATGTCAATTTATAATGACTTGGATTTAATCGGGTTTCATAGACAAGCTGCCCCAAAGTCAACGGAAGATTATAATCATTTAAATAAAAATTAAAATCAGACTTTTTGTTGATCTGCTTTAATTGCTTTATGTACGCTGCCAATTTTGTATATTTAGAACCGGAATGCAACATTCTGCTGTTTTCAGCAGATGTCAGCAATGGATTTGCATAAAAATTACTTGGCATCTTTTTCCAATTATATTGGTTCGGACGTGATAATGTAATAATGCTCGGAATAGTATGATTCTTACTGTCTTTCAGAATTCCGGTATCATAAAAGGACTTTAAACTATAAATCAAAACTGGAGTTGTCGCATTCAACGGAACAATATTGTAAGAATCTGCCGCTACTCCAACCATCTTATAATTTGTCACTTTTACTTTACGCCCTTTTTTATAATAGGTTGTCTTCATAAACCAACGCCCGAACGCCGGTACATTAAAAGTATATTTTGTATTAAATTTCGTTATTTTCTCAGTTTTAGAAAAAGCCTTGTAATCCTTTTTTTCCAAAATCATAGTGGAAGTAATCTTAACCGTATCCACTTTTTTTGATTTCTTTAAATTTTTAAAATTGTTAAAGGTTACGGTTACGGTACGCTTATTATTGGTCTTTTGCTTATAGGAGACGCTGTAAATACTCGGCTGTTTCTTGGGTGCTGCATTTGACGGTGTAATCGTTCCTACCGAAAAAACAAATGCTCCTAATAGTAACGATAAAAAGACTTTCTTCATAAACGGTTCTCCTTTTTCATAAAATTATTTTTTCTATATTTTAACATAAGAATGTAAACAAATACAAAAGTAAGTTCTAAAATTCTGTACAAAAATTTTATATCACTATTCATACAAAAGTAAGCAAAAATGAGCTCGCTCTTCTACCGAAAAAATCAATTACGTACACAAATATCATTTACAACCTTAAGAATTGCTTTCCCCTCTATTGAAGTTAAATGGGTCGCATCTGACTGTTCCGCACGAATCTCTTGCAAAATTGCCTGTATCAGATAGCGAAACCCGTTGCCTTCAAAGTTAGAACTGTAATGCTTGGATTTGTCATCATCCTTTGTTTTCATCTTAAAATATCCAACTCTCCACCAGTCATCCGGAACACTGATCTTACCATTTGTTCCATAAATTGTCATGCCACAATCTATATCCACATCCATACTGATCTCTGCAAGTTTCTCCAATTCGGCTTGCTTTTCTATTTCTAATGTATATGGCATATCACAGATAATATGCTTTTTTGCTAAGATCGCCTGCTTAATATAAGTATATCGATCTTTAAGGGGCATTTTAATATACACAATATCCACCCCGCCCAGAAACTGCTGAAAATCGATGTATCCTTTATGTACTCATATTTATCACGAAAAGCAGCCGCAATTTTCTCATCCGGAGAAAAAACAGATTGTACATGAATTCCGCTTACAATCTTAGGTTCCAGTACAACATCATTATCATATAATTCATCCGTTGCGATCCCGAAATTATAAATATTTAAGTTCTGCTTCGGATCAGTATTCATATTTACTCCCTATCAAAACTTTCTCTAATATTCATTATAAACAAACTTCCACGGAAACATAAGTTCCGTGGAAGTTTGTTTATAAGTCCTTATTCTTTTTTAAAATGATCTGATCAATTGCCTTATCACTCGCTTTTCCGTCATATTCTTTAAAGTTGTCTTCTACAAATTGATATATTTTTTCCACCTCGAAATCTTTATGTTTCAAAGCGGTCATCATTTCTTCAAAGCTATCACATACTTTTCCGGGAGCTGATTCCTTAACAGAACGATGAACTCCTCTAATCAGTTCATATTTTTCACGATCATAGGTGAAGAATAAGACCGGTTTCTTCATCAACGCATACTCAAAATAGTTAGAAGAGTAATCCGTTATTAAAAGGTCTGTTATATAATAGAGGTCATTGATATTCTTATACTCACTCAGATCGATCATGCGATCAGCATATTCCTCCGGTATAATCGGCGCCTGCTTGATAAACGGATGCATTTTAAATGCCCAAATATATTTATCACCGCAAAACTCGTATATTTGATGATAGTCCAACTGATCATAATCATAATGAGCTGTCTTTTGCCCTGTCCCTCTAAAGGTCGGTGCAAATAAAATAATCTTCTTTTCTTTCAGCTTAGGATATTCCGTATAAAACTGTTCTCGGAACGTTTCTATTTTCTTTGAATCCAAAAAACCGTCTAAACGTGCCATTCCCAATGGTAAAAAACGTTCTTCCGGCAAAGCGAATACTTCTTCAAAAATCGTAACCAGATGTTTGGATCCTGTAATCACATAATCATATTTTTTATGACAATGCTCTATCGGAAACGGTGTTCCCTTTTTCCCGAAACGGCAGTACCCGACCGCCTTAAAACCTTCCCCGGCATGCCATACCTGAATCAGTTTTGTCCGCTTGTCCAAATCCAAAAAACCGAATAAAGGTACAAAATCATCTACAAAAATATAATCCTGTCTTCCTATCTTAGTCAATAATTTCAATCGGCTGAGAAAACCGGTTTTCTTTCCGACCGCCACTTGAAAAGAATATGTCAACTTTAATTCCTTATCCAGTCCCCGCTCTTTAATCCGATCATTAATATATTTTAAATTTCCGTTAATAAAGTCTTTTGTTTCAGACATAAACATCACACGACTTCCGTTTTTCGGAGTAAGCTTTCCTACTATTTTACAATAGAGTCTCATCATTCGAAACTTACAGGACTTGATTGCATTTTTTCTTTTTCTTTTAAAAGATTTTGCCTCTTCCACATAACGGCGTCTTCTCCACTTCTTATTTTCGATAAAAAAGCGAGAATTGATTACCAGACTTAATATCATTCTTTCATCTGAATAAGTGGAAAATGACATAGTGTATGCGTAAAGATTTCCTCCGTAGTGATAGATGCGATCACAATACTCCAACTCGTATGCAAACTGATTGGATACAGAAGCGATCAGACAATTCTCCTCATCAATTTCTGCCAATAGCAGCCAATATCCATTATCTAAAAAACTGGTTTCATCCAGACAGGTAATATTTAGCACAAAGTGATAGATATCCCCATCTATATGATCCACCTTAATAGGAATTCGTTTGTGAAGCTTTGTCATAGTCACTTTTTCCGTACTATCCGGCTGCTTCGCTTTTTTTCTCGAATACTTACATATTTGAAAAGACTTTGGAGTTACTCCGTCTACTTTCACGGCTATTTTCAAAAATACTCGTTCCCATTCAATTGATAACACCTGTATCTTTTCACTTGTTGTGTCAACGATCTGTATTACATCTGTATTTTCACTCATAAAACCTTTATACATCCCTTCCTTCTAAATAATCCATCATACGTGAACTGGTACTGTTGGTTAACCCTAAGCCGAATGCCTGCTCATTTTCCTTATACTGAAGCAAAGCTCGAAACATATAGACATCTTCCGGTGTCGTTACTTTTATATTTCCTCTGTTTCCTTCTATCAGATTTACCGGCCGGCCAAGCGTGGTATAAATAGTACAAGAATCCACCATATCCTTATATCCTTCAGGTCGTTTTCGAATCTGATCATGTGCCTCTATTATATCAGATAAATAAAAGCTTTGCGGAGCCTGCGCCGCATAAGTCTCCTTACGCAATGGTACAGAATTTACATTTTTTCCGTTTTCACTCAGAATAATCGTTTCATAACAGGAAGTACAGGTTATTGCACTTCCGTTTTGCTTGACGCTTTCAATATTTTTACTGATCACTTCATAAGTAATAAATGGTCGCACTCCATCGTGTAATAATACAACCGAGTCAGTCGGATTTTCTGAAATTCCTTTTTTCAAACAGTTATAAATCGAATCCTGAGCGGTTTCTCCACCCTCAATGACTGCTGCTACTTTGCTTAATCGATATTCTTCTACCAGACTTTCTACATACGGAATATACGCTTTCAAAGTCGAAATATATATTTTATCAATCAAATGATGATATTGAAACATCTGCACAGTGTGAATCAATATCGGTTTATTGTTGATCTCTAAAAATTGCTTCGGCATTCCGGCACCCATTCGGACACCGCTTCCACCGGCAAATATCATTGCTATATTCATTCTTCACTCCTTAAACAATCTATTACATAGAAAACTTCATTTCTTTCAATTCCTGTATTTCTTTTTTATGCTGATCCAGACGTGCTTGATATTTCTGTGGCAATTGACCTGAAATTATCCAATCAATTACTCGATCACAAGCCCCTTTTTCTGTATGATCAAAATTTCGATTACAGTAAGCTGTTATCTTCTCTCTCTCAAAGTCTTCTGTTTCAATAGCCTGTATTATTTCTTCAAAAGTATAACAAACCTTTCCCGGTGCCTGTTCTTCATAATCATCATGAAATCCGCGTTCTCTCCTGTAGTCCGTTTTATCAAATGCATAAAACAAACACGGTTTCTCTAAAAGAGAATATTCATATATATTAGAAGAGTAATCAGAGATTAGCAAATCTGTTAAATAAAAAAAATCATTAATATTAGAATACTTTGTTACATCCAAAAATTTATCTTTATATTTCTCCGGAATCGGCACTGCCGACCGAACCCACGGATGCATTTTAAAAAGAACTATCCATTCTTGCCCACAGGTATCATACAATGTATCAAAATTTATTTTTTCATAAGGGTAATGTGCATCAGATGCATTTACTCCACGATAGGTAGGGGCAAATAATATTACCTTTTTTCCCTTACAAATTGGATATAATTCTTTCAGTTCCTCCTGCTTGACTTTCTGATAGGCGGAATCCAAAAAATCATCCATACGAGGCAAGCCGGTCGGCAAAATCTGTGATTCGTCGATTCCGAACGCCTCTGCAAAAATATGAGCAGTTTGAAGACTTCCGGAAATTCCATATTGATATTGCCTGTGACAGTTAAACGGAGCCGGAGAACCTTTGTGCCCCCACCGACTGTAACCGGTAGATTTAAATCCAATACCTGCATGCCATAGCTGAATTACCTGTGTATGTTCTGAAATCTTAAGCCAATCCATAAAAGGCACATGGTCATCTAAAATAATCATATCTGCTTTTGATAACTTGTTAAACAATGTGCTCCAACTTTTCAAATTGTAATTTTTAACTGCTACACTGGATCTTGCCGAGGTCAGAATTTCATATTTATTTTGTAATTCTCTCTCGTAAAGCCTCTCCTGTACAATCTCCAGATTTCTGTTCAGCTTTATACTTTGTTCTGTTAGAAAAAGGATTGTTTTCTTTTTTTTAGTTTTATGCTTATTTTTTATCAGATCTATCCGATACAATTGCCGAAAAATAAACTGATATAATTTTTTAATACTCTTTTTTATGGTGTTCCGCTTCGTTTCAGCAACACATATTTCCAAAATTTCTTTTTCTGATATCCCGAATTTTACTTCATAGGATTCTGAATTGTTTCTATAAGAAAAATGCTTTTCCCACTCCGTATTTATCTCCCTGCAAATCCCCTTTTGAAAAGTCTGTCCGTCATATACAGCTATCAAATAGCAGACTCCGACAGGTAAACAGTGATTATTGCCTACATTGGTAATATTTACAGAAAGGTCATAACCGTTGTTTGGCAGTTCTTTCTTTTTCAATTTTGCAAGAGCATTCCCTGCTTTAGAGACCAAATAAAAATCCGAGATCTGTCCATTCTCTATTTCTATTATAAAATGGCAAAATATCCCGTCCCACTTTATATTTAAAATTCGAAATCTCTGATCCTCTCTATCCATTAATTTTCTTCCTTATTCGTCTCAATAAACTGCATAATGCGCTCACAGGAATGACCATCACAAGCTGACATAAATTTATTTTTAAAATCCACTACCTTTTGCTTGTCAAATTCCTGATCTAAATTACTTAAATAAGCAATCATTTCTTCATTTTCTTTAAAAATCGGTCCACACTCAGCCAACTCCTCGTAACTATAATACATACCTCTTTTATCTTCGTATTCTTCCATGTCGTACATAAAGAAAATAATTGGACGCTCAAATAAAGCAAATTCGAAAATCAATGAAGAATAATCAGAAATACATACATCTGCAACTGTCATAAGTTCATTGATATTCATTCCCTTTCCACGAGTCATATCAAATGCAAAACTATCACGATATGCTTCCGGAATCACCGGAAGATTACTTACAGTCTGATGGTGCTTGATAATGAGAATATACTCCTCACCCAATACCTCTGCAAACTTAGCAATATCCAATTTATCCGGTGCTTCTCTGTGAGGATCCAATCCTCTGTAGGTCGGTGCATACAAAATCACTTTTTTCCCTTTTGCCTGCGGAATTTTCTGATATAACTTCTTATAACTGTTGTCAATAAACTCCCGATCAAAAAATTCATCCGTTCTTGCTACTCCAATCGACTGAATTACAGGATCTCCTTTTTCCTTTCCCATGAATTCTTCAAATACCCACCGCAATTCATCACTTGCAATGGTAACCAGATCATATTTATTATACTCGGGAAACTCTTTGTATTCCTGTATCGTCTTGTAGCCTTCCTTTCCGGCATTTGACATCCCGATACTCTTTATAATACCACAGCCATGCCACAGCTGGATCAGTTTTGTTTCTTTTCGAATATCCAAGTATCCGAAATATTCACTGGACTCATGCACCATAACTGCTTTTGCGGTTGCCATATCCTTTGCAAATTCCAGACAATTCATAAAATATTTAATATTCGGAACTTTATTACGATGTAATTCGTATAGTTTTAATTCATAATCAGTTTCTCTCTCTAATTTTTTATAAAAATAACGACAGCTCTGATTAAGTCCCATTCTCGGCTGTAAAAAAATGATTTTGTTTTCTACCGGTGCTTCTCTGTATTTGTCATACATCTCCGGCATCAATTTTTTTATAAATCTCCGTTTGAGATATTTCTTGAATTTTTTCTTTTCCAGCGGTAATATCTGTTCTGCAAGTTCTTTTACCTGTTCTTCATCAAAATCTGCTTTATCCCACAACATAATCCATTGATCGATAAGAAAATTCGCAATCGGCTCTATGTCTTTTTTTTCCTCCTTCTGTTTTTGCTCTTTTTTATCCAGTCCAAGACGCTTTTTTAATTTTCTATACAGATACAGATCAATCGCTCTCTTTAGCCCTTCCTCTTTTATACGCTTTCTGACAGATTTAATATTCATTGTTCTCCCTCTCTAGGTCACTCTTAAACTAATCCGGACACTTTCATACTGGCAATCAATCTAGTGTAAGCTTCGGTTAAACCGATCGTCGGTTTCCAACCGAGTTTACGCAATTTGGCAGAGGATAACTGCATCTTTGTGTCCTGAGCATATCCGAATACATTGTTATCCGGAATATCAAAAAGTAATGCAATCTGATCTTTGGCAATTTTTTCTACCACCAGTTTTGCCATATCTGCAATCTTTATATGTGTTTCTTCATTGCAGACATTATAAGCTTCTCCGTTTTTTCCTTTTAATAATATAGTCAAAATCCCCAGAATGGTATCTCTTGTATAGCAGTAATTTCCTTCTGACTGCCCCTTTGTATGCAACACGATATCCTTTCCGTTTATGACTGATCTGGCAAATTGTGCAAAAATACGATTCTCTCCCGGTAATATTCCCGCACCGAATGTTTGAGACAAACGAGCAATCTTGACCGGCAGATCGTACTCCGTTTTATATGCAATACACATATTTTCGCTCATTCGTTTGCTCTCTGGATAATTGCTTCTCACTGCCAGCGGATCAACATAGCCCAGATCTGTCTCCTCTATGACACGCCCATCCTCCGAAAAAGAACCGTACATTTCCATAGAGGACAAAAACACCATAGAATCAACTTTTTTTTCTGTTGCCAGTTCTAATAAGTTTTTTATTCCGTCTATCGCAGTATTAATTGTTTCTACCGGCTTTTCAACCATCGTTTTAGAAATAGTAACCGCCGCACCGTGAATCACATAATCAATCTTTTCATCTATATGAATCGGTTTCGTAATGTCTGCTTTGACAAATTGAATCTCTCCTCTTTTTGATAATGTGCCATATATCTCTTCCGCTTTTTTTTCATTGCGAATCAATGCTAAAATATGCAAATTTAAATTATGAATCCGATTACAGGCAGACAATGCTTTTACCAGTTGGGAACCGACCAATCCGGTTGCTCCTGTAATTAAAATATTTTTGTCCCGAAAAAGTTTAAAATCTAAATCAGAACTTGCGATTACTTCCAAATCTTCCTGCAAAATATTATCTTGTGGTGACTCCAGTATCATTATATTTTCTCCTCTGTTTTCCCTTAAAAATAAACTTCTCAATTTTTGAGACGACAAATGCCAATATAAATGCCAACAGCAATACGAAAAGGTATCTGCTGATCTGTCCTTTTTTATATGAAAAAAACAAAAAATCCAGTCGATATAATGCACGGATCATAATATGTGCAAGATAGAGTTCCAGTGAAAGTCCTCCGAATACAGACAATATACGTCTCCAGACTTTTATATTGATACTTCCTAAATACGCAAAAAGGAAAGCCAACGGTATTCCCAGTGCAAAATACAATGCTCGTCTGCCTAATCCGTTGTAGACTGCCGTTTTTAAAAGAAACAGTGATATCATAAATTGTAACAGCAAAACAATCCACATATAAGACGAAAACCTGTAATCTTCATAAACATATTTCCCAAGCCAGCATCCGAACAGAAAAATCGGAATTCTCGTTAGTCCGATTCCCACTCCGTCATACCAGCCATGTACAAAATAATTTAATAAGAGATTCAGTAAAACGGCTGCCTCTAATAAGATAAGTAATCGAAAAATACTGTTCTTCTCATTTTGAAACAGAAAACGGTAGATAAACGGATATAAAACATACAAAACCAGAATAAGAGAAATAAACCATACCTGTTTTCTGCCAAAAATCCAGAAATTCAAATTCAAGAAATTGAGACACACTTCCATAATATTGATTTCTCCTTTTCCGAGCAGAAAAAACCAATATGGTCCGAAAATAATAAATAGTGCCGGAAGAATCCTTTTTAATCTTCTTATTATAAATTCTTTTGTATTTTGATTTTTATGGTAGGAAAAATATAAGGTAATACCCGACATTAATAAAAATACTTCAACGCCGATACTTCCATGAACCGTAATCCACTTTCCAATCTTTTCTAATCCGGGAATCCCTGCAAAATAAGTTGACTTTGTCCCTCCTGCATGAAATAACATAATTAAAATAATGCTCAGCCCGTATATCTCACTTTTGGCTTTACTTAACATGCCCATACGAAATACTTTATGTTCCATTAATACTCCTTTTTTCCATTTGTTTGATAAAAACCGGAATCTATTCTTTCTTATTTAAGTCTGTCTTTATCTGAGTAGTGGAAATTTCCGGAGTTCGCGGAAGATATACCACTTCACATACTTCCTCCAAAAAATCAAATTTACCTTCCCAGTCATCTCCGATTACAAAGGTATCTATTTTAAATTCTTTCACATCTGATAGTTTTTGCTCCCAACTCTCCTCCGGAATGACCAGATCCACATATCGGATCGCCTCTACCAGATTTTTTCTTTGCTCATAGCTGAAGTAACATTTTTTATTTTTACTGTTCCAATTAAACTCATCTGTCGAAATAGCAACGATTAAATAGTCTCCTTGCTCTTTTGCTCTTCTTAACAAATTTACATGTCCGTAATGTAGCAAGTCAAACGTACCGTATGTAATTACTCGTTTCATATATTTCCCCTTTTCTGCAGTATATAACCATTTAGTATATAATACTATTCACCATATAATTTTGCAATCTTCCTCTTATATAGAAAAAACTCAAATCCTTACTCGGGATTTGAGTTTTTTCTAATGAGGCATCGGGGATTCGAACCCCGGACAACTTGATTAAAAGTCAAGTGCTCTACCGACTGAGCTAATACCCCATATAAAATTTTCAGAAACTGGGCTAGTTGGATTTGAACCAACGAATGCAGCAGTCAAAGTGCTGTGCCTTACCCCTTGGCGATAGCCCACTATATAGATTCATTTTAAAATATGGGTATCACAAGGGTGGATAGAGGGATTCGAACCCTCGGCCTCCAGAACCACAATCTGGCGCGCTAACCAACTGCGCTATACCCACCATATTCTGCAATAGTTACCCTACTACATAACACATCCAAATCATGGCTGCTAATGTGCTCGAAGGGATTCGAACCCCCGACCCACGGCTTAGAAGGCCGTTGCTCTATCCAGCTGAGCTACGAACACATAAGAAGCGGGTGATGGGAATCGAACCCACGTATCCAGCTTGGAAGGCTGGTGTTCTACCATTGAACTACACCCGCAAACGTCGGGGTGACAGGATTCGAACCTGCGACATCCTGGTCCCAAACCAGGCGCTCTAGCCAAACTGAGCCACACCCCGTGGCTATTCAATTATTTGCTACTCATCTGTAACGCAAGATTTATTATATGGCACTTACAATAAAAAGTCAACATCTTTTTTTAAAAATCTAAATATTTTATAAAATAGTTTGGAGACCGATTTTCCCATGTCTCCATTACGATATAAGACGGTTTTTTATTCTCTTGACGAGGATATGTTAAACTTCCCGGATTTAAAACGGTAATTCCCTTTATCTTTTCAATAAGAGGAATATGAATATGACCGAACATTACAATATCACAATGATTCTTTCTTGCAGCATATACCAAATCGCCCAAACCCGAATTCACATAATAATAATGTCCGTGTGTCAAAAAAATACGCAATCCCTCTATCTCTATGATTTTTTCCCTGTCCAGATCTGAGAAAAAATCATTATTTCCTGCAACAATTTCCATGGGGCAACCACAGAGTTCCGCTATATAGTCCTCATAGCCTTCTCCGTCACCTAAATGAATCAACATATCAAACGGCTTCTCCAATTCAATTGCCTGTTCTATTCCACGATGTCTGCCATGGGTATCACTTACAATTAATACTCGCATTATCCTCTGCTATTCCTCTATAAATTGCTGTAAATAGTCTCTCATACTTCTCAATGCCTCTCCCCTGTGACTTCTGGCATTTTTTTCTGATGGGGGAATCTCCGCCGAAGAAAGATCCAGATCAGGTAAATAAAAAATCGGATCATAACCGAATCCGTTTACTCCGGCAGGATGAAATCCGATATAACCTTCCATCGTTCCTCTTACAACATATTCACCATGCCCCGGTATCACTGCTGCAATTGCACAAACGAATCGTGCCGTTCTCTCTTCTTTTTTTACTCCGTTCAAACGCTCCAGTAACATTTGATTTTTTATTCCATAAGAAGTGGTTTCACCTGCATATCTGGCTGAATATATTCCCGGTTCTTTATTTAAGTAATCAATTTCCAGTCCGGAATCATCTGCCAGGACAATTGCATCGATTTTCTCTGCCACCGCTCTGGCTTTTATTAACGCATTCTCTTCAAATGTTTTACCGTCCTCTACTATATCCGTTATGATTCCGGCTTCCTTCATAGAACGAATAGTCCAACCGAGATCGCCTAAAATCTGCCGAATTTCGCTCATCTTATCTTTATTTCCCGTAGCAAAAACAATTTCTTTATTCATACTCTCTCCTGCTTCTTTTAGGCGGCTTCGGTCCTAAATACTGGTAAAAATAAGTTTTTATCATTCCATTATATAATTTTCTGTTTTTATCCGCTTTTCGACCGATTTCTCGCTCTGCATATTCATAGCTTGTAATTAAATACTCAGACCAGCTGTCCAAACGCCGAAAAGCTTTCCCGAGCTCCTGATAAATAGTTTTCAAAGCTTCCTGGTCTTCTAAACGCTCTCCATAGGGAGGATTGGTAATCAAAAAGCCGTATTTTTTAGGATGATTTAACTGTGAGACGGGACGAGTCTGGAAATGAATCAAATGATCCACCTTTGCTTTTCTTGCATTCTCTCTTGCTATTTTTATCGCACCCGGATCAATGTCATATCCTTGAATCTGTGTTTCCACTTCCGGTTGAATCTGCTCTTTTGCCTCCTCATAGGCATCATTCCATGTATCCTTTTTAATCAGATTACTCCATGCAAAAGAACCGAAACTTCTTCGTACCCCCGGTGCTATATTTGCCGCCATCATTGCCGCCTCTATCGGGAATGTTCCGGAGCCGCAAAACGGATCTACCAGAATACGATCCGGTTTCCACGGCGTCAGCATAATCAACGCACTTGCCAAAGTCTCTGATATTGGAGCTGCATTATGAAGCAGACGATACCCTCTTTTATGTAAAGAAGTTCCTGTCGTATCTAAGCCGACCGTTACAATATCCTTGTGAATAAAAATACGGATCGGGTACTGTGCTCCTTCTTCTGAAAACCAGCTGATAAAATACTTCTTCTTCAGGCGTTCTACAATCGCTTTCTTTACAATTGATTGGATGTCGGACGGACTGAATAACTTACTCTTTACAGAAGATGCTTTTGTTACCCAGAATTTTCCGTCTGCCGGAATATAATCTTCCCACGAAAGCATTCTGATCTCTTCAAACAATTCCTCAAAGGTGTCGGCTTTAAATTCTCCAATCTTCAATAAAATCCGCTCTGTTGTCCGCAAATTAATATTCGCTCTGCAAATTGCTTCCTCATCGCCGGTAAAAGTGACCCGTCCGTCTTCTACTTTTGAGATTTCATATCCCAAATCATATATTTCCCGTTTTAAAACGGACTCCAACCCAAAATGACATGGGGCAATCAATTCCATTTGTTTCATTTCTATTCTTATCCTCTCAGCCGCCGAAATGTTTTACCAGTGTTGCTATCAATACCACTATTACCAAAATCAATACCGTACCATACCAACTGTTCAACTTTAATTTACCGATCCGAATATCCCATCCTTCATTTTCTTTAAACTCCGCCTTAATCCCGTGGGATGGATTTTGAATCAGAGCATTGATACGTTCTGCTTCCTCCAGACTTGTATTTACTCCGTTTCGGATCTTTTCATTTTCTTTTATGTGCCGTTCTCTCTGCTGTTCTATGATTTTTTCTGCAATCACAGTGGGATCTCCCAACTTTCTCATTACCATATCTATGGTCTTTCCGCTACTCAGCTCTTCATTGATATAATTTTCATATAATTGAATCTGAGACCTTATGATATCAGAAGGAAGTTCCTCCTCTAAACGGATTCTTAAAATATACAAAAAATCGTCCATTATTTATTCTCCGAAAAAGACTCTTTTATGATCTCGGCGATCAGATCTCTCTCATCCATATGATATTTTTTTCCCTTGATTTCCTGATAATCCTCATGACCTTTTCCTGCCAGAACAATCACATCTCCCTCCATTGCATTCAGCATACAGTAGCGGATTGCCTCTTTTCTGTCGGTTATCATCACATAAGCTCCATTTGCCTTCTTTACCCCGGTAATAATATCCTCAATAATATCCTCCGGCTTTTCAAAACGGGGATTGTCCGAGGTTACCACAGTCAGATCTGCTAATTTAGAGGAAACTTCCCCCATTTCAAAACGACGCAGTTTGGAACGATTTCCGCCGCATCCGAATAAGGAAACCAAACGCTTAGGCTGATATTCTCTCAAGGTAGATAGCAAACTCTCCAAAGACATTGCATTGTGTGCATAGTCAATCATCAACGTATATTTGTCCGATACCGGAATAATTTCCACTCGTCCTTTTACCTTTACCTCTTTTAATGCCTCCTGTATTTTCTCATGAGACACTCCAAAGTGGTGACAGATTGCAATAGCAGTCAGTGAATTATATACACTGAATCGTCCCGGTATATCCACTTCTACCGAGAAGTCCATTTTCCCACCTACATGAAAACGAATTCCCAACATGCCCGGTCTTTTTTCCAAATGTAATTCTTCGGCATAATAATCTGCCTTCTGATTCATACCGAATGTTTCCACGCTACAGGTATGCCCCTTTAGAATCTCCTCTATATGCTCATCATCACAATTTAAAATACCCACTTTACACTGAGAAAACAACAGTCCCTTACAGTGAATATAATCTGCAAGATCCTTATGTTCTGCCGGCCCGATATGATCCGGCGACAAGTTTGTAAAAATGCCGTAATCAAATACAAATCCGGATACACGATGCAACATCAGTCCCTGAGAAGAAACCTCCATTACAACTGCATCACAACCTGCCTCTACCATTTTTGCAAACGTTTCCTGTACAATATAAGATTCCGGAGTCGTGTTGGTTGCCGGAATCACGGTATCCCCGATAATCGTTTCAATGGTTCCGATCAATCCGACTTTGAATCCTGATTTTTCTAAAATGGACTTTACCATATAAGTGGTAGTCGTTTTCCCCTTTGTTCCGGTAATTCCAATCGTCTTCAGCTTTTCTGCCGGATGACCGAAATATGCGGCAGACAGTTCTGCCAGTGCTAATCTGGAATTATTTACTAAAATCTGAGTTACATTCGGAATTTCCAGCCTTCTCTCTACGATCAATGCCGATACTCCCTTTTCCACAACATCTTTTGCATAATCATGACCGTCTGATACTGCACCCGGAATACATACAAATACAGACTGTTTCTCCGCTTTTCTTGAATCATATATCAGAGAAGAAACTTCTATCTCCGGATTCCCCTGGATACAGGTATATTCCATACGCTCTAATAATGTACTTAATTTCATCTGTTTTTCCTCTTACTTACAAAAAAATTTCACCTTCAAAGACAGTTGTTGCCGGTCCGGTCATAAAAACTCTATTTTGTTCTCTATCATATCGTATCAGCAAATCTCCACCCAAAAGATGAACTAAGACTTCCTCTTCTGTCAGACCGTTTATTACTGCTGCAACTACACTGGCACATGTTCCGGTTCCACAGGCCCAGGTTTCACCCGATCCTCTTTCCCATACTCGCATGTTAGCAGTATGTCTGTCCAAAATCTGAACAAATTCCGTATTTACACGATCCGGAAAAAATTCATGTGTTTCAAATAACGGTCCGACGATTTCCAACGGAAATGTCTCCGTATTTTCCACAAAAACAACTGCATGCGGATTTCCCATGGAAACAGCAGTCATATGATACTCCTGATTTCCTACTGTGATCGGCTCATTTAAAATCGTACTCTTTCCGTTTCCCATTATGACCGGAATGCTTGCCGCATCCAAAATCGGACTTCCCATATCTACTGTTACCTGCGCCACTTTTCCATCTTCTATCAATAACTCCAGATTTTTAATGCCTGACTTTGTATCAATAGAAAGAGACGTCTTATCTGTCAATCCGTAGTCATATACATATTTTGCCACACATCGAATTCCATTCCCGCACATACTGCCCTCTGAGCCGTCCGCATTATACATCTCCATTCTGAAATCAGCTCTGTCGGACGGTTGAATCAGAATCAGTCCATCTGAACCAATCCCGAAATGACGATCACTGATCTTTCTGCTGATCTCCCCCGGATTCTCCACCCGTTCCTGAAAACAATTCACATAAACATAATCATTTCCACATCCGTGCATCTTTGTAAACTTCATATCATAAACCTCATTCTTGTTCATCGTCTCTATTTCTATCATTCAATTATACTATGGAAACGGTCGCCGTCAATAAAAAAGAAACCGATGGAACACAGACTCCGATCGGTTTCTAAAAAATTCTGTAAGCATATTTTATATTCTGTTTTTCCTTCTTCTGCTTCTGTCAGAGATTATCCTCCGTAAATTCCTGATTCCGAATCATTTCGGAAAAAGGGTCCTGAGTCCTGACTGCTGTCCTGATTTTCGTTGCCAGAACTGCCGAGTCCGGAATACGTTCCACTTGCCTTTCCCAGAGTAACAGAAAGTACCTGTGATTTATAAGAACCGTTATTGCTTCGGTAGATTGTAACATTTACCTTTTCTCCCGCTTTATAAGTCTGGAGTATAGATTTTAATTCAGACAAACTGGATACCGACTGATCTGCAAATTTTGTAATAATATCTCCCTGCTTCATTCCTGCCCTGTCTGCCGCCTGACCTGACATTACTTCTGATACATATACACCCGCCGGAATATTATAGGTATTAGAAGTAGAAGAATCTACATCACTTCCATTTACCCCCAGATATCCATATCCTTTTGTTAATGTAGTTCTGGAAGTTCTGTTCATTAATTTTTTCAAAATAGAAGATGCCTTTGACATCGGAATTGCAAATCCCATGCCCTCTACAGAGGTATCAGAATACTTTGCTGTATTGATTCCGATCAGCTCTCCTTTCATATTGAAAAGTGCACCTCCGCTATTTCCCGGATTAATCGCTGCATCTGTCTGCAATAGAGTCTGCGTTGTTCTTTCGCTACTTCCCGAAGCATTATTGGAAGATTTTCCGGTTGTAACCTTTCGATTTAAGGCAGATACTACACCGGATGTGATGGACTGACCGGAACCCAATGCATTACCGATTGCAACTACCCCGTCTCCTACTTCTGTCTTTGTAGAATCACCTATAGAAGCTATCGTAACAGATTTTAAGATGGAAGCACTGATATCTTTTAATTTTACAGCTACAACTGCCAAATCATTTGCAGCATCCGTTCCCTTTACACTGGCTTTATAAACTGCCTTTTTACTGTCATTGAAACACACCGTAATAGACGAACTCCCCTGTATAACATGATAGTTGGTTGCAATCAGCAACTCGGAGTTATTCTTTGAGATAATCACACCTGAACCCGCCCCTGTACTTGTAGAAGAATAGGATTGACCGAACAAATCCTGTGTCTCAGATACACTTTTTGTTGTAAGTGCCACAACAGAAGAAGTACATTTTTTTGCTATATCCGATATAGAGTGACCTCCGGAAGAAACCGATGTATTGCTCGCAGTTGTGAGCTTTGCTTCCGTCGTATCGATATTTGATGCTTTCCCAGATCCATAAGCAAATGCTCCCAATACCATTCCGCCTGCAATTGCTCCGATTACCAAACCGTAGCAGGCAGACTGTACTATTTTAGGTATTTTTTTCTTTGGTTTCTCTTTTAGTTCTTTTTCTATTTTTGTATTATATTCATCCATCAAAAATCCTCCTTTAGAATTTTCCAAAATCAATTATTCTGCTTTTTTATGAGTTCATTGTAAAGAAGGATTGTTGTTAAAAATTGTAAATTTTGTGAAAAATAAGTGAACGAATCATCTTCTTTCTTTCACTGCTTTTATGAACTGAATAAAGACTGTCGGAATTACCGCCAGTATATAAATCAGACCGTATTGTATCCCTGTAATATCTGCTGTCTGGAACGGTCCCTTCAAAAACGGAACAAACAACACTAAGTTTAATAGAATCAATCCAAGGAAAAAGGCTCCGATTGTATATGGATTGCTCCTGATTCCCAAATGGAAAACAGAATGCTCACTTCTGCAGTTAAAACCGTGAAATAATCTTGCAGTTGTTAATGTGGCAAATGCCATTGTACTTGCTACCTCTGCCCCGTTTTTCAATCCAATATAGAATGCAATCATCGTAACAATTGCAATCAATCCTCCCTGAAGCATAAACTCTCTTACAAACTTACCTGTTAATATACCCTCCTTCGGATTTCTCGGCTTTTGTGCCAGCAAATCTTTTTCCGGTCTTTCCATTCCGATTGCCAGTGCAGGTAAAGAATCCGTCAATAAATTGATAAACAATAAGTGTACGGCTGTAAAAGGAGCCGGCAGAGCAACAATTGATGCATATAATACTGCAAAAATTCCCGCCATATTTCCAGACAGTAAGAATTTAATTGCATTTTTTATATTTCTATATACATTACGACCGTTTGCAACAGCTTTAATGATCGTCGCAAAATTATCATCTGTTAAAATCATTGCCGACGCATCTTTCGAAACCTCCGTTCCGGTGATTCCCATCGCTACACCGATATCTGCTTTTTTCAGAGCCGGTGCATCATTTACTCCGTCTCCTGTCATAGAAACAATGTGTCCCTTTCGTTGCCACATATCTACAATTCGTATTTTATTTTCCGGAGAAACACGTGCATAGACAGATATTTTTTCAATTTTTATTTCCAACTCTTTGTCCGACATATTATCCAGCTCAACACCGGTTACTGCCATATCACCTTCTTCAAAAATTCCAATATGTTTTGCAATTGCTGTTGCTGTCACCTTGTGATCTCCGGTTATCATTACCGGCTTTATACCGGCCCGCTTAGCATCCGCTACCGCTTCCACCGATTCTGCACGAGGCGGATCCATCATCGAAATCAATCCAAGGAAAGTGTAATCTGTTTCTTCCTGCGGATTAAGTTCATGATTATCAGAAACTTCCCGATACGCAAATGCCAAGACCCTCAAGCCATTCTCAGAAAAATTCTGATTTGCTTTTAAAATCTGTGTTTTATACACTTCTGACATTGGACACACTCCATTATCCAAATGGATATGAGTCGTTCTATCCAGTAAAACATCCAATGCCCCTTTCGTCAATATGATATATTTTCCGTCAATCTGATATTTCGTGGACATTAATTTTCGATCAGAATCGAATGGAATTTCTTCTAAACGATTCATAGAACTGCGAATCTCATCATGTGAAACATGAATCTCATTCGCCATTTCCAATAAACAAAACTCTGTAGGATCTCCAATGCCCTGTCCGTCACGAATACTGGAGTCATTTGTTAAAATTGCATTATACAACAAATACCGATGAATCTCATTCTCTAAATTTAATTCTGACGGTTTGATAACCTGTCCGTCCATATAGATATCTTGAACCGTCATTTTATTCTGAGTTAAGGTTCCTGTTTTATCGGAACAGATAACAGATACAGAACCCAGACTTTCTACCGCCTTCAATTCCTTTATAATTGCATGTTCCCTTGCCATTTTCTGTGTTCCCATTGCCTGCACAATCGTAACAATGGATCCCAATGCTTCCGGGATTGCTGCAACTGCCAATGCAACTGCATATAATAAAGAATTCAAAACACCCATATCTCGATATAGGGATAAGCCGAATACTACCAGCGAAATTATCATGATAATAACTGCTAAACGACTGCTGAACTTATCCAAACTTTCCTGTAGCGGAGTCTTGCGATTTTTGGTGTCGTTCATTAAAGAAGCAATCTTCCCGATCTCTGTCTGCATTCCAGTGGCTGTTACAACGGCAACTGCCCGACCGTAGGTTACCAGACCACTGGAAAATACCATATTGACACGGTCTCCCAAAGGAACCTCTCCCTGAATCACGTCAGAAATCTTATCTACATTGGTGGATTCTCCCGTCAAAGAACTTTCATTTACCTGAAGAGAAAAACTGTCCAGAATTCTGGCATCCGCTACTACCAAATCTCCTGCTTCTAATATTAAAATGTCTCCTGGGACTACCTCTTCAGAAGGAATCTCAGCTTTTTCACCATCTCTCAACACCTTTGCACTTGGTGAGGAAAGTGATTTTAAACTTGCCAGAGATTTTTCTGCTTTTATATGCTGAACCGTTCCCAGTACCGCATTCAAAACAATTACAGCAATTATAACAACTGTACTTTCCATGTTTCCCGACAACATGGAAATAATGGCTGCAACAATTAAAATAATTACCATTAGGTCTTTAAATTGCTCTAAAAAAACCTGAAACGGGCTTTTTTTCTTCTCCTCCTGTAAAATATTCAGACCATGTTTTTCTAACCTGATCTTTGCATCCGCGGAATCCAAACCTGCTGATGTGTTATCAAGCAATTCTAAAACTTCCTGAGATGTCTGATTGTAAATTTCTTTCATGATACCTCCTAGCATATACTAATCTATACATTCCAAAAAAAAGACTTTTAATGTATTTATTTAAAATTTAAATAAATACATTAAAAGTCTCGTCACCAATGAATTGGCATGTACCACCAAGCTGTACGGCTGGGTTTGTTGATGATACATTTCAACTACTCCCTTTTAAAGTGCTTCTTGTTAGTTTATAGTACGATCTTCTATTCGTCAAGTAAAAAAGGATAATTTTCGAACATGTATTGAAAATTATCCCTTTCTGTGTTTGATTTAGTAAATGATTATCTATTCAAAGCAATCATATTCCCCAACAAAGCTTACATTTTTTATAATGATGCCGTTTTGCATATGATATTGTTACTCTCTTTTTTATTTTTGCTCTTCGCAATCCTCTGCAATTTTTTCTATAATGATACTTTTTTCCTGAAATCGGTGCAATCCTAACATATTTTTTCTTAACACGTCTTCTTGTAGCTGCTTGAACAGTCATTTCTCCCGGGGCAGAAAATCCTACATAACAAAAAACCGGAGAACTCATCATCATTATCGACAACAATCCTGCAATCAAAATTTTTTCATAATATTATCCTCTCTTCTATGTTTATCTCATAAATATTTTACCATAAAACACATTCTACTTCTTAATTGGTTTCGGTAAAATCATTTAATTTATAGTCTCTTAACATAAGAAGATCAATCCCATTTTCATTTAAAAAATGTAAACAATCATCAAAATCCACTTCAAGTTCCCGTTTCTCTTTTAATGCTTCTAAAAATCTATCTGCCGCCCTTAATTTTTCTCTGATCCCAGCATGTTGTATCTGTATTAGAAATACTTGCTTTTGTTTTTCTAAAAAATTCTCCTGCAGCTCAGCCGTTGTTTTCACATCCTCCAGTACAGCTCTTTCCAATAAATTAATTACATATATCGGCGGTGCAGTTTTACCGCTTTCCCAATCTAAAAGTTCATTCTCAGGAATATGATAGCGCATAGAAAATTGCTCAGTCGTATCGTTTAAAAGCCTTCGCATCTCTTTAATTGTCATTGACAGATTTTCCCTCCATTATATTGTAATTAAATTTATATACAATTACAAAAGAAACAAATATTAAAGTCTTTATCTTTCCACTAAAAAAGGCTTAAACCCGTGTAAACACTAAGCTTAAGCCAATTCATCATATAACGTGCGAGAGAGGATTCGAACCCCCGACACCTTGGTCCGTAGCCAAGTGCTCTATCCAGCTGAGCTACTCACACATATCACCAGAATAAACTGCCGGCGACCGGAATCGAACCGGTACGATGTCGCCACCACAGGATTTTAAGTCCTGCGCGTCTGCCAGTTCCGCCACGCCGGCACAGTACTATAATGTATTCTAGCATCAAATAAAACTATTCAAATGGGACCAACAGGGCTCGAACCTGTGACCCCCTGCTTGTAAGGC
>CAMYAO010000024.1 GCA_947253885.1 uncultured Clostridium sp.
CAACTCTTTTTTGATTGGAGTTACATCCAATGCTCCGGTCACTTTTAAAGTATCAGTCTTCTTTGCTTCGTATACTTTATCGTGCTGTGTGTTATCTCCAATCAGAAGATCTCCGTCCAAAGTTCCATTCGTACCTAAATTTTGTGCCTGAGGAATAAACTTCTCTGCTAAACCTTTTGTAAGAGGAATGGATAGTGTATCTGTATTTGTTGTATTAAAAATCCATCCTGATCTAAATGAAAAGCCACCACTTCCCTTAATTTTTTCACTATCATATTTTTCTGCATCTGCTTTATTTGATGCCTTAACCGTATATGGAATCGATAATTTTACTTTATGAGAATCAGGAGCAGACTTATCATTTTTGTAAGCATTATATATTCCATCCCAATTTTGATCTGTCAGTGGCAATTTAAATGTTATACTATTGCCCGATGTTGTATATTTCATTGAACTTTGTGGAAATATTGTGGAAGCAGATTCCATTTTTATTGTTCCCAGATTTACTGTTTCCGGAAAATTAACCGTATAGCTAATAAATGCAATCTGACTCTTTGTCCCGTCACTCCATGGATAAGCACCAAGTCTTCCCAACAAACTCATATTCGATTCTTGATCCTTCATCAAAGCAACCATATCTAAGTCAAAATGGATCGTTCCACTGTAAGTTGCTTCTGTCTTCGCATCATTAATAGTCGCTTTACCTTCTGTAGTAGTATATTGAGAAATTGGTAAAACATCTGATGCAAAAGCCATAAGTTGCGTTCCTCTAACTCCTGTTATAATCAGAGTCAGCACCACTATTATTGACACTATTTTTTTGTACATTCTTTTCATTATTTATCCTTTCGTACGATATTTAATTGTATTTTCCTCCTACATATCTATAACTGTAACACCTTCCTTCTCACTATTCAATATATATTTCTGAGTTATATAAAAATATTTCTAAAACAAATACCTTTTATTAGCATTCATATTTTAACACGATTATTTACTTTTTTCATTAATTATATTGTTTTATTCAAATACTTCAACCGCTATCCAATACAAACCTACCATAAAATGATCCTTTTCTGTTAAAAAAGTCCTTTTTTAGTACGCAAATTTTTTTGCAAAATATGATTCCAAATCTGCAATCGGAACACGTTCCTGTTCCATTGTATCACGATCACGAACGGTTACCGCATGATCTTCTTCCGAATCAAAATCGTAAGTAATACAGAACGGAGTACCAATCTCATCCTGACGACGATATCTCTTTCCTATATTTCCTCTATCATCAAATTCACAATTGTAGGTCTTGGACAACTGTGAAAATACCGCTTCTGCCCCTTCATTTAATTTTTTTGACAACGGAAGAACACCTACCTTAACCGGTGCAAGCTGCGGATGAAAACGAAGGACGGTTCTTGTATCTCCGCCTTCCAGTTTCTCCTCATCATATGCGCCGCACAAGAAAGCCAGCACCACACGATCAGCCCCTAAAGAAGGCTCAATTACATAAGGAATATACTTTTTATTTTTCTGATCGTCAAAATACGTTAAATCCTGACCAGAAACTGTCTGATGCTGTGTCAGATCATAATCGGTTCGATCAGCAACTCCCCACAGTTCCCCCCAACCAAACGGAAAGAGATATTCAATATCGGAAGTTGCCTTTGAATAGAAAGAAAGTTCTTCCTTATCATGATCGCGAACTCTCATTTCTTCCTCTTTCATACCCAGTTCTTTGAGCCAGTTGATACAATAACTTCTCCAATATTCAAACCATTCCAGGTCTGTGTCAGGTTCGCAGAAAAATTCCAGTTCCATCTGTTCAAATTCTCGAGTACGGAAAGTAAAATTGCCCGGTGTGATCTCATTTCGAAAAGATTTTCCGATCTGACCGATTCCAAATGGAATTTTCTTTCGTGAGGTTCTCTGAACATTTTTAAAGTTTACAAAAATGCCCTGTGCAGTTTCCGGACGCATATAAACCACATTTTTCGCATCCTCTGTTACGCCTTGAAATGTTTTAAACATTAAGTTAAATTCCCGGATATCAGTAAAATTATGTTTTCCACAGGAAGGACAAGCAATCTCATGTTCGTCAATAAATTTTTTCATTTCTTCTTTTGACCAACCGTCTACCGATGAGTCCAATGCAATAGCATGCTCCTGTGCAAAATCTTCAATAATCTTATCTGCACGAAAGCGCTCATGACACTCTCTGCAATCCATCAGCGGATCTGAAAATCCTCCTAAATGACCGGAAGCAATCCATGTCTGCGGATTCATTAAAATAGCACAGTCAACCCCTACATTATAAGGACTTTCCTGAATAAATTTCTTCCACCATGCTTTTTTTACATTGTTCTTTAACTCCACCCCGAGATTCCCGTAATCCCAGGTATTTGCCAATCCCCCGTAAATATCGGAACCAGGATATACAAATCCTCTTGATTTTGCTAAAGCAACGATTTTTTCCATTGTTTTTTCCATTTATTGTAACCTCACTTTTATTTTTAATATTCTGTCTCGCTTATTTACATACTTACTAAGTATACCGACCTCATCCTCTATTTTCAAGTTTCTTCCAAGAATGCCTCTGTTTTAAACTTTCGATCTGTATTTGCTTTTAAAATACGGGACACAACGTTCTGCATCTGGTTCAATATCACATCTGTGACTGTAAAAGAATACAGCTTTGCAATCGATATCCCCATAATATACTGTAGAGCATAGACTGCTGCGGGATCCAAATGAATCGCATTCCGGCTATGGTCACATCGATCACATACAATCGCATATTGCGACGGTTCGTACCAATACAAATCGTTCTGCCTTTTGCAATATTTACAATTATAAAGATCCGGATAGGTTCCGTTTAACACCAACAGCTTCAATTCAAAAATAATCCGTATCAACGCACGGGATAATTTTGCCGCAAGTAATGCTTTGATTGTAACAAATAATAAGTTTAACTGTTGTGCTGCCTCTATATTCTCTGCTGAAAAATATTCAGAAAGTTCCAAAAAATAATATCCGTAATACAGACTGTCAATATCCTCTGTCAATTCTCGAAAATAATAATCGATCTCCGCTTTTACGACCGTATACGAATTTCTTCCTTCATACGCCTCAAAACGTCCGAAACAAAACGGGTCTGTAGACGCTACCAGTGAACTCTTCGGTCGTCTGGCTCCTCTTGCAAATGCCACAATCTTGCCTCTTTCTTTTGTTAATAAAACAATTCGTTTGTCATAGTCTCCAACCGGCATAGAAGATAAAACCATTCCGGATACGATCACACTGCCCGCCATCTGTTTTACAGATCCTCTTTATGAAAACCGAAATTTTTCATCTGTATATCGGAATCTCTCCAATCTTTTCGAACTTTTACCCACAATTGAAGATTTACCTTTTGCTCCAACATGTTTTCAATATCCAAACGTGACTGACTTCCTATTTTCTTTAGCATGCTTCCCTGTTTTCCGATTATAATCCCCTTATGGGACTCTCTTTCACATACGATGGTAGCTTCAATATCTACAATTTTCTTATTTTTTCTAAAACTCATCTTATCAATCGAAACTGCAATTCCATGAGGGATTTCTTCATTGAGTGCCCGCAATGCCTTTTCTCGAATCAATTCAGATACAATCTGCCTCTCCGGCTGGTCTGTGACAGTATCTTCATCATAAAACATAGGACCGTACGGAAGGTATTTAAATATGGTCTCAACCACATCGTCTATATTTTCTCCCTTCAATGCCGATATAGGTATAATCTCATCAAAATCATATATTTTTCGATAAGTATCGATAAACAGCAATATCTCTTCTTTCTTTACCGTATCCGTTTTATTTATGATTAATATTACCGGACAGGTAACTTTTTTTAACCGTTCTACAATATGCTGTTCACCGGCTCCAATAAACGTAGACGGTTCTACCAACCACAACACAACATCTACTTCCGAGAGAGAGCGTTCCGCTATTGTGACCATATACTCTCCCAGCTTATTTTTTGCCTTATGAATACCCGGTGTATCTACAAATACAATCTGTCCTTTTTCTAAATCGGTATAAATTGTTTGAATTTTATTTCTTGTTGTTTGAGGCTTATTACTCGTGATCGCAATTTTTTGCCCGATGATCTGATTCATTAAGGTCGATTTCCCGACATTGGGTCTTCCGATCAATGTAACAAAGCCTGATTTAAAATCCTCTTTCATCCTGCTTTTTATCCTTCTGAAACTAAAGGGGTTATATAGTCAAACACCTCTTTATTATCCGCTATATTTTTTTCATTTCCTATCACACATACACTTGCATGTTCCAGCATTTCCGCAACCGGTACTGCCATTTTTCGAATATCTGATACAGTTGCACACAGCACCTCGTCTCTTTCTTTCTGAATCATGTCGTAAGTCAAGCCGGAAATATAACTCAACATAGAACGAAGTCCCTTTGCATACGAGTTTAAAGGTGCATCCATAGAACTGAAAGTTCCTATAATAAATTTGGTCATTCCTCTCTCATCTACATCAAAATTTCTGAGATACTCCGCTGTTTTCCGATATACTTCAAGACTTTCAGATAGTTTCGGATCACGATAGGAGGTAAAGAAAATATCCCCGAATCTTCCAGAATTTGCGGAACATCCGTATGCACCACCTTTAACTCTGATATTGCCCCACAGATATTCATAATTCATAATCGTATTAAAAATACGCATAGAGCCGTGATACGGAGTGCGATTCTGATCGTAAATTCCGACTAATGACACATACTGAATTTGAGAAGCATCTGTAAATCCTTCATTTTTAGTAGGCGTCACTCCGACGGTCACCGAATCTTCCTTTTCTCTATTGTCCAATTTATCTGCAAAAGCTGCAATGTCCGGCTTAATTGCCTCCAACTGTTCTTTTGAGGTTGTGACACTTACCAAAAGATTGTTTTGTGTGAAAATACGCTCTGTAAGACTCTTTAATTTCTTGATTAATACTATTTTATTTTCCTCAAAATGAGTTACAATCTCACATAATTTTCGGAAGAATCCTATCCCCGAAATCAAGTCCAAATATCTGGAACGAGGTTTATAATAGGACATCCCTCTCATTGCCGACACGCTGTGTCCGCTTGCACTAATGGCCGCCTGAGTTCTGGATTTTATCTCTTCTAATACCTCCAATATCCGCTTTTCATCATCGAATTTTGTTCGAAGCAGAATAGACTCTGCCAATTTCATTGCCTTTTTATAATTTAACGGCAAAGTTTTAAAATGCAATTCCAATTTCGGATAATAATCATCTACCTGTCTGAAATTTGCATAAGCATTTGTCTCTGTATTAATCCCTCCGGTATACAAATGAATCTCATCCGACAATTCCTTAAATGAATAATCTTCCGTATCCAGTCTTCCCATCAATGCGGAAAGAATAGAAAGATACGGCACATCCTCCTCTACTACATGATGAACATCAAATAAATAATCCTGATAAATAATACCGGAGGTATCATAGTCGTGCCATACAAGTTTGGCTCTCCCCGCCTCTGACTCAATATTGGAATAAGTATCGGAAACCTGTTTCATATCCGAACGCTCCAATAACGGAATTGTATCCAACTGTTCCGGTGTGGAAGGTGTCTCCCCGAATAAGCGCAGATCTTTGGTTTCCTGTATGATCTGATCCAACTCCTGATCTGACAAAGAAGCTTTTAATCCGGAAAGTTTTTTCGCGAGTTCCGCTTCTTTTTGCTCATGTAAGCCCTTCTGCGGATAAATTACCACAACAGACTGATGTGTATTGTTTAAAAAATATTTTTGAATCAACTGTTCAAAATAATCCGTATGAATCTGTTCTCTTAAGAAAGCAAATACACCCAATTCTTCTAAATGAAGAAATGGTTGATTGTCATCATATAACCAACTGTCCAACATCTGTAAGCCAAGCATCAGACCCTTAGGATACCTTCCGAAATCCGCTTCACGGAATCGAAATTCCATTGTATTTAATCCTGCAAGCAAAGTTGCTTTATCAATTCCCGTTTCAACCTGATTTCTTAAAACACTCTGAATCACAGACAAAAACTGCTCTTTTTTCTCTTCTTCTGTATTTTTGGCTACTATGGAAAAATATGGTTGTTTGACCCCGTTATCATATCCTCCGTAAATATCATTTCCTATTCCCGCATCTAAAAGAGCCTGCTTGATCGGCGCTCCCTGACTGGATAACAGAGCATAATCCAACAGAGAAAACGCCACATACAGATTCGGATCCAAATTTGTTTCCATTGCCCAGTTTGCAGAAAGATAGGTCTTATCCTGCTCCTTTTCCGTACTGGAAATAGAATAAGCCTTACGAATCTCTCTGATCTTTGTAAACGGTGTCTGATCCGGAATGGATGAATCAATCTCCAAATGCTCAAAATGACTTAAGTATTCCGTATCGATCCAATCCAGTTTTTCTTCTATATTCATATTTCCATATAAATATATATAAGAATTGCTCGGATGGTAATATTGTTTATGAAAATCACAATAGGCTTCATATGTCAGATCCGGAATGTTATCCGGATCCCCTCCGGATTCAAAACTGTAATTAGTATCCGGATATAACGAATTCAGTATTTCCCTTTCCAATAAGCCGTCTGCTGAAGAGAAAGCCCCCTTCATCTCATTGTATACAATTCCGTTTATAATTAAATCATCCTCTTTGTTTTCCAACTCATAATGCCATCCTTCCTGACGGAAAATATTGACATTGGAATGCAGATTCGGATAAAAAACACTGTCCAGATACACATCCATTAGGTTTTGGAAATCCTTGTCGTTACAAGACGCAACCGGATATACTGTTTTATCCGGATATGTCATTGCATTCAAAAATGTATTAAGGGAACCTTTTACCAGCTCGATAAAAGGATCTTTTAACGGAAATTTTCGACTTCCGCATAAAACAGTATGTTCTACAATATGCGGTACCCCGGTGCTGTCTTTTACAGGAGTTCTGAATCCGATATAAAACACTTTATTTTCATCTTCATTTGAAAGCACACAGATATTTGCACCGGTTTTTTTATGCCGGTATACTATACCGTGCGCATGAATATCATCAATTTCTTTTTCATTTATTAGTTCGTATGCTGATAAACTCAATCTATTTCTCCTTTACACATTCAAGTTATACATAGTTACTTTACTCGATTTAAAGAATTCTGTAAAGCAAATCCATCTCCTTTTCCGATTGACAGAAACATACAACCAAAGTACTTTATAGAAAATAATATTTAGCTTCCTACAAAACAAAAAACCGCTATAACAGAGCTTCTGCTCCGCTATAACGGTTCTCACATCTTGTTTTAGTTATGATAAACGAATAACATTAGCCGCCTGTGGACCTTTATCGCCATTTACAACTTCAAACTCGACAGCCTCGCCATCTTTCAATTCCTTAAAGCCATCCATGTTTAATGCAGAAAAATGTACAAATACATCATTTCCTAACTCATCTAAAATAAAACCAAACCCCTTTTTTGCATTAAACCATTTTACAGTACCCTGCTGCATAAAAAACTTCCTCCTAAATACATAATCAAAGGCACAATTTTGTGCATAATTTACAATTACAGTTTATCATGCAGATATTTTTTTGTCAATGAAAACAACTTTTTCTATTTATTTTTTATAAAAATATTGTATGGTTTATTGTGACGGTTGTTCCATTCTGACCGTAACGACTCTTCCGGGCAATACGATAATCCCTTTCTGAATCAACTGATTCATATTTTCTAAAATTCGATATTTGGCATCCCAATAATCATCTGCAGGAATACAGATTTGAAAATTTAGAGTCACTCCATTGGTCGCCAAATCTGTTACCATAGAGGTTACATCCAAATTCCGGATTCTGGATGGATCCTTCTCAAGCATGGCGATCACTTCATTTTTTATCAACTGTATATCGGAAGAAAAAGCCACATTCATAGAAAGATTCAAAATTACCCGATTATCTTTTGTGAAATTCGTAAGACTGCAGTTTGATAAAGCACCGTTCGGCAAAACAACAGTATTCTGCTGAGCTGTGATCAATTTCGTATAACAAAGCGTAATCTCTTTTACTCTTCCTATATTTCCGTGAGTATCTTCTTTTATATAATCACCTACACGAAACGGTTTCAATATCAGAATCAAAACTCCTCCGGCAAAATTGGAAAGACTTCCCTGTAATGCCAAACCTGCTGACAATCCGGCAGAACCGACAATTGCCACAACCGATCCTGTTCCAATACCGAAAACTCCTAAAATCAACAGAATCAGAAAGATATAAAAGATTGCACCGATAATCTGGCTGAAAAACTGTCGAACTCCGGTATCAAGACTTGTTTTGCCTAATCCTTTTGTAATAGGATTCTTTAATGCTTTAATGATCTTTTGTCCAATCAAAAAAATCAAAATTGCAAATAAAACTTTCAAGATTCCACTAACCAGAGATGGTAAGCCTGCCAAGAAAAAATCTGCAATTGACTCATAGGATTGTTCCCCTGAAAATAATGCTTTACTGATATTCTCAGCTAAATTTCCTGCTAATAACATATCACTCCCCTATATTTCATGAATAAATAATCCACTTCTCAGTTTCGGTTCAAACCAGGTAGATTTCGGCGGCATCACACGCTCTGCATCTGCTACTGCAAACAACTGAGACATAGTAGTCGGATATACTGCAAATGCAACCTTACAGTCTGTATTACATCTTCTCTCCAACTCTTCAAGCCCCCGAATTCCACCCACAAAATCAATTCGTTTATCTGTCCGAGGATCTCCTATCCCCAGGATCGGCTGCAATAACAAATGCTGTAAAAGAGCCACATCTAATCCTTCTACAGGATCCTCCGTGAGATCTTCTTTTTTTAAAGCTATCGTATAATAAACTCCATCCAGCAACATCGTTATTTCTCCTGCTTTTTTAGGATGCTTATCCTGATTGGTATTTTCCTCTACTATAAAACGTTTTTTTACTTTATCCAGAAAATCCTCTTTTGTCAATCCGTTCAAATCTTTTACAGCACGATTATAATCCATTATCCGCAGTTGCTCATCCGGAAATAAAACGGACAGGAAAAATTGATACTCCTCTTCTCCTGTCGGGTTGGAGTCTTCTTTTCTTCTCTTCAACCCGACCTTAACGGCGGAAGCCGCTCTGTGATGTCCGTCTGCAATATAGATATCATTAATAGAAGAGAAAGCTGATCGGATCCTCTCGATCCTTTTCTCTTCTGAAATAATCCAAACACGATGAATAACATTATCCTCAGTTTTAAAATCATATATCGGAGTTTCTTTCTCCACTTCCCGAACTACTTCATTGATACTCTCCTGACTTCGATAGGCTAAAAAGATAGGACCGGTCTGAGCATTACAGGTGTCTATATGACGAATGCGATCCTGCTCTTTTTCTACACGTGTAAACTCATGTTTTTTTATCCTGTTTTCCAAATAGTCATCAATAGCAGACACTGCGACTATACCGGTCTGGCTTCTATTGTTCATAGTCAATTGATAGAGATAATAACAAGGTGTATTTTCCCGGATCAAGCTTTGCTCCGCCACCATATTCCATAACAGATCATGTGCTTTTTGATATACCTCAGGTGCATACATATCGTAATCATTTGGAAACTGTGTCTCCGGACGATCAATATTTAAAAATGACAGCGGACGATTTTTCACATACTCGCTTGCCTCTTCTCTGCTAAACACATCATATGGTAACGCTGCTATTGCAGCCACCTCTTTTTTGTTCGGTCTGATTGCCCGAAATGGTCTGATATCTGACATACGTTTCCTCCTTACAGAGCTATATTTTAACATAATCTCTATTGTATTTATATAAAGCAAACTAAAGAGACCGGAATCATCGTATCGAAACGAATATTCCGGTCTTTGTATTATCGAATCACCCGTACTTTGATAACTCCCTCTATCTGCTTCAACTGTTCTACTGCAGCCTTCGTAACAGGTGCATCCAGATCAATCAGAGAATAAGCGTAATCCCCTTTTGATTTATTTGTCATATCTGAAATATTTAAATCTGTCTCACCTAATACCGCTGAGTACTTTGCAATCGTGCTTTTTACATTCTTATGCAAAATTGCAATCCTGGATGCGGCTGTACAAATCCCCATATCACAGGCAGGATAATTAACGGAATTTTTAATATTTCCGTTCTCCATATAATCTCTTACTTCCTCTACCGCCATCATTGCACAATTGTCCTCGGATTCTTCTGTAGAAGCACCCAGATGAGGAATTACAATACAACCTTTTTTACCGGCGGTAACTGGACTCGGAAAATCAACTACATATTTACCGACTGTTCCGTTATCCAAAGCCTGAACCATTGCCGATTCATCTACCAATGTATCTCTTGAAAAGTTTAATACAACAGCAGAATCCTTCATCATCGCAATCGCAGACGCATCAATCATCCCCTTGGTAGAATCCAATAGCGGTACATGAATGGTTATATAATCGCACTCTCTGTAGATTTCCTCCACTTCAGTTACATGAACAACGCTTCTGGAAACATTCCAGGCCGCATTAACGGATAGAAAAGGATCGTATCCCATAACATCCATTCCCAGTGCATGTGCTGCATTGGCAACCTTTACACCGATTGCTCCTAAACCGATTACACCGAGCTTTTTTCCCTGGATTTCACTTCCCGCAAATGCTTTTTTCGCTTTTTCCGCAGACTTTGCAATTCCGGCGTCCTGCTGATTATCCCTTACCCAGTCCATTCCACCTTTAATATCTCTGGCTGCCAAAAGCATTCCTGCAATCACCAATTCCTTTACACCGTTTGCATTTGCACCCGGTGTATTAAATACTACAATTCCGGCATCTGCACACTTATCTAATGGAATATTATTTACTCCGGCACCTGCCCTGGCAACTGCCAATAATTCCTTCGGAAACTCCAGATCATGCATCGCAGCACTTCTGACCAGCACAACCTGTGCTTCTTCTAAATGATCCACTTTCTGATAATCTGCTGTAAATTTATCTAAACCGCATTTTGCGATCGGATTTAATGTTGTATATTGAAACATTGCAAACCTCTTTCCTCTTCTTATTTTAATTCACTTATATGTGCTTCTTCAAACTTCTTCATAAAATCAATCAACGCAACAACCCCTTCTCTCGGCATTGCATTATAAATAGAAGCACGCATGCCACCGACAGTTCTATGACCTTTCAGATTTTCAAATCCTGCTTTTTTTGACTCTGCCACAAATAAGGCTTCCAGATCTTTATCCCCTATCACAAAAGGTACATTCATCCAGGAACGATCTTTTTTTACAACAGTTCCTTTAAACATTTTACTGTGATCCAGATAATCGTACAACAGCTCCGCTTTTTCCCTGTTCCGCTCTTTCATGGCTTCCAGACCACCGATACTCTTTAACCATTTAAAGACTTTTCCACACATATAAATAGTATAACATGGAGGAGTATTATACATACTTCCATTATCCGCTGTCGTTTTATATTTTAAAATTGTCGGAGTTAGAGGATGAATATCATCACGAATCAAATCCTCTCGAATAATAACAATTGCAACACCTGCAGGTCCTACATTCTTTTGTACTCCGCCATATACGATTCCGTACTTACTTACATCGATCGGCTCTGATAAAAAGCAGGAAGAAACATCTGCTACCAAAGTCTTGCCTTTTGTATTCGGCAATTCCCGATAAGTAGTACCATAAATCGTATTATTTTGACAGATATATACATAATCGGCATCTTCACTGATCGGAAGATCTGAACAATCCGGTATGTAGGTATAGGTCTTGTCTTCGGAAGAAGCAATTGCATTTACTTTTCCATATTTCTGAGCTTCCTGATATGCTTTCTTTGCCCAGTTGCCGGTAATAATATAATCTGCCACACCGTTTTTCATCAAATTCAACGGAATCGCTGCAAACTGTGCCGTTGCTCCTCCCTGCATAAATAATACCTTATAATTATCCGGTATTTTCATCAATTCACGAATATCCGCTTCTGCTTCATCCATTATTGTCTGAAACATGGAAGAACGATGGCTCATCTCCATTACAGACATTCCGCAACCTTTGTAATCCAGCATTTCTTCCTGTGCTTCTTTTAAAACCTCAACCGGTAATACGGCCGGACCTGCTGAAAAATTGTAAACTCTACTCATTTTGACCTCCTATGTGTAGTATAAAATTTGAAACAATCGGAGTATGACTCTCAACATCCTCCATTTATTTGAAAAACCAATTCTGGATTTCCCTCTAAACATCATCCTGATCAATCACATCTGAAATTGCAGCTCCGGGTGCCACCATCGGCCATACATTTGCATTACTTGCAATCACACAGTCGATTACAACCGGTCCTTCTTCTTTCAATGCTTCTTGAAATGCTCGATCGAATTCTTCTTTTGTAGTAGCACGAACCCCTTTTGCCCCTAATGCATTTGCAACAGCAGCAAAGTCGACCCCGTCGTTAAAAATTGTGTTGGAATAATTTTTATTATAAAAAAGTCCCTGCCATTGGTATACCATACCGAGAACCATATTGTCCATTACAACCTCAATCAAAGGAAGGCGTTCTCTTGCAGCTGTGGCAAGTTCATTTAGATTCATTCGAAAACATCCGTCTCCGGCAATATTGATTACCTGACGATCCGGCATTCCGATCTGGGCTCCGATTGCCGCTCCGAGTCCATATCCCATTGTGCCTAAACCGCCGGAAGTTAAAAAGGTTCGCGGCTTTGTAAATTTATAATATTGTGCCGCCCACATCTGATGCTGACCCACTTCAGTTACAATGATAGCATCTTCTTCTGTAAGATGATTGATTGTCTCTACTATATACGGACCGCTCAGTCCCTCCTGATCATATTTTAACGGGTGTGTTTCTTTGATCTGATCAATATATGCCAGCCACTCATTATGCTCCTGATCGGAAAGTTTTTGATTGATTTCCTTTAATACCTCTTTCACATCTCCGATTACTGATGCATCCGTAATAATATTTTTATTGATTTCGGCAGGATCCACATCAATTTGCAGAATTTTGGCATTCTTCGCAAAGTTTTTTGCATCGGAAATAACCCTGTCACTGAACCTTACCCCTATACCGATCAGTAAATCACAATGACTAATACCGTAATTGGACGCTTTGGTACCATGCATTCCCACCATACCGGTATAACGTCTGTCAGTTCCCGGAAACGCACCCTTTCCCATCAGAGAATCTGTAATAGGAGCATCCACCTTTCTTACAAATGCTGCCAGTTCCTCACTTGCATCAGATAAAATTGCTCCGCCTCCGACAAAAATAAACGGACGTTCTGCCCGCTCAATCATGTCAACTGCCGCATCAATATCACTCTGTGTCAAATTCGATTTAAAAGGCTCTGTCTTTTCTTTTCCCTTGAAAATATATTCTGTTACTGCTGCAGTTACATCCTTTGGAATGTCAACCAGAACAGGTCCCGGTCTTCCGGACTGCGCAATTCGAAACGCTCTTCGAATCACAGCCGCAAGCTGATCTACTTCTTTTACAATAAAATTATGCTTTGTAATCGGTGTCGTAATTCCCCTGATATCTACTTCTTGAAAACTGTCTTTTCCCAACAGCGGTACTCCGACATTGCATGTGATCGCAACAATCGGAATGGAATCCATATATGCAGTTGCAATACCGGTAACAAGGTTGGTAGCTCCGGGACCGGAAGTGGCAAAACATACTCCCACCTTTCCGGTAGCACGTGCATATCCGTCTGCCGCATGACTTGCTCCCTGTTCATGCGCTGTTAAAATATGCCGAATCTGATCTCTCTGCTTATATAACTCATCATATACATTTAAAATTGCACCTCCCGGATAGCCGAAAATAGTGTCCACATTTTGCTCTTTTAAACATTCTAACAAGATTTGTGATCCATTTAACTGCATCTGTATCCTCCATACTTAAAATTATATGGCAAAACTTGGCCCTTGAAAATTCAAAAGCCAAGTCTTACTTTAATTTTTGTATTCTTACATTTCATCGTAACTTTTTAAAATAGCTCCCGTATTCCCTGAGGTAACCATAGACTGGTATCTCTTCAGATAGCCGGTAGTTACCCGAGGTTCCCGTGGCTGCCATTTTGCTCGTCTTTCTTCCAGCACTTCTTCGGAAACATCTACATTTAATGTGTTTTCCGGAATATTAATCTTAATAATGTCTCCCTCTTCGATCAATGCAATCGGTCCGCCGACAGCAGCTTCCGGAGAAACATGCCCGATAGAAGCACCTCTGGAAGCACCTGAAAATCTTCCGTCTGTGATCAGTGCAACAGAGGAACCGAGCCCCATTCCGGCAATTGCAGAAGTAGGATTCAGCATTTCACGCATACCGGGGCCTCCTTTCGGACCTTCATAGCGGATTACAACAACATCTCCCGCAACAATCTTACCACCTCTGATAGCTGCAATTGCATCATCTTCACAATCAAATACACGTGCAGGTCCTTCGTGAACCATCATCTCCTCTACAACAGCAGAACGTTTTACAACTGCAGAATCCGGAGCAATATTTCCTTTTAATACTGCAATTCCTCCAATCGGACTGTACGGATTATCTACCGGTCGAATCACTTCTGGATTGCGATTTTTGGCATGCTTCATATTTTCTCCGATTGTAAATCCTGTTACTGTTTTACACTCTTTATTAATCAGACCAAGCTTATCCAGCTCTGTCATAACCGCATATACTCCGCCGGCCTCATTCAGATCCTCCATATAGGTAGGACCTGCCGGTGCCAAATGACAAAGGTTTGGCGTCTTTTTACTCATTTCATTTGCAATTTCAAGGTTCAAATTTACACCGGCTTCATGTGCAATCGCAGGCAGATGCAACATAGAATTAGTAGAACATCCAAGTGCCATATCCATAGTCAATGCATTCATAAATGCTTCTTCCGTCATGATATCTCTCGGCTTGATATCTTTCTTCCACATTTCCATTACCTGCATACCCGCCATTTTTGCCAACTGAATTCTTTTTGACATTGGCGCAGGAATCGTACCGTTTCCTGGAAGCCCCATTCCTATCGCTTCTGTCAAACAATTCATGGAATTTGCAGTATACATTCCAGAGCAGGAACCGCAGGATGGACAGGCATTTTCTTCAAAATTCAATACATCCTCTTCCGTCATTGTACCTGCCGCATAAGAACCGACCGCCTCAAACATGGATGATAATGATGTTTTGCAACCATTTACCTTTCCTGCCAGCATAGGACCTCCTGATACAAATACTGTCGGTACATTTACACGAGCCGCCGCCATCAGCAGTCCCGGTACATTCTTATCACAGTTCGGAATCATAACAAGTGCATCAAACTGATGTGCTACTGCCATACATTCTGTAGAATCTGCAATCAGATCACGGGTTACCAGAGAATATTTCATTCCGATGTGCCCCATAGCAATCCCGTCGCAGACTGCAATTGCCGGAAATACTACAGGAGTTCCCCCTGCCATAGCTACACCGATTTTAACTGCCTCTACCAGCTTATCTAAATGCATGTGTCCCGGAACAATCTCATTGTAAGAGCTTACAATACCTACCATCGGTCTTTTCTGCTCTTCTTTTGTATAACCTAAGGCATTTAGCAAAGATCGTGCCGGTGCCTGTTCGATTCCTGATTTCATGTTGTCGCTTTTCATGTTGTATTTCTCCTTCAATATCTAAATTAAATATAGCTGCAAATAAGATCTCCTGCCTGTGAAGTTCCAATTTGAGTCATTTTTTCTCTTTCCGCTTCTTCAATCGGCATAATATCGATTGTCCGATAATGATCTGCCAGCATCTTTCCGACTGCCAATTCAATCGCATCTGCTTCTTTATCCAGATCAAAAGAATAACGAAGTAACATAGCTGCAGATAAAATTGTTGCAATCGGATTGGCAATTCCTTTTCCGGCAATATCCGGTGCAGAACCTCCACTCGGCTCATATAAGCCGAATTTAGTGTCATTCAGGCTTGCAGATGCCAACATTCCCAAAGATCCGGTCAACATACTTGCCTCATCCGACAGAATATCCCCAAACATATTCTCCGTCAGAATCACATCAAACTGTCTCGGATTGCTGACCAACTGCATAGCACAGTTATCCACCAACATATGCTCATACTGAACATCGGGATACAGTCCTGCAATCTCATCCACTATCTTTCTCCATAATCTGGAAGAATCCAATACATTTGCTTTATCAACAGACGTAAGCTTTTTCCTGCGCTTTTGTGCAATCTCAAATCCCTTGATTGCAATTCTCCGGATTTCCTCCTCATTATAGGTAAGTGTATCCTTTGCCGTAACAATACCGTCCATTTCCTTTGTTTCTCTGGAGCCGAAATACAATCCGCCGGTCAACTCTCTGACAATAACCATATCAAATCCTTCACCGATAATATCCTCTCTTAAAGGACATGCGGCTCTTAACTCTGAAAACAGATTTGCCGGACGCAAATTAGCAAACAGATTCAATGCTTTTCTGATCTTTAACAGACCGGCTTCCGGTCTCTTCTCCGGTGGTAACTGATACCATGGTGATGTAGTCGTATTCCCACCGATAGATCCCATTAGTACAGCATCGGAACGGAGTGCCTGTTCGATTGCATGATCAGTCAACGGCTCCCCGGTTGCGTCTATTGAGCAACCACCCATTAAAATTTCTTCATATTCAAACTTATGACCATACTTTTCTCCAATACGATCTAATACTTTCTTTGCTTCTGTAACAATCTCCGGACCTATTCCATCCCCGGAAATAACACCTATATGATATTCCATTTGACCTCCTTTAGGAAAAAGTCTGATTATACACAATTTTCACTCTATCATAGTACATTACTAAACTATTTTCAACTAATATTTTTCAAGAGAAAAAAATATACAATGCTCTGACCGCCTCTCCTTCCTATTCCAAATTCTGTATAAGGAATTTACAAACAAAAAGAGGACATAAATAACCCTTGCTATCTATGCCCCCTTTATAAAAGAATCTACGTTCTTATTTTTTGCCCTTTTCCTCATCTCCGGTATCGATCGCATCTTCCGCTTTCTCCACCTGAGCAATTGCAGCCTTCTGCATTGGTATACGACAATTCTTATTGTTACCGAACTCTACAATAACAAGATCATCATCTATATCAATAACAGTACCGTAAAAGCCTGAATTTGTAAGTACAGTATCTCCTACCGCCATACGATTCATGAGCTCATTTTTTCTGTTCTGCTCTTTCTTCTGCGGACGTATCATAAAGAAGTACATAAATACAACCAATACAACGATCCACACGATAATCATACTACCAGGACCAGCCTTTGCTGCTAATGTTAACATGTCATTCCCTCCATAAACAAATATAATACTATTCTACACAATTCTACAGTTTACATCAAGGTTTAATTTCCGTGCATCCGATCTATTTTACTTTTTTTATACCGTGCAAACTCCCCGCAATCAATTGCGTCCCGAATCTCCTCCATCATTGTATTGTAAAAATACAGATTGTGCAGTACACATAACCGCATTCCCAGCATCTCTTTTGCTTTTAATAAATGACGAATATAAGCTCTGGAATATTTTCTGCAGGCAGGACAATTGCAACCTTCTTCTATCGGAAACATATCATCCTCATATTTTTTATTAAATAAGTTAATCTTTCCATGATTCGTGTATACATGTCCATGACGTCCGTTTCTGCTCGGATAAACGCAATCAAAAAAATCAACGCCTCGCTCCACCGCCTCTAAAATATTTTCCGGAGTACCTACTCCCATAAGATAGGTCGGCTTCTCTCTCGGCAGGTACGGA
Source organism: uncultured Clostridium sp. (assembly GCA_947253885.1). GTDB lineage: Bacteria > Bacillota > Clostridia > Lachnospirales > Lachnospiraceae > SY8519. Next base: position 17,895 of record CAMYAO010000024.1, read on the forward strand.
ACTGTTGCCTCCAAAATCCGATACATATCCTCATGAGATTCTCCCACTGCCAAACCGCCTACCGCATATCCGTCTAAATCCATTTCAGAAATCCGCTTTGCATGCTCAATTCGAATATCTTCCAGGATTGCCCCCTGATTGATACCGAATAAGAGCTGATGCGGATTGATCGTCTCTTCCTGATGATTTAATCGTTCCATTTCTTTCTTGCATCGTTCCAACCATCTGGTTGTACGTGCCACAGAAGCTTCAACATAGAAACGCTCTGCCAATGCCGGCGGACATTCATCAAACGCCATTGCTATTGTAGATGCCAGATGTGACTGTATCTGCATGCTCTCTTCAGGCCCCATAAAAATCTTTCGCCCGTCAATATGGGATTGGAAATACACCCCCTCTTCTTTGATCTTTCTTAAACCGGAAAGAGAAAATACTTGAAATCCTCCGGAATCGGTCAAAATCGGTTTGTCCCAGACCATAAACTGATGTAATCCGCCCAAGCGATGGATCAGATTATCTCCGGGTCGCACATGAAGATGATACGTGTTTGCTAAAGCAACCTGTGTTCGGATCCCCTGCAGATCTTCAGTTGATACAGCTCCCTTAATTGCTGCAACTGTTGCTACATTCATAAATACGGGAGTTTGAATCGTTCCGTGAACTGTTTTCAACTCCGCTCGTTTTGCGTTTCCGTCTGTCGATATAATTCGATACATTGTTTCTCCTATCTGTTCTCTGAGAAATTCCGTGATACAGCTCTCTTTAGATACACCACGGATATGTATAGAAGAATATCAAATCTATATCATATTTGCAAACAGGAGTTTCTTCTTTTATAATCAAACAAACAGATTATTTACAGATAGGAGAATGATATGGCTGGTTCAACCTTTGGCACTCTTTTTCGTGTCACCACTTTCGGTGAATCACATGGGCAGGGACTCGGTGCTGTAATTGACGGATGTCCTGCAGGCTTATGTTTATCCGAAGAAGATATACAGATTTTTTTAGATAGAAGAAAACCCGGACAGACAACATATGCTACCCCGAGAAAAGAAGCAGATAAAGCGGAGATTTTATCCGGTGTCTTTGAAGGAAAGACAACAGGAACTCCGATCGCAATTCTGGTTCGCAACATGAACCAGCGTTCTAAAGACTATTCCGAAATTGCGCAGTATTACCGTCCCGGTCATGCCGATTTCTGTTTCGATCAAAAATATGGATTTCGAGATTATCGTGGTGGAGGTCGTTCCTCCGGAAGAGAAACAATCGGACGTGTTATGGCAGGCGCTGTTGCCTCCAAAATCTTAAAACAAATGGGAATCCATATTCTTACCTATACAAAATCGATCGGACCTCATTCTATTGCCTATGAAAATTTTGATAAAGACTTTATCCGAAAGAGCCCACTATGCATGCCCGATCCGAAAGCCAGCAGTGCTGCAGAATCCTATCTTCAGGGCTGTATTCAAAGAAAAGACTCTTCCGGCGGATTAATTGAATGTGTAATTAACGGACTTCCTGCCGGAATAGGAGAACCTGTTTTTGACAAAGTTGATGCTGAACTTGCCAAAGCAATCTTTTCGATCGGCTCTGTAAAAGGCTTTGAGATCGGAGACGGATTTGAATCTGCCAACTCCGTCGGTTCTGAAAATAATGATCCGTTTCAAACTGTATCCGACTCTATTGTCTTAAAAAGCAACCACTGCGGAGGAACCTTGGGCGGTATGACCTCCGGCAGTCCTCTCGTTTTCAGGGCTGCCGTCAAACCCACTCCATCAATCGGATCTTTGCAACATACTGTAAAAAAAGACGGATCACCTCTTTCTGTCACAATCGAAGGACGTCATGATCCCGTTATTGTTCCAAGAGCCGTTGTAGTCGTCGAGTCCATGGCTGCTATTACATTATTAGATCTGATCATGCGAGATCGATCCGTCAGAATATCAGATCTCCTTCTCTAGATAAAAAAGGTAAGGAACGATATCGTATTTTCTGTACGATATACCGCTCCTTACCTTTTATAATATCTGATCTGTGTTATTTTACGACTTCTTCAAATATCGATCAACCCCATTCGCAATTCCGACTACAATCTTCTTCTGATAGGATCGGGTCTGCATCTGTCTGTCTTCTTTCGGATTAGACATAAATCCCATCTCTACAATCGTTACCGGCACCTTACTCCAATTATTCCCCGTATAAGTATCTCTTTCAGTGACTCCGTTATTCTTTGCCCCGGTACTTTGTGCAAGAGCGGTTACAATCAAATTCGATAATCGATAAGATTGCTTATACAGATAAGAATTATACGGATTTTCCTTTGTCATGCAATAGGTTGCAACCCCATTATACGATGCGGAAGGTGCTCCATCGGCATGTATTCGTATATAGGCATCTGCCTTTGCATTGTTTGCAATCTCCGCCCGCTCTTTGTTACTGATATCTGTCTGATCCGTCATTCGCGTCATCACTACCCGATATCCCCGATATTCCAACTCCTTTTTTAATTTCAAAGAGACTACCATATTCAGCTTATACTCGGGAACTTTTGTTACCACACCGGCTGTCCCGCTGCTGACCTTTTGCTTTCTCTCTTTACTTCCGGGTCCGACAGACTCCTTGTTGCTGTTTTGCCGAACCTGATGTCCGGGATCAATACAGATAGTCTTCTTTTTGCCGATATGCTTTCGAACACTTTTTTTCTTTTCTTTTACTTTTTCTAATGTTTCAAACTGTTCCTCTACAGATGCTTCTTTTCTTCCCTCAGAAACATTTGAATCTAAAAAACCGCATCCTGTTATAACTACTGCCGTCAGCAGAGCAATCACACCAAAAAACCTTCCTCTTCCATATCTTCTCATAATCTGCTCCAGTCATTGTTACATACCGATCTCTTTGCTATCTGATCTTATAGTACCAATATTGGTCTGATTTTTCAATTGCGGTATAAAATGAGTTCCTGCTATTTTTTTAATAACACCTCCACATATTGCCTTCCGCTCTCTGTCAATGCATATATATTTTTTTGTTCATTTTTTATTACCAGTTTTTTTTCTATCAGCTTCTGAATACGCCCTCTGGCAGTTTGATTTCTCCAGTTCAAATGATGATGAATTTCATCTAATCCAAGCTCAACCGGATCTTCTTTGTGTCGAAAAATATGAACCAGAATAAGTTCTTCCTGTATTTTTTCTTTATGAAGAAGATAATGAACCCATTGATAAATCGCTCCGTGGCGATTCACCAAAACGGCTACCAATACCAATAGCATTCCTGTTACTGCACACATTCCGGAAATGGAAACATTATATTTCATGCTCATGCTGTATCCAAGCCATGAGTTCACAGCTCCCAACAGTAAAGACAACAGCATGGTAACTCGAATATCCTTTGTGAAAATACAAGAAATTGCCGATGATGCAATAAAAAATGAAATCACCAGAATTCCTCCTACTGTATCAAATGCCAAAATACAGGTAATTGAAACCAATGCCATAAATTCATAGCCTCTTCGTTTCATCGGAACTCCCACTATTTTCGCAAATTCCGGATCAAAGGAAGCAATTTTTAAATCTGTATAGTGTAAATAAATATAAAACAGATTAATCAGAAAGATCAACAACATTTTTATCATAGATTTAGGAAATCCAAACATTTGCAAAAAAGAGGAAAATAAAGGATTTCCCATCAGAACAACATCTACATCCAAATGCACATTCCGAAAATATCTCGTGATTAAAATAACTGCTATAGAAAAAAATACCGGAAAAACAACTCCCAGAGC
>CAMYAO010000025.1 GCA_947253885.1 uncultured Clostridium sp.
TATACCACCCAAAATTAGTGTGTCATCATTTATGAGATATCTAAAAGGGAAAAGTTGGTAAAAATTGTATTAATAAATTGCATTATTGGATTTTTTATAGTACAATTACAATTGTATTTTTTTAAATACAATTTAAAACGATAACATAGAGTTAGAAAAGAAAGGGGAGTAGAATTGGTTTCAGATATGGTAGAGCGTATTCGAAATGTAGAAGCACAGGCGGCTGCCATTATAGAAGATGCACACAGACAAAAGGAGCAGATTCTGAAAGATGCAGCCAACACTGCAAAGGAAATGGAGCTTCGTGCAGAAGCAAAAGCAAAAGACGATGCGGCTTTCTTGATGCAAAAGGAGAAAGAAGCCGGAGCACACAAGTTGGAAGCTGCCAAAGCACAGGCGGCAACTCAAGCGGGTCTTTTAAAAGAAGTAGCAAGAAAAGGTCAGACAAGAGCTGTTGATAAAATATTGGAAAGCCTGATTTAAGCTGCAGACGAAGGAGGTAGAATTGTATGGCTGTTTTACAGATGCAAGGATTTCGTATCTGTGCCCTGCAAAGAGACCGTAAAAGGATTTTAGAAAAACTCCAGGAACTGGGTATTTCAGAGATTGATGTAGAGCGTATGCCGAAAGAGGAGTATCTGACCAGAAAAGATACGGTCCAAATGAGGCAGCAATGTGCACGGAATGTTACAACGCTGGATCGTGCAATTGAAGTGCTGGAACTGTATAGAGTTGATAAAGTCGGCATATCTGAAAAAATTTCGGATATGTTTACGGGAAAACGACTGATAGAGAAAAGCTTGTTTGAAGTGAAGATAAAACATGCGGAGCAGATACTGCAAGAGGCTTCCGAAATACTTCATCTCAATAAAGCAATTGCAGATCAGAAAAATGAGATTCAAAAAATTGAAAATCGAATAGAAACATTGCGACCATGGATTGAGTTGGAAATTCCGATGACCGGGCTTCAGACCGAAAAAACAGTGGTGTTTTTAGAAGCAATTCCTACAGAGATGTCGAAAGACGAGATAAGAGAAGCGCTTGAGGAGCATAAGGCTCCGGATGGCGGCTTTATATTTGACATACAGCATTCAGAAAAAATGGGAACCTATCTGACGGTAATCAGCTTGAAAAAACTGGTGCATCAGTTGGAGACTGCATTTCGGAATGCGGGATTTGCAAAGCCTTCTAATTTAGAACCGGAATCGCCTAAGAAAATGGCAGAGGAATTTAACAGGGAGATAGAGCGTCTGAAGTTGTCTGTCACAGAAGCGACGGAGAGCATTCAAAAGAAGGAATCCCTGTTACACGATATTCAGATTGTGAGAGATTATTTTGAAATAGAAAGCAAAAAATTAGAAGTAGAGGGAGTGATTGCACAATCGAGATCCGCGTTCTTTATTTCTGGATATATTCCATCTAAAATGGAAGATCTTTTGAACAAAGCAGTGGGAGAAGAAATCGGGGCGGCGATTGAATATCGTGAACCGGATGAGAAAGAGCAGCCTCCGGTATTGCTCCAGAATAATGGATTTTCCAGAGCGACAGAACCGGTATTGGCGTCATATGGTCTTCCGAAAAGAGGAGAAATCGATCCGACTTTTATTATGTCACTGTTTTATGTGTTCTTTTTCGGAATGATGCTATCGGATGCCGGATATGGATTTGTATTATTTTTAGCTTGTTTTATTTTATATAAAAAATTCCCGCGAATGGAATCCGGTTTACGTGAGATGATTAAGCTGATGATGTTTGGAGGACTTTCTTCTGTCGGATGGGGCATCTTATTTGGAAGTTATTTTGGCGATGTGGTAGATACCGTCAGCGGTGTGTTTATAGGAAGCAAGGTTACAATACCGGCGTTATGGTTCTTCCCTTTGCAGCAACCGATGCGCTTGTTGATTGTTTGCCTTATTTTTGGAATGGTACATCTGTTTGTAGGGCTGGGCATCAGTGCTTATCTTCACATCAAACACCATGAAATAAAAGCATTTCTGTTTGATGAATTATGTTGGTATTTATTTTTGATCGGACTGATTCTGATCTTATTACCGACAGATATTATGGCGGCAATTATTCAAATGAAACTGGCTTTTCCGGAGTGGCTGTTGATTGTGTCAAGGTTGATAACCATAATCGGAGCAATCGGGATTTTATTGTTTGCAGGCAGAAGAGCGAAAAATCCGGCAAAACGTATTTTGCTTGGTGTATACAGTTTTTATGATGTTACAGGTTGGTTAAGTGATGTTTTATCTTATTCCAGACTGTTGGCACTCGGATTGGCTACCGGTGTTATTGCATCGGTTATCAATCAGATGGGAAGTATCATGGGGCGAAGTGTAGTCAGTTTTATTTTGTTTGTAGTTGTATTTCTGGCAGGACAGACTTTCAGTATCTTTATCAATGTATTGAGTGCTTATGTTCACTCAAATCGATTGGCATATGTAGAGTTTTTTGGAAAATTTTATCAGGGCGGGGCAAAACCGTTTGAACCGTTTAAACGAGACACAAAGTATGTAGATATTCAGGAGGATAGATAATTATGGAATATTTAGGATTGGCATTGGCACTGGGCGGAGCTGCAGCAGCTGTTTTATTTGCAGGAGCAGGTTCGGCTATGGGAACCGGTATTGCGGGAGCGGCGGCAGCCGGAGTAATTGCAGAGGACCCTAAGAAGTTTGCGAAAGTATTGATTATGCAGCTGTTACCTGGTACTCAGGGTATTTACGGTTTGTTAGTAGGGTTTATCACATTATCAAAAATAGGGTTGTTAGGCGGAAGCTATGCTACTGTTTCATGGTCACAGGGATTATTGATTTTAGCAGCTTGTCTGCCGATCGGAATTGTAGGTTTGGTTTCCGGTAAGTTTCAAGGTCAGGCAGCTGCAGCTTCTATCGGTGTAGTGGCAAGAAAAGAAGAACAGTTTGCAAAAGCAATGCTGTTTCCTGCAATGGTAGAGACCTATGCAATTCTGGCATTGCTAATCTCTATTCTGGCAGTAAGTAATATTAAGATCGGGTAATGAAAGGAGCTAATATGGCCGGGATAGAAGGGATTGAACAAGAAATTCTGGAAGAAGCAAATACCTCTGCCAAAGAACTCTTAGAAAGTGCTCAAGTAGATGCTAAAGAAATTTTGGCAACTTCTCAGGTGATTGCGGATAAACATACAAAAGAGAGTCGGTTACGTATCGAAAAAGAGATTGCAGCTTATCGGGAACGGATTGATTCCAATGTAGATATGATCTTAAGACGTGCAACGTTAGAAGCAAAGCAGGAAGTGATATCGGAGACACTGCAATTATCTTATGAGCGTTTTTTACATCAGGATGATGCTTCTTACAGAGCAGCTTTGAAGAAAATGATCGCTGCTTATGCGAGAGCGGGAGAGGGAAAACTCTTTCTTAATCAAAAAGATTTAAAGGAACTTTCTTCCGACTTTTTGGAGGAACTGTTAGAAATTGCAAAAGAGAAGGGAAGCATTTTAACACTTTCAGATGAGGCAAAGAAAATAGATAGAGGTTTCCTGTTAATATATGGCGGCATAGAAGAGAATTGCTCTTTTGAAGCGATTTTCGAAAATAAAAAGGATGAGCTGACAGATCTGATACAAAGAGAAATTTTCTCTTGAGAATGAAGGAGCGCAAATATGAGTAATTTAGACTATACCTTTGCTGTCGCCAGAATACGAGCACTTGAATCAAAATTATTAAACGAAGCGGTTATGGATCAGATCCTGCTTTGTGAAACGGAGCAGGATGCAATTTCTGTGTTGTTGGAAAAAGGTTGGGGAAACGGAATGGAAACAAACGTTTCGACAGAAGAACTCTTACAGACGGAAACAACTAAAACATGGGAAATAATGAGACAGTTAAATGTAGATGCATCTGTATTTGAAATATTATTTTATCCTCATTTGTTTCACAATCTGAAAGCTGCAATCAAAGAGGTATGCACAGAAGAGCACAATCCTCATATCTACTATGAAGATACCTCTATTTCCAGCGAAGAGATGGTAAAAATGGTAAAAAATCATAATTTCTCTCAATTGTCCTATCAGATGGCAAAAGTTGCGGAAGAGGCTTATGAAACCTTGCTTCATACAAGAGACGGACAGCTTTGTGATCTGATTGTGGATCGAGGCTGCATGGAGTCTATTTTAGAGGGAGGAAAGAAGGCAAAGGAACAGATGCTGCAGGACTATGGAGAGCTTGTCGTTGCTCTGACCAATATCAAAATTGCCATTCGCTGTGCCAGAGTTGCAAAACCGATTGATTTTGTACAGAAGGCATTGGTAAAGTGCAGCAGTCTCAGTGTGGAGGAATTGGCGAGAGCGGCGGTAAATGGTGAAGATGCGGTTCGTAACTACCTGTTGACAACCGGATATTCTGACAGTGTTGAGGCGCTGGAGCAGTCGTTTTCCGCTTTTGAGTGTTGGAGCGATAATCGCTTGATTGATTTTATTCAAGATCAAAAATATGTCTCTTTTTCTGTCGGACCTCTTCTTGCTTATGTGATTGCAAGAGAGAGTGAGATAAAGACTGTCGGTATGATTTTATCGGGAATTGCGAACGGACTGTCAAAGGAGTCTATTAAAGGAAGGATAAGACGAACCTATGTATAAGATTGCAGTGCTGGGACCGTATGACAGTATATATGGATTTGCCACTTTGGGATTAGACATATTTGCCATTTCCAATCCGGAAGACGGGAAAAGGGAATTGCGAAGGCTGGCAGAGGGTGAATATGGAGTTATATATATTACAGAAGGTTTGGCAGAACAACTGGAAAAAGAAATAGAGCGATATAAAGAGTCTGTTTTACCTGCTGTTATTCTGATTCCCGGTATTTCCGGAAATACCGGAGCCGGAATTGAAGGTATAAAAAAATCAGTAGAGCAGGCAGTAGGATCTGATATATTGTTTGGAAAAGAATCATAAATCCGGGAAGGCAGGTAACAAGTTCAAATGAGTAAAGGAACAATTAAAAAAGTTGCAGGACCGTTGGTAATTGCGGAAGGCATGAGAGATGCCAATATGTACGATGTTGTACGAGTAAGTGAACAGCGGTTGATTGGTGAGATTATAGAGATGCATGGAGATCAGGCGTCGATTCAGGTATATGAGGAGACTGCTGGATTGAAGCCGGGTGAGCCGGTAGAATCGGTGGATATGCCGTTGTCGGTAGAGCTGGGTCCCGGTCTGATCAGCAGTATTTATGACGGAATTCAGAGACCGCTGGACGATATTATGCAGATTTGCGGGACAAATTTATTGAGAGGGGTGGAAGTATCCGCTTTAAAACGGGATAAGTTATGGGAGTTTATTCCGACACGAAAAGCGAGAGAAGCGGTAGTGGCAGGAGATATTATCGGTACGGTTCAGGAGACTCCGGTAGTTGTTCATAAGATTATGGTACCGTATGGAATTTCCGGGACAATTAAGGAAATAAAGTCCGGAAATTATCATGTGGATGATGTTGTAGCAGTCCTTGAAACAGAGGATGGAGAAACGTCTTTGACAATGATACAGCGATGGGGTGTGCGAAACGGGCGGCCTTACCGGAAAAAGCTTCCGTTGAATAAACCGTTAGTAACCGGACAACGTGTAGTAGATACGTTTTTCCCTATTGCAAAGGGAGGGGTTGCGGCAGTGCCGGGGCCTTTTGGAAGCGGAAAGACCGTTATTCAGCATCAGCTGGCCAAATGGGCAGAAGCAGATATTGTAGTATATATCGGCTGCGGAGAACGCGGTAATGAGATGACAGATGTATTGAATGAGTTTCCGGAGTTGAAGGATCCTAAAACCGGTCAGTCTTTGATGGAAAGAACAGTCTTAATTGCCAACACTTCAGATATGCCGGTAGCAGCGAGAGAAGCATCTATTTATACCGGTATCACCATAGCGGAGTATTTCAGAGATATGGGATATTCGGTTGCATTGATGGCGGATTCTACTTCACGATGGGCAGAGGCACTTCGTGAAATGTCGGGAAGACTGGAAGAAATGCCGGGTGAAGAAGGATATCCCGCTTACCTGGGAAGTCGTCTGGCACAGTTTTATGAACGTGCAGGAGCAGTGATTGCATTAGGTTCAGAAGGGCGCGAAGGAACTCTGTCCGTTATCGGAGCGGTTTCTCCTCCCGGCGGTGATATCTCAGAACCGGTTTCACAAGCAACACTCCGTATTGTAAAAGTATTCTGGGGATTGGATTCTCAGCTTGCTTACCGCAGACATTTCCCGGCAATCAATTGGCTGACCAGTTACTCTTTGTATTTAGACGGAATGGGAAATTGGTTTAACGATACTGTTTCTAATGAGTGGATAGCAAACCGACAAAAAATGATGAACCTTTTGCAGGATGAAGCAGAGCTGGAAGAAATTGTAAAGATGGTAGGGATGGATGCTTTATCGTCAGGAGATCGTTTGAAAATGGAAGCAGCCAGATCTATTCGAGAAGATTTTCTTCATCAAAACTCGTTCCATGATATTGATACTTATACTTCTCTTCAAAAACAGTTTTTGATGATGGAATTGGTACTCGGTTTTTATGAATCGGCAAAGACTGCTCTGGAAAACGGAACGAATGTAAACGGGTTGATCAAAATGAGCGTACGGGAAGCAATCGGTCGTTTCAAATATACACCGGAATATGAGATACAGACAAATTATAAGAAAATTAAAGCAGATCTTGCAATCGAAATTGCAAATTTAGCCGGAAAGGAGGACTTCTAATATGCCAAAGGAATATCGAACAATACAGGAAGTTGCCGGTCCGCTAATGCTGGTTCGCGGAGTAGAAGAAGTAGGTTACGATGAGATGGCGGAAATTGAACTGGTAAATGGAGAACGTCGGCGATGTAAAGTGTTGGAAATTAACGGTAGCGATGCGTTGGTGCAGTTATTTGAGAGTTCCACCGGAATCAACCTCTCTAACAGCAAGGTGCGTTTTCTCGGACGGAGCTTGGAACTGGGAGTTTCCGAGGATATGATGGGACGCGTATTTGACGGAATGGGCAATCCGACAGATGGAGGCCCGGATATTATTCCGGAAAAGCGCTTAGATATCAACGGTTTGCCGATGAATCCTGCGGCAAGAGATTATCCGAATGAATTTATTCAGACCGGCATTTCCGCTATTGATGGATTAAATACGCTCGTTCGAGGACAAAAACTTCCGATTTTTTCTGCATCAGGTTTACCTCATGCACAATTGGCATCTCAGATTGCACGACAGGCAAAGGTGCGTGGAACGGATGAAAAATTTGCAGTAGTATTTGCTGCAATGGGAATTACATTTGAAGAAGCTAATTTTTTTACTGAAAGTTTTCGTGAAACCGGCGCAATTGATCGAAGTGTTATGTTTATCAATTTAGCAAATGATCCGGCAGTAGAGAGAATATCTACACCTCGTATGGCATTGACTGCTGCGGAATATCTTGCTTTTGATAAGGGAATGCATGTATTGGTTATTTTGACGGATATTACCAATTATGCAGATGCTCTGCGAGAAGTATCTGCTGCTCGGAAGGAAGTACCGGGAAGAAGAGGATATCCGGGTTATATGTACACCGATCTGGCAACCATGTATGAAAGAGCCGGTCGTATGCGCGGAAAAGAGGGTTCTATTACGATGATACCGATTCTTTCCATGCCGGAAGATGATAAAACACATCCAATTCCGGATCTGACCGGGTATATTACAGAGGGGCAGGTAATTTTAAGCAGAGATTTATATCGAAAGGGGTTACAACCACCAATCGATGTTTTACCGTCCCTGTCACGATTAAAAGATAAAGGAATCGGAGAAGGAAAGACAAGAGGGGATCACTCCAATACAATGAATCAGTTGTTTTCTGCTTATGCAAGGGGAAAAGAGGCGAAAGAGCTGATGGTTATTTTAGGTGAAGCGGCTCTTTCCGAAATGGATCTTTTATATGCACAGTTTGCCGAGGCATTTGAAAAGACCTATGTTTCACAGGGATATCAGACTGATCGAAGTATCGAAGAAACACTGGAAGTAGGCTGGGATCTGCTCCGGTTATTACCGAGAAGTGAGTTAAAACGTATCGATGACAAGTATTTGGATCTTTACTATGATGTAAAGAATTAGGAAGAGGGTGATTATTTGGCATCTGCAACAATCATACCCACAAGAATGGAGTTGACGCGTTTGAAAAAAAAGCTGGTCACGGCAGTCAGAGGACATAAACTGTTAAAAGATAAGCGTGATGAGTTGATGCGTCAGTATTTAGATCTAGTAAAAGAAAATATGGAACTGCGAAAGAAGGTTGAGGACGGAATCAATGCGGCAAATACAAATTTTGTGGTTGCAAAGTCCGCAATGTCGGAGCAGGGGCTTCACACGGCATTAATGGCACCGAAGCAGGAGGTTTATTTAGAGGTAAAAAAGAAGAATATCATGTCAGTAGATGTGCCGGTTCTGGAATACAAAACCAGAACGGCGGACAAGAATGATATTTTTTCCTACGGATTTGCCTATACTTCAGCTGATTTAGATGATGCGGTACAGTCTTTATCCGATATTCTGCCGGATATGTTAGAACTGGCAGAAAAAGAAAAAGCTTGCCAGCTTATGGCTTCGGAGATCGAAAAAACAAGGCGAAGAGTAAACGCTTTGGAACACGTAATCATACCGGAGACACAAAAAAACATTAAATATATTTCTATGAAATTAGATGAAAATGAACGTTCCACACAGATCCGTCTGATGAAAGTGAAGGATATGGTGCTGGAAGAAGCGCATGATTTTCATTAAGAAAAGCCTTGAGCTGCTTTGCAGCTCAAGGTTTTTCTACTTCTTATTTTTATTAAAATTACTAATTTCAGAGAGTTTATGATATAGTTTAATATTATGAATATGAGTGATACAATATTGAAAAATAGATTACGAGAGTTGGCAGAGCGTGCATCTGTTCAGAATCGATATACTTTTACCGATTTTTTGTCGGAAAGTGAGTTGTCGGTTTACTATGAAATAAAAAAGGAACTTTCTTATATAAATACTGCGTTATATGGAGGTGCACCGGGTTGTGATCGGCAGATGATCCGTTTCGGTTCGGAAGAACTTTTCGGATACGGGCAATCATTTCCTATCACCTGCATAAAGATAGAGCCGGTAGCTGAAAAATTTGCAGGAGTTTTGTCTCACCGAGACTATCTGGGTGCTTTGATGCACCTTGGGATTGAGAGAGAAGTGCTGGGAGATATTCTTATCCGGGGGAAGCATGCTTATTTATTTTGTATGGACACAATGGCGGAGTACATTTCAAATCATTTGAGTCAGATAGGCAGAACGAGTGTAGTTTGCAGTCTTGCAGAAGAAATTCCGAAAGAGGCGACAAGGGAGTTGGTAGCGGAGCATTATATTTTATCCTCAGAACGACTGGATTTAATTGTGGCAAAGCTTTGCAGGCTATCCAGAAGTGAGAGTCAGAAGCTGTTTCAGGATAAAAGGATTTTTTTGAACGGAAAGGTAACTTTGCAACATAGCGGAAAAATTGAACCGGAAGATATCCTGTCTGTTCGTGGCTACGGGAAGTATATTTTCAAAGGGATTATAGCTGAGACCAAGAAAGGGAATCTCCGGATAGAGATAATGAGATACGGCTGATGATGAATAAAAGAAAAAAAGAGTATAAATTGGCGAAAACAGCTCTGAAAGAAGAGTACCGCAGAAAACTGCAGGAATTAAAATTAAATCAGTTTCAAGATGTGGAGTATCCGGAAGAAGAAACAGTCGACATTTTGATGGAAGACGGGCGGATAGAATGGGGAAAACTGGATGCTACCGCACATATGTACCCGATTATAACCAGTTCCGGAATGAGTAATGTATACAGGGTATTTGTGACATTAAAAGAAGAGATACAGCCTAATCTGCTGCAAAAAGCATTGGATATGGTATTGCCTAAATTTAATCTATTTAATACGAGGCTTCGTCAGGGAATGTTTTGGTATTATTTTGAAGAGAACGGAAAGCCGGCACCGAGAGTAAGAAAAGAAGTGGATTATCCATGTCAGTATGTTGACAGTACAAGGAATAAGAGCTATCTGTTTCGTGTGACGTATTTCCAAAACAGAATCAATCTGGAAGTCTTTCATGTTTTGACAGACGGAATGGGAGCTTTTAATTTCTTGAAGGAGCTGACTTATCAATATTTAAGACTTATTTATCCGGATTTGAGAGATCGTCTGGGGGATCAGCTGAATGCTGCCACTTCTCTGGAAACACAGGATAGTTTTGTGGAGTATTATCAAAAAAAAGAGGTAAAGCCGTATAAGTTTCATAAGGCCTATATTTTAAAAGGACCGGAATTGCCGAAAGGGCAATTAGGGGTTATGCACGGATATGTGAGTGTGGCGGAACTGAAAAAAGTTGCAAGAGCTTACGGAGCATCCATTAATGAGTATTTGGTAGCAGCAATTTTGTATGCGGTGTTTTGTGTCTATGGGAATGAGATGGATTTAGATAAGCCTTTGATTGCCTGTGTGCCGGTAAATCTCCGGCCATTTTTTCATTCGGTAACCACAAAAAATTTTTTCGTGAATACATCTGCAATTTTTTCTCCCCGAAAACGGGAGCATTCCTTTGAACAAGTGTTGAGTCAGGTAAAAGCATCTTTACAGAAGCAGATAAATAAAGAATATTTACTGGATAATTTTTCAACCAATGTCTCCAGTGAAAAAAACCTGATATTGCGTTCTCTGCCATGGATCTTTAAAAAGATCGGATTGAAAATGAATTATGCCTCCGCATCAAAAGGGAATACTCTGACGATTACGAATCTGGGAGAGATAAAGGTGGCAGAGGAATATGAGTCATATATTGAGCGATTCAATGTTGTTTTGACCAGATCAGCCAATCAAAACCTGAAAGTCAGTTTGACTACCTATAAGGGGGAGTTGGCAATCACGATCTCTTCGGTATTTAAATATACGGGAATTCAAAAACAGTTCTTCCGTCTTTTGACAAAAGAAGGAATTTCGGTAAAGCTGGAGACAAATGGAGTTTACAGCAGGAGAAAATATAATGAAGATATGTAAAAACTGCGGAGTGGAGATTATAGATCCTTCTCATATATGTCCTTTGTGCAATTGTGCTATAACGGAAACAAAGGAAGATGATTATGAATGGCACTATCCGAATGCCGAGAGACAGAGAAAGAAAATTGCGATTGCATTGTCGGTTTATTTGTTTTGTGCAGTTACAATTGATTTTATACTGGGGATTGTTACAATACAGAAATGGATTTCGATCATTCCGTTTGTATTGGTCAGCTGTCTTCTGGCATACGGGTTTTTGACTATTATCGTTTCTATTCGCGCCGGTATTTCTTATCAGATCAAGGTGGTATTCCAATCCATTTTATCTTTTGGAATTATTGTGCTGATAGATTATATATCAGGTTTCGGAAAGTGGTCGTTGAGTTATGTCTATCCGGGGATTCTGGGCGGATTAATTGTATTGATTATCGTTTTAATGAAGGTGAATAAACGGAATTGGCAAAGTTATATTCCGTTGGAGATGCTGACAGTACTGCTGTCTGCCGTGCCGTTTTTATTTTATCGAGTTCAACTGATTTCTTTTCTGATTTTACCGATTATTATATTTACAATTGCAGTTCTGTTGTTTTTGGGAACAATTCTGATTGGCGGGGCACGTGCCAGATCAGAGTTGTATAGGAGATTTCACGTTTAAATGAAAAGAAGTAATAAAAGCAGTATACAGGGGAGAATTATGCGGGAAATGATTGCACGTTTCACGTTAGAATTAAAAATAGGACAGCAGATTAAAAATGGGGAACTCAGGAAAAAAATTATTGAGCCTCACTGGAGAGTGCCGAGGGGATATGACCTGTCGGTAATAGAAGGGGCAAATTGTACCATGGAACTTCTGGAGGCGGAGTGTAAGAATCCGAATATGGTTATTTTACAGTTGCACGGAGGCGGTTATATAGGCGGAATGAGAAATGCCTATCGAAATTTTGCAGTCGCATATGCAAAGGCGGCAAGCGGAAGTTCGGTTTTGACACCAGACTATCGACTGGCTCCGGAGCATCCGTTTCCGGCAGCTTTAGAAGATGCAGTATATGCTTATCAGTGGCTTCTTTTGCAAGGCTGGGATGCCCGACAGATCACAGTGGCAGGGGATTCTGCCGGAGGCGGACTGGCATTGGCACTGGTACATTATTTAAAAGATCACAAACAGGAAGTTCCGGGAGGGCTGGTGGTCATGTCCCCGTGGACAGATATGACGGCATCCGGGGTTTCTTATGAGGAAAATTATCGGAGAGATCCGCTGTTTGGAAATTCGATGGATACAATGCTCCAAAACAGGGATTATGCAGGAACAGAAAGAGAAGATCATCCGTATCTGTCCCCTTTGTTCGGTGATCTCCGGGACTTCCCTCCTATGTTGATACAGGTGGGAGGTTATGAAATGCTTTTAAGTGATTCTGAGCAGTTGGCAGTCAGAGTTAAAGAAAGCGGTGGGAAGGTACATTTATCTGTCTATCCCGGAATGTTTCATGTTTTTCAAATGGCAATGGGAATGCTTCCAGAGTCTAAAAGGGCATGGACGGAAATTCAAAGTTTTTTGAGAGCATTGCTACATTATCACATGAAGCAATTGGGTAATGTATGATATAATTTAAAGATACATTGCATAGCACATAAATGAACAGTATTTCTGTAATAGAAACAGTTACAGGATTTTAATGAGGGAAACAATGATTGAAATTGATTTTTCCAGCGGGGAGGCTTTTTACCTTCAATTACGCAATCAGATTATATATGGAATTGCTACGAAGGAATATGGAATAGGGGATATTCTACCGTCTGTTCGACAGATGGCAGATGTAATCGGAATCAATATGCATACTGTCAGCAAGGCTTATGGAATGTTGAGTGATGAGGGACTTGTTCGAATTGAACGGGGACGGGGTGCAATCATTGCAGTTGACTTTGACAAGCTGGCGGCAATAGAGGAACTTCGTCAAAGTTTATATGTTATATTAGCGCGAGGCGCAATAAAAGGCATTTCGCGAGGAGAGGCTCATCAACTGATAGATGAGATTTACAATCAATTTTAACGTCATGGAGGTATACTTATGGCAAAACGATATACCGCTCAGGCAAGACGATCCATTAACTTGGCACTTCGTATTGCAAAACAGTTTCATCAGGACAGTATAGGTTCTGAGTATCTTTTGGCAGGTCTTTTGAAAGAGGGAGACGGAGTTGCCGCACAGGTACTTATGGGGATTCCCATAAAGCTGGATCAGATCCTCTCAATGATGGAGGAATTATCTCTTTCGAAGGGAAGAGTTATCGTAACGGATGCAAGCCAATTTACACCGGAGGGTCAGAAGATCCTAACAGGAGCGGAAGGTTTGGCAGTCCGACTGAATTCCGATTCGGTCGGAACGGAACATTTATTATTGGCGATTCTGGAAAACAGAGGGTGCTCCGCAAATCGAATCCTGCTGGCACTTGGTGTAGACCTTGGAAAAGTTTATATGGATATTCTTTCTGCAATCGGAAGTGATTATATTTCAAAAGAAGAGAAAAAGAATATTACAAGTGGAAAACCGTTGGATCTTCAGAAAACACCGACTCTTGACACCTATGCGATCGACCTGACACAAAAGGCAAGAGACGGAGAATTGGATCCTTTGATTGCTCGCGATAATGAAGTGATGAGAATGATCCAGATACTGAGTCGTCGCGGAAAAAACAATCCGTGTCTGATCGGAGAGCCGGGAGTCGGCAAGACGGCAATCGTAGAGGGATTGGCAGAGAAAATTGCAGACGGTATGGTTCCGGATCATTTGTCAGATAAACGAATCCTGACCTTGGATCTTTCCAGTATGGTTGCGGGATCGAAATATCGAGGAGAATTTGAAGAGAGAATCAAGTCTGCGCTGAAAGAGGTTCAGACAAGCGGAAATATTATCCTGTTTCTCGATGAGATTCACACAATTATCGGAGCCGGAGGTGCAGAGGGGGCGATTGATGCATCCAGTATAATGAAACCTGCACTATCAAGAGGACTGATTCAATTGATCGGAGCGACTACAATCGATGAATATCGCAAGCATATTGAAAAGGATGCGGCGTTGGAACGCAGATTTCAACCGATTACGGTGGAAGAACCGACCGTTGAACAGACGATCGAGATTTTAAGAGGTCTTCGCTCCAAATATGAAGCACATCATGAATTGGAGATTACCGATGACGGAATTGAAGCGGCAGCCAGACTGGCAGCTCGTTATATTAACGATCGATTTTTACCGGATAAGGCAATCGATCTGATGGATGAGGCGGCATCAAAGGTTCGTTTATCAGGGTTTAAAGCACCGTTGAGAGGGCGGGAGCTTCAACAGGAACTGGAGCTTCTTAATCGGAAACAGGAGGATGCAATTGTAGCCGGAGATCTGAAACTGGCGAGTACTCTTCGAAAGGAGAAACAGTCATTACAGGAGGAGCTGGAGAAAACGAAACAGCAGTCCAATCGCAGGCAGCATAAAAGAATGACAGTCGGCAAAAATGAAATAGCGGATGCCGTATCTCAGTGGACTAAAATACCGGTAAAACAATTAACAGAAAGTGAGTCCGGAAAACTTCGAAATCTGGAAAAAACGTTGCATAAGCGTGTTATTTCACAGGAAGAGGCGATCACGGCTGTTTCAAAGGCAGTAAGAAGAGGAAGAGTCGGACTCAAGAATCCGAATCGTCCGATCGGCTCCTTTTTGTTTTTGGGACCTACGGGTGTCGGAAAAACGGAAATATCAAAGGCATTGTCAGAAGCGGTATTCGGAAGTGAAGATTCCATGATACGGGTAGATATGTCAGAATATATGGAGAAACACAGTGTTTCCAAGATGATCGGATCTCCTCCCGGCTATGTGGGGTACGATGAGGGCGGACAGCTGAGTGAAAAGGTTCGCAGAAATCCATACTCTGTTATCTTGTTTGATGAGATAGAGAAGGCACATCCGGATGTGTTTAATATTTTATTACAAGTATTGGATGACGGCCATATTACCGATGCACAGGGAAGAAAGATTGATTTTAAGAATACGATCATTATCATGACAAGTAATGCGGGAGCCGCACAGATTATTGAACCCAAGAAGCTGGGATTTACAACACAGGAAGATGTAAAAGCGGATTATAACAGAATGAAAGAGCGTGTGCTAACAGAATTAAAGCAGTACTTCCGACCGGAATTTTTAAATCGAATTGATGAGACGATTGTATTTCATCCTCTTGGAAAAGAGGATATGAAGCAGATTACGGCGTTACTGATCAAAGAGCTTCAAACTCGTTGTAAATTACAGCTCGGAATTTTATTAAAAGTTCGGGAAAGTGCAAAGAAGTATATTGCAGAAAAAGGTTTTGACGCAAAATTCGGAGCACGTCCGCTGAAACGTTTTATTCAAAGCAAAGTGGAGGATCCTTTGGCGGAGGATATTTTGCTTGGAGAAATCAGGGAAGGTGATACCGTAGAAATCGGCTGTAAAAAAGGCGAGTTGGTATTTGAAGTAAAAAAGGCAGAGGTTTAGTAGATGGCAAAAGGGAAGAAAACAGTATATTTTTGTCAAAACTGCGGTTACGAGTCTTCTAAATGGATGGGACAGTGCCCTGCCTGCAGAGAATGGAACAGCTTTCTAGAAGAAGTAGTAGATACCGGAAATACTTCCGGGAAAAAGACAAAGGGAACCGGATTAGAGCCGCTGCCTCTTTCTAAAGTAGAATTAACTGAAACGATGCGGGTTGATTCCGGAATGGAAGAGTTAAACCGCGTGTTAGGAGGAGGGATTGTTCCGGGGGCTTTGATTCTGGTCGGGGGAGATCCCGGTATCGGGAAATCTACCTTATTACTTCAGGTTTGTCGAAATCTGGCGAATTCGGAACATAAAGTTTGGTATATTTCAGGAGAGGAATCACTTCAGCAGATCAAGATACGTGCGGAAAGAATCGGAGATTTTTCAGATACGCTTTCTCTTTTATGTGAGACCGACCTGTCGGATATAATCCGTGTTGTCCGGGAACAAAAGCCGGAGGTCATAGTGATCGATTCGATTCAGACAATGTATTGTGAGGATATTTCTTCGGCAGCCGGAAGTGTTTCACAGGTTCGACAGGCGACTTCCGTATTAATGCAGACTGCAAAGAACTATGGGATTACAGTGTTTATTGTAGGTCATGTGACCAAAGAAGGAGTAGTGGCAGGACCGAGAGTATTGGAACATATGGTGGATACTGTTTTGTATTTTGAAGGAGAACGTCATGCTGCCTATCGAATTTTGAGAGGTGTGAAGAATCGTTTCGGATCTACGAATGAAATCGGTGTGTTTGAAATGCAAAGAGACGGTTTACAGGAGGTCAGAAATCCTTCGGAATACATGTTGAACGGTCGGCCGATGGGAGCATCCGGATCGATTGTTGCCTGCTCTATCGAAGGAACAAGACCGATTCTGTTGGAAATACAGGCTTTGATTTCCAGAACTAGTTTCGGATTTCCGAAAAGAACTGCTGCCGGAGCGGATCTGAACAGGGTTAATTTATTAATGGCGGTTTTGGAAAAGCGAGCCGGTCTCGGTCTTGGAAATTGTGATGCCTATTTAAATATTGCAGGCGGGGTGAAATTAAATGAACCCGCACTGGATCTGGGGCTGGTGCTCGCAATTGTATCCAGCTATCAGGAAATTGTAATACCGGAAAAGACGATCTGTTTCGGAGAAGTCGGATTAAGTGGAGAAATTCGTGCGGTAACTATGGCAAAGCAACGTGTGTTGGAGGCAAAAAAACTCGGATTTGAAAGCTGTATTTTGCCAAAGGTCTGTCTGTCTCAGATAGAACAGGTAGATGGAATCCGCCTGATCGGGGTATCCAATGTCAGAGAAGCGATTCATGCGATAAAATAAATACTAATAGTCTGTCCTAATTTCACAATTTATTACTATAAATACAGGGCTAAAATGTTGACAATATCTAAAAATAGTGCTATTATCAACAAGTCAATTATGAAAATTGCAATATTAGTTATGAAAACTGATAAAATGATTATAAACCACGAAGGTTTGCCAAATGGCAGGTTTTTCGTGGTTTTTTTATTTTTGACAGGAAATCATGCTATGTTTTTCTGCCACAATAACAACCGCTCTGTGTGGATGCACACCCGTGTGTGATGAAAGTAGTTTTATTTTTGTTGGAGTTACACACGGTGCGTTGAATGTCATAAATGACATTCTTTCTATTCAAGAATTAAGGAGGATACTATGGGAATTGAAAAAGGTTTTTGTAAGCTAAATGCAAGAGTAGAAGCATTAAAAGAAGAAATTTTGTCAGCGAAACCATGTATTGAAGTGGAACGTGCTTTGTTAATTACTGAGGGCTACAAAGAAACAGAAAATTTGCCGATTGTATTAAGAAAGGCAACTGTTTTAGCGAAAATTTTAAAGGAAATACCGATTGTGATTCGAGATAATGAGTTGATTGTCGGAACAATGACAAAGAATCCGCGTTCAGCACAGGTATATCCGGAGTTTTCCAACAAATGGCTGGTTGCAGAATTTGATCGTATCGGGAAACGAACATCGGATAGCTATGCAATTTCGGAAGAGACGAAGAAGCAGTTACTGGAGGCATTTGAATATTGGGAAGGTAAGACAGTAAATGAATTAGCGGCTTCTTATATGCCGGAAAAAACAGTAGAAGCAATGCATGCCAATACGTTTACAGTAGGAAATTACTTCTTTAACGGTCTTGGTCACTATGTAGTAGATTACAGTAAGGTATTACGTCTCGGATTTAAGGGAATAACAGAAGAGGTGGAAGCTGCAAGAGAGAACAGTGATCCGAGAGATCCGGATTACATTCATAAAATGGAATTTTATGATGCGGTAAAAATCACCTGTGAAGCCGCAGTAGCATACGCCAAGCGATATGCCAAGTTGGCAAAAGAGTTGGCAGAAATGGAATTAAATGAACAGAGAAAATCAGAATTATTGGAAATAGCCCGGATATATGATAAAGTTCCGGAACAGCCGGCGGGATCTTTCTATGAAGCACTGGCATCTTTCTGGATGGTACAGATTGTCATTCATTTTGAATCAAACGGTCATGCAATTTCACCGGGGCGATTTGATCAATATATGTATCCGTATTTAAAAGCTGATCTGGATAATCATGTTATTTCCAAGGAGTTTGCACAGGAATTACTGCAGTGCCTGTGGGTAAAATTTAATGATCTGAGCAAGATTCGTGATGAAGTGACTACCTTGGCATTCAGTGGCTATGGAATGTTCCAAAACTTGATTGTAGGTGGACAAACAAAAGACGGAAGAGATGCCACGAATGAACTGACTTATATGTGTATTGATGCCACGGGTGAAGTAAGAATGCCACAGCCTTCGTTCTCGGCAAGGGTATGGAGCGGAACACCTCAGAAATATTTGGATCGTACTGCAGAATTGACCAGATTGGGGCTCGGTTTCCCGGCATTTTATAATGACGAAGTGATTATTCCGAGTCTGGTAGACAGAGGAATTGCGATGGAGGATGCCAGAGACTATGCAATTGTAGGGTGTGTGGAGCCACAAGCAAGCGGCAAGACAGACGGATGGTTTGATGCGGCATTCTTTAATTTGGCAAAAATCTTAGAAATTACCTTGAATAACGGGCAGGTAGACGGCAAGCAAGTCGGACCGGTTACCGGAGATATTACCTCTTTTGAGTCGATTGATCAGGTAATAGATGCTTATAAAAAGCAGATGGAATATTTTGTAAATCAGATGGTTCTGGCAGATAACAGTGTAGATATGGCTCATAGAAAAAGAGCTCCGTTGGCATTTGTTTCCTGCTTGATGGATGATTGTATCAGCCTCGGAAAAACCATTCAGGAGGGGGGCGGACATTATCGTTCTTCCGGACCTTTGGGAGTAGGTGTTGCAAATGTAGGGGATTCTTTCATGGCAATGAAGAAACTTGTTTTTGAAGAGAAGAAGATTTCTTTGGAGGAATTGAAAGAGGCGCTTGTACATAATTTCGGTAAAGACGAGACCGATACAGAGAAAAAGAAGAAATATGAGGATATTCGTTACATGTTATTATATCGTGCACCGAAGTTCGGAAATGATATAGATGAAGTCGATTATCTTACAAGGGAAGGTGCTGAAATATTCTGCAAAGAAGTGGAGCAATATGATAATTTGCGAGGTGGAAAGTTCTTCCCGGCCCTTTATCCGGTATCAAATAATGTTCACTTGGGAGATCAGGTAGGACCGACTCCGGACGGACGATATGATAGAGAGCCGATTGCTGACGGTGTTTCTCCTACAAGAGGAATGGATACAAAAGGTCCTACCGCAGCGGCAAGTTCTGTTGCAAAACTGAATCATCATATTGCATCAAGCGGTACACTGTTTAATCAGAAATTCAGCCCGATGGCACTTCAGGGAGAAAAAGGACTGAGAAATATGAGCTCTCTTGTGACAGGATTCTTTGCCAAGAAGGGAATGCATATTCAGTTTAATGTAGTTGATAAGGATACTCTTCTGCAGGCACAAAAGGAGCCTGAAAAATATAGAGATTTGGTAGTTCGAGTAGCGGGATACAGTGCCCAGTTTATCATTTTGGACAAAGGAATTCAGGATGATATTATTGCAAGAACGGAACAGGCATTTTAAATTCAGAAAATGAGACGATGGAAATGACAGAGATCAATTATGAAGCTAAGGGAATTGTATTTAATATTCAGCGTTTTTCTGTCAATGACGGTCCCGGTGTACGTGTAATTGTATTTTTAAAGGGCTGCCCATTATCCTGTTGGTGGTGTTCAAATCCGGAATCACAGTCACCACACCCTCAAATGATGTATGATGCGGCACAATGCCGCGGGTGTGGGAACTGTGAAACGGTTTGTTCCTTTGATGCAATTGATATGAATCGGGAATATAAGTTAAAGAGAGAGTTATGTACTGCATGTGGCGCCTGTGTAGAGGAGTGCTATACAGAAGGGCTGACACAGTGCGGAAAAGAGATGAGCGTCAAAGAACTGCTGGACGAATTGGGAAATGAAGATACTATTTTCAGATATTCCGGTGGAGGTATTACTTTGTCCGGAGGAGAACCTTTATTGCAGGCGGAATTCGCATCAGAATTTTTAAAAGCCTGTCATCAAAACGGATGGAATACAGCAATTGAGACAACCGGATACGGCAGTAAAGAGGCAGTATTATCAGTGATACCGGAATGTGATTATGTGTTGATGGATTTTAAGCATGCAGATGATGCAATTCATCGCAAATATACAGGTGTCGGAACAGCTGTAATTCATCAGAATGCTGAACTGATAAATACAATGGGGAAATATATAATAGGAAGAGTTCCTGTGATTCCTGGATTTAATGCTTCAGAAGAAGCAATAGAGCAACTGGCAGTCAGAATGGCAAAACTTTCCGGTATAAAGGAAGTTCAATTGTTGCCATATCATAGATTCGGATTGTCAAAGTATGAAGGGTTAAATCAAATTTATAAAATACCCCTGGAAGTGAAGGCTCCTGACAAAGAACAAATGGAGCAATATAAAAAAATTATGGAATATAAGGGACTTACCTGTTGTGTAGGAGGGCAATAATAAAGTTGTATTGACAGGCTCCTATTTGCTGGAATATAATTTTGAGTATATTTTGTAGTAGAAAGCTAGGTTACAAATCCTATCTCTCTGTAAGAAAAAAATTAGACAGATGGAATGAAAAAGAATGAGTAAAAAAGAGATTTTAATTGCGGTGGTTGATGGTCAGGGCGGGGGAATTGGCCGTCAATATATTGAAAGTTTGACAAGTGTTTTACCAGCAAAGGAGCCTATCATAATAAGAGCATTGGGAACCAATGCAACTGCTACCGCATCGATGCTGAAAGCAGGTGCAACCGATGGGGCGACCGGAGAAAACGCGATAATAGCAAATGTAAAGAAAGCCGATATTATTATCGGCGTAGTTTCTATTGTAATTGCGGATTCTATTTTAGGCGAGTTATCACCTAAAATGGCACAGGCAATCGGTCAAAGTGAGGCAGCTAGAATATTGATTCCTTTTGATAAATGCAATACTCAGATAGCGTTATTGTCAAACGGTTCCATGCAACAGTTTATCGATAAAACAGTGGAATTGACCATAAAGAAAATAAAAGAGATCAAAGGGAAATAACTTAAGAGTACGATACCTGTATCGGGTATCGTATTTTTTAGAAAAAAGTCAAAAAGAGTAATTGACAGAAGATAGAATTAATGATAATATATCTTCTGTTGCCGATGAAAAATGTCATCAAAGCAAGTGTTGAAATTTTAAAAAGAAGCTTTGAATATATATCTTTTTTATCAAAAAAAGATAAAAAAACTGCTTGACAGAACATCAGCAACCGTGCTAAGATATTAAAGTTGCTGACGAGAACGAGAAGCAACACCTACCTTGAAAACAGA
>CAMYAO010000026.1 GCA_947253885.1 uncultured Clostridium sp.
CTCTTTTGGAACTTCTTAATCGCTTTTTCCAGTTTGTCCTTTTGAGCGTCAACATCCGCCTGCTTAGCGTTCTCATCTTCGTTCACTTTCTTTGCTTCCGAAATTGCATCTTCGAGCGCTTTTTTTTCATCAGCCGTAGTCCACTTATTTTGAGGGTCTACATCTTTTCCGTCAGTGCTCGTCTTGATATCTTTCTTCGCTTCTGTAGCCGCTTTTATCGCTTTTTCCAGTTCGCTCTTGTTAGCCTTTGCGATGGGATTAATTTTTCCAACTTCCGCAATAGCAGCATCTTTAGCCTCGTCGATTGCCTCTTGGATTTGAGCGGCCTTTTCAGCAGTATCCTCGCTAGATGGCTTCTCCGTGATTTCTGAAATATAACGATCTGCTATTGCTTTTGCTTCTTTCTTCAACTTATCTTTTTCAACCGTAGTTAGGTCATTTTTTCCTTCAATTTCCTTTTCTTTTTCAGAAAGAGCTTTATTTATTGCAGCAATGGCATTATCCTTTGCGACGGGATTAATTTTTCCAACTTCCGCAATGCCATTTTGTTTTGCTTGATCAACTCCGACATTATCAGTAGCTTTTTTAATATTATTTATTGCTGCATCTTTCTCGTCATTAACTCTCTTTATAGCAGTTTGCTTTTCACTTTCACTTAAATCTTTGTTTTGATTTAGGGTGACTATTTTGTTATCAGCAACATTAGTAAGAGCAGCTATTGCTTGTTGCTCTGTTGATACTAAGTTATTCTTTGCTTTTTCAGCAACATCAAGAGCAGCAACATAATCTTTCTTGCTCTTTAATTCAGTAGAGTCAATAAGCTCCTTCATTTTAGTTAATGCTTGAGTATATGCCACAACGCTTGTATCTGTTTTTTTCTGAGTATCTATCGTCTTATTTTCGATCAACTTATCATATATTTTCGTAAACACATGTTTTGCCACTTCAGCAGTATCTTGGGTAATACTAAACCCATCACCAAACATAGGAAGAGCATATTTTACACCCCATGATTGATAACTCATACCTGTACGATTCTTATCAGCTAAACTGATTCTCACCTTATACTCAGTAACACCTTTTTTTAACTCAATTTCTGAACTTGTAAAAAGTCCGGATTTACCGTTAGGCTTATTACCATTTTTAGCCATCAACTCGATAGCGGCTTCATCGCCTATATACTTTTGGCGCGCTGTATTCTTACCTGCAGTGTTTGGTGTTTGTGATATTTTTATACTTTGATTACATGTTCCATCGGTAGCTTTCGTGACGGTCATTTTCGCATTAGTTACATCTTTCGTTGGATCAATAACAGTGTCATAAACTTTAGTCTCAGCACCATCTTTTATTGAAAAAACCTCAACTTTGTAGTTGGCTTTACTTCCATCAATATCACCAGTATATCCAATCCTGAAAGAGATTTTTACACGAGAACCATGCTCCGGTGAATACGCTTTAAAAGTCTTTTCGATACCATCATAACCAGCTAGCTCTTTTGCAATCTGAGGCCCTTCATGACTATATTTATAATCACTGTTATCATATGCTTTTTGATCTTTATTTGCCAGAGTTCTTGTTTCCGACAATAGCATAATATATTCACTTTCTCTATAAAGAGCCTGTTCTTGAAGCCAGACAGTATCATTTAAAGTCGAATTAATAACTTCAAGAGGGAAAACATCCTTATTTGTTTTTCTAACAATATGAAATTTCCCACTGTTTACTGCTTTCCAGTTACCAAATATCGAAGTATCAAATGATTTACCCAATCCAACCTTCGTGCCTTTTCCTAGCTCATCCCATTTTGTCTTAAGTAATTCATTATTTTCAACTGTTTCTCCCATCATTTTAAGAGTACTCGACATCTGTTCTAATGTCTGTCCATTAAGATTCTCATCTTTAAAAACTAAATTAGCAGACGGATCATCATTCGTAGTATGAACACTTAGTCCAGTATTGTTATCAGCATAGGCCGTTATAGCACCGCTCTGAGATGAAATTCCAACTGTTCCGATTAAAACCAAAGAAAGGCAGATACTTGCAAAGCGACGTTTGCATTCTTGTATATTTTTTAATAATTTTCTCATATTCTTAATATTACCTCCCATAAAATATTGTAGATTTAGCATTTCTATAGTCAGATCATTTTAATTTAAATAAAAATTGGTAAGTGTATACACCTATCCATCGAGTAAATACTCTTACTATTTATATGAACACGCAAAAATCGAGACAGATTTATTCTGTCTATTAATGATATTATCAGTCTTTTCATGGCTTGTCAACCATGCTAAGCCATACATTTTTATCAAACTCTGTCATAAGTTCCTGCTTTTCTAGCTCCTTTATAAAGTCCTCTACCTCATCACGCTTGGATTGTTTTTCTATGATAGTTTGCTTGACCTCATCTAATCTAGCCTTTGTAGCATTAAATCTATTTACTAGGCTGGTATATCTTATTTCATACTCATCTTGATTTTGAACTTTTCTAGCATTCTCATTTATACAGTCATTCACTTGTTCAGCCACAATATTAAGTTCTTCTTCAAGTTCAATCTTTTCTTTTTCAAGTACTGAGGTATCAAAAATTATCTTTGCCATTTCTTTATGGGTGCTGATAATTTCCTTCTTATTTTTGACCAGCTTATTTACAGCCTGTAAAAATAAGTTTTGAATCTCTTCTTCAGTTAAATGTGGCGTGGTACATTTTTCTTCAAATTTATGATTGCACTGCCAAATCTTCTGACGGTACTTACTGGTTGAGTGCCATGTCTTTGAACCATACCATGATCCGCAGTCTCCACATTTAATCCTGCTCGAGTAAATACTGACGCTTGATATTCGGTTCTTACCAGCTTTTCTTTGCTCTAGTAACCTTTGTACCCTATCAAATGTACTTGGTGGAATAATGGCCTCATGATTTCCGGTTACATAGTATTGAGGTATCTCACCCTCATTCTTTTTCTTTTCCTTAGTTAAAAAATCAACTGTAAAGGACTTTTGTAGTAGTGCATCACCTTTATATTTCTCATTACTAAGTATTACTGCAACTGTTCTTGCTGACCATTTCTTCTTCCCACCGGGTGTTAATATCCCCTCACCCGTTAGCTCTTTTGCAATTCCAAAGGGTGAATAGCCTTGAAGAAAAAGTCTATAAATCTTTTTTATCACTTTGGCTTGCTTCGGATTAGCAACTAGATTTCCATCTTCTCCCCTGTCATAACCTAGAAATCTTTCAAAAGGAACTGTAACTTTACCATCAGCAAATCTTTTTCTTTGGCCCCATGTGCAGTTTTCCAAAATGAACCTGGATTCTTCTTGAGCAAGGCTGGACATAATTGTAATGAGAAGTTCTCCCTTACTATCAAACGTCCAGATATTTTCTTTCTCGAAAAATACGCCTACTCCTTCTCTCTTTAGTTTTCTAATTGTGCTGATGGTATCTACAGTATTCCTCGCAAATCGGCTTATTGATTTTGTGACAATTAGATCTATGTTCCCATCAAGTGCATCTTTCACAAGGCTATTAAAACCATCTCTATTCTTTTTACTAAGTCCTGAAATACCATCATCATAATATAACCTGACATACTCCCATTCCGGTTCATTTTTTATAAACTTCAAAAAATAATCTTTTTGAGCTTCTAGGCTATTATGCTGCTCATCTTTTTCTGTCGACACTCTCGCATATGCAGCAACTTTTAATTTCTCAACTTTGATGAGTTGTGGAAACTTCGGTTCAAGCTTAATTACTTCTTTTCCCATATCGTTACTCCAGCATTAGTGTTGGCGGATTATATTTCTCTTTTACCTCGATACTTGTATCTATCCAATTTTCTTCATCTATTAATTCTCTGAAATACAAATAGTCCAGTAACAATTTACAAAGACTGTAATCCACCTCATCTTTTATTATTTGTTTGACTTCTCTCACTTCAATGATCTCCTTGGCCAATATACATCACTCGTAAAGCCAAATAAGTCAAGCAATATCAAGACACACCCCAAATAAATTTATTGACCCCCTTGCAACTCAAATTGACACACCTAAAATAAAAAAATCTAGCCTTCTGATTAGCTAGAACAACAATTATTTTTATTCTATTTTTGATTTTTCTTAAATCCTTTAATTTAAGCACTTTGAGTAAAATAAAGTGTAGGTTTGTGTATCCATTCCTTAAACTTCTTCTCTCTAAAGCCTTCAGCGCCAAGAGGTTATCTCCGTGGATGAGCATATTGCCCGTGACGGCATCCATCTCCAAATTGGACAGTGCCGGATTTTCAATGAGCAGACGTGGCTCTAAACGGATAGGCTCGTCCTTTCCATACCAAGTCAATTCCAGTTTATTTGCCATTACACTGTACCCCCTGTCATCAATACTTCGCTGATATGTTCTCCCGAACACGCCATATGGAGTTCGGTGACCTTATCATATTTCATCATAAGTTGACCTCCTCGCCGTTGTTCGGCACAAATTCAATAATTTCGTCCATCTTGCATTCCAAGGCACGGCATATCTTTTCCACGGACTCAAGGGAAATGTAGGTGTCATTCCGCAGGCGGGTGGAAATATTTGCACTATAGCCAGCCTGCTTTTGCAGGTCGGCTATGGTCATATTCTTATCAATCAGCATATGCAGTAACTTCTTATAACTAACAGCCATCATGCGACCTCCTTCATTTTCTACTATTTATTATATCACGAAAAAGTGAAAAATTCAATTATCTCCTGCAATTTTATTTGTAACATTTATTTTTCCGATACCGCTTGCTATTTCTGCACATAAGAGCGAATATGTACACTACCAAAAATCTAAGGAGGCAGATTATGAGCAAGGATTGGACACAGGAAGAATTACAGCAGATAAGCCGTGTGATGAAGGCAGCCGGACACATGGGGTACGAGGAATTTTGCGAGTTCCTGGAAAAAGGACTCACCGCATTTTGCAAGGTAAGTGATGAGCGTTTTGCCAAGATGACTGCTACCTACGAGCAGGAGCAGAAAACCCTCGAAGGCAGAGTGCTTGAACTGTGAGATGTAATTTCCAAGGCCAAGGTGCAACGGCTCAACATCGACTCCTTCCTTGCGCAGGTGAAAAAACACACCGTGGTCAAGGAACTGGATGCCGAAGTCATTCGTGCATTAGTGGAGCGTATCGATGTATTCAAGCCGGAAAAGGTGCCTGACACACGAACAAAAAAGCAGACCATTCTTACGCATTGTTCCCCCTATGCTTACCTATTACAATCACCACGATTCCATAAATGCAATGACTTATCATATTGCCGCCAAATTATTGGAACCGTTCAGAATTGATGCCCCTGATTTTAATCGATGGAAAGGACTGTAACAATGTTTTCCTCAAAAGAAACCGAAACAATCTTTCAAAAAACACTTTCCTTTACAACTATTACCATAACCTTTAAGTAGATAGGAGATGATATACTTCTCACAGTATCCGGTGGTAACATCCCACACATAGGATGTGTCATTTTATCAATCCCAAAGCCTTCCTTGGACAGCGATACTATCAGCGCCACTTCATCTGTATTAAATATTACCGGGCATAAAGATGATATTCTCTGCTGAAATATTGCTCAGGATGTTGCTTCAATAACTAACAGAATCGTAGTGTGTACAGGAGGTATTCATATAGACAATATTTCAATCTCACAAATCCGAGAAATTTTAGATACTTCCGAGGAACTTGTTTCTGTTATAACTTCCTCCATACCTTTCAAAGAATCCTAATCCCCATCACAAAAAAATCATGACTGTCCACCAAAACGGATCGTCATGATTTTTTAATATTTATGTATCTCTTCGCTATTTGATCCCCGCAATGACTATATCGTCCCTAAGATCCCATTTTCATACAACAGCTTTCTGGCAACCGTTCCCTGCTGCACATACTCTTCTCTCATCTGGTGGATCTGATCAATCAAATCTTCTCTGGCATCCATTGAATAGTGCGAAAGGATATGTTCATCTCCCATTGCCTGATAGAGATACAATGTATTCTCATCCTCACAATCCGTCCACAGCGAATACGTCAAAAGAGGATTCCCGTTTTGATCCTCCAGTAAAAAGCCGTCCAACAGATTTTCTGCAAAATTCTGTAATTCCATATCTGCTCTCCAGCCTGTGTACTGTCCGTTTTCAGCTTCCATCGGACGCAGTAATAAAAAAGCACACCACAGGCGATAAACCTCCAAACTGTCTGCCATTCCCTTTTTCTCCGCTGCATAAATCTGGAATCTGCCCTGATGTTCCATCTCTTTACAGGTCAGCTCCCTGTAGCATTCCGGTACCGGAGAGACATCACAGTGATTCAAAGCTTCCATCCACCCTAATAAGATCGGATCTACATCACACCGCTCTATTGATATTAAATATCCGTCTTCTTTTACCAAATTTGCCATCAGCTGTGCAAAAGGACGTATATTTTGCTGAAATCTGTCCGCTTCTGTCCGCAACAGATCATATCCCGAATAAACACTTGTTATATCGCAATTTTCCTGTAATAGGCGCATTCCAAATACCGTATCAAATCTCTTCCCCTGTAAATCGAAAAGATCGGCAGAGAGAAATGTAATATTGGATACCTCCAACCTTTCTGCCAGTTCTTTTCCCGCTGTGATCGCATTTTCACAACGATCCACAGCTGTGATATGAGCCTCCGGAAATGCCATAGCCAAAAAACAGCTCATAATTCCGCATTCACAGCCCACATCTAAAATTTCTTTTCCGAATAGATCGTGATTTTCCACAACCCAATTGCAAACCTGCCGATAATTATCTGCCTGATATCCGGCATTAAACAATAACGCCTTATCCAACTGCTGATTCTTCATTTCATAAAATTCCTGCAGATAAATTGGATTTTCTTCACTTTCACGCAACTTGCGATATAAACTCGTCAACATTCCGCGTCCTATTGTCTCTCCGAATTTGAGACTGAACTGCATATAAAGTCCTTTACTTTGCGAGGGAGGTGCCATCTGTAATTGGCTGATATAACGATCTCCTATATCTGTTTTTTTCATTTCCTGCTCCTTTCCAGTTAATCATAATCAAATTGTATCCGAAGTTCCCCTTCCGTAAATGTCCAATCGCTAAGATTGCGCCTGCTGACACGATCCGGCAAATGAAAACGTCTCGTTTCATTTCGAACAGTTAAAATCAGATCCTCTCCACTTTTGAAGACCTCCAACTCCTCCTTTTTTGCATAAGGAAGTGTAACGATAAAATATCTGCTCCCCTGATTATCCTCCATTCGAAAAGCAGGGTTTTTACAGAAAACATCATAAGGATCCGATGTCTTATAGAGTTCCTGTGCAATGGTCCGGAGCATTTCAATCCCCCTTACCTCTTCCTGCTGTAATAACAAAGAGAAGACCTTGCAGTCTCCAAAACTCTCTTCTGCCTTCTTCAACATCTCCTTTTGCATTTCATTCCAGCCCGAAAAATAACCTTCCAATGCAGATTCCGGATAAATTTTATTGATATATACTGCATCGATTCCATAATCAAAAGCATTGATCCATGTAAAACTTCTCCTTGCTTCTTCCATCACAATCCGCTCCGGAGTCATGACAATTCTCATATCGGATATTGTCCGATCTCTTAAGATATCCTGTAATCGATTCAATCTCCTGATCAACTTATCAAATTCTGTAAACACCTCATCTCTTGGTTTTGGAACAGAGGTGGTACGGCTTACCAGCCCCCCGAATGCAGCTGTAAAATTTCGTGCCAATGGAATAATTTTATCTGCCAGTACCCCCAATCGCTCCGGATATCGAAGCAGAGAAAGCGTTTCTCCAGTCGGTGCACAATCTACAACAATCACATCATAACGTCCGGAATCCATTCCATCCAAAATTCGAAGCATGGAAAATAATTCGTCTAAACCGGGGAACAGCAATACCTCTTCCGCCTCAATACCTCCGTTTGCTTTTTCCGAAATGATCTGTTTTAAATAGTCTCGCAGATTTCCCCATGCTTTTTTACTTTCATAGACCGGGTCGATCTCCAAGCCGTCCAGTCCGTCACTAATAGAAGTAGGTTCTGCTCCGATTGCAATGTCAAAAGAATCCGACAGACTATGTGCCTGATCCGTACTCATAATTAAGACGCGTTTTCCTCTGTCTGCCAGAAAGGCAGCCGTAGCGGCGGCAATACTCGTCTTTCCTACGCCACCCTTTCCCGTATAAATCAGGACTCTCATCTTTCATAATCCTTTCCGTCTTTCTCTCCTAAATCAAATAAAATCTGTAATGTTTCCTCTTTGGCAATTACCTTTTTTATCTCTGCCGAACGAAGTGTATTCGGAAGGGGGAGGCAACGATTATAATGATTCACTGTTATATCCATATCCAGACCGTTCTTAGCAACCTTTACTCTTGATGCTTCTATTCCGGGCAAATGCATAGTCAGCATGTATCCGTTCTCCGTCTCTGTATATACTTCCGTTTCCGTATGGACACGTACCTCAAACAGATCCGGTATATCCAATGCTTCCCACCTCATTTTATCAATTGCGTTTACACCTCTGACCTCTTCCGGATACCAGATGATCCTGGTAATCGGGATATCATAAAATACACGTTCCAACTCTTCAATATACTGCTTTTGAATTTGATGCCAATGATTCATAAAATCATTTCCCGTATCTTCCGGAAGTATCCGGTTGATAAACACTCCGTCCACCTGATATCCATACAAATTCATATACATGTAGTTACGTTTGGTCTCTTCTACTACCATGCGTTCCGGTATCCCTACTAACCGGATACTGCAAATATCCGGATCCCGCAGTAAATCCTGCAACAGCAACAGCTGACCGTGCATTTGCTCTATCTCATTCATTGCCTTTCGATCCGGTAATGTCACCTTATATTTCAGCTTGGAAACCGGAGAAAAAACACGAATCATGAACTTTCCGACCGGGAAAAATTTTTCTAAATACCATGCAAGTAATTCCGGTAATTTTAATAAGGAAAGTGTTTCTCCAGTCGGTGCACAATCCACTATTATTCTATCATAAGCTCCGCTATTATAAAGGTCTCTTATCTTTAACAGAGAAAAAAGATTTTCAAATCCGGGTATGATAAAATTATCCTCCAAAGAAGCCGCGGAAAAACCCTTTTTCCCGAACAATAATCCCAGTGCCCGATTAATATTCGGAAACTCCTGTTTCATCAGCCAGTCCGGATCCAACTCCAACAAATCCAGATGTTCGGTTGCCTTTACTATTTCCCGTCCTGATTGTACCTGAAAAATATCTCCCAGATTATGAGCCATATCAGTACTGACTAACAGAGTATTTCTTCCCTCACTTGCAGAATTTAAAGCATGAGCCGCCGCAACACTTGTTTTCCCGACTCCGCCTTTTCCTGTAAAAATTATAATTCTTCCCACGATATCCCTTTCAACAGTCATAAAGAGTCACATCAGACTTTTCTCTGATGTGACTCTCTTCTGCCAATTACAATCAACTTCGTTTATATGTTACACCTATCTCACCATGCGGGTGATTCCAGCTCTTTATCAGTTTGTCATGAGACAGTACACGGCAGGTGCCGCATTCCAGACATCCTAAATAAGAAAAGCTGAATTTTTCATCCTCATATTTATAGCACTTTGCCGGACATGCAAGCACAAGTTTTCTGATTTCTTCCATATCAGTACTCTCAAGATCTACCTCAATATGGGCATTTACTTCATCTGTATGGAAAACATCTAAACCTAATTTGTCTTCTATTGTCAATTTTTTCATTTAAAACGCCTCCACTACAAGTGTTATCAGATCTACGAGTTCTCTTGCGCTAGTTCTTTCGGCAAGAGACTGAACTACATCCATAATCAGTCCTTTATTCGGTTTTCCGTTAACCGTAAAGAGTTTTGCCGCAATATCATCTGCCATAGCAGGAAGATTTTCAAAGATTTCTCTTCTGCTCAGGATCGTAGGGAATCCCTTGTATTCTTCCAGATCCTGCATAATAAAGCTTTCATCTAATAATGCTTTATAGTAGCTGAGTGTCTCTGCACTGAAATCTCCGATCTCATTTGCACGAATTACCGCTTCTGCTGCCAAACGTCCGGATTCAATTGCAAAGTCCATACCTCTTACTGTAAATCCCAGATTGATACAAAAACCTGCCGCATCACCGGTTACCAGCACTCCGTCTCTGTATAATTCAGGAATCATACCTAATCCTTCTTCCGGCACAAGGTGAGCAGAATATTCTACAACCTCTCCACCTTCCAGATATGGTGCAACTGCAGGATGCTCCTTGAATCGATCCAACATATCCGCTACCGGTACATCAGAATGTCCGATATCGCTCAATGTTGCAACAACACCTACTGAAACGGTATCTTTATTGGTATAAATAAATCCTCCGCCAAATCCTCCGAGTGTAGGATCTCCGGCTGAAAGCCATGCAGTTCCTTCCTGTTCTTTCAGACCGAAACGTGCATTGATTACCTCTTCGCTAAGTTTGATAGTTT
This sequence comes from uncultured Clostridium sp., assembly GCA_947253885.1. Classification (GTDB taxonomy): domain Bacteria; phylum Bacillota; class Clostridia; order Lachnospirales; family Lachnospiraceae; genus SY8519. The sequence continues at coordinate 10,518 of CAMYAO010000026.1, forward strand.
CTTTTGCACCTACCGCTACCTGATTGGTTTCAAGTTCTTTTTTCATTCCGATCTGCTGCGCCAGTAATGAGTTTACGCCATCTGCTAAAATCACTACATTCGCATACATTTCTTCTCCATCAGATTCGATACCGACTACCTTGCCGTCTTCCACTAATACATGGTCAACTCTGATACCCGGAATTACTTCTACACCTTCTTCCTCCGCTTTTTCTGCAAGCCATCCATCAAATTTTGCTCTTAATACCGTATAAGAACCATTTTCAGGTGTAGAACTGAGTTTCTTTGAATTATATCCGATGTCAAGTGAACCGTCCTCTGTCATCAGAGAAACTTTTTCATGTTTTACAACTCTCTCAATCGGAGCTTCTTCTGCAAAATTCGGTATAATCTTTTCAAGGCTGTGTCCATAGAGACGTCCGCCTGTCATATTCTTATATCCACATTGGTCCCCTCGTTCAATCATAAGAACAGAAAGACCTGCTCTGGCAAGTACAATGGCTGCAGAACTTCCGGCAAGTCCGCCACCAACGATGATAACGTCAACGTCAGGTTCTCTATTGCTCATTTGTCTCCTCCTTGTTATAAAAATAAAATTAATATCAATTACAATTTGTTAGGATAATTTTCTTCCCCAGATCAGAACACATGCACCGAACATCTTCCTCTTTTCTTTGACACGAACCAGTCCTGTCAACTTGAACAGTGTCATCAACTCCTTTGTGTGAAGAAACTGTCGGGTTGATCTATATAACCACATGTATTCCTTTCTGTGTTCCTTGCCACCACCGAGTAATGGCATTACATATCGAAAATAAACATTGTAAAATGGTTGTATCAGACAATTATCGGGAACAAAGGAATCCAGACAATAGAGATATCCTCCGGGCTTTACTACCCTTTTCATTTCCCTCAAAACCTGCGCATAATCGCTTGTATTTCGCAATCCGAATGAAATACATACCGCTTCAAAACTGTTGTCCGCAAAAGGTAACTCCATCGCATTCCCACGTACAAAGCAAACATTTTCATATTGATTCTTTTCTTTTGCGACTTTCAGCATCGCCGGAGAAAAGTCCAGACCTGTCATCTTTAAATCTGCTCTTTTCGATGCCATTTTCAAACTGATGTCTCCTGTTCCGCAACAGACATCTAAAATAGCAGATTCACTTGGGGTATTGGATGTCAGCCTGTCCAGCAACATCTTCTTCCAACTATTCTGTAATCCGAGGCTGATCCGGTCATTTGCCCGATCATAACCTTTTGATATGTTTTGAAACACTTTATATACACGCTGTTCTTTAGAATAGTCCGCCATGCACAACCTCCAAAACAACATCTGCGGCAAATGCCGCTATATAGGCAGCATTTACCAACAGATTGCCCGTTGCAATCCCTTTCATCTGTTGAATTCTGTTTTCAGGCTCCAACCGAAATTGCAACTGTTTTACTACAATCTTTACACCAGAAACTATAAAAATCACACAGCTGACTAATCCCACCACTCCCATCAGAGTAACCGGAAGCACTATTATAAGCAGTACCCATATCACCATCAGTGTTCTGGCAAGAAACAGTGTCTTTTTTCTTCCCAAATACACCGGAAGTGTATGTCGACCGGCTTTGTTATCTTTTTCGATATCACAGCCGTTGTTATGCATCATGATAAGTCCGATACTGATCATCATCGGAATACAAAAAATCAGAATACTCCAATGTACCTTTCCATCCGCACAAGCGGCAATTCCGAGCGGGATCAATCCTCCCATCACTCCTCCTGATACCGCTTCTCCGATCGGAAGATAGGATACCGGAAGCGGACCTCCCGAATAGAGCACAATTACCGTCGCTCCGATCGCTCCGATTACAATCGGAACCGCCCCGCTTCCTATACAACCGATTAATCCGCATACGATGCCTCCTGTCAGATACATACATCCCAGAATCAGTGCACTTTTCGGGCGAATATGACCGTAAATCAATACTGCATCGCTTACTTCTACATGATCCGCATCGCTGTCTGTTCCCTTTACAAAATCAAAATAATCATTCATCGTATTTACGGCACTTTGCAATAAAATGCATGCTAAAAATAAGAAGATTCCTTTTGATATCGAAAGCGGCAATTTCTGTTGCCAGCAATAAATAATTCCGAATAATGCAGGACAAATCGATGCCGCCCATGTATGAGGCGCTGCCAGTTGTATAGCCAATTTAGTTGTGATCGATTTATAATCTTTTACCTCAGACTTCATCAAATCTATCTAACATCCTTTTTATCTGTTCCGCAGACTCATTGTATTCCAATGAATCTACAAGTTGTCTGCAAAGAGAGGTATATCGGTGAATCTCTCCTATCGTACCTTTTATTCCCCCATAGTGAAAAACCAGTCTCTCCATTTCCTGAATTTCACACTGGGTCAAACTCCTCTTTGCATTTTCTCTCATGATAAAGGTAAGAGACGCTCTTCCCTCCTGAGAACCTTTTGCCAACAGTACCGGCATGGTATAGATTCCATCCTGAAAATCCTTATGGATCTCTTTTCCCTCTTTAGCTTTGCTGGATGTGAAATCCAACAGGTCATCATGCAACTGAAAGATAATGCCTATGTACTCTCCGAGCATGCTCAGCTTCGCTACTGTTTCTTCGCTGCAGCCCGATTCTAAACCTCCCAGCATACATGCCGTCCGGAACAATGCAGAAGTCTTTCCTTTAATATTGAATAAATACTCCTCTACTGTTACATCTTCCTTATAACGACATCTCGCTTGACCGATTTCGCCGGCACACATCTCTTCAATTGCCTTTGACAGAGCCATTCCGGTTGCATTGAGCTGTTCTTTCGCCAGCCAGTAATGGATTCTGGCAATCAGAAAATCTCCCGCATATACTGCCGCATCTTTTCCATATTTCCCCTGAACAGAAGGTTTTCCCCGTCGACAGGGCGCTTCATCTACAATATCATCATGGATTAATGATGCCATATGTGTCAATTCCACCATTGCTGCCAACATGCAGAACCTGTCCGAATACTCTGCCGCATCCGGTCCGAAGGCACTGCACAGCAGCAACAGTTTGGGACGAACCATTTTACCTGATGAACCGATCACATCCTGTAATACCGTACCTGTGCGTGTTCCTTCATAAGAGTTTTCAGCAATTTTATCCATATAATGTTTTACTCGATCCATTGCCAAATCCATTGAAATAGTACAGGTCGTTTTATGCTCAGACATATATAAATCTCCAGTTCATCTTTCTTACAATGCAGTTCTCATTTGTTTCTAAATTATGTTTTTCACAACCGGGATTACAATCAGATCAGACCTCTCTTCTCTGCAATAATCTCAGCTGTATGTTTTACTTTAATATTATCCAGACCGCGCGCATCTAAACCGCCTCGAATCTGCATCATACAACCCGGACAATCCACTGCAACCACATCTGGATCACTTTCTTTAATATGACCGATCTTGTTTTCCAAAATAGGAGCTGAAATCTCAGGATACATTACGCTGTAAGATCCGCCGAATCCACAACAATTGTCATGCTCTGCCATCTCTACAAATTCTACACCCTTAGTATGCTTCAGCAACTCTCTCTGCTCATCAGTAACCTTTAAGCTTCTGCACAAGTGGCAGCTGTCATGATAAGTTACTTTCACCGGTTTACCGTCACCTTCATCTGCACATCCGCCCAGATCGTAGAACAGTTTACAGAAATCAAAAGTTTTGGATGCAATTTCTTCTGCACGTTTCCGCATCTCTGTACCTTCTTCAAAGAAAACAGGGTACTGATGCAGCTGATGTGTACAAGACGGGCAAGCAGATACTACATAATCATAATCTTCCGCATGCATTGCCTTAATGTTCAATTCCGCCTCTTTAGTAGCATTTTCTATATCACCCATATTAGATGCAGGACAACCGCAACATGCCTGATCCATCGGCATTTCTACCAGATATCCGATTGAATTCAAGTCCAAAATGACATCTCTTGCCAGATCTGTATATACAAAATCCAATAAACAACCGGCAAAGATTGCAATCTTTCCTTTCGGATTTTCCACGTGCTGTCTGATAGTAGGGAAGATATCACGGAATGGTACCTGCGCAATATTAGGGAAACTTCTTCCTTCTGTAAGACCTGATAAAAACATAGGTAAATGACGGATCATCGGCTGACCTTTTGCGAAAGGTCCCTGTGCAACTGCTGCAATTCTCATCATAGAATGGAACAGCTTACGATCACTTACTGCATCCAGTGCAAACTTCTTAATCGCATTCGGATTCTCTAATGCATCCTTCTCGCGAAGTTTCATAATCATTTCAGGAATCTGCAATCCTCCACCGCAGACTTCTTTACATCTTCCACACTGTAAACAGATGTTTTGAATCTCACTTGCCCGCTCTTCGGAAACGAGGAAGTGTGTCAGAAGGGTTCCGATACCACCTGTATACACCTTGGATCCGAATACATGACCGCCTACCAGAGCAAATGCCGGACAGACATCCAGACAGGCACCACATCGAATACAATCAAAAATCTGTCTAAACTCCGGCTCTGCCAATATCTCGTGACGTCCCGGATCATCTAATATAACAGCATAAAACTCTTTCTTTTCTTTTGTATCGGCATCTTTATCCGATACCACATCACAGGCACCGGTATACATAGAAATATAAGACGTAATTCTCTGTCCTGTTCCGTTACGTGGAAGTGCTTTAAAGATCCAACGGGCATCTGAGATTGATTTTACAAACTTTTCGATACCGAAAATATAAAGGTGGATCTTAGGTAACGTACCAACCATACGTCCGTTTCCTTCATTGGTCATCGTAAATACGGTACCGGTTTCCGCAACAGCAACATTGGCTCCGGAAACACCCATATCCGCCTGTGTAAATCTTTCACGCATAACCCGGCGTGCCGTCTTTACTTCTTCTGAAATAATCGGTTCATTTTTGGTCTTTGTATAGTCACTGAACAGGTCTGCAACTTCTTCTTTGTTCAAATGAAGTGCAGGCATTACCATATGGATCGGAGTATCTCCCTGCAAAGAAATAATAAACTCTCCCAGATCAGTCTCCTGTACCAGTACTCCGTCTTCTGTCAGAACTTTGTTAAAATGAAGTTCTTCGGACGCCATGGATTTTGACTTTACAATTGTCTTTACATTTTTCTCTTTTACAAGATTGCGGATATATTCCATTGCTTCTTCTGTGGATTTTGCCACAATCACATGTCCGCCTCTTGCTTCACAATTTTTTGTAAACTCCGCTATCATATCATCCAGATGATCTGCGGCATAATGTTTTACTTCTTTAATTTTTTCACGTGTAGCCTCAAAATCAACACCTACATAAGCCTTCTCTCTCTTTGCAGGATAGGTTTTACAAAAGTTTCCAAGTGTTCTGGCAAGAGTAGTGTTATCCAATGCGGCACGTATTTCTTGTTTTAATGCTTCACTCGACATGAATCGTTCTCCTTCCTCTGTCACTCATCATCTACAACTACAGCAGTCAGTCTGATCGGTCCGTGTACACCAACGGTACTTACGCACTCGATATCTGCTGTACGGCTCGGTCCGGTAATAAAGCCGATAAAGTTTGGAATCTCAGGAAGACTGCCCAACAGATCAAACATATCATCATATTCCGGTACGATAGTAGATCCCTTTACTACTCCGATGTAATATTCGGACATGGTTGCGATGATTCTGTCATCCACATTGTCCCGACCTTGCAACATCGAACCGAGATCTGCAATTGCGTATTGATTCTCTGTCACCCCGCCTTTTGCAGTCTCTGCATGTAAGCGAATATGGTCTGTGTAGACTTCGATTCCCGCTTCTTTCAGCGCTTCCGCTACTCCCGCCTCCTTAAACAACGGAGTGTCTGCCACGCACGCATCAGGAATTCCCGCCTCTTTAAACACCTCTGCAATAGCCTTTCCAAGGGTTGCTTTAGATGCACGTACACAGGTCCCGTTCACGCCTTCCAGATTCGTCTTGAATCTTTCATACAACTCATCTGTGAAATTGTTCATGATTACGCCCCTTTCTGACGAAATTTTCCGTCACATTATTATATATATACTAAATGATAAATAATATATTTAAAATTAGTCAATGCTAATAAAATTTTTCATAAAATATGCCAAATTTTTATTTTTTTTTTAGTAAAACTGCTAAATTTTCTCCCATCTATTTTTCTATGATTTACTACATTTTTACTATAAACACCATTTTCCGCCTATGATATAATGTATTTGACAAAAAAACCTATGTAGGGGGTAAGAAACATGGATATCAAACATTTAGATGCAAATCCGACCGGCTCCAGCGAGGGTACCAAAAGCGTACTGAGAGAAGCTATGGAAGCACAGAAGATCGAAGTAAAACTGAAAGGAAATATGTGTTTGGATGACTCCGATCAAAATCTGATCATGATCTGGAGCAAAGCTGTCGGAGTATGTGAGGAAGACTTGATTGTATGCTGGAAGGTAACCGATCCCTCTGCGGAAGAGATGAAAGATATGGTTGCCAACTGGGATCAATTTATTGTCATGTCGGAGGCAGGCAAACCGCTCGGTACTGCTCGTGAATATTTTTTAACCAAATAAACAAAGGACGGTCAGATAAAAACAGGTATCTGACCGTCCTTTGTTTATTATTTTATTTTTTTTGAATCACATCTCCATCCAATGCCTTCCATCCAAAACGAACAATTGATACGATAATAGACAGCATTACAATACTTGCATTGATAACACCACCCCAAGAATGAATAATTACTGCATATATTAACATACACGGTGAAGTAATTCCCAGGTTTGATAAACGAATATACTTTGCATTATTAGTCCAGTAACCGACCGTTCCGGAAATTGTCCCGATTAATGGAAGCAAACTTGCCGGTCCGTTCCATGTTTTCACTGCAATTCCGATACATATGAGCGAAAAAATGACTACCCAGCCTTTCCACCGAATCCACTCCCATTTCTTATAACGTATCAGCATGGTATTTCTGACAATATTTACCAATAAGGTCAGACATCCGCTATAAGCACCTAATAATGCAAACTGCAAAACAAACGTGAAACACCCCATCGTTTGTATCAAAAATAAGCGTATATTCGAACGCACCTGAAACGATAACAGGAATAAAAAAACCCCGAAAAAACCTATTATCTGTATCAAAATCTTAAAAGCTTCTACACTCATTTACTATTATCCCCCAAATCAATTTTTTTGCTTCTCCTCCTCTTTCTACTCCATCCAAAACGTATTACTTTTTCGCTCATAGTAAGTATGCTCCAGCATCGCTACATGAGACAAAAAATCGGCGTCTTCCCAATACTTTGCTCCTGTCGGGCACTTTTTAATACATGCCTGACATTTAATACAGACACCGACAACCAGAGAGACCGCCTCTTTGTCTATACTGTCCATAGGACAGACTTTTGCACAAATCCCGCAATTATCGCATTTTTCCTTATTTGTGACCGGCTTTGCCTTCAGAAACTTTGCCGGTGTCCCATCCTCTTTTAACGGCGTATAATAAGATCCTATCTCTGAATCCGGATAAAACGACAAATACTCCCTGTGTTTCCCTTTTTGCCATACTTCCTGTATAAATGCCCGAATCTCTTCCTGATCCTTTGCATCCGGACGCCCTCGACCCGGGATTTCAGAAAATGCGTGTTGTGCCACTACTGCCGCCGCTCCCAATGAAATAAAACCTCCTTTTTTCAAGTCTGATACCAGCTCCTTTACGGCTTCATCATAATTTCGATTTCCAAATACACATATTGGAATCATCGGTGTATCCTTCCCGGTAAAAGCCGACCGGATATCCGGTTCAATCTTATTCGGAATTCTCCCCGCATACACCGGAAAACCAAAAACCACCAGGTCCTGTTCCGTAAAAAAATATTTCTTTTTCCGGTTCTCGGACTTTGTAAAATTAATCCATCTACAGGATTTCTCCAACAACTTCTCCAGCTCTGTCACGACTGTCTGTACTACTTTTTCAGTTCCTCCTGTCGGACTGAAGCAAACAGCATATAATTGCTTTATATTCTCCATTTTTTCACCTCCTTTTCGAAATAAGTGCTTCTGTTTTCTGTCCTAGTCTGACAGCTCAAATCCTCTGTCTGATAAAAACATTTTATAAAAAAGTGACTTTCCGGTCTCTGTTTTAAATATACGGTCGTATACCTTTTGTGCTACAGTCCTTTCCAAACCGTCCTCATACAGATTTACTAAAAAGTCGGCCTCAATTAAAATCTGATGATCCATATCCGTTATCGCATCATACATGTGGTGGTGTGCTATCAGCCAACAAATCCGATTCGTATCCTCTCCGGAAAATCCGTTTTGAAGAAGAATTGTTCGTGCCACATCAGGTCCCAACTCCTGCTGCAGCTTCCCGTTTTGATAACCGTATTTCTCTTCTGCAATACGAATACCGATATCATGTACATAGCCCACCGCTTCAATAATAAACTGTGTATGCTCGTCCACCCTCTCCCCACGTCCAATCAAAGCGGCAAATGCCTCCACTTTTAAAAAATGCTGTATGCGCTTCGGATCACCGACATCGTGCGCCAGCATATCCATACACAATGCATCCAACTGCTCTCTCTTTGTCATAATGCAACCTCTCCTCAATTTCTATTTGGCTTCATTGTAACATTATACCTGCAAAAATAAAACGTCCCCCACCATGATTTTCCCACAAAAACTGCCGCATGAAGCATCCGGCTTTCATGCGGCAGTTTTTGATACTGTAAATTAAATTGTATGCGGTAATACGTATCAATTACCTATCCCTCAATTGCTCCATCCTTTATTATATAAATCTTATCTGATACATTTTCTAAAAAAATATTATCATGACTCGTTACAATAATTGTCGATCCTTTTTCTTTCAGTAAAATCAATAATCGTTCCAAGAGAGCAATTCCCTCACGATCAATTGCATTTGTTGGTTCATCCAACAAAATTAGTTTTGGAAATCCTAATATGGCCTGTGCAATCCCAAGTCGCTCTTTCATTCCAAGCGAGAACTTTTTATATTTTCTTCGATCTGTTGGATTTAGCCCTACCAATTGCAAAGCATCGTATATGTCTTGATCAGTTATACGTTCATCAATCATGGCAATTAGCTGTAAATTTTCAAAAGCAGTGAATTCCGAAAGGAAAGTGGGATTCTCAATCAATATTCCCATATCATTCGGATAATTATGATTACCGATTTCTTTTCCATCTATGATGACCTTTCCTTTTACTTTTATCAATCCTGCCATTGCCCGTAACAACATAGTTTTCCCCGACCCGTTGATTCCTCTAAAACCATAAATTTTATTTCTATCAAGTTTCAAACTAATATTGTTTAATATTTGATTCTTTTTAATAATCTTATTTACATTCATCAATTGGATATACTCATCACCCATTGTTTATTCTCCTCAATACAAAAATATCAGCTCTATCAAAAATAAATTTAGCAATTACAAAAGCAATTATAATCAGAAAAATCCCATATATAATACTATTCCATATGGATCCTGAAAAATGGCTATATAAGAAGTTTGAGGGAAATAGTATTGGTTTATCACTTGATAATCTACATAAAATAAAAATTACCACACATAACAAAGCTTGTATCTCAGAAAGCACAAGGATCAACATTTCGTATATAGTGTAAACTGACAGACTTCCCATTCCAATCAAAACAACATCCATCCCCCACTTTTGCACCGGAATATCCCCCTGTAATGAAAAAACCTTCAGAGCAAAAAAAATAACAGATTCAACCAATAAGCTTAAACCTATCGTGATGACCCCCATAATCCATTTGCTTATCCATAAGCTAAATTTATGTTTCAACTTGATCCAAATATAATCCGATTTTTTAATTAAATCCTTTTTTAAATAGCCTACCAAAAAAACCATAGGCAATATCATTGAAAAGACCCAAAAAAATGGAATTTGACTTCGATTTTGCAAATAACAATCCGGAGGTAACCCTTCCATAGACATCTGCAAGCCACCTGTTATCTCCAGATATCCCATGATTCCCACTAAAATGATAAGAAATAATACTGCTCTTCTTTTCAAAATTTCCATCCAAAGGAATAAATCTCGTTTTAATAAATGTATTACCTCTTTTGCCATGACCGAAACTCCTTCAGTTCATAATAATCTTTCTTTACTAAAATAATACTCACACAGATTACTAAAAAAATCAGCATGACTAATTTATATACTGTCTCTTATACACATCTGACGCTGCCGACGATATGCAGTGTGTA
>CAMYAO010000027.1 GCA_947253885.1 uncultured Clostridium sp.
CTACACACTGCATATCGTCGGCAGCGTCAGATGTGTATAAGAGACAGATTATAGGGTGGTGCGATGCAATTCGCTATTACTCAAAAAAGAATAAAGCCGCCAGACAGCGACTTTATTCTTTTTGGGTGCATATTAAATTTTTCCTACCAAATCAATACCCGGTTTCAGAGTTGCCTGTCCCGGTTTCCATCTTGCCGGGCATACCTCATCTCCATGTTCTGCAACAAATTGAGATGCCTGCACTTTTCTGAACAATTCATCTGCATTTCTTCCTACATTACCGGCTGAAACTTCATATCCGACAATAATACCTTCCGGATTTACTATAAACGTTCCTCTCTCTGCCTTTCCTTCTTCTTCAATCATAATGTCAAATCCACGTGTTAACTTTCCGGTTGGATCTCCAAGCATAGGAAAATCAATTTTTTTGATGGATGGAGATTCATTATGCCATGCCATATGTACAAAATGTCGATCAGTGGAAACAGAATATACTTCGCATCCAATTTCTTTTAATTCCGGATATTTTTCTGCCAAATCTTCTAATTCTGTCGGGCATACAAATGTAAAATCTGCCGGATAAAAGAAAAACACACTCCAATGTCCTAAAATGTCTTCTTTTTTTACTTTGATAAACTTTCCGTTTTGGAATGCATCTAATTCAAAATCAATTACCTCTTTATTAATTTGTGACATGTTTTGTCCTCCTTTTATACTTAATTAGATTTATCTTATCTAGTTTAGTATAGGCTAACATATAATTGAATTGATTGCAATATTTTTTGCAAAAAAATCCTGTAGCATATTCTGCTACAGGATTTTCTATATGAAGTGTCCTACTGACCCATTTGTTTTGCAACTTCTTCTGCAAAATTTTCTTCTTTTTTCTCCATTCCTTCTCCGGTTTCAAAACGAAGGAAAGAAGCAATTTTTACCTCTGCACCGACTGCTTTGGAAACTTCTGCCAGATATTTTTCTACTGTCTGTTTTCCGTCTTCCGCTTTAACATAAGCCTGTTCTAATAAGCAAACCTCTTTTAACTCTTTGTTCAAACGACCAATAATCATTTTCTCAATAATATTATCCGGTTTTTCCGGATTTTCCGCTTTTGCCTGAGCTAATAAAATTTCCTTTTCATGATTCTTGTATTCTTCACTTACATCTGCCTGAGAAACATATTTTGGATTTAATGCTGCAATCTGCATTGCAACGTTGTTCAATGCTTCTTTTACTTCATCATTTACAACAGAAGTCTCTGCTTTTACGATAACACCGATTCGTCCGCCGCCATGTACATAAGATACTACACAGCCGTTTTCAGCAGTTACTTTTTCAAAACGACGAATACTTAATTTTTCACCGATAACAGCAATTTTATCTGTTAAAGCTTCATTTACAGTCTTAGTGGTATCTTCATTCCATGGTTCAGAAAGAAAAGCATCCAATTCGGTATTCGAGGTAGATAATACCTGTTTTGCAACTGCTTCTACATATGCCTGGAAATCTGCGTTTTTGGCAACAAAGTCTGTTTCGGAATTTACTTCTACGATAGCGGCAGTCTTATCACCGTCCACTAATACTTTAACCAAGCCTTCCGCTGCAATACGACTCGCCTTTTTCTCAGCTTTCATAGCACCGTTTTTTCTTAAAAACTCAACAGCTGCCTCCTGGTCACCATTGGTCTCGGCAAGCGCTTTTTTGCAGTCCATCATACCTGCACCTGTAATTTCACGTAATTCTTTTACCATAGCTGCTGTAATAGCCATAATCCATATCCTCCACTATTTATGATATTCAATCAACAAAAAGGGACAGACCTTTCAGCCCGTCCCTAAGGTCTTTTATTCTTTCATCAAAATTATTCAGCGTCTTCTTCCACTGCTTCTTCTGTAACCTCAGCTGTCATACCCTGCTTTGCCTCAATTACAGCATCAGCCATCTTTGTTGTGATTAATTTAACAGCACGAATCGCATCGTCATTTCCCGGAATGATATAATCCAACTCATCAGGATCACAGTTTGTATCTGCAATACCAATCAATGGAATTCCAAGATTTTCTGCCTCCTGTACACAAATTCTCTCTTTTTTAGAATCGATAATAAAGATAGCATCCGGAATACGATCCATTTCCTTAATTCCGCCCAGATTTTTCTCAAGCTTATCCCATTCTTTCTTCAGTTGGATAACTTCCTTCTTAGGTAAAACATCAAAGGTTCCGTCCTCAGACATTTTTTCAATTGCTTTTAAGCGTTTGATACGGCTTTGAATAGTTGTGAAGTTTGTCAACATACCCCCAAGCCATCTTTCATTTACATAATACATTCCACAACGCTCTGCCTCTGCTTTTACAGTATCCTGAGCCTGCTTTTTAGTGCCTACAAAAAGAATAGTTCCTCCGTTTGCAACGATATCGGAAATTGCATTGTAAGCATCATCAACCATGCCTACAGTCTGCTGTAAATCAATAATATGGATTCCGTTTCTGCTTGTGTAGATATAAGGATCCATTTTAGGATTCCATCTTCTTGTCTGGTGTCCAAAGTGTACACCTGCCTCCAGTAATTGTTTCATTGAAATAACACTCATCTTTTTACCTCCGTGGTTGTTTCTTCCATGCACTTCTTCTTGTAAAGGAACCATAACGGCACCACCCTAGCAATCCATGCATGTGTATTATTTTCAGACCGAATTATAATATCATATATATATATTCAATGCAAGAGGGAGATTACATTTCTGTAGTCTCCCTCTCAAAAACACTATTCATTTTTTCCCTGTTCAAGTTCTGCAAAAATCGCATCATTTAAAACCTTTATATAAGTTCCCTTCATTCCGGATGATCTGGATTCGATCACACCTGCACTTTCAAATTTTCGAAGAGCATTTACAATTACCGATCTGGTAATTCCAACTCTGTCTGCAATCTTACTTGCAACCAAAATCCCCTCATTTCCATCTAGCTCTCTGAAAATATGACGCATTGCATCCATTTCTGAATAAGATAAAGTATTAATCGCAGATTTTACGATTTGTTTTTTTCTATGCTCCTCTTCATTCTCCTCATTAACGGAACGCATCATCTCCAATCCTACTACGGTCGTTCCATATTCACATAAAATAATATCGTCTATATCATAGTCATGCTCCAGACGATATACAAACAATGTGCCCAGACGCTCTCCCGCAATATCGATCGGTGTGATCGTTGCTGAAAAACGGTGTGTCTCTTCACTGGAAAATCCAAGCGTCTCTAAATTAACATTTTCTTTTGTAGATAATATCGCTAACAGTCGTTCATTTAAACTACCATCTACAAATCCGCCGACTTTGTCAATAATAAGTTCATGAATCTCCGGTATTCCTTCTCCGTGTCCGGTTCCCAGAACCTTTCCTTTCTTACTGATTACAAGAACATTAGAACCTAAAATCTCAGTCATTACATCACAAATATCATTAAAAATCACCTTGGAAGAATTATTATTGTGAAGCAACTTACCAATCTTTCTAGTTTTGTCTAATAGTTGTACACTGCTCATAAGCCCCTCCATAAAAAAATAGTGTTCGTATATTATTACACATATACTAACACTATTTTTCAGTAAATTCAATAGAATGACTGTACACTTGAAAAAAATTATCCTATTTTTCTTCCTTCTCTGGATTTTTCATCAAATAACCGCATTGTTCGTCTGCACAAACCAGCTTATCACCCTTTTCCACCATATATCCGCCACATTCCGGACACTTAGCTTTGGAAGGCTTTGCCCATGACATAAAATCACACTCAGGATAATTTTCACATCCGTAAAACTTACGACCTTTTTTTGTTTTTCGAAGCACAATTTCTTTTCCGCATTTCGGGCATGGCACACCGATCTTTTCAAAGTACGGTTTCGTATTACGACAGTCCGGAAATCCTGGACAAGCCAAAAATCTGCCATGTGGTCCATATTTAATTACCATATTGCGACCGCACTCTTCGCAGATTACATCCGTCACTTCGTCCTGAATCTCTACTTTTTCCAGTTCCTGCTCCGCCAAATTAACTGCAGTCATTAAATCCGGATAAAAATTACTGATAACCGACTTCCATTGAATCTTTCCCTCTTCCACTTTATCTAAAAGGGATTCCATATTTGCCGTGAAGTGTTCATCTACAATTACAGGAAATGCTTCCTTCATTATTTTATTAACCACTTCTCCCAATTCAGATACAAATAGATTCTTGTTTTCTTTGATAATATATCGTCTTGCCAACAATGTAGTAATCGTCGGAGAATAAGTACTCGGTCTTCCGATTCCTCTTTCTTCCAATGCCTTTACAAGAGATGCTTCTGTAAAATGAGCCGGCGGCTGGGTAAAATGCTGTTTATCTTCCAACTCCTTTAGAGTAAGTTCTGACGAAGTATCCAAACTTCCGGATAAGGTCACCTTATCTTCTTTATTCACATCCAATGTATAAACAGACAAAAATCCTTCGAACGTTACTTTTGACGCAGAGACAGAAAACTGATATCCGTTTGCTTCAATCTTGACAGATGTTGTTTCATAAACCGCATTTGTCATACGACTGGCAACAAAACGGTTCCAGATAAGCTGATACAATCTGAACTGATCTCTTGACAGAGATTCCTTTACCATAGCAGGGGTACGATTGATATCGGAAGGGCGGATTGCTTCGTGCGCATCCTGTATCTTCACATCAGACTTTTTGTCTTTCTGACTTTTCTGCACGTACTCTTCACCATACTTTTCCGTAATGAATACTTCTGCAGCCTCCTGCGCTTCCACGGAAATACGAGTAGAATCCGTTCGCAGATATGTAATCAGACCGATAGTTCCGCTTCCTTTTATATCAATTCCTTCATAAAGCTGCTGTGCAATCCGCATTGTTTTTTGCGTAGCAAAGTTCAGGTGTTTACTTGCCTCCTGCTGCAGGGTGGAAGTAGTGAACGGAATAGGCGGCTTTTTACTTCTCTCCCCTTTTTTAACCGATGCAACCGAATATGTTGCTCCCTCAAGATCTTTTAGGATCTGCTTCATCTGATCTTCCGAAGAAATTGTAAGCTTATTACGATCTCTTCCGACTAATTTGGCTACAATCGGTTTCTTTTCCCCATTTACACCTAAAGTCACTTCCAAAGTCCAGTATTCTTCCGGTATAAATGCATTGATTTCATCTTCCTTATCACAAATAATACGAAGTGCAACGGATTGCACCCTACCTGCACTCAGCCCTCTTTTCACTTTTGCCCATAACACCGGAGAAATCTTATATCCTACCATACGGTCCAAAACTCTTCTTGCCTGTTGTGCATCCACCAAATCCATGTTGATCTCTCTTGGATTTTTCAAGGAGCTTTTTACCGCATTTTTTGTAATTTCATTAAAGGTAATGCGTTTTGCATCTTTCCCCTCCAATTTAAGAGCCTTTGACAAATGCCAGGAAATTGCTTCTCCCTCTCGATCGGGGTCAGTTGCAAGATATACTTTATCTGCCTTCTTTGCTTCCTTTCGAAGATTTGCTAAAATATCTCCTTTTCCGCGGATTGTAATATACTTTGGTTCAAAGTCGTGTTCTACATCAATCCCCAATTGACTTTTCGGCAAATCTCTTACATGTCCCTGAGAAGCTGTTACCTCATAATTTTTTCCCAAAAACTTTTTTATAGTCTTTACCTTTGCCGGAGACTCTACAATTACCAAATATTTTGCCATCTGAACAATTCTCCAATTCACTCCTGTCTGACAAAGTAATTCTGACAGGTTTCTATCACTAATCCCTTTCCTTTCAAGCTCTGTAGCGTATCTAAAAGTTCAGGAACAGACAGTTGCGTTTCTTCTATTAATACTCGAATACTCTTCGGGTACAAATCGACACAACTATACACCACAATTTCCTGTTTTTCAAGCATAATCTTTTTTATGCTGTTATTTTCAGGTTGTTTTTTTAAGTCTTTTAACACATTTTTCAAAAACAGATCCTTATCATACAAGACCTGCGCCCCTTGCTCTATCAAACGATTGCACCCGTAGCTTAAACGATCTGTAATGCGACCGGGAACTACATAAATATCTTTTCCCTGCTCAAGTGCACAGTCCACTGTTATCAAAGTTCCGCTTTTTTTCGCCGCTTCCACCACAACTACGATATCCGACAGCCCTGAGATCAATCGATTACGTTCCGGAAAATGATAGGCGATCGGATCGGTACCCGGAGGGTATTCCGATAATATCCCTCCCTTTTCTCCATTTTGTATCAAGGTATTATAAATACTTTTTGAAGACGGAGGATAACAAATATCCACTCCACAGCCCAGAATACCATAAGTAGAACCATTTGCCTGCAGACATCCCGCATGAGCTGCCAGATCAATCCCCAACGCCATACCGCTGATAACATTCACCCGGCAGCTTCCAAGCTGTTTTCCAATAGAAATCGCAATACTCCTGCCATATTCACTGCATCTTCTTGCCCCTACCACAGCCACAGAAGGAAACTGCTGTTCCGGTAAAGATCCTCTGTAAAAAATCGCATATGGTGGATCTTGTATATTTTGCAATCTCCTTGGATAATATCTGTCTTCTATTGTGATACAATGTATATGATGTTTCTGCAATAATTCGAAATGTTTTTCCACTTCCGATAAATTCCGATTTCGAAGTAATACGTCACATTCTTTCTCCGTACATAACTGTAATTTTCTCAATAGTTTTTCTTCCATAAAAAATAGTTCTTTTTCAGATACTCCTTTTTCTACAAAAGAAATCTTTGTCTTTCTCGTAACCCCCTTCAGAGAGGCCAGCCAAACCCTATACATTTGCAGTTCCTTTCCAATAATTATGATTAATTGTCCGAAATGTTACTGCCTCCTGCAAATGTCTGTATTGTATTTCACTTTCCTTCTCAAGATCGGCTATAGTCCTGGCTACTCGTAAAATTTTATGATATCCTCTTACACTGAGTTTATACTCCTGAAATATTGATTTCGCATAGTCTTCCGTTCTTGCATCCAATTTGCAATAAACAGGCAGTCTGGATGCCGGTATCTGTGCATTATAACAAAATGTCTCCTTTTCATAGCGTTCTCTTTGTTGAACAACCGCCTGTTCTACTCTGGTTCTGATTTGTTCCGAACTTTCCTCTTTTTCGGATGGAACAAGATCCTCATAGGAAACCTCTTTTACCTCTACCGACAGATCAAACCTGTCCAGTATTGCTTTTGAAATACGTGCACTGTATCTGCTTAACGACCGAACACTGCAATTACATCGATTTAGATCCGGATAATATCCGCATCTGCACGGATTCATTGCTGCAACCAAAAGAAAACGGGAAGGAAAGGTAATACTTCCCTCTGCTCTGGAAATCCGAATCTGTCCGTCTTCCAAAGGTTCTCTGAGTGATTCTATTACTTTTATGGAAAATTCTGAGAATTCGTCCAAAAAAAGAACTCCGTTATGCGCCAAACTTACTTCTCCAGGATGCGGATATCTCCCGCCTCCGATCAATGCCGTTTCTGTTATATTCGAATTCGGTATTCTGCAGGGACGAAAGGTCTTATACCCATCCTCTGATCGAAAATCTCCCATCATACTGTATATTTTATTAATCTCCAGCAATTCCGGACTTGTCAAAGACGGCAAAATAGTAGGAATTCTTTTGGCAATCATTGTTTTTCCACTTCCCGGAGGACCGATCAGTAATAGATGATGCATACCGGCAGCAGAAATCTCAGCAGCCTTTCGTGCAAAATATTGTCCTTTTATTTCTTTAAAATCCATCTGATAGGACGGATCTGTAACAATGGCACTACCTTCACTCATTTGTATAAAATTATTTTTCACATGAGAAAGATATTCGGAAAGACTTCGGATTCCCATAACAGAAATTCCGGGGATCATACAAAATTCCCTTTCATTTTCCTTTGGTACTACTAACTTACAGAATCCCTGTTCTTTTGCGAACAGTCCCATAGAAAAACTGTTTTCAACCGGAAGAATATCTCCGTTTAATCCGATTTCACCAATAAAAATAGTATCCTGAAGCTCTGAAACAGTCAGAATCCCAAACGATGCCAATACCGCTATCGTAATCGGAAAATCGCATCCGCTCCCGGATTTTCTGATATTTGCAGGCGTCATATTCACAGTAATGCGTTTTGCCGGAATCAATATACCCGAATTTTTTATTGCAGTAATTACCCGTGCTTTCGCCTCTTTTACCTCTGAGGTCAGAAATCCCACCATTTCAAATAAAGGCATTCCGTTTCTTACATCTGCTTCTACTGTTACCAGTACCATTTTCATACCACTTTGCAAAATAGTTGTTATTTTATTGTACATGACTGTTTGGGGATATAAGATAAAGGCTCATAACAAAGCCGTTCAGAACGGACAGCTGTCTTAGCTGCACTATATAAGATAACTTCATATTAACATTTTTCCAAAAAGAAAGGAACCCTCATGTACCGACCTCCCAGTCGTTAGATTTTGGATCCAATTTTTTGAGAGCACCACATATAGGTTCCCTTCTTTTGTCCTATCTTATTTTTTCTGGAAAGCCAACTTTCTTTTGCACCTTTCTTAATGTCTTAGTTGCAAAATAATTTGCTTTTTCCGCGTTTTCTTTAATAACAGCATCAATGTAAGCCTTATCCTTTTCCAGCTCCTTATATCGCTCCTGAAGCGGTTTCAACACAGAAATAACAGCTTCTCCTACTGCTGATTTTAAATCTCCGTATCCTTTTCCGTCAAATTCCGCCAGTGCGGATTCTGTTGACAATTTTGTACAGGCACAATATATATCAAGCAGATTCTTTACTCCCGGCTGTTCTTCCCTGTATGCGATTCTTCCCTCCGAGTCTGTGACCGCCCTCTTAAATTTACGCATAATTGTATCCGGATCATCCATCAGGTATACACTGGCATTTACATTTTCATCTGATTTTGACATCTTCTTTTCTGGATTTTGAAGGCTCATTACCTTTGCGCCGGCCTTTCCCACATAGGCTTCCGGAACGGTAAAAACATCCCCATATATCCCATTGAACCTCTGTGCAATATCTCTTGTAATCTCCAAATGCTGCATCTGGTCAATTCCGACCGGAACCACATCTGCTTGATAAAGCAAGATATCTGCTGCCATCAGAACAGGATAGGTAAACAGACCCGCATTAATATTATCTGCGTGCTTTGCCGACTTATCCTTAAACTGTGTCATGCGGCTTAACTCTCCCATATAGGTAAAGCAATTTAAAATCCATGCAAGTTCGGCATGACCGGATACATGTGATTGATAATAAATACAGTTTTTTTTCGGATCCAATCCTGACGCAATATATAACATCAACAGTTTTCTGGCTCTTTGACGTAATTCCGCAGGGTTTTGACGAACTGTAATGGAATGCATATCCACTACACTGTAAAAACATTCATACTCATCACTTAACGTCAACCAATTTTTTAATGCCCCCAAATAATTTCCCAATGTCAAATTACCGGTAGACTGCATTCCGCTAAATAATACTTTTTTTCCGTCTATCATCTTAATGTTTACTCCTTATCTTTTATTTTTCAGAACTTCCTTTCGGATATATGCAAACGTCGCATCCTCTCCTTCTTCTGCAAGACGTTTCAACAAATCCTCTAAAAGTGCTGCAGTATTTTCATGAATTACATAGTGGTGCTTGCTCTTTTCATAATATTCCAACGCAGAAGCAGGTGTATATTTTTCTTTTTGATATACTTTACATGCGGAAAGGCGATCAACAAACATCTCAACCACATATTTTTTAGGCATATCCATCCCCACCATTTTCTCTTCTGTTTCTAAACCGTAATCAATCCAATATTCCAAATGATGCTTATTTCTACCTTTATGATGTAACCATGCAGAAGAATATCCTTTATCCAGACGTTCTGCATTATTCGGGCTCACATCTCCCTGAAAATATTTTACGCCGACCCAAAATTCTGTCGGAGAATACTTCGACAGATCGTGCAATAAGCCCTGTTTATATAATCCTGCCCGAAAGCAGCCCTTCATTACCAAATATTTATGATAGGAAATAGTTTTTAAATGCTTCCAAAAATTCAAAAATAACCTCCCTAAGTGTAAATTTACGATTAAGTATAACATTTTTTTTTCTAACTATAAAGTAAATCCCATTGACTTTTATTCTTCTGGTTTTTATACTGAATCTAGTTTATTAACTATATGAAAGAAAGAGGTTTTCCTTATGGCAAATGAATTTGACAAAGAAGATATGATTGATTCTGAAGACGCTTTTGTAACATTGGAATTAGAAGACGGTTCTGAAATTGATTGTGATATCGTTATGATCTTTTCCGTAGAAGAGCAAGATTACATTGCTCTTGTTCAGCGCGAAGAAGAAGAAAAAGAAGAAGCCGAAGTTTTATTCTATCGTTATTCAGAGGATGAAGAAGGCACTCCTTCTTTAGACAATATCGAAACAGATGAAGAATTTGAAACGGTTGCAGATGTATTCGATCAACTTCTTGATGAAGAAGATTTCGAAGAAATGTAATCAGTGCCTTGCATAAATAATCCCTTTGCAGTTCTGCAAAGGGATTATTTTGTCAGGTTATCTCTCCGAGAAATCTGGACGGATCCATGTCTTTATTATGAATTTTATCGGAATATGTCAAATACAATTCTTTTTTTGCCCGTGTCATCGCCACATAAAGCATTCGCCGTTCCTCTTCTATTTCTTCCACTAATGTTGCTTTTTTATACGGTATGACATTCTCATTAAGATCCGGCAAAAAAACTGTATCATACTCCAGACCTTTTGCCGAATGATATGTACTGATCACCACAGCATCCGCCTCTATCTCTGCCCTACCCTTTCTATTTTGCCCGATTCTCTCCGTCTCTGTTTTTTCGATCACCTGAAACCACTCCTCAAAGGAGGAATACTCCTTTGCATATTCTGTTATCTCCTCAAGTATCTCAAACAGTTCTTCTTCTTCAACTCCTCTCTCCTTTGCATACGAAAAAATATACTT
Source organism: uncultured Clostridium sp. (assembly GCA_947253885.1). GTDB lineage: Bacteria > Bacillota > Clostridia > Lachnospirales > Lachnospiraceae > SY8519. Next base: position 11,033 of record CAMYAO010000027.1, read on the forward strand.
CTGATAGTCTATCCCCTTTCTGATATACAAAAGAGCGGTATAAGGACGCATTGATGATAAGACCTCTAAATCTATCCGCAGCTTTTCCAATCGCCTTACCATCCAGTTTTGCTTCAAATAAAACAACTTCCATTTATCTATGTCAATCGAATCCCCCGGCAGTCCCTCTCTGGAAAGATATCGATTCGGTCGATTCATAATTCTCAAAAAATTTCTTCTTGTCCGTTCTCCTTTGGCAATTTTAATATAGGTAAACAGATCTCTCACAATCCAATGATTATATAAACTCGGTATCTGATCCTTTGAAACATAGGAAATATTAAAACCGGACAGCTGTTCCATTATAAAACGTGGACCGGAATTGGTTCTGTATAACAACGCAATCTCTTTTAACGACCGTCCTTCTCTGAGTTTCTTTTGAATCTCCTTTATAATAAATAGATTTTCTTCTCTTTGTGTCCGAAAGTGCTTTACCGTTACCAGTCCCTGCTCCGACTGCCCACTGGAAAGAATTTCTTTTTGAAACCTCAGGCGATTTTGTTTGATCAAACGATTGCTTATCTTTGTAATTTCAGAACCGCAGCGATAATTTATATTCAGAGTGATTGTTTCCGCATTTGGATAATCTTTTAAAAACTGCTGCATTATTTCCGGTTTTGCCCCTCTAAAACGATAAACAGATTGATCGTCATCCCCAACTATAAATAAATTATTTTGATAGCCTGCCAACAATTGAACGGTACGATATTGGATGGAATTAATGTCTTGAAACTCATCTACTAAAATATATTGAAATTTTGTTTGCCATTTCTTTCGAATATCCGGACGTTTTGAGAGCAGATCATAGCAAAAAATCAGCATGTCATCAAAATCTAAAAAACCATTTGTCCGCAAAAACTGTTCATACTGATGATAAAAATCACGAAACTGTCCAGCACTGCAGCTGGTGGCATAGTAATGCTGTAAGGAAATCATGGAATTCTTCACAATTCCCACTTCCTGAAATAATTTTCCGATCAGCTCCTTCTCCTCTTCATATTCCATGTCAGATTCCGCTAAAAATTGTTTTGCAAATTGATACTTCCATTCATCTCTTACAATATTAGCTCCTGTATAACCGTACGCAACTCTCAATATCTGAAAAAACACAGAATGAAAGGTTCCGAAAATCACCGATTCCGACTTTTTTTCACACAATGTTGTAAAGCGATGTTGCATCTCTAATGCCGCCGCCTTTGAAAACGTAATTACTAATATATTTTCAGGACGCACACCATGTTCAATCAGATGTTTTGTACGATGTGTGATAACTGTCGTCTTTCCCGACCCCGGTCCTGCTATTACCATCATCGGCCCATTTTTATGTTGAATTGCCTGTTTTTGTGCTTGATTAATAAAAAAACCTCCTGTCTACTTTTATATGATCTCGATTAGTATATCATCTTTTCATTATAATTTAAAAATACATTTCCCTTTTAGGCAATTTAATTGTATAATAATAAAAAGCAAACAGATAGGAGGTTACTACATGAAAATTTTAGTATTAATAAAACAAGTTCCGAATGTAGAAGATATTATTATTAATGCGGATACATTTACAGTTGACCGCTCCAATGCAGTCGATGTCTTAAACCCGGTTGATTCTCATGCAGTTGAAGCTGCACTTTCTATACGTAAAGACGGGGATTCCGTTACCATTCTCAGTATGGGACCCGATTCCTGCGAAGGAATTATACGTGAAGGAATCGGAATGGGAGCCGATGAGGGAATTCGTATCACAGATGACAAACTAAAAGGTGCCGATACACTGGTAACTGCCACCACGCTTTCAAAAGCGATCAGCCATCTGGGAGGATATGATTACATATTCTGCGGAGACGTTTCTGCAGATGGAGGAACTGCTCAGATTCCTTCAAAATTAGGTACTATGCTAGGCTATAGTTTGCTTTCCAGAGCTTCTAAAATTGAAATGACAGAAGACGGACTCAAAATCATGCGCAAAGCAAGAACCGGTTTTGAATCTTTACAGGGAAAATGCCCTCTCATATGCTCTGTTACAGAAGATGCAAATGAACCTAGAAGTATCACAATGAAAAATCGTATGAAGGCGAAAAAGGTGGAGGTATCCGTTTTATCTGCTGATGAAATCGGTTTATCTGAAGAGGATTTGCATAGTCCATCCTCTGTAATCGCTCTATTTCCACCAAAGAAAGCTGCACCCGGTCAAATTATTGACGGCGCAAACGCTGCTGAAAAAACATCTGCTTTATTTGAAATCTTGAAAGCAAATCACTGTTTATAGGAGGTGTGGTATGAATAATCAAAATATATGGGTTGTATTTGAAATCTCAGACAATACTCCCAAAAAAGTATCCTTAGAATTAATGCAGAAAGCTAAGAAAGAGGCTCTAAGCAATCAAGTAAGAACGGTTGCTGTTATTATAAATGAAAAAGCACAGGAGCTTGCATCTGTTGCATTTTTAAATGGTGCGGACGATGTAATCACTGTCGAACAGACATCAGCATTTGAAGCATCCGGATATATTTTAGAAAAATTATCCAAAAAATATGAGCCCGGCATCATCTTATTTGGGGCTACTAATTGGGGACGAGATGTAGCAGCCAACTTATCTGCCCGTATTAAATGCGGTATTGCATGTGAATCCACAGATATTATTTTAGATGCTAAAGCGAATATCATCAATTGGATTCGACCATCTTATACAGGAAAATTAAATACCAATATTGAGATCTCCGGATTTCCTCAGATTGGAACTTTTAAAACCGGTTCATTCCCTATTTTAGAAGCTTCAGATTATCCCGAAACCGGAAATATCATCGCAGAATCAGTCGAGGTTCCGACTTCTGTCATTTTGACCGAACTGCTTGGTTTTATCCCGGATGACGAACTTACGAAATCCAACATTGAAGATGCCGAGATCATCATTGCCGGAGGACGAGGTGTCGGAAGTGCCGAAGGATTCCGACCACTGTTTGAACTGGCTGAATTAGTCGGAGGTAAAGTAGGCGCCTCCAGAGCTGCTGTTGATGAAGGATGGATAGAATACGAACGTCAGATCGGAGTATCCGGCAAAACAGTTGCTCCTAAACTATATATCGGATTTGGCATTTCCGGAGCAGTTCCTCATATCGCAGGAATGAAAAATTCACAAGTCATTGTTGCTGTCAACAAAGATAAATATGCTCCAATTTTTGAAATTTCAAACTACGGCATCGTAGAAGATCTAAATGAAGTTCTTCCTGTATTGATTGAAAAAGTACGATCAGCTTTGAAATAATTACAAAAAGCTGGTATCAACAGAAAATACTTCTGTCAGATATCAGCTTTTTTATTGTTACTTCAATTCAATTTCATATAAATCTTTATCCGGAACCTGCTTAGAAGAAGATTTTACCAGATTTAAAACTTCCTTTCTTGCATTCTGTACCGGTATTAATGTGCCGGCTCCTGCCACACATCCTCCCGGACACCCCATTCCTTCAATTAAATATCCGTTATATTTCCCTGCCTTTGCAAGTTGAAGCATCTTTTTACACTCCGCCAATCCCTCTACATGCTCAGTCTTTACTTCTACATCAGGAAAATATGTGTTGATACTTTTGGTAATCGCTGTTGCGACACCGGAAGATACTGCATACCCTCTTCCTGCACCGGTTGCATCATGCAGATTTCCATGCGGCTGCAATTCTTCCAGAACAATGCCTTTTGCAGTAAACATTGCATCCAATTCTTCAAAGGTGATCACAAAATCGACATCACTACGGACTTCGGTGCGGATCGCCTCCAATTTTTTAGCGGCACAAGGTCCGATAAATACTACTTTTGCAGTTGGGTGTTCCATTTTTATACTGCGTGCAGTTGCCACCATAGGCGTCAGTTCTTTTGAAACACTGTCTATTATTTCCGGAAACTGCTCTCTGGCAAGGGCTGCCCATGCCGTACAGCAGGAAGTAAGCAAAAACGGCAAATCTCCGTTCACAACATTGTCGACATAATCATGCATTTCTGAAATTGCACCGATATCTGCGCCGAGAGCAACTTCATATACTTCTGCAAATCCCAACTGTTTCAAGCCTTCATAGATTTGATCCGGAGAAACATTCTTACCAAATTGTCCAACATATGCCGGAGCAATTTCAGCTATTACATCCTGCTTTCCTTTCATACAGCTGATCAGCTGATAGATCTGAGATTTATCAGCTATTGCACCGAACGGACAATTAACCATACACATACCGCAGGCAAGACATTTATCTTGATTGATCACGGCTCTGTCGTACTGATCATTGTCAATCGCCTTCACTCCGCAGGCCAGTGCGCAAGGACGCATCTTCTTTGCAATCGCATCATATGGACAGTTTGACTTACACTTTCCACATTTAATACATTTATCCTGATCAATAAATGCATGACCGTCTTTCAAAGAAACTGCATCCTTGGGACAGACCTCCATACAAGCATGTGCCAGACAATCTCTGCACATATTTGTAACCTTATAGACATTATCCTCACAGGCTTCACAGGCACTCGGTATTACCTGCATTAACGGCGGTTGGTAATAAATTTCATTGACATCTACATCCTTTAATCCGCTGGTTATATGAACCGGTTTATCAGCGGGACGAAGCTCCATTCCCATCGCTAAACGAGCTCTTTCCGAACTGATTGCCCGTTCTCGATAAACGCTTTCACGAAACTTTGGATTTTCATCCGGGGATAATCTGTATGGGATTGCCTCTAAATCCTCATAGATATTGTCGGAGTAGTATGCAATCTTTGCTACTTCTACAAATACCCCTTTGCGTAGATCTGAAATTCTGGTATGAACCCCTCTCATAATCGACCTCCTTTTATGACAATATTTTAACTATCTTATCTATTATTGTCATACTTACCTCAAGCTTCGTCAATAGAGGAAGTTCATGTTTTGCATTTTGTTCAATAATCGTCACCACATTCGTATCTGTTCCAAAACCGGCTCCGGTAATTTTAAGATTATTTGCAACAATCATATCTAAATTTTTCTTTTTCAATTTTGCAGAAGCCCGGTTAACGGTGTCTTCCGTTTCCATACAAAACCCACACAAAAACTGATTCGGCTTTTTATTTGCTCCCAGTGTTCCCAAAATATCAGTGGTACGCTTTAACTCTATTTTCATATCGGAGTCTGATTTTTTAATTTTTTGATCAGCAGTTACTGACGGCGTATAATCCGCTACTGCAGCTGTCATAATCACAATATCCGCTTCGTCACTTCTTGAAAATACCGCCTCTGCCATCTCACTCGCAGAAACCACATTGACCATATGCACTCCAAGTGGCGGTTTTTGCTCACATAATCCCGATACTAATGTTACATCACCACCTTTTAATGACGCCGCTTTTGCCAAAGCATATCCCATTTTTCCTGTAGAATTATTTGAGATAAAACGTACCGGATCAATCGCCTCTCTTGTCGGACCGGCTGTAATCAAGACTTTTTTCCCTTTTAATTCATTTGAAGAAAGCAATGCATGCTCTATGTAGGAAAACAGTTCTTCCGGCTCCGGCATTTTCCCACTTCCGATATCTCTGCATGCAAGCATTCCGGATGCCGGCTGTATAATCTTTTTTCCGTATCGCTCCAGCTTTTTTAAGTTATCCTGCAAAATTTCATTTTCAAACATATGCGTATTCATAGCCGGTGCAATATACATCGGTCCGTGAAATGCCATTGCCGTTGTAGTCAGCATATCATCCGCAATTCCATTTGCCAACTTTCCGATAACATTAGCAGAAGCCGGTGCAATCATCATCACATCCGCTTTATTTGCCACACTGACATGAGCAACATGAAATTGAAAATTTCGATCGAATGTTTCTACCAGACATTTTGTATTTGTAAGGGATTCAAATGCAATTGGATGAATAAAATTAGTAGCATTTTTTGTCATAATGACATGTACTTCGGCATGTTGTTTTACCAACATGCTTGCCAGATTTGCAATTTTATAAGCCGCAATGCTTCCTGTTACTCCCAATACAACTGTTTTTCCCTTAAACATGTTATGCCTCCATTATTTCTCATCCTCAAAAAGACGACCATATTTTTCATAAGTGGTCTTTCTTGATATTATATTGTTGTCATCTACGAAAACCACATTAGGATGATGCTTCTTTGCTTCTTCTCTGGAAATATCCGCATAAGACATAATGATAATCTTATCTCCGACAGATACACATCTGGCAGCTGCTCCATTTAAGCATATCATACCGGAGTTTCTCTCTCCCGCAATCGTATAAGTCTCGAATCTTGCACCGTTATTGACATCCACAATCTGAACTTTTTCATACTCCAGTATATCAGCCGCCTCTAAAAGAGCCTCATCCACAGTAATACTGCCGACATAATCCAGTTCAGCCTGTATAACCGTTGCACGGTGAATCTTACCCTTTAACATTGAAATATTCATAAAATGTACTCCTTATTCAACAAAAAAATTATCTATCAAACGAGTGCTTCCGATATAAACGGCAATTGCGATTAGAGCTGGTGCCTGTATTTCTTCAATCGGCTGCATGGTTCGTCCGTTTACTGCTTTTACATAATCAATTTTTGCTAAGGGTTCAGACTCTATCAGCTGCTTCATCTGTGATGTGATTACATTCGCTTTTCTCTCCCCATTTTGCACTAATTTTTCTCCAAGTGCAATGGATTTTGATAAAACAAGTGCAGCTTTTCTCTCTTCCGTCTTCAAATAGGTATTTCTGGAGCTTTTTGCCAGTCCGTCCGCCTCTCTCACAATCGGGCAACCGACTACTGTCAGATTCATATTTAAATCTTCTGCCATATGCTGAATTACAGCCAATTGCTGTGCATCTTTTTTTCCAAAATAAGCATAATCCGGCTCTACGATATGAAACAATTTTGACACAACAGTACAAACTCCTCTAAAGTGTGTAGGACGACTTAAACCGCACAACTCACTTGTAAGGATATCCATATCTACATAAGTGGAAAATCCGTTCGGATACATTTCCTCCGAATCCGGATGAAAAATCAAATCCGCCCCCAGAGATGCTACGTATGCCGCATCCTTTTCCAGATCTCTCGGATAACTTTCTAAATCTTCACTCGGACCAAACTGCATAGGATTCACAAAAATACTGACAACTGTATGATCATTTGCCGTTACAGATGAAGAAATCAAACTTCCGTGTCCTTCATGTAAAAATCCCATTGTAGGGACAAGACCTACTGTCTCCTTATTCGCTCTCCACTCCTTTACAATTTCTTTTACTTCCCTGATACTTTTCACAATTTTCATGTCTTATCTCCCGCCTAGTACAGCTTATCTAAAATCTCATCCGAAATACTGAAGGTATGTTCCTTTGCAGGATATGCTCCGGATTTTACTTCTGTAATATACTGATTAAAACCATTCTTCATCGCACTTCCGATATCTGCAAAATGTTTTACAAATTTCGGTTTAAAATCGGAAAACATTGACAGCATATCCTGATAAACCAATACCTGCCCATCACATCCGTTTCCCGCACCAATTCCAATTGTAGGAATAGAAAGCTTTTTCGTAATCAGTGCAGATAAATCTGCAGGAACACACTCCAATACAACAAGTGATGCTCCTGCCTCCTCTACTGCAAGCGCATCTTCAATTAACTGCTGTGCCTTTTCCGCCGTCTTTCCCTGCACCTTAAAACCTCCAAAAGCATTGACCGATTGAGGTGTTAACCCTATATGTGCACACACAGGAATAGAAGCATTTACAATTGCTTCTATCTGAGGGACAACATTTTTCCCCCCTTCAAGTTTTACCATATTGGCACGTCCTTCTTTTAAAAGTCTTCCTGCATTGACCACAGCATCATAGACCGATTGCTGATAGGACATAAACGGCATGTCTGCAACTACTAAAGCATTTTCAGCTCCTCTTGAAACAGCTCTTGTATGATGAATAATATCCTCCATGGTAACAGATATGGTATCTTCATATCCGAGCATTACGAGTCCCAGAGAATCTCCAACCAATAAAATATTAAAACCTGCTTCATCCATCAGTTTTGCCATAGAATAGTCATAGCAGGTAACCATTGCTATTTTATCCTGTTCCTGTTTCTGCTTCTGAATTGTTGTTACTGTGTTTTTCATTGTAATTCCCCCTCCATTTTTGAATAATCATAATTAGGATGCTTCTTTTTTCCAAGCGAGAGCACTTGTCTCGACAACATAAGGTAAATTTCTTTTTCCGAACTTGTAAGAGATGCCATATGCTTTGCTACAGTCTCTGTATCATTTCGCTCAATAGGTCCGGTCAAAGCCCCTTCTGCCCCTAAAAGACAGTAGGAGTCTACATTTCCTTTGATGAGTGGGATTAACGCCCTATGAGCCGATTCTTTTGTAAATCCGCATGATTCCAATAAAGATTCACTATATTCAAATAATCCAAGAACCAGATTACTTGCTGACGCACAAGCCGCATGATACTTCACTTTATCTTCGGTCGAAACAGTGATAACTGTATTTCCCATACTCTGAAATACAGTTTTCATCTCATCTAAATATTCAATTGCTCCTTCAATGGAAAATACCGCTTCCGTCAATCCTAAATAGGATCGATAACGATCTGCAAATGCAAACAGCGGATGGATGGAATATCCATAAGCAGAATATTGCTTAATATTTGAAAAAATCTGTGAGCTGAACGCCCCGCTAAAATGACATATTTTTTTGTTTTGAAGCGAATACTGATTCAGCTTATCCCATATAGTCGAAATCGTACCATCGGGAACTGCTATAAAAAGTACCTCACATTCCTGCACCAGTTGTTCTATTGACTCAAATACACAAGTACCTGTAAACTCTGCTGCCATCATAGCCGATTCACGGGTTCGGCTATAGTACCCCACTACATTTTTTTTGTGCT
>CAMYAO010000028.1 GCA_947253885.1 uncultured Clostridium sp.
ACACACTGCATATCGTCGGCAGCGTCAGATGTGTATAAGAGACAGATTATGATCTAATTCTGTTGAAGAATCTGCCACATATACTACCAAATCCGCATCTTCCATACGTTCTTTTGATCTTGTAACACCGATCTGTTCCACTACATCATTTGTTTTTCTTATCCCGGCTGTATCCATTAATCGAAATCCGATACCTGCAATCTGAATCTGCTCCTCTAATACATCTCTGGTAGTACCCGCAATATCAGTTACAATAGCTCTTTCTTCTCCAAGCAAATTATTTAACAAAGAAGATTTTCCTGCATTCGGTTTTCCTACAATTGCAGTTTTAATCCCTTCTTTTATAACACGACCATCATCTGATTTATCAATCAAAGACTGTATTTCACTATGGATAGAAGAAATAATCTTTAATAAAGAATCTTCATATCCGTCTAATGTATAATGTTCCGGATCATCTAAAGCTGATTCAATAAATGCAATTTGATGTAAAATTCTTTCTCGTATAGATCTGATCTTTTCCAGAACACTTCCTGTCAATTGTCTCACAGAACTTTTCAGTGCATAATCATTTTGAGCATTTATAATTTCAATTACAGACTCTGCCTGTGACAGGTCTATGCGACCGTTCAAAAATGCCCTTTTTGTAAATTCTCCCGGTTCTGCAGGTCTTGCACCGTTAGACAACACCGTTTTCAGAATCTTCTGCATTACAAGAATTCCGCCGTGAGTATCAATTTCTATAGTATCTTCTTTTGTATAAGAATTCGGACCTCTCATAAGCAAAAGTAATACCTCATCAATAATTTCATTTCCATTTTTAATATATCCATAATGAATGGTATGCGTTTCCATTTCCGAAACTTTATGCTTACTCTTTATCGGTTGAAATATCTTGTCTGCAATTGTAAAAGCATCTTCTCCGCTTATACGTATGATTCCGATACCGGATGGAACCATAGCAGTAGCAATCGCTGCAATTGTATCTGTATTCATAGCTTTCCTCTCAATCTATTCGATCTATTATAGCATAAATGAAGGCTTCTCCAAAACCAAACCAGTTCTGAAAAAGCCTTTTTCTTTATTTTTTTAGAGAAACAACTACTTTTCTATAAGGATCCTTTCCTTCACTATGTGTTTCCACTGCATCTTCACTTTGCAGAGCAAAGTGGATAATTCTTCTTTCAAAAGGATTCATAGGTTCTAATGTAACAGTTCGTTTTGTTCTCTTTACTTTATTTGCAACATTCTTTGCAAGATTTTCAAGTGTTTCTTTTCTGCGATGTCTGTAATTCTCTGTATCCAGCTTTACTTTTATATATACATCCGCATCCTTATTAATCGCTAAATTTGTCAAATACTGTAAGGAATCTAATGTTTGACCTCTTTTTCCGATCAACACTCCCATATCATTTCCCTTAAATTCAATAAGGTATACATTTTCATTATCAGAATCATGGAAAATTATTTCTACTTCCATGTTCATTGCATGAAAAACATTCTGTAAAAACTCCTCAATATCTTCTTTTACTGTTTTTTTCTTTCTTGCTCGAATAACTGCCGGTTTTGATCTTAACCCTAAAAAACCTGTACTGCCTTCCTCGATTACTTCATATTCAATCTTATCACTTGTAGTTTCCAGTTTGATCAAAGCTTCTGTAATTGCATCATCAACAGTTTTACCTGAAACCTCAATATATTCCATACCTTTGTTCCTCCCTGTTGCTATTTTTTTCCTTCATTAAATTCTCGAACCTTATTTGCTTTTGCCGCTAAACTGTCTTTCCTCAGTTTACCGGTAGCACCTATAGATTCAATATCTTTTGTAGATGCAGCTGCTTTTGCAGTCATAGAGTCTTTTCTGATAGAGCCGTTTGCATCAATAGTTCTTGTACTGATCTTTGCAGCACTGGAAATCGTATCCCCGGAAATTCCCCTCTTTTCAGCTTTCTTTTTCAGCTGTTCCTGATGTTTTTCCTGGTTTTTCTTTATATATTCCTTTAAATCAATTTTATCTAGACGTTTATTAATCACATACTGTTGTATACAACGAATCACTGCACCTGCAATCCAGTAGATACCTACACCGATAGGTAGTAATAATACCATAAAGAATGAATAAACAGGCATCATGTAATTCATGATTTTCAGCTGTCCTCCCATCGGATTATCACCTGCATTCGGTTGAGGCATTAATTTAATATTTAAAAACTGAGTTGCAGCTGAAACAATAGGAATTAAAATAGCTAAAACAATCAGAATATATTTTCCATGGCTTAGAGCATCTGCAATAATATTTTTAGGAGAATATACTACATTCAAGCCCAGAAAATCATTAAATTGCGATGCTTTATGAGAAACAGCTGAGATACTGCCGGAGAGATCCGGAAATTTTTCAGCTAAAGCACTCCAGTTTTCAGTAGAGCTCTTATATAAAACATCAATAATAGAATTATGGGTTGTTGCCGCACTGCTCCAATCCAGACTTAATCCATGATTTCCGTAGCTACCGTTTTTTACTATTTTTAAATAAGCCTCCATAATGTCCTTAAATCCGTCTGTATGAGAAATACTTGTTGCCAAACTTGCAAACGTATTTTTTACACTGCTTACATAAGCAGGTACATTATAGATTACACGATAAAGTGCAAACAAAATAGGAAGCTGAATAATTAAATAAATACAACTACCTGATGGTGATACACCATATTTTTTATATAATGCCTGTGTTTCCTGATTCATAGCAGTTACAGATACCTGATCTCTTCTGCCTTTATATTTCCCCTGAATTTTTCTAAGTTCAGGATTCATAATCTGAGACATCTTGGAAAACTTCTGCTGTTGATAAGTTAATGGTAAAAGTACCATATAAATAATTACTGTAAAAATAATAATTGTAAGAGCAACATTATGAACATGAAATAAGTTGCTTAATCCTACATAAATCCCATTCATTATCCAACCAAGCGCTTTTGAAATTGGACTAAGGATTCCACTGCTTTGTGTCAATACCAATGGACTCACTGATAGTACCTCCTATTTAGAACTTTCTCCTACATAAAATACAATCCCTAAATCATGGAACCGGATCATATCCACCCTTTGAAAAAGGATTACACCTTAAAATTCTCCATAAAGCAAGTAATCCCCCTTTTATAGCTCCATGCTTTTGTACAGCTTCTAAACCGTATGCAGAACAGCTTGGGTAATAAGGACATTTTGTTGTCTTTAATGGTGATATATATTTTTGATAAAACTTGATAAAAAAAATAAATAATTTCTTCAACAATTATCTCATCTTCTTTTCTTTTATTATTTAACGATCTTGTGTAAATTACTTAAATGCATGAGAGCTGACCTTAATTCATGATAGGTTGCGGATCCGGCTGTATTTCTCACGATCACAACCATATCCAGCCCTGAACGAAAATTCTCTTCCTCTAAACGATAACTTTCTCTTAAAAGTCTTGTTAAATGGTGACGAACTACACTGTTTCCCACCTTTTTACTTACTGAAATACCAAATCTGTTAAAATCCGTATTATTTTCTAAAACATACATCACTAAAAAACGATTAGCATAAGATTTTCCTTTTCGATAAACTTTTTGAAAGTCTTTATTCTTTTTTAGTGATTCTGAAAAATGCATATTTTTTCCTTTCGCTACATGCAAGCGATATATTTTTCATAGAAAAACATACCGCATTCCGTAGTATAAATAAATAAAGTACACGTCATTTAAAATCTATCTATAACGAAAGAAAAGACCACAAGGGTATGTGGCCTAGGCTGATAATTTTTTTCTGCCTTTTAATCTTCTAGCAGCTAAAACCTTTCTTCCGCCAGCAGTACTCATTCTTGCTCTAAAACCGTGAACTTTAGATCTCTGTCTTCTTTTCGGTTGATAAGTCATCTTCATGGAAAAACACCTCCTTTTTTAAAAATATCATTTCAATTATATCAAATATAGTTCTCAAGTCAAGTAAAATCAATGCTTTTCAAGATTTAACAAAAATACCACTATATATAATAAGGAAGAAACATTTACCCCCTATATCTATGGTATCCATTCCGTTTTTATTGTTATTTGCCTTAATAAGCGTTTTTTTTATTTTCATTACTACCTACACTATGTAATGAAGTATCAATTGTAAATTGACCGCAAATGAGTTAAAATAAAGCCTAGGAGACTGCGGTCTCAATGAAGAAATCGATGGAGATAGAGAATGAAATTAGTCGAAAAAAAATGGAATGAAATTTTAAAACGATTAAAAGAACAGTATGAAATTACAGATGTAGCATTTACAACATGGATAAAACCCTTGGAAATTTTCAGTACGGAAGAAAATAAAATTTTTATTTTGGTAACCGGATCCAGTTTTGATCAAAACATTATAGAAAAAAAATATTCTGTTCCTCTAAGAGTAGTAATAGAAGAAATGACACAGGAACCGTATGAATTAGAATTTATTTTACCAGAACAGGGAAGACAGCGTAAAAAAGTCAAGCCGTCAGCACAGATTAACAGCACCCTGGCTGAAACATCAAATTTAAATCCGAATTATAACTTTGATTCCTTTGTCGTGGGTAGTAATAACAGATTTGCTCATTCCGCATCTTTAGCAGTTGCCGAAGCTCCCGGAGAAATCTATAACCCTCTTTTCTTATATGGGGGAGTCGGTCTCGGTAAAACACATTTGATGCATTCGATTGCTCATTATATTTTAGAAAATAATCCAGGCAAAAAGGTACTTTATGTTACTTCCGAGCGTTTTACAAATGAAGTAATAGAAGGTATCCGTAATAATAAAATGGAGTCCTTCCGAAAAAAATACAGACAGATCGACGTTCTTTTAATTGACGATGTACAATTTATTATTAATAAGGAAAGTACGCAGGAAGAATTTTTTCATACTTTTAATGAACTTCACTCTGCAAATAAACAGATCATTATTTCCAGTGATCGTCCTCCAAAGGAAATGGTTACATTGGAAGACCGTATCCGTTCCCGTTTTGAATGGGGACTACTGGCTGATATCGGAACACCCGACTATGAAACCAGAATGGCTATTTTACGTAAAAAAATAGAATTGGACGGAGTTATTTTAGAAGATGAAATTTTAAATTATATTGCAGTCCATATTAATTCCAATATTCGAGAGCTGGAAGGTGCTTTAAATAAACTGATTGCATACTCTAATCTGGAAAAGGTCGATATCACAATGGAGATCGCCATTGCGGAATTACAAAATATTATTTCACCGGAAGCTTCCAGAGAAGTGACACCTCAACTGATTATGGAAGTGGTTTCCGAGCATTTTGGAGTTTCTGTTGATCAGCTAATGTCTAAGGTTCGTACCAGTGATGTTGCAAAGCCTCGTCAAATTGCAATGTATCTGTGCAAAAATATGACTAATTTGAAAGTGGAATCTATCGGAAAGCTGATTGGAGGAAGAGACCATTCCACTATTTTACACGGTGTAAAAAAAGTAACAAAAGACTATGAAAACGATGCATCTTTTAAAGATTTGGTAGATACAATCCGAAAAAAAATAAACCCTAATTAATGTCCACATAGTTATCAACATTCTATGTGAATATAGTATGGAAACTCTGTTGATGAGTGTTGATAAACAATTTCTTTTTTCATAACGTACTGAAATTCAATGGGAAACAATCATTAGATTCTTTTCTTTTCCACATCACATCCACTCTTTATACAAGAGACTTCCACTTATAAATCTGTATAATTTAATTAAAAAAAATCAGTGATTTCAAGGGGTTTAAGACTTATAAACATATAAACAGCCCCTACTATTAATACTATGAAATTATATATAAATAGATAGATAATATCTCGAAAGGAGTTAATCACATTATGAAAATTATATGTTCCAAACCAGAATTGTTGAAAGGAGTATCGATTGTTTTAAAAGCAATTCCCACTCGAACTACAATGCCGATTTTAGAATGTATTTTAATAAATGCAACTACAGGAAAAATTCAGTTAACAGCAAACGATATGGAATTGGGAATTGAAACTGTTATAGAAGGTTCTATTGAACAATCGGGAATGATTGCTTTAAATGCCCGATTTTTATCTGAACTGGTAAGAAAGCTTCCGGATGCAGATGTTGTAATTGAAACATCTGATCATTTAAAAACAACCATTACCTGTGATCAGTCAAAATTTGATATACAGGGAATGGACGGAGAAGAATTTTCTTATTTACCTTACGTAGAAAGAGATCAGTTGATAGAAATTTCTCAATTCACATTAAAAGAAGTGATTCGACAGACCATCTTTTCTATATCCGATAAAGACAGTAATCGAGTTATGACCGGAGAATTGTTTGAGTTGGAAGAAAATAAGCTTCAGGTAGCTTCTTTGGACGGTCATAGGGTTTCTATCCGCAATATCGATCTGAATCGTTCCTATCAGAAAACACGTATGATTGTTCCGGGAAAAACTCTGCAGGAAGTCAGTAAGATTTTAACCGGTGATTTAGAGGATATTGTACATATTTACTACACTGCAAATCATATTTTATTTGAATTTGATCAGACTATGGTAGTTTCCAGATTGATTGACGGAGAGTATTTCCAGATCAAACAAATGTTAACTTCTGATTATGAGACCAAAGTTACAATTAATAAAAAAGTTCTTTTAGATTGTATTGATCGTGCAACCTTATTATCAGATGAAAATGATAAGAGACCGATTATTATGAAGATTGCAGATTCTGTTATGAAGCTGCAGATTCGATCTAAAAAAGGAAAAATGAACGAAAAATTGGAAATTAATCAAGATGGTAAAGAACTTTTGATCGGTTTCAACCCTAAATTTTATATAGATGCACTTCGAGTAATTGATGAAGAGGAAATTTCTTTGTATATGACAAGCGCAAAGGCTCCATGTTTTATCAAAGATGAAAAGGAAAGTTTTATTTATCTGATTCTGCCCGTTAATTTTTCGGAAGCAGATTTTTCAGAAGAAGATCTATAGATAAAGGATGATTTAGAATGAAACAGATACAGATAAAAGATGATTTTATTAAGTTAGGTCAGCTATTGAAACTTTCCGGATTAGTAGGATCCGGGGTAGAGGCTAAAATGGTGATTGCAGAAGGTCTTGTTTTAGTAAACGGAAATCCGGAATTGCAAAGAGGAAAAAAAGTATTTTCGGGTGATGTAGTAACATTTAATGAGGAAAGTATCCAAGTTATAAGATGATTATTAAATCGTTAGAATTGAAAAATTTTCGCAATTATAAAGATCTTTCTCTTTCTTTTTCCGAGGAGACCAATATATTTTATGGTGATAATGCACAGGGAAAGACCAATATACTAGAGTCCATCTATGTTTCCGCTACTACGAAATCTCATAAAAACAGTAAAGATAAAGAGATGATACGTTTTGAGCAGGAGGAATCCCATATCCGAACGATAATAGAGAAGCATGGATTAGAGTATCAATTGGATATTCATTTAAAAAAAAATAAAGTAAAAGGGATTGCAATTAATCGAATTCCTATAAAAAAGGCATCGGAATTATTTGGTATTTTAAATGTCGTATGTTTCTCTCCGGAGGATTTGAATATTATTAAAGAAGGTCCATCCGGAAGAAGAAGATTTTTAGATATGGAATTATGCCAATTGGACAAGATCTATCTTCATCAGCTTGGAAATTATAAAAAGCTCTTAGAACAAAGAAATAAATTATTAAAAGAATTGTCCTATAAACCGGAATGGAAGGAAACACTTGCTGTCTGGAATCATCAGCTGGCAGATTACGGAAAAGTAATTATAGAAAAAAGGCAGAGTTTTTTAACTTCTCTGAATGATATTGTGAAAGAAATACATAAAAGTATTTCAGGAGGAGAAGAAATTTTAACTGTTGAATATGAAAAAAGTGTTTCAGGAGAAGATTTTGAAGAGGAATTGATAAAAAATGAAAAAAGAGATATGAGACTATTTTCTACCGGTGTAGGACCTCATAGAGATGATATTATTTTTAAAATCAACGGAATTGATATCCGAAAATACGGTTCTCAGGGTCAGCAGCGTTCTGCTGCATTATCATTAAAACTGGCAGAGCTGCAATTGGTGAAAAATATGATTCATGATATGCCGATTCTTTTACTGGATGATGTATTGTCGGAACTGGATAGTAAAAGGCAGAATTATTTACTACAGAGTATCAGTAATATACAAACAATGATTACATGCACTGGTTTAGATGAATTTGTAAGAAATCGTTTTCATATCAATCGCGTGTTTTTTGTAAAAAAAGGAACTGTTGTAGAGCAATAGGAGGAAATAAATGAGTGCAGAATACGGTGGAGATCAAATACAGATTTTAGAGGGTCTGGAAGCTGTTCGAAAAAGACCCGGCATGTATATCGGAAGTACGTCTTCTCGTGGATTACATCATTTGGTATATGAAATTGTAGACAATGCGATTGATGAAGCGTTAGCCGGTTTTTGTACCGAAGTGGAAGTAGATATTAATAAAGACGGAACGATTACGGTTACAGATAACGGAAGAGGAATACCGGTGGATATCAATCATAAGACAGGTCGACCTGCTGTAGAAGTAGTCTTTACTGTTTTGCATGCGGGGGGAAAATTCGGAGGAGGAGGATATAAAGTATCCGGAGGACTTCACGGTGTAGGTGCATCCGTTGTAAATGCACTCTCTGATTGGTTGGAAGTACAGGTGTGCAGAAACGGTCATATTTATCAGCAAAGATATGAGCGTGGAGCCATTATATATGATTTGAAGATAGTGGGAGACTGTCCTGTGGAACAAACAGGTTCTACTGTTACTTTTAAGCCGGATGAGGAGATTTTTGAGACGACTGTTTATGAATTTGATGTATTAAAACAACGTTTGCGCGAAATGGCATTTTTGACAAAGGGTATCAAAATTACACTTCGTGACAAGAGAAAAGACGATATCAGAGAAGAAATTTTCCATTATGAAGGCGGTATCAAGGAATTTGTTACTTACTTGAATAAGGGGAAAGAGGCGATGTATCCGAATCCGATTTATTGTGAGGGAATAAAGGACAATATCTATGTTGAGGTTGCATTGCAGCATAATGATTCTTTTAATGAATCTGTTTACAGTTTTGTAAATAATATTACGACACCGGAAGGCGGTACTCATTTGACCGGTTTCAGAAATGCGTTAACAAAAACATTTAATAACTATGCAAAATCAAATAAAATTTTAAAAGAAAATGATCCTGCTCTTACGGGAGATGATATCCGTGAGGGAATGACTGCTATTATTTCTATTAAAATCGAAGAGCCTCAATTTGAAGGGCAGACAAAGCAAAAACTCGGAAACAGTGAAGCCAGAGGAGCGGTAGATTCTATTGTGACGGAAAGTTTGACTTATTTTCTGGAACAAAATCCATCTATTGCAAAAGCTATCTGTGAAAAATCTTTATTGGCGCAAAGAGCTCGTGAAGCTGCTCGAAAAGCCCGTGATCTGACCCGCAGAAAGACTGCATTAGAAGGGATGTCTTTGCCCGGAAAATTAGCAGACTGTTCGGATAAGGATCCTAAAAATTGTGAAATATATATTGTAGAGGGTGATTCTGCGGGAGGTTCCGCAAAAACGGCAAGAAGCAGAGCGACTCAGGCAATTTTGCCTCTTCGAGGAAAAATTTTAAATGTTGAGAAAGCTCGTGAAGACAAAATCTATGCAAATGCGGAAATTAAAGCGATGATTACTGCATTCGGAACCGGAATTCATGAGGATTTTGATATTTCAAAGCTGCGCTATCATAAAATTATTATTATGACAGATGCAGATGTTGACGGTGCTCATATCAGTACCTTACTGCTTACGTTTTTATATCGGTTTATGCCGGAATTGATTCGACAGGGATATGTATATTTAGCACAGCCACCTCTTTATAAAATAGAAAAAAATAAAAAGGATTGGTATGCATATTCAGATGAAGAGTTGAAATCTACATTGGATGAAATCGGAAGAGATACCAATGTGAAAATTCAGAGATATAAAGGATTGGGTGAGATGGATGCGGAGCAGCTCTGGGAAACTACTATGGATCCGGAGAAGAGAATTTTGCGTCGTGTCACAATGGATGCGGAATCTGCTTCCGAATTAGAGGTCGTATTTAATGTCCTTATGGGAGATAAGGTAGAACCTCGTCGCGAATTTATTGAAGAAAATGCTAAATATGTTCAAAATTTAGATGTTTAGGAGGAAAAAATGGACGATAAAATTTTTGATCAGATAAATGATGTAGATCTGAAAAAGACCATGGAAAGCTCCTATATAGATTATGCAATGTCTGTTATTGCAAGTCGTGCATTACCGGATGTAAGAGATGGTTTAAAGCCGGTTCAGAGAAGAGTGCTGTATTCTATGATCGAGTTGAACAACGGTCCGGACAAACCGCATCGTAAATGTGCCCGTATCGTTGGTGATACAATGGGTAAATATCATCCGCACGGTGACAGTTCTATTTACGGTGCATTGGTTAATATGGCGCAGGAATGGTCTACCAGATATCCGTTAGTAGACGGACATGGAAATTTCGGTTCTGTGGACGGTGACGGTGCGGCAGCTATGCGTTATACGGAAGCCCGCTTAAGTAAAATTTCTATGGAAATGACAGCGGATATCAATAAAAATACAGTAGATTTTGTACCGAACTTTGATGAAACAGAGAAAGAGCCTTCTGTATTGCCGTCTCGTTATCCGAATTTATTGGTAAACGGAACGACCGGTATTGCAGTCGGTATGGCAACCAATATTCCACCTCACAATTTAAGGGAATCAATTGATGCTGTAGTAAAAATTATAGATAATTATATTGAAGAAAATCGTGATACAGAAATTGATGAACTTTTGCCGATTATTAAAGGTCCGGATTTTCCGACAGGAGGTGTTATTTTAGGAACACACGGAATCAGTGAAGCATATCGGACAGGGCGAGGTAAAATACGTGTTCGGGCGGTGACAGATATTGAACCGATGGCGAATGGAAAAAATAGGATTATTGTAACAGAGCTTCCTTATATGGTAAACAAGGCCCGTTTGATTGAAAAAATTGCGGAGTTGGTTCGGGATAAGAGAATTGACGGTATTACGGATTTGAGAGATGAATCGGATCGTCAGGGTATGCGGGTATGCATAGAATTGCGTCGTGATGTAAATGCGAATGTAATTTTAAATCAATTATATAAACATACTCAGTTACAGGATACTTTCGGTGTAATCATGCTGGCACTTGTGGACAATCAGCCAAAGGTCTTAAATATAAAAGATGTTTTGACTTATTATTTGAATCATCAAAAAGAGGTAGTAACAAGAAGAACCAGATATGAGCTAAATAAGGCGGAAGAACGTGCTCACATCTTGCAGGGGTTGTTGATTGCCCTGGACAATATTGATGAAGTGATTTCTATTATTCGTTCCAGTAAAACGACGCAGGAAGCAAAAACAAGATTGATTGAGCGATTCAGTCTGTCGGAAGCACAAGCTCAGGCAATTGTGGACATGCGTCTGAGAGCATTAACCGGTTTGGAACGTGAAAAACTGGAGAATGAATATAAAGAATTGATGGAAAAAATTGCGGAATTAAAAGCAATATTGGCAGATGAGAAAAAGCTTTTAACTGTTATTCGTGAAGAAATTACTGCTATTTCCAATAAGTACGGAGATGACAGAAGAACAGCCATCGGTTTTGATGAATATGATATTTCCATGGAAGATCTGATTCCGGAGACCAATACTGTAATTACAATGACAAAGCTTGGATATATTAAAAGAATGAGTCTGGATAATTTCCATGCACAAAACCGTGGAGGTCGCGGTATTAAGGGAATGGAAACAATTGAAGATGATTATATTGAAGAGCTCTTTATGACAACCTCTCATCATTATCTGTATTTCTTTACAAATTTAGGAAGAGTTTATCGAATGAAAGCTTACGAAATTCCGGAAGCAAGCCGTACTTCCAGAGGAACGGCAATCATTAATTTGTTGCAACTGTCTCCTGATGAAAAAATAAGTGCGGTAATTCCATTAAAAGAGGTAGATGATAATACATATCTGATGATGGCAACCAAAAAAGGAATTGTAAAGAAGAATTTGATCAGTGATTATGCAAATATACGAAAGACCGGAATTATTGCAATCACACTTCGGGAAGAAGATGAGTTGATAGGAGTTCACTTAACGGATAATACCAAAGATGTATTTTTGGTTACAAAATTCGGTAAGATTATTCGTTTCCATGAGACTGATGTTCGTCAGACCGGACGTTCCTCAATGGGTGTTATGGGAATGAATTTATCAAAAGACGATGAAGTAATCGGAATGCAGCTGAGTGATCAGGGGGAGTATTTACTGTTTGTATCAGAAAACGGACTTGGTAAGAATACGGAGATAACAGAATTTTCAGCACAAAATCGTGGAGGAAAGGGAGTTCGTTGCTATAAAATAACGGAAAAAACAGGAAATCTTGTAGGAGTTCAGGCTGTGACCCGAGAAGATGAGATTATGATCATCAACACGGAAGGCATTATTATTCGAATGGAGGTTTCCGGAATTTCAGTAATTGGACGTTCTACTTCCGGAGTAAAAGTAATTTCACTGGAAGATGGTGTAACGGTTGCAAGTGTTGCAAAGGTGAAAGAAGATAAGAGTTTAGAACCTGAGGCAGAGGAAGAGTAAATGAGAGAAATAGATGTGAGAGAACTGACAGAGCAAATTGAAAAAATGTGTATCTCTGTTAATCATGTATTATCCTCTGACATGGATTTGGCATTAAAAGATGCGGTAGAAGTAGAGGCATCACCATTAGGAAAAAAGATATTGCAGCAGCTTCAGGATAATCTGCAGATTGCAGAGAATCAAATGATACCTATTTGTCAGGATACCGGAATGGCAGTTCTCTTTTTTGAAATAGGACAGGAGGTTCATTTTACCGGTGGAGATTTTACAGAGGCGGTAAATGAAGGAGTGCGGAGAGGATATATAAACGGATTTTTAAGAAAATCAGTGGTCAGCGATCCTTTAATCCGTGAAAATACAAAGGATAATACCCCGGCTGTTATTCATACAGAACTGGTTCCCGGAGATCAGGTAGTTATTACATTGGCTCCAAAGGGATTTGGAAGTGAAAATATGAGTCGTATCTTTATGTTAAAACCGGCAGATGGAATGGAAGGGGTAAAAAATGCAATTTTAACTGCAGTAAAAGATGCCGGACCAAATGCCTGTCCACCTATGGTAGTAGGAGTAGGAATTGGCGGTACCTTTGAAAAATGTGCAATTTTGGCAAAAAAAGCACTGACAAGACCGATATATCAAAGATCGGAAGATTCTTCTATTCGGGAGATAGAAGAAGAGGTACTTCTTGCAATTAATAAACTGGGAATCGGACCGGGAGGTTTAGGTGGAACGACAACTGCACTGGCGGTTAATATCAATACATATCCGACGCATATAGCAGGCTTACCGGTTGCAGTGAATATTTGTTGCCATGTAAACAGACATATGGTCTGTACAATATAAAGGGAGGATAAATGGATAAAAAAATTACAACTCCCATTACAGATGAAGTAGCGCAGACACTTCATTCCGGAGATTATGTATATATTTCAGGAACGATTTATGTGGCAAGAGATGCTGCTCATAAACGAATGATGGAAGCTTTACAAGAGGGAAAACAACTTCCGATTGATATGAAAGACGCGACTATTTATTATATGGGACCCTCTCCTGCAAGAGACGGAAGACCGATCGGTTCTGCAGGTCCTACAACTGCTACTCGTATGGATAAATATGCTCCTGTTCTTTTGGATTTAGGACAAAAGGCAATGATTGGAAAAGGAAAAAGAAGTCCGGAAGTAATTGAGGCTATTGTAAGAAATCATGCAGTATATTTTGCAGCTGTCGGTGGTGCCGGAGCATTACTTTCACAGTGTATCCAAAAATCAGAGATAGTTTGTTATGATGATTTGGGAGCAGAAGCGATTCGAAAATTGGAGGTAAAAGATTTTCCTGCAATTGTAGTGATTGATTGTGATGGAAACAATCTGTATGAAACAGCAATTAAAGAATATTGTCAAGTAGAACACTCGTAGCTTTATTTAGAGACTATCTAAACAAAACTCCATTTTACCTAATTTTGGTAAAATGGAGTTTTTGTTTGGAAATACTGATTCTATAAAACAATTATTTTTGGATAGATTCTGCAATTGCATCGGCAAGATTGTCTAACTCTACCTCTTTGTCTGCATGCAAAGCAGATGCCATGGTAACTCTTTCGTTTAAGAGTGTCATACGTTTTAATTCATTATTTACGAATTCCTCCATTAAATCTCCGGATTTAACTGCCCAGGAACCGTTTTCAATGATTGCCATAGTTCTTTTTTGTAAATTTAAAGCTTTCATATCCATCAAGTAGTTGTGCATTACCGGATATATACCAAGGTTATATGTAACACTTGCAAGAACTACATGGCTGTATTTGAATGTTTCTGATATTAAATAAGAAACATGAGTTTTAGATACATCATAAAGACGAACATCTGTTACTCCACGCTCGCAAAGTTTAGCAGCTAAGGCATTTGCGGCAGCTTCTGTGTTTCCGTACATGGAAGCATAGGCAATCATGACACCTTTGTTTTCCGGTTCATAGGTACTCCAGCGATTGTATTTATCTAATAAGTATTCAAAATTATTTCTCCAGACCGGACCGTGTAAAGGACAGATAAATTTAATATCTTTTACAATACCGGCAGCTTTCTTTAATAGGAGTTGAACATGTGGACCGTATTTTCCAACGATATTTGTATAATAGCGACGTGCATCATCTAACCAATCACGATCAAAATCTACTTCATCATTGAACAGTCTTCCATCTAATGCACCGAAGGAACCAAATGCATCTGCTGAGAACAAAACTCCGTTTGTTACGTCAAAACTTACCATTGCTTCCGGCCAGTGAACCATTGGTGCTTCAATGAAAGCAATTGTATGTTTACCGAAGCTTTGGGTATCTCCCTCTTTTACTTCAATCTGTTTATGAGTATCAATTTCAAATCCGAACTGACGCATCAGCATAAAGGCTTTCTCCGTACTGATAATAGTAACGTCCGGGTATCTTAACAGAACTTCTTCTACCGATGCACCGTGATCCGGTTCCATATGATTGATTACCATATAATCGAGTGGACGACCATTTAATACATATTCAATATTTTCTAAAAACTGACGAGCGGCTGACCAGTCAACTGTATCAAATAGTACAGTTTTTTTATCTAATAATACATAGGCATTATAGGAAACACCTCTTGGAATAGGATGGATATTTTCAAATAAGGTCAGACGATTGTCATTTGCACCTACCCAAAATAAATCTTCTGTTACATTTCTTACACTATACATATGTCTCTCCTTTACTCCTCAATAAACTGTTCTTTTGTTTCCGCACATTCCGGACATACCCATTCTTCAGGAAGCTGATCAAATAGTGTTCCCGGAGCAATATCATTTTCTTCATCACCGATTTCCGGATTATATTCATAACCGCATCCACCACAAACGTATGTTTTGCCGATTGGTTCCGGTTTTGGAAGAACAGGTCTTTTGATTTTAACCATTGGAACCGGAGCCGGATCTTTTGCTTTTCCGGTATCTAATGCTTTTGCAAGTAAAGGAAGAATTTCATTTATATCTCCAACAATACCATAGTCACAGTTTTTGAAAATCGGTGCATTTCCATTTTTGTTAATTGCGACGATGGTAGAAGCATCTTTGATACCTTTCAGGTGTTGAATTGCACCGGAAATACCGCAGGCAATGTAAAGGTTTCCGGTAAATTTCTGTCCGGACATACCGACATATCGATCAATTGGTACATATTTTAATGTTTCGGCAACCGGTCTGGAAGATCCGATAGCTGCTCCGGCAGCAGTTGCCAGATCACGGATAAGTTTCATGTTTTTCTCTTCACCGATACCTTTTCCGGCACTAACAACACGTTCAGCTTTTACAATAGGAGTATTAATATCAATACCGTAAGTAAAGTCATGACCGTCTTTTTTCAAAGCAGCTACTAATTGTGTTACTCTTTCTTCTGCTGAACCGCCTTTGAAAATAGTCTTTTTACGAATTCCGGTAACTGCAGGTTTTACAGTAGGTCTTGATTTAGAACCGGAATGATTGGATTTCATTTTTCCTACCAGATGGCTGGCAATTACCACTCTTTGAATTTCATTGGTTCCTTCATAAATAGTTGTAATTTTAGCATCACGATAGAAACGCTCTACATCCATTCCTTTTAAGAAGCCGCTTCCGCCGTAAATCTGAAGTGCATCGTTTGTAACTTCTAAAGCAATATCAGAAGCATACATTTTTGCCATAGCAGATTCCATACTGTAAGATTCATGTGCTTCTTTTAACTCCGCTGCTGAATAAATTAAGAATCTAGCACAACGAAGTTTAGTAGCCATATCTGCTAGCTTAAATTGGATGGATTGAAGTGCAGCAATCGGGTTACCGAACTGTTCTCTTTCTTTTGCATAGTCCAGTGCGGATTCAAATGCACCTTGTGCAATACCGAGTGCCTGAGATGCGATGCCGATTCGTCCTCCATCTAAGGTTGCCATTGCAATTTTAAATCCCTGTCCTTCTTCTCCTAACAGATTTTCAACAGGAACTTTTACATCATTAAAAATCAGTTCCGCTGTGGAAGAGGAGCGAATTCCCATCTTGTCATAATGGTCACCGAATTCAAATCCTTCCCATCCTTTTTCAACAATAAAGGCAGAAATTCCTTTTGTACCGATATCCGGTGTTGTAACGGCAAAGACTATATATACATCTGCAATAGGAGCATTGGTAATAAAAATTTTTCCACCGTTTAGCAGATAATGATCACCTTTTAATACAGCTGTTGTTTCTGTTCCGCCTGCATCGGATCCGGCATTAGGCTCTGTTAATCCGAAAGCACCTAGTTTTTCACCCTTACAAAGAGGTACTAGATATTTTTTCTTCTGTGCTTCTGTTCCAAAGTTTGCGATAGGCCATGTACCGAGAGATACATGTGCGGAAAGAATTACACCAAATCCGCCATCAACTCTGGATAATTCTTCTACTGCGATTGCATAACTGTTTACGTCAAGGCCGAGACCGCCGTATTCTTTTGGATAAGGGGTACCCATAAGACCCATTTGAGCCATTTCTTTTACTTGTTCTGTTGGGAAAATATTTTCCTGATCCCATGCAAAAGCATATGGTTTTACACGTTCTTCCGCAAACTTTCGAACTTTAGCGCGAAATTCCTCATGTGCTTGTGTTGTTCTAAAACCCATAATAGTCCTCCTTAAAAACATATATTTTATAGTTGATAAAAATACTCCAGTTTAACTGCTAGAAAAATCGGTCCCTTGAACCGATTTCCTAATCTTCATGTACTATGGAATGAAGAGATGTAGTCTTTAGTTGATCGTCAATAATTTTTTGAATACGTGCCATATTGATATGGATCGTACATCTGTTATTATTTTTAGCTTTTCTTTTACAGGTATATCCGTTTGTCATACATTCTGTAACAATCGTTTTATCACCCATAATATAGATAAGGTCATAAAGACTTGTCTCTTTCAAGTTACAGCTTAATCTGCATCCGCCATATTTACCACGAGTAATTTCTATCAGACCGCCTTTGGCAAGCTTTTTTAAAATCTTATAACCAAATTGCAATGGTGCTCGTTCCTGTTCACAGATGGATGAAGCTGTACACAGTTCACCAGAAGATAGGGCAGAGATTATACGAAGTGCATAATCCACTTCTCTTGTAATAAGCATACGTTATCTTCCTAACTAAAATTTATATTAAAACTGTAGCAAATGTAATATAAAATGTCAATAGCACAATCAAAAATTATACAATTTAAATAAAAGACATTTATAATATGGAAGAAAAAGAGGTGAAAAAAATTTTTGATAAGAATTTAATAAGAAAAAGAGAAATACAATTGACAAATAAAAAACCATCTAGTATAGTAGATAAAGTTAGAACAACATATTTGTTTTCAACCAGGAGAAATACTCAAGTTGGCTGAAGAGGCGCCCCTGCTAAGGGTGTAGGTCGTTCACGCGGCGCGAGGGTTCAAATCCCTCTTTCTCCGTTATTCTTTTCCTAAAGATATAATATATGTCTGGAAAAGAATTTTTTATCTAAAAAAACAAAAAGATAAAAAACTGCTTGACAGAACATCAGCAACCGTGATAAGATATTAAAGTTGCTGACGAGAACGAGAAGCAACACCTACCTTGAAAACAGA
>CAMYAO010000029.1 GCA_947253885.1 uncultured Clostridium sp.
AGTCCACTTAAGCCCATTACATTCGGAAAAGATATGATTGAATAGTTATTCAGTTGTATCTTTTTTTTTGAATTTTGCGACGATGAGAAGAGAGATAATATCCGTCTGCATAACTTTGGGGATTGAGAGACATAGTAGGAGATACAAAAGGAGAAGAATCATGGACAAAAGAAATCGTTTTACCCTGTTGGCGGCAACGGCTGTATTAACAGCCTTGACTTATGTGTTTACAGCCTTTGTAAATGTAAGGCTTCCAATCATGGCAAATGGAGGTCTGGTACATTTGGGGAATCTGCCGATGTTTATCTGTGCGGTAATATTCGGTAAAAAAGCAGGTGCTTTTGCAGGTGCTGTCGGAATGGCAATTTTTGATTTGCTTTCCGGTTGGGTAATGTGGGCACCTTTTACTTTTGTAGTAGTAGGACTTATGGGATTTGCGGTAGGAGCAATCTGTGAAAAGAAAAGAGGAACTGCATGGTATGCCCTTGCATTCGGAATTGCCCTGGTGATAAAGATCGTGGGTTATTACATTGCAGAGGGAATCATATTCGGAAACTGGATTGCACCGGTTGCATCTATACCGGGAAATGTAGTACAGGTAGGTTTGGCTGCAGTCATCACATTGCTCATTATCGGAAGATTGCGAGTGGCGGCAGAACGTATTTTTAAATTATAGGGGGAGAGAGATGTACAGAATGATGACACCCGGTCCGACGGAACCGGCAGAATCGGTATTACAGGCGAGAGCAAAGCGCTATTCCAATCCGGATGTGGATTTAGACTTTGTAGAATACTATAAACACTTATGTGAAGAAATCAGTCGTCTGCTTGATACGAAAAATGAAACGCTTATTTTGGGCGGAGAGGGAATCCTTGGATTGGAAGCAGCCTGTGCTTCTTTGACAGAGCCGGGGGATAAAGTACTGGTAATCGAAAACGGTATTTTCGGAGAAGGCTTTCAGGATTTTGTAAAGATGTACGGCGGAGAACCCTGTCTGTTCTCCGGAGATCGCTTATGCGAGATAGATGTAAAGCAGTTGGAAGACTTTTTGGAGCAGAACCATGATTTTAAATATGCGACTGTGGTACATGGGGATACTCCGAGCGGTGTGAAAAATCAGGTGGAAAAGATCTGCCCGTTATTAAAAAAATACGGGATTCTGACAGTGGTAGATGCAGTGTCAACCGCATTTGGAGATGAGTTGCATACAGATCGCTGTCAAATTGATCTTTTATGCGGAGGATCTCAGAAAGCAGTTTCAGCACCTCCCGGATTGACATTTGTGGTTCTTTCGGAGGACGCAAAAAAAGCTATAAGAGAGAGAACCCGTCCGATCGCATCTTTTTATGCAAATTTACAGGTATTTGAAAACTATTATACAGAAAAGTGGTTTCCGTATACGATGCCGATTTCAGATATATACGGACTTGGGGAAGCAATTCGCCTGATAGCGGAAGATGCAGATATGGTCGACAGACATACCTGTATTGCAGAGGCGATCAGAGAGACCTTAAAAAAAGCCGGTCTGGAGTTATATTTGAAAAGCGGGTATGCCAATACCGTAACGGCTTTTCGGGTCCCAAAGCAGACAAGTGATCGGGCAATTTTGGAAAGAATGAAACAGGAGCATCATGTTTTACTTTCCGGTTCGTTTGGTGAATTGGCGGGAAAAGTAATCCGTATCGGGCATATGGGTCAGAATGCAACAGCGGAAAACATGGTGCTCGTATTAGAAACACTTCAGGAAACTCTGGAATATCTGAATGTTCCGATTCATTGTAATATGAAGGAAACCTTTTTGGGATTATATAAAATGCAGACATTAAGGATTGACTTTAATAGTCAAAACGTCTAGTATAAGATAGATACTGATAAAAAGGGAAGAATACTATCCTGACGCTTTAACACATCAAAGTGATGTATTAGTATATTAAGGAAAAATAGAGGGAGATTTGGCGTGACAAAGTACATTGTAAAACGAATTATTTTCGGAATTGTAACTATTTTTATAGTTGCGGCACTGACATTTTTCTTGATGAATCTGGTTCCGGGGAACCCGTTCGTTTCGGAAAAATCTATGAGTGCGGCAGCACAGGAAGCATTAAAGGTAAAATACGGGTTGGACAAACCGTTGATTATTCAGTTTAAAAATTATCTGTTTAATGTATTACAGGGAGATTTCGGCAGCAGCTTAAAGCAAAGAGGCTACACGGTGTCGCAGATTATCCGTACACAGTTCCCTGTTTCCGCAAGAATCGGAGGAATGGCAGTTATCCTGTCTTTATTATTGGGAATACCGTTGGGTTCAATTGCGGCATTACATAGAAATAAAGTATTAGATAAAGTGATCATGGTATTTACAACTATCGGGATTGCAATCCCGAGTTTCGTTATCTGTACACTTCTTATGTATTTCCTTGGGGTAAAACTTCAGTTATTACCTACTTATGGTATAGATTCTCCGGCAAACTATGTTATGCCGGTAATTGCACTTGCATTCTATCCGACTTCTTATATTATCCGACAGATGCGTTCGTCTATGTTGGACGTGTTAAATAAGGATTATATGCGGACTGCAAAGGCAAAAGGATTAAGCGAGCGAACCAGCCTGTTTAAGCATGCTGCCCGAAATGCAATTCTTCCGATCATTACATATGTAGGCCCTATGACAGCCTATACATTGGTGGGCAGTTTCGTAGTAGAGAAGATTTTTACTATTCCGGGACTGGGAAGTCAGTTTGTTACCGGTGTTATCAATCAGGATTACACTGTGATTATGGGAGTTACGATTTTCCTTGCAACAATCGTAATCACCATCAATGTAATCGTAGATATTTTGTACACAATAGTTGATCCACGAATCAAACTGCACTAAGGAGGTCAGAAGAATGAAGAAAAATCCATTAAGTTTTCAACCTCGATTGAATCCGGAAGATTTTGTGCTGGCATCAAAAGAGGAGAAAGAGGGCTTAAATATAATGCGCCCCAGTGTTGGATTCTGGAAAGACGGATTTCAACGTTTAAAAAAGAATAAAGTTGCAATGGTATGTCTCATAATTGTTGTGATTGTATTTATCTTTGCATTTATCGTACCTGCAGTTTATCCATACAATTATTCCCAGCAGATTATGGGAAGTGAAAATC
This sequence comes from uncultured Clostridium sp., assembly GCA_947253885.1. Lineage (GTDB taxonomy): Bacteria > Bacillota > Clostridia > Lachnospirales > Lachnospiraceae > SY8519. The sequence continues at coordinate 3,146 of CAMYAO010000029.1, forward strand.
TTGCACCGATGAAGTACTCTGCACAGGAGTTGGCAGATAAGGCGGCAGGAAAAAGTGTATTTCCTCACTTTTTGGGAACTGACAGTTTAGGACGTGATTATGCCATCCGTGTAATGATGGGATCACGTATTTCCTTGTTGGTAGGTTTGGTTGCTTCTTTTATAGTATTGGTGATTGGAGCGATTTACGGATCTGTTGCCGGATATTTTGGCGGAAAGATTGATATGATCATGATGCGTATCGTAGATATTATCTATACGATACCGGATATTCTGCTGATCGTATTATTGACATTTGCATTAAAATCCCCTCTGGCTCACTTGGCTGAAAAACCGGGATTTGCATGGGTAGGCACTCTGGGAACAAATCTGATCTCGATTTTTATCGTATTTGCACTCTTATATTGGGTAGGTATGGCGAGAATCGTACGAGGTCAGATTCTGCAGTTAAAAGAGCAGGAATATGTAACAGCTGCAAAAGCGCTCGGAGCAAAAAGCGGTTATATTATCCGCCGTCACCTATTGACCAATATGATCGGTACGCTGATTGTAACCACGACATTGCAGATTCCTTCTGCAATCTTTACAGAGAGTTTCTTGTCCTTCCTGGGAATCGGGGTTGCGATTCCGATGCCTTCACTGGGAAGTCTGGCAAGTGAAGCGATTTCGGCAATCCAGATATATCCATATTTATTGTTTGCACCGGCACTTTTGATTTCGATCATTATTCTGGCGTTTAATTTACTTGGAGACGGTTTACGAGATGCATTTGATCCACAGTTAAAGAATTAGGAAGGTAGATAGCGATGAATGAAGAATATTTAGTACAAATTGAGCATGAACGTCTGTCTTTCTTTACTCCTGTCGGTGAGGTTAAGGCTTTAAATGATGTATCACTACATGTAAAACCCGGTGAAGTACTTGGAATTGTTGGAGAGTCAGGTTCCGGTAAATCCGTTACCTCATACAGCCTGATGGGATTGACAGCACATCCCGGTAAGATCGTAGGCGGAGATCTGTATTTTAACGGACATCATATTAATGAGATGTCGGAAAAAGAGATGCGCAAGATCCGGGGAAAAGAAGTTTCTATTATTTTCCAGGATCCTATGACCAGCCTGAATCCGGTATATTCTGTCGGAAATCAGTTAAGAGAAGCAATTATGCTTCACACCGGAAAAAATAAAAAACAGGCAAATGAAAGAGCGGCAGAGCTGTTGAGACTGGTAGGAATCAATGAGCCGTTAAAACGTTTGAAACAATATCCTCATGAATTATCCGGAGGGATGAGACAGCGTGTTATGATTGCGATGGCGCTGGCCTGTGAACCGAAGCTGCTGATTGCAGACGAACCTACTACAGCACTGGATGTCACGATTCAGGCACAGATTATGGAACTTATGATGGATCTGAAAGAAAAATTGGGAATGGCTATCATAATGATTACACATGATCTGGGAATCGTTGCAAGTATGTGTGATCGAATTGCAGTTATGTATGCCGGCAAGGTGATTGAAACCGGTACTACCGACGAGATCTTCTATGAACCTCATCATGAATATACAAAGGGACTGCTCAGAAGTATTCCGGATATGACGGAATCGGCATATCAGCGACTGGTTCCGATTGAAGGAACTCCTGTCGATCTGCTGAATCCTCCAAAGGGCTGCGGATTTGCTTCCCGATGTGACAAGTGTATGAAGATTTGTCTGAAGGAACTGCCGCCGAAAACCGAATTGACTTCCACCCATTATGCGGAATGTTGGATGAATCAAAAAGCAGAGTATGAAAAGGAGAGTAATTAGATGAAGGCTGAAAAATTAATTGTAGCAGAGCATCTTCAGCAGTACTTTCCTGCGGGCGGCTTTGGTAAAAATAAAAAATATGTACAAGCAGTAGATGATGTTTCCTTTTATATCAATAAGGGAGAAACATTGGGGCTGGTAGGAGAATCGGGATGCGGAAAGACAACAACCGGTCGTTCTCTGCTGAGACTGTATGAACCGACAAAGGGAAGAATTATTTTTAAGGACGAAGTGCTGTTTGACAGTGGAGATGTTCCATTATACAATTTAAATGGAGTGGCACAGACGGACAGTGAGGGAAATGTCGTATATGGTACAAAGACGGCATTGGATATGACGCCATTTCGTCAGAAAATGCAGATTGTATTTCAGGATCCGTATGCAAGTCTTGATCCCCGTATGACAGTAGGTGAGATTGTAGCGGAGGGACTGGATGTAAATAAGCTGGTTTCAAGTAAGGCGGACAGAAGAAATCGTGTAATCGAGATGCTTCAGCATGTCGGATTGAACAGTGAGCATGCAAACCGTTATCCGCATGAATTTTCCGGCGGTCAGAGGCAGCGTGTCGGCATTGCCAGAGCGTTGGCGATGAATCCGGAGTTTATTGTCTGTGATGAGCCTATTTCCGCATTGGATGTATCGATTCAGGCACAGGTTATCAATATGTTTGAGGATTTGCAGGAGTCTTTGGGATTGACTTATCTGTTTATTGCTCATGACTTATCGATTGTAAATCATATCTCAGACAGGATCGGTGTTATGTATTTAGGAAAACTTGTGGAACTGGCGGATGCCAATGAGTTGATTTTCCACAATGTGCATCCATATACAAAGAGTTTGATATCAGCAATTCCGATTGCAGATCCTAAGATTGCAAGGGCAAATAAGCGTATTGTATTAGAAGGAGATGTTCCGAGTCCGTTGAATCCGCCTAGCGGGTGTCATTTCCGGACCAGATGTCCATATGCGGATGAGCAGTGTGCCTGTGAGGAACCGAAATGGGAAGAGGTCTCCAAAGGACATTTTGCGGCATGTCACCATTTAGATAAAGTAAATTAATAATCAGAGAAACCATTAGTTTGACTCAACTTGCAGTTGCTTATATAAGTGATTGTAATTGATATATAACCTATAGAAGCTTTTTTGAAAAGAACGAAAAGAGGGACTTACAAATGAAAAATCTTAAAAAAAGACTTTCTGTACTTGTTACTATGGGTCTATGCGTAGCTATGACAGTTGGTTTAGCTGCCTGTGGTAATTCCGGTAATAATGCAAGCACAGACACAAAAACATTAACTGTTCAGTTGGGACCGACTCCCGAGACAATTGACCCGGCATTAAATTCTGCTGTTGACGGCGGTAACTACATCTTATTTTGCTATGACAATCTGTTGACATTGGATAAGGACGGAAATGTTGCTCCGGGTTTGGCAAAGAAATGGGAAACAAGTAAAGATAAAAAAACATGGACCTTCCATTTACGTGATGGGTTAAAGTGGTCAGACGGCTCTAAGCTTACTGCAAAGGATTTTGTTTACAGCTGGCGTCGTGTTGCAGATCCTAAAACAGCAGCTCCTTACGGAGAAACTGTTTTGAAGATGGTAAAAGGATACAAAGATGCGATCGGTAATCCGGATGATAAAGGTAAGCAGACTACAAAACCTGATACAAGCAAGCTGGGAGTAGTTGCAAAGGATGACAAGACCTTGGTAGTTACTTTAAACAATCCATGTAGTTATTTTGATCAGTTGGCTGCATTTACTACACTTTCTCCTGTAAAAGAGTCTTCTATCAAAAAATATGGCGACAAATGGTCTATTACGCCAAAAGCATATGTTACAAGTGGAGCATTTTATGTAAGTGAATATGAAAAAGATCATATCACATTTAAGAAAAATCCAAATTACTGGAATGCATCAGCTATTAAATTAGAGACAATCAAAGCAATTTTAACAAATGATACAAATGCTGCATACACTGCATATCAGTCCGGTAAAGCACAGATGATCAAGTCTGTTCCTACAGATCAGGTAAAAGCACTTCAGGGAAAATCTGATTTCCATGTAGATAAGATTTTAGGTACCTACTATATCAGTTTGAATCACAAAAAAGCAGTATTTAAAGATGCTAAAGTTCGTGAAGCTTTAAGTTTGGCAATTGACAGAAACTATATTTCTAAAACAATTACAAACGGAGTATACAGTCCGGCAAACACCTTTGTACCATCCGGTGTAAAAAATACAGACGGATCCGACTGGATCAAGAGTATAAATAACGGACAGGGTTATATCAATAATGATACTCATAAAGAGAATTTAGAAAAAGCTAAGAAATTATTAGCAGAAGCAGGTCATAAAGATGGTAAGGGTATTCCTACTATTACTTATTCTATCAATGATGACGGATATCATAAAAAGATTGGTGAATATCTGCAGCAGGCATGGAAACAGCTTGGTATCAACTTAAAGGTTGACGTTGTAGAATGGCAGTCCTTCTTACCACAGAGACGTGCCGGAAACTATGATTCCTGCCGAAACGGTTGGGTTATGGATTATAATGATCCAAGCAATATTTTGGAATTGTTAACAACAACAAACGGTAACAATGATGGTAAATATGCAAACAGAAAGTTTGATGCTATGATTGAGAAAGCTGCTAATGATACAAACAATGCAGAGCGTAACAAGATCTATCATCAGGCAGAAGATATGCTTATGAAAGACACTGCTATGATTCCATTGTTATATTACAATGATTTCTATTTACAGAACTCAAATGTAACCGGCTCATGGCATGGTGTTAACGGATATTGGTACTTCCAATATGCATCAATTTCTAAATAAGGTTTTTCTATAGGTTATAGAATAAAAAGAGTTGTCGTAAAGGCAGCTCTTTTTTGTGTGATAAATAGTTGACAATAGAGAAGATTTAGTTTATACTAATATTGAGTTAGATATACCTAATACGCACCGTTCGGTGCATATTTTTTTCAATAGGAGTTAGATGATACTAATGAGGAGGAAGAAGCATGAGTATAGTAATTGTTGGCGGAAATGAATGTATGGTACGACGATATAAAGAATTATGTAAGGAGTATGATTGCAGAGCAAAGGTGATTCCGAAGATCAAAGGGGGATTGAAGAATAAAATCGGTCAGCCGGATATGATGGTATTATTTACCGACACTATATCTCACAAGCTGGTACGAAGTGCATTAAATGAAACAAAAGGACAGGATACAAAGATTATCCGTTCTCATTCCAGCTCTATGACAGCACTAAAAGAGATTTTGGAAGAGCAGACTAAATAAAACAGGCTGTTTGCATAGGAGGATGATAAATGCCAGAACAATTAATTCTCAGATATTGTTCCCCCACTTTAGCAGGGATTAAAACAGGAAATTTGTTTTCCTATCGATATGATTCGAAAGATGAGTTATTAAAAAGTATCAGAAGCTGGAATAAAAGATTGGCGGTAAAGGGACTTAGAGTTGCCTTACTGAAAACGGGAAAAGAGAAAGCACTGATTTATATTTATAGACCTGCAAAGTTGGAAGCGGATTTAAATGTTCCTATGGCGAAAGAGATATTGAAAAAATGCGGTTACCCGATTGGCAAAACGGGGAGTTGCATGAAAGAATTGGTAAAACGGTTACAGAAGTGTCCAGATTTTCCACATGAAATCGGTTTATTTTTAGGATACCCGCCGGAAGATGTCAACGGCTTTATGATAGACAGTCGTAAGCATTGCAAAAGTGTCGGGTGTTGGAAGGTGTACGGAGATGTAGAAAAAGCTGAAAAAATATTTCAGCAGTATCGAAAGTGCACGGATATATTCTGCAAATACTGGGAAAGCGGAATTACAATAGATCAGATGGCTGTTGTTAGCTGAGTAAATGGAGAACGTGGATAATGTTTGATAGAAAAACGGATGAATCAGATGATTTGTCCGTTTTTTAGTGTGTAGAAAGAAACAGGAAACAGATACGGTCGGTTCTGTGCGTATGCCTGTTGTCGGAGAAATGAAAATAAGATATAATGAAAACGCTACGATTTTAGAGAGGAGTATGGAAAAAGGTGTCATACACAGCATTATATCGAAAATACAGGCCGAATACATTTGAAGATGTAAAGGGTCAGGATCATATCGTGAGAACCTTGATGAATCAGATCCGGACGGATCGAATAGGTCATGCTTACCTCTTTTGCGGAACCCGAGGAACCGGGAAAACAACCGTTGCTAAAATTTTTGCAAAGGCTGTAAACTGTCAGAATCCGACAGAATACGGACCGTGCTGTCAGTGCAGTACCTGTAAAAGCATTGCATCAGGAGCTTCTATGAATGTGATCGAAATAGATGCCGCTTCTAATAACGGAGTGGACAACATTCGGCAGATCATAGAAGAGGTGAATTATATGCCGCCGGATGGACGGTATAAGGTCTATATTATCGATGAGGTGCACATGTTGTCATCGGGAGCATTCAATGCTTTGTTGAAAACATTGGAAGAGCCGCCGACATATGTTATTTTTATACTGGCAACCACTGAGCCTTATCGTTTGCCGATTACAATCTTATCCAGATGTCAAAGATATGATTTTCATCATATAACATCGGATGTGATTGCAGGGCGTCTGACGGAATTGATGGAAGAAGAAGGAACACAGGTACAACCTCAGGCTATTCGTTATATTGCAAAAGCAGCCGACGGATCTATGAGAGATGCACTCAGTTTGCTGGATCAGTGCATTTCGTTTTATATAGATGAGGAACTTACCTATGAAAACACACTGGAAATATTGGGAACGGTAGATACCGGTGTGCTCAGCGAGTTGTTTACTGCTATTATGGATGCAGATGTCTCCGGAGGAATGCTGGTCGTTGAAAAGATTGTGCGACAGGGACGGGATCTGGGTCAGTTTGTAGTAGATTTTCTGTGGTATCTGCGTAACCTGCTGTTGGTGGAGGAAACCGATGAGCCGGAAGATCTTATCGATATTTCTGCAGAAAGTCTGACAGCATTAAAAACAGATGCACAGATGGCGGACCTGTTTACACTGATGCATTTAATCCGGGAATGTTCCGATTTATCAAATGAGATGAAGTATTCTTCTCAGAAACGTATTTTGTTGGAGGTATCGATCGTAAAACTGTGTCGACCTACGATGAAGGATGTGGAACTCGGAGTTTTGCAGAGAATCAAACAGCTTGAGAAAAAAATGGAAGTCGGTATTTTTCCGAAAGAATCAGAGCCGGTTACAGAAAACTATAAACCGGAGGAAGTTAGTCCGAAGGAATTATTAAAAGCGGTTCCGGAGGATATACGTCAGATTATCAAAGAATGGTATGGAATCATTAAAGAGCTTCCGTCTATGCTGAGAGAATATTTAAAAAGGGCTCATCTGACTCTTGGAAAAGAAAATCAGCTTAGGATTGTCTTTTCGGAGGAAGTGGCATATATATTTGTAGAGGAAGAAGAACGGGTACAGATGCTGGAGCGAAAGATAGAAGAGAAAACGGGAAAGAAGGTAGAAATTGTAATACAGTTTAATCGAAAGAAACAATCATTTGAAGAGAACTATATAGATTTACAGAAATTGATCAATATGGAAATTGATTATGAGGATGCTTAAGGAGGAATAATATGGCAAAACGAGGTGGATTTCAAGGTGGAATGCCCGGAAATATGCAGAATCTGATGAAACAGGCACAAAAAATGCAGAGACAGATGGAAGAGGCAACCAAGGAGCTGGAAGAAAAAGAGTTTACGGCGACTGCAGGTGGAAATGCGGTGGAAGTAACAGTGTCGGGTAAAAAAGAAATTACAAAGATTAAATTGGAGGAAGAGGTAGTAGATCCAGATGATATAGAGATGCTGGAAGATCTGATTATGGCGGCTGCAAATGAGGCACTGCGAAAAGTAGAAGAACATTCACAGGCGTCTATGTCAAAATTGACAGGTGGACTCGGTGGAGGATTTCCATTCTAATGGACTATTACAGTAAACAGATCAGCCAGTTGATTGAGGAATTGTCTGCTCTGCCAGGCATAGGAGCAAAGTCGGCGCAGCGGCTGGCTTTTCATATATTAAATATGCCTAAGGAACGGGTAGTGCATTTGGCAGATACTTTGAAAGATGTGAGGGAAAATATCCATTATTGTAAAACCTGCTGGACATTGACAGATGAGGAGGAATGCCCGATTTGCAGGAACCCTGCAAGAAATCATAAACAGATTATGGTAGTGGAGACAACAAGAGATCTGGCTGCTTATGAGAAAACGGGACAGTATGAAGGAGTCTATCATGTTTTGCATGGAGCCATTTCTCCGCTGCTTGGTATCGGACCCAATGATATACGGCTCAAAGAACTGATCCGGCGATTAGAAGGAGAGGTAAATGAAGTGATTGTTGCAACCAATTCCAGTTTAGAAGGAGAAACAACTGCTATGTATATCAGCAAGTTGATCAAACCTATGGGAATAAAGGTTTCAAGAATTGCAAGCGGAATTCCGGTCGGCGGAGATCTGGAATATATTGACGAGGTAACTCTGACAAGGGCTTTGGACGGTCGGATTGAATTGTAAAAACAGGAAGGATGAAAGGATTACAATATGAAAAAATTGGAATTAGAAAAGATGGCGGTGGAGGTCCGCAAAGGTATTTTAACCGGTGTATATCACGCAAAGTCAGGACATCCGGGCGGATCATTGTCTGCGGCAGAACTGTTTACATACTTATATTTTGAAGAACTTAATATTGATCCGAATAATCCGAAAGATCCTGACAGAGATCGTTTTGTACTGTCTAAAGGCCATGTTGCACCCGGATTATATGCCGCATTGGCACAAAGGGGGTATTTTGATCCAAAAGAGTTGGAAAACCTGCGTCATATCGGGTCATTCCTTCAGGGACATCCGGATATGAAGGGAACCCCGGGCGTAGATATGTCCAGCGGTTCTTTGGGACAGGGATTTTCTGCGGCAGTGGGAATGGCATTGTCTGCAAAAATGGATAAAAAAGACTATCGTGTATATGCACTGGCGGGAGACGGTGAGATACAGGAAGGGCAGATCTGGGAAGCTGCTATGTTTGCCGGAGCGAGAAACTTAGATAATTTAGTGCTGATTGTTGACAATAACAATCTTCAGATTGACGGCTCCATTGAGGATGTTTGTTCTCCTTATCCGATCGATAAGAAATTGGAAGCATTTAATTTTCATGTAGTGAATGTGAATGGAAATGACTTTGAAGAGCTGGAGAAAGCATTTAAAGAGGCACGTGCCACAAAGGGGCAACCGACTGCAATCGTTGCGAAAACAATTAAAGGTAAAGGGGTGTCTTATATGGAAAATAAAGCGGGTTGGCATGGAAAGGCTCCAAATGAAGAAGAGTTTCAATTGGCAATGGAAGAATTAGAGAAAGCAGGTGCGGCATTATGTCAGAAATAAAGAAAATTGCGACACGGGAAAGTTATGGAAATGCTTTGGTGGAATTAGGAAAACTTCACGAGGAAATCGTTGTTTTGGATGCGGATCTGGCCGGTGCCACAAAGACCAGTATTTTTCAAAAGGCTTTTCCGAAGCGCCATATCGATTGTGGAATCGCAGAGGGAAATATGGCGGGGATTGCAGCCGGATTGGCTACAACCGGAAAGGTTCCGTTTATGAGTTCTTTTGCAATGTTTGCAGCCGGACGTGCATTTGAGCAAGTTCGTAATTCCATTGGATACCCTCATTTGAATGTAAAGATTGGAGCAAGTCATGCAGGAATATCGGTAGGAGAAGACGGTGCGACACATCAGTGTCTGGAAGATATTGCTTTGATGAGAACAATTCCGGGAATGGTGGTAATCAATCCGTGTGACGATGTGGAAGCACGGGCGGCGGTTAAAGCGGCTTATGAGCATGTCGGTCCGGTTTATATGAGATTCGGTCGTTTGGCTATCCCCGTTATCAATGAGGAATCCGATTATCAGTTTGAGCTGGGAAAAGGGAAAGTCCTCAGAGAAGGCAGTGATGTTACTATTATTGCAACAGGTTTATGTGTAGGAGAATCTCTGGAAGCTGCAAAGCAACTGGAAAAAGACGGGATTCATGCAGAAGTAATCAACATTCATACAATTAAACCATTAGATATAGATTTGGTAGTGGAAAGTGCAAGAAAAACCGGGAAAGTGGTTACAGTAGAAGAGCACTCAGTTATCGGAGGTCTGGGGTCGGCTGTATGCGATGCTTTATGTGAAAATGCTCCGACTCCTGTAAAGAAGATCGGGGTATATGATCGTTTTGGTGAATCCGGTCCGGCAGTAGATCTGATCAAAAAGTATGAGTTGGATGCAGAAGGTATTTATCGTCAGGTAAAAGCATATTTGGGATAAGATAATATGAATGAAACAGACAAAAAACTGCGGGCAGTCCAAACTGATTGGGATGAAGTAGAAGAAAAAGTACGTCAACACAAGAAAAGACGAAACAAGCGTCTGATATTGGGAGCAATTATTGTTGGAATTGTGTTGTTTTGTATTTTTATCTTTCGGCAGGTAAAGACCTACAATGCCTATAGGATCGTTGAAACAATAGACCGTTCAGATTCTCAAGTGGTAAAATATACAACCTTTAGAGGAAACAGTGTTCGATACAGTACAGAAGGAGTGACCTGTACGGATTCAACCAATAAGTCTGTCTGGAGTCTGGCTTTTGACATGGAGAATCCGATTGCAACGGTAAAAAACAATTACATAGCATTCGGGGACATAGACGGTAAGAAAATTTATGTGACAGATGAAGATGGCAGAAGCAAGAATTTCACGACGGATATGCCGATTAAAAAAATCAGTGTTGCGGATAACGGAACAGTAGCTGTCTTAATGCAGGAGGGAACAGTTACTTATCTGGGTGTGTATTCCAAAAACGGAAAAAAAATTGCCGAAGGTGCGATTCATTCCAGCAGTAGCGGATATCCTTTAGATGTTGCAATTTCTCCGAGTGGGGAGAAAATGGCTGTTTCAATTTTGGATATAAGCAATGGAGAAAGTAGGTCAACTGTTCGTATCTATGATTTTTCTTCCAACGGGAAGGATAAGAAGGATAACATGGTGGCGGCGTTTAAATATCCGGGTTCTGTGATTCCACGAATGAATTTCACTTCCAACAAGAGCTTAGTATGTTTTGGAGATGACAAATTGATCTTTCTGGAGGGGAATTCCGGTTTTAAGCAAAGAAGTGTTGTAAAACTGGAACAACGAGTTAAAGCAATTGCAATCGAGAAAAAACATTTTGCACTTCTGTTCGCACAAAGCAAGGATTCGGATGGAAATTCGGTTGTAATATATGAAAATGACGGCGATGAGATCCGGACACTTTCTCTGGATGGGAGTTATTCGAAAATCAGCTTTTTACAAAACGGAGAGATCGGATTGATATCGGGAAAGATGGTTTCAATATATACAATGCGCGGATTGGAAAAGTTTAACGGAAAGTTTGATGTAGAGCAGAATACTATTTTATCGACGAATCAATACGGCAAGTATATGATGGTCGGAGATGGCAAGACACAGATTATCCGATTTAAGTTATTGAAAGAATGATTGGGAGAGACAATATGTAACGGTAAAAATATGCTTTGATATGGAGGTAACAGATGAATTATGTATTTTTGGCTGTGATATTGCTTGTTATATTCTCCGGAATACGAGGATGGCATAAAGGATTACTGAGAATATTATTGTCTTTGGTAAGTATTGTCATAATAATTGTTGTAATGGGGGCTGCGTCACCTCATATTACGAACTACCTAAAAAGAAATACACCGGTTTATTCAAAAATAGAAAAGCAAAGTGAAATACATATTAAGAAGCAGATAGAAAATAAGTCTATGGATCAAACCGGTATTCCGGAACGATTGGTTGCTCTGATAGGAGGAAAAGAGCAGAGTGCTTATACGAAGTCGGAAATAAAAACAATGGCGCAAAAAAGAGCATCTATGATCTTGACGGCAATATCTTTCTTTTTGGCTTTTGTAGCGGCAAGTATTTTGCTCGGAGTTATAGGAAATGTTTTGTCACTGGTAAATCATATTCCGATTTTAGGCGGAATAAATCGAATACTCGGATTATTGGCAGGTGTTCTACAGGGTATTTTGATTGTTTCTTTGCTGTTTTTGTTATTAAGTGTAACGGCAGATACGGAAACAGGGCGGATGTTGGTAGAACAAGTACATAAGAACTCGATTTTAAACCTGCTTTATGAAAAGAACTTATTATTAGAAATTTTTAAATATATTTAGAAGGAAGGCACATTTTCTGCAACGATTAGAGAATGTGCTTTGTTTTTTGGGAAAATCCTACGCATCTTCTTTTAGAATGAGACAAATATTTAGATATAATCTTATGAAAAAAACTGTAATAATCAGAAAGGTGGACAGTCAAAAAAGCTTTGTAAATAAAAGCAAAATAAAAATTTAAAAATATTAAAAAAAATGGTAAAAATGCGTTGACACTAAGACTATTAAGTGATAACATACTATTTGCACTGCACAGAACAGTTGCAGTAAAAACAACTAAAAAAGATATAAAAAGTTGTTGACAAAAGAATATCTTACGTGTTAAGATATTAAAGTTGCTGACGAGAACGAGAAGCAACAACCACCTTGAAAACAGAACAGTGAAACAACCTTGAAAGATTCAAAAGAGAATCGTT
>CAMYAO010000030.1 GCA_947253885.1 uncultured Clostridium sp.
CTGAGATGTCTCGTGGGCTCGGAGATGTGTATAAGAGACAGCACTAAATATATGTATATTTTATAAAGAAAATCTTTTTATTTCTGTAAAAAATACACAATTATTTTTTGTTTTTTTTGTTTATATAGTACAATAAAGGATCTTATGAAAACAATAAAAAAGTTAATTTCAACAAACTCATTTCATACAATTAAAGATAGCATAGTCAGTGAAAACTACCTGTTTTTTGATATTGAAACAACCGGATTATCTTCAAAAAAACATCAGATTTATTGTATCGGTTCGGCCTGTTATTTCAAAAAAAAGATGGCTGTCGAAATTCAACAGCTTCTGGGCGAATCTCTTTCAGATGAAAGAGAGCTGATAGAAATATTTATAGACTTAATCCGTTCTGATACAATTCTTGTAAGTTATAACGGTTCTACCTTTGATATTCGATTTATTTTAGAACGGGCAAAATTTTATAATCTTTCAGTTGAATCTCTAAAAAAATGCCAACATATTGATCTCTATAAAACTGCACGGCATTTAAATCCGATTTTCCAGCTGGATTCTTTGAAACAGATAAGTCTGGAGCGTTTTTTTAATATTTACCGTGAAGATCGCCTGTCGGGAAAGGAACTGATCAGTATCTACTTCACCTATATTAAAACAAAGAAAGAAACATATGAATCCTGTCTGCTTCTGCATAACTTTGAAGATATTTCAGGCTTGCTCTCACTCTATGCCATAATACACTATGATTCTCTGCTGCGAATAACAGATGATCCGTTTTTGTATCAAATAGTAGATAATGCCTATTTAGAAATTCAAATCACACATGATATAATCCTTCCGAAACCGATCAGTCGGGAATATTCCTATGGGACAATTTCGTTTGATAACAGCAGTCTGACAATTATAGTTCCTATTTATTTCGGAAAAATAAACCACTATTTCCCCGATATAAAAAACTACTATTACTTACCTGAAGAAGATATGGTAATTCATAAGAGTATCGGTACTTATGTGGAAAGTTCAAAAAGACAGCCTGCCTCCAGAGAAAATTGCTTTGTTTCAAAAGAATCCTACTATCTGAAACTGCCTGTCAAAAGAAAACATCCGATTTTTCAATTATCTTATATTGATAAACAAGGAATCTATGAGATTGATTCCGAAGATATACAACAATTCCGAACTGATTTTATACACTGTCTTTTTTCTTTCAAATAATTTTATACAAACAAATAAATCAGCCGAAACCGACATTTGTCGATTCCGGCTGATCTGTTTTTATAAAAAACTTATCTACAGTCTCTTTATTATATCAATTAACATAAGTGGATTATTCTTCTTCAGAATCTTCCTCTTCCGGTAACAATGCTTTCATACTTAAGCTGATTTTACGATCTTCCTCGTTGAAATCGACAATCTGCGCTTCCACTTCCTGTCCGACGCTTAAGATATCTTCCGGTTTATTCACATGATCTCTGGAAATCTGAGATACGTGAAGTAATGCATCTACACCGGCTGCCAACTCAATAAAAGCACCAAAGTCTGTCATTCTTGCCACTGTACCGGTTACAATCGTTCCCGGAGCATATTTCTCGGTTGCATTGTTCCAAGGGTTATCTTCAGGGAATTTTGCAGATAATGCAATCTTGGTATCTTTGATATCTTTGATAACCACTCTGGTTGTATCACCAACCTTAAAGGTCTTTTTAGGGTTGTCCACACGTCCCCATGACATTTCGGAAATATGTAAAAGACCGTCTGCACCGCCCAGATCAATAAATACACCGAAGTCTGTGATATTTTTTACAGTACCTTCAATGATATCGCCAATCTGAATCTTACTCAACAGTTCGGCCTGTTTGCTTGCTTTCTCTTTTACGATAAGCTGTTTTCTGTCACCGATAATACGACGTCTCTTAGGATTGAACTCTGTAATAACGAATTCAATTTCCTGACCTTTGTATTTATTAAGGTCTTTTTCATAAATGTCTGTAACAAGACTTGCAGGAATAAATACTCTGGTCTCGTCAACAATTGCAATCAGACCACCTGTTAATACCTGTGATACGGTTGCTTTAATCACTTCACCGGATTCAGTAGCAGCTCTTAAACGCTCACTGGCTTTTTCCATAGCAACACGCTTGTATGAAAGTAATACCTGACCCTCTAAATCGTTGATCTTAATGATTTTAACATCCATTGTATCACCGACTTTTGCTACAGTTGTAAGGTCAACGTTCGGCTCGTTAGAATATTCGTTACGTGTTAAGATACCATCTGCCTTTGCACCAACGTTTAAGATGATCTCATCCGGTTTTACATCGATTACAGTACCCTCAACGATTTCTCCATTTCTGATAGTTTTAAATGATTCTTCCAACATTTGTTCAAAACTCATTTCTGACATAATTTTGAACCTCCTTGATAATATTATTTGGGGTGGAAGCCCCGGCGGTAATACCCACTTTTTCGCACCGGCTGAAATCAACTGTTTTTAAATCCTGAACGGTTTGAATAAAATAAGTATTTACACAATTTTCGGAACAGATCTCAAATAGTTTTCTGCTATTGGAACTTTCCTTTCCGCCAATAACAATCATCGCATCGACCAAGTACGAGAGCTCTTTAGCAGCTTCCTGACGTTCTTTTGTAGCCGTACAGATTGTATTGCGAACAATCGTATCATACCTTGTTTTCCTAAACTTTTCAACTAAATATTTAAATTTATTTAAATTATAAGTAGTCTGCACTAAAATTAATACTTTATTTTCCTGAGAAATCGAAATTTTATTCAGTTCTTCTTCTGAGTTTACAACTGAATAATTTCCATCTTTTACCCAGCCGCAAATGCCTCTGATCTCAGGATGTGCCGCATCTCCTATAATCAAAATATGATAACCCTTTTCCGAATACTTGCAGGCATAATTATGGATTTTTTTTACATAAGGACAGGTTCCATCCACGATTGTCAGACCTGTTTTTTCCAACGCGGCCTGTTCCGCTTTTGTCACACCGTGAGAGCGTATAACAACTACTCCGCTTTTTTCTCCGGATAATTCGGATGCAGAATGAATCACCCTTACGCCTCGGTTTGACAAATTGTCTAAAACGGACTCATTATGAATCATCGGTCCATAAGTAAACACTTGTTTTCCGGAGCTTATCCACTCTTCTACCTGTTCCATTCCGCGGTCTACACCAAAACAAAAACCGGCCTGTTCCGCTAAAATCACTTCCATAAATTAACCTCTTTGATATCCGGCTTTGACTGCCAGCTGAAAAAGGTGTTCTACTACGTCTGTAATTGTCATGTCCGACGAATCCACCAATACGGCATCTTCTGCCTGTCTCAACGGTGAAACATTTCGTTCCATATCCTGCTTGTCTCTTTTGGATATATCCGATTCGATTTCATTCAAATTACAGGATATTCCCTTTTGCTTTAACTCTTCAAATCTTCTAGATGCTCTTGTCTGTACACTTGCAGTTAAATATACTTTCAACTGAGCATTTGGCAATACGGTTGTTCCGATATCTCTTCCGTCCATAATTACATCTGTGGCCGAAGCAATCTGTTTTTGTAACAAGAGAAGTTTCTCTCTTACAACCGGATATCCACTCGTTGCAGATGCCATATTCCCCACTTCTTCTGCACGAATATATTCTGTAATATTAGTTCCGTTTAAAAAAACCTGCTGAACCTGATCAAGATACTTTAATTCGATTTGAATATCCGAGCAGGCATCTGCAATCTGCTTTCCATTATCAGGATCTATCTGATGTTGCAGGAAATAATAGGCCATAGCACGGTACATTGCACCGGTATCTACATACAAAAAAGATATTTTTTTGGCCAACGCTTTTGCGATCGTACTTTTTCCGGCACCTGCAGGTCCGTCTATTGCTATATTAAAACTCATATTTCCTCCTTTTCATGAACAGATAACCCTGCCAGATATCCGGTCGACCAGGCAATCTGAAGATTGAAACCACCGGTCAATGCATCTGTATCCAGCATTTCGCCTGTAACATACAAATTTGATATTAATTTTGATTCCATTGTAGACGGATTGATATCTTTTACTGCTATTCCGCCTCTCGTGATAATTGCTTCTTTAAAGGAACGCAATCCGGTAATCGTAATCGGAAAGTTCTTTATCAGATGTATCAGATAATGACGTTCTTCTTTTGTAATTTCATTTACCTTTTTGTCTTCCGATATCCGAGAAAGCCGAATCAAAATCGGAAGCATTTTTGCAGGAAGCAGTTTGTGTATCGCATTTTTAAACTGCTTATTGACATTATCCGCAAATATCTTCTGAATTCGCTTATCCAGTTGTTCCGATGATACAGCAGGTTTTAGATCTATTTCAGCAAACATAGGACACTCAAAAGCCTTATCCGGTATCTGACTGCTTGCAGTCAATACTAACGGTCCTGTTATGCCGAAATGTGTAAACATCATCTCTCCGAAACCGGAATATAACTTTTTGTTATTTTGAAAAACAGACAGTCTTACATTTTTCAGAGATAGTCCCTGCATCTCGGTCAGATAGTCTTCTTTTGTTTCCATCGGAACAAGAGCCGGTCGTAATTCTGTAAGATGATGTCCCATCTGCTCTGCCAAAATATATCCGGAACCGTCCGAACCGGTGGAGGGATAAGAAACTCCTCCACAGGCCAAAATAACTGCATCACAAGGCTTTTGTATTCTTTTATGATGTTTTTCATAAATGATGCCGGAAATCTTTTTTTCTTTTTCTGTAAGTTCTATGACCTTTGCATAATATTCGATAACTGCTCCTGCTGACTCAACTGCATTTACCAAAGCTTTTATCACATCTGAAGAATGATCACTTACCGGAAATACACGGTTCCCGCGTTCTGTTTTTAACGGCAATCCCTGATCTTGAAAAAATTGCATTACACGATCTGAATTAAACGTATAAATACTACTGTATAAAAACTTTCTGTTTCTTATAATATTTGAAAACAAAATGCCTTCCGAAGATTCATTGCATAAATTGCAGCGTCCCTTACCTGTTATATAAAGTTTTTTCCCGGGCTTTTCATTCTGCTCCAGAACCACAACGCTATGACCGGCTGATGCTGCGGAATATGCCGCCATCAATCCGGCTGCACCTGCACCGACTATATATACTTTTGCCATTACTCACCTTTTATTGTCTTTACTTTTCCATATCGATTATGTTCATCAATATTTTCTATTTCATCACTTTCGTATACCTGATACTCATCCCATATCTCTTCCAGCGTCACCAAAGTTTTAGCAACTTCATCCTGTTTTTTCATACACAATGCAACAATCAGTGCATTGATAACGGACAGCGGAGCAACTAAAGAATCTACAATGGATGCCATATCACTTTTGGCAATTAGATTACAATCCGAATAAAGATTCATAGGGGAGTGGATACTGTCTGTTAAAGTAATAACCTTTGCCTGCCTGTTATTTGCAAATTCTAAGGCTTTCAGAGTTCGCATAGAATAACGAGGAAAACTAATTCCAATGATACAATCTTCAGAACTAATGCGAACCATTTGCTCAAAAAGCTCACTGGAACTGCTGGTATGCAAAAGATGAACATGCTCAAAAATCAGATTAAAATAAAATGCCAAAAAACTTGCCAGAGGAGCGCAACTCCTGATACCTACAATATAAATATGTTTGGCATGAAGGATCGTATCGACCGCTTTCTCAAACACATTTTGATCAATCCTCTCTAATGTGTTTTTTATTTTCTCCATATCTGTCTGTAAAACTGTTTCCAGAATTTTAGACTGACTGATACGACCGTATGTGACTTCCATTCGCTGAATGGAATTTAATTTATTTCGAACAAGTTCCTCCAAGGCTTTCTGGAACTCCGGATATCCCTTATATCCCAAAAAAATCGCAAATCGCACCACAGTGGACTCGCTTACTCCGACTACTTTTCCTAATTTATCTGCAGTTAAAAATACTGCTTTGTCATAATTATCGGCAATATAAGAGGAAAGAAGCTTTTGTCCTTTGCTCATTTTACTGTAATGCTGATTGATGCGACTTGTCAATTCATTCCCATTTGTCATCTTTTACTCCCGATTTTAAATATCTAATTTCATCTGCATTTCAGAAGAAGCCTCTTCTTTAAATTCTGCAATTTTATCCTGTGATAACATCGGTAATTCTTCAATAGAATGTACACCGAAGCGTCTTAAAAACTCTTCCGTTGTTCCGAATAAGATCGGCTTTCCCGGAACATCCAGTCGTCCCAGCTCTTTGATAAGTCCGTATTCCAGTAAACGATTAATGGAATGTCCACAGGAAACTCCCCGAACCGTTTCGATCTCAGATCGTGTCACAGGCTGTTTATAGGCAATGATTGATAGTGTTTCCAACATTACATCTGTCAAAGTATGTTTTTTGGGTTGATTGGTTATGTTAATTAAGTATTCGTATAACTCCGGTTTGGTACATAATTGGTAGGAATTTTCCAATTCTGTAAGCTGAATTCCACTATCGGCTCTTTGATACTTTTCCTCTAATTCCCGAAGAATCTTCTTGACATCCGACTCACTTACCGATATGGCTTTTGCCAGATCCTGAATACTGACAGAATCACCGATTGCAAATAATATAGCTTCTACTGCAGCAACATATTCTTTTACACTCATAAACTCTCCTGATCCATAACAATTACAATATCATCAAACAATTCATTTTGTTCTACATAGACTATCCCGGTTTTCATAAGTTCCAATAATGCTAAAAAAGTAACTACTATAGCAGTCTTGGACACCTGTCCCTGAAGCAGCTCAGAAAACAGACAACGGGAATGTGAAGCCAGATAAGATGTCACATAATCCATCTTTTCTTCAACAGATACCTCTTCTTTCTCTATAGTACCAAATTTAGAACGGATTGGGTCTACTTTTTCCACACTTCGATGAATAACAGTTTGGAATATGTTCTTTAAATTTGACAGATCCACTCCTTCTAATACAGAATCCAGATTGATCGGCTCCTTATATTTTTGTACTTCTTTCGGAATAGATGCGGATTTGTAAAAGACGGTATCTGCATCTATCTGACGATCTTTTAAAACAAGTGACATGTATTTATATACTTTATATTGCAATAACTGCTCTACTAACTCTGATCTGGGATCAAGATCTTCTTCTGTCTCTTCTTCTGTTTTCGGTAACAGCATTTTTGATTTTATATCCAGCAATGTAGCTGCCATAACCAAAAATTCACTCATTACATTTAGATTTTCCTGCGACATTGTACGAATGTATTCCATATACTGATCGGTTATTACAACGATCGGTATATCATATATATCTACTTTATTTTTATTAATCAAATGTAATAAAAGATCCAGAGGTCCCTCAAAGACTTCCAATTTTACCTGCAGTTCCAAGATTGTTCTCCTTATCATCAGATTCAGATCTGTCCATCGTTCTATAAACTCTTTTACTTATTATGAAAACAAATAAGGTAAGCGAATAGCACTTCGCTTACCTGGTCTGTTTCTTTTATAGATATTATTTTACGTCCTTGATAGAAAAACAGGTTCTTCCCATTTTATCTTTTCCAAGGCACACAACCTTTACATGGTCGCCAAGCGTCAGAACATCTTCTACATGATTAATACGTTCTTTTGCAATTTTTGAAATATGAACCATCCCCTCTTTACCCGGAGCGAATTCAATAAACGCACCGAATTCTTTGATTGATACGACTGTTCCCTCAAAAATCTGTCCTTCCTTGTATTCTGTTGTAATAATATGAACCATTTCGGCAGCTTCATCCATCTTGACTTTATCAGTACCGCAAATGGAAACAATACCATCTTCTGAAATATCTATTTTAACGCCGGTGCGATCAATAATAGCATTGATCGTTTTACCCTGTTTTCCTACTACATCCCCGATTTTCTGAGGATCAATTTCAACTGTGATTATTTTTGGTGCATAAACACTGAGTTCTTTACGAGGTTCTGAAATAACCGGCATCATAACCTCTCTTAAAATATACTCTCTTGCCTTTCCGGTTCTGGAAATTGCTTCTTCTACAATAGACCTGGTCAAGCCGTGAATTTTAATATCCATCTGTATGGCGGTTATTCCGTCCAGAGTTCCTGCAACTTTAAAGTCCATGTCTCCAAAGAAATCCTCCAGACCCTGAATATCTGTTAATACTAAGTAATCCTCATCCGTATCTCCGGTTACCAATCCGCAGGAAATACCTGCCACCGGTTTTTTAATAGGAACTCCTGCTGCCATCAGAGACAAAGTAGATGCACAAACAGATGCCTGAGAAGTAGAACCGTTTGATTCAAATGTTTCAGAAACTAATCTCATCGCATAAGGAAACTCTTCTTCATTCGGCAATACCGGAACCAATGCTTTTTCCGCCAGTGCACCATGACCGATCTCACGACGTCCCGGTCCTCTGGAAGGCTTTGTTTCACCAACTGAATACGCAGGAAAATTATACTGATGCATATAGCGTTTATTGGTAATATTCTCATCCAATCCATCTACTTTTTGTACTTCAGACATCGGAGCCAGGGTGGTAACAGTGCAGATCTGGGTCTGACCTCTGGTAAACATTCCGGAACCGTGTACACGTGGTATCAGATCGATTTCAGCTGCCAACGGACGAATCTGATCAATCGCACGACCATCCGGACGTTTCTGATCTTTTAAAATCATCTTTCTGACTGTTTTCTTCTGATACTGATATACAGCTGCTCCAATTTGCGGAAGCCATTCTTCATTCTCGGCAAAATGTTCTTCCAGACGTTCTGTGATAGCACGAATATTTGCATCACGTGTCTGTTTATCATCTGTAAATACTGCGACCTCCATCTCATCAGGAGTGATAATTGTTTTTATTTCCTCTAATAATTCAGCAGATACCTCAGAGGCTTCGTACTCATGCTTGGTCTTTCCAACTTCGGAAACAATATGATTGATAAATGAAATGATCGTTTGATTGATATCGTGTGCCATATAAATTGCTTCGATCATTTTATCTTCTTTGATTTCATTTGCCCCTGCTTCGATCATAATAACCTTTTCCGATGTAGAAGCAACTGTAAGTTGTAAGTCTCCCTCATCCCAAATTTTCTGGTTTGGATTTACCACAAATTCACCGTCCACCATACCGATCTGAGTCGTAGCACATGGCCCGTCAAACGGAATATCCGAAATACTGGTTGCGATCGCAGAACCGAGCATTGCCACCAACTCGGGACGACATTCCGGATCCACACTCATAACGAGATTATTAAGAGTCACATCGTTTCGATAATCCTTCGGAAACAAAGGACGCATAGGTCGATCAATTACTCTACAGGTTAAAACCGCATTTTCGGAAGCCTTTCCTTCTCGTTTGTTGAAACCACCCGGAATTTTTCCGACCGCATACATTTTTTCTTCAAATTCAACACTGAGAGGAAAAAAATCTATACCGTCTCTCGGTTTTTCCGATGCAGTTGCCGTACATAACACGGTAGTTTCCCCATACTGCATAAATGCTGCTCCATTTGCCTGTGCCGCAACCCTTCCGATATCTATTTTCAGAGTTTTTCCGGCAAGTTCCATTGAATATGTTTTATACATTCTATTCTCCTTCTCGGACCGTATGTCCCATTTTATACCATTTGGTATTGTATTCTGAACTATATTTCCATATAGCAGAGTTTAAGCAAAAAATAGAGCGAAGTCTCCTTCGCTCTATCTGAATACAAACATTATTTTCTAAGACCAAGCTTAGCGATAAGCGCACGATATCCTTCCAAATCATTCTTCTGAAGATAAGCAAGAAGACGACGACGCTGTCCTACCATTTTTAGAAGACCTCTTCTTGAATGATGATCTTTTTTGTGCTCTTTCAGATGTTCTGTTAACTCCTGAATACGAGTTGTTAATAACGCAATCTGTACCTCCGGTGAACCGGTATCATTTGCAGTTCTGCCGAATTCAGCCATAATAGCCTGTTTTTTCTCTTTTGAAATCATAAAATTCTCCTTTTATCAATAAAAATTCACCCGATTACCCGTGTGAGCTACCAAGTATCGGTTGGAGTATCCGTCTACTGAGTATGGGTCAAGTCTCACGAAATTGAATATATCATACTCTATATAGATTGTAAACCTTTTTCTTTGAGATAATCCTTACAGGTTGCAATGTCCCGGTTCATTTGTGCGATCAGATCATCCAAGGATTGGAACTTCTGTTCTTTTCGAATGAATTCCAAAAGAGAAACTGTAATTTCTTTTCCGTAAATATCCTGATCAAATTGAAAAATAAATGTTTCCACTCCGACCGGATGCGAATCTCCTACCGTAGGTTTTTTCCCGATATTCGAAATTCCGTAATAAACGATATCGTCTATCAGAATTTCAGACACATATACCCCGAACGGAGGCAACAGTTTTTCATGTGGAGGTTCCTGATTTGCAGTAGGTATTCCGATCGTTCTTCCCAAAGCCTTTCCGTGGACTACCTTGCTTTTTATAAAGTAATGATAACCCAAAAGATCATTTGCTTCTGAAAGCTGTCCAACTGCAACAAGATTCCGGATTCTTGTACTGCTGATATCCTCATGTCGATATTGCAGTTTTTCAAAAACGCGAAGTTCATAATGAAAATCTTTCTGATATTCTTCCAAAACCTCACAGTTTCCCAAACGGTTATGTCCGAAGCGGAAATCCGTTCCACAGACAATACGTTTTACCCGGATACGTTCTGTCAACCATTCCAAAAATTCGTAGGGACTTTTATTTTTTAATTCTTCCACAAACGGTAATTCAATAAAATAATCCACACCTATTTTTTCAAATATAATTCGTTTTTCTTCTCTTGTATTTAAAACCTTTACAGCAGGCTGCTGTAAAGAGATCGGTAAAATATCAAAGGTTACAACTGCTGATTTTAACCCCTCTCTGGATCCTTTTTCCAATTCATCGATCAACAACTTGTGACCGGTATGGAGACCGTCAAATTTACCTAAAGAAACTACACATTCTTCCTCAATATGAAATTCTAATGTGTCGAAAATATACTTCATATTGCTCCTTACTGTATCATAAACATTTTATATGGGCGGAGAAACGCTTCTCCGGTACGACATTCATATAATCCGATAAACTGTCCTTCTGATGTATATGCCCGATAAAGTTGATTTTCGACCGGAATCAGAGCGATTTCGTCAAACGAAATCTTTCCCCCATTTTTTATCGTACGATCCAACTCTTTTTTCACTGTAAAAAAAGGATAAGAATCGAAAATAGATTCTATGGAAACAAAATAGTCACTCAAAAGTTTTTGTTTCTCCAGTTCCTCTATTCGTTCTAATGTCAATGCGTCCTCGAAAGAAAATCCGGATGTTTGCGTGCGAAGCAGTTCCTTCAATACGCCCCCACAGCCAAGCTTTCTTCCGATATCATGACACAGGGTTCGGATATAGGTTCCCTTTGAACAGGTTACCAACATCTCTATAAAAGGCAGATCAACAGAGAGAATCTCTATTTTATAAATCGAAATAACTCTCGGCTCTCTTTTAACTTCAATTCCCTGTCTTGCAAGATCGACCAGCTTTTTCCCATTTATTTTTAAGGCAGAATACATGGGCGGAATCTGCCTGATATCCCCGACAAAGGACATAATTGCATCTCGAACATCTGAATCCTTAAGATATCCCCATTCGGAGCGTACCAATACATTTCCGGAGATATCCTGTGTATCTGTTTCTAGACCCAACAACAAGGTTGCCTTATACTGCTTTCTGGTGTCCATTATCATATTCGAAACTTTTGTGGCCTGTCCGAAGCACACAGGCAATACTCCTTCCGCATCGGGATCCAAAGTGCCGGTATGCCCAATTTTCTTTTGTTTACATATTCCACGTAATTTTGCAATTACATCGAAGGACGTATATCCCTTTTCTTTATAAACATTTAATATTCCGTGATACATTATCCCTCATACAGATCCAGTTGCTTTTCAATCACAGTTAACAGTTCTTTTAAACACTGATCCGGATTTCTTCTGATTGTTGCCCCTGCAGCACGAAGATGTCCTCCTCCTCCATACTGCTCTGCAATGAGTGCAACATTTACCTTTTCCCCGGAGCGAAGACTCATTTTATAACTGCCGTCTTCATTCTCATACAACAAAATAGAGGCTTCTATACCATAAGTAGAACGCATTTCACTCGCAATACCGTCCATATGACGCACCTTTGCATTCACCGATGCAATCTCATCTGACGAAACAATGCAAGAAATAATACGATCTCCTGAATGTAAAACACTTTTTTGAAAACACAAACCGGTAATTCTCAGCTGCTCATATTTTTTTGTAAAAAAGGAGTGTTCCACAATCCAGGAAAAATTTATTCCGGTATCCATCAGCACTCCTGCCACCTCCATTGTTTTCGAGGAGGTGCATTCATATTGAAAAACCCCGGTATCCGAAATAATGCCTGTATACAGACAAGCAGCTATATCCTTATCCAGATACTCTTTGTCTATCAGATCATATACCAGCTCACAGGTAGAGCTGGCGGCAGGAACAATGTAATTATAGTCTGCACAACTTTGGTTGCTCAAATGATGATCAATGCACAGTGTTTGTTTTGCCCCCTCAAAAAAGGATCTTGCCAATCCAAGTCGATCCGGGCTTCCGCAATCCAAAGACATAAACAAGTCATACTCTATAAAATCTTCCGGAACTCTTTGAATCTTATCAAAGTTTTTCAGATAGGAAAATTTGTACAGATCCGATTCCAAATACAGATCCACCCTGATATTCGGATATTTTTTTTCAATATAATTATAGACGCCTAATGTAGAGCCTATACAGTCTCCATCCGGTCTTACATGTCCTGCAAGACCGACTGTGGAAACATTTTCCAATAACTGATCAATTGATTTTATCGTCATAGTTTTTCTTTCTAGTGCTTTGCACAGATTTATTATTTACTTAACTCATCAATTTTTTTTGACATTTCAATTCCGTATTCAATCGACTGATCCAAAATAAAGCGAATCTCCGGGGTGTTTCTTAAATTTAAAGTTCCGGCCAAGCACTTACGTACATATCCGGCTGCACTCTGCAGCCCTTCTATCGTATCCTGCTGCTCTTTTTCATTTCCCAGAACACTGATATATGCTTTTGCTGATTTCAGATCCGTTGCCACCTCAACAGCAACAACACTCGTCATGGTATGAATCCGGGGATCCTTGATTTCATTTCGAATAATGGATCCCAATTCTTTCATTACTTCTTCATTCAGTCTTATATTTTTAATACTGTTTTTTCTCATAAAGTCCTCCTTACTGACGAGGCACCTCAACCATTTTATAGGCTTCTACCTGATCTCCCTCTGCAAGCGTATCAAAACCTTCAAATACAAGACCGCATTCATATCCGGCCTTTACTGTTTTTACATCATCCTTATAACGTTTCAAAGATGCTAATGCGCCTTCAAATACCTGTTCTCCTTCATGAGTAATACGAACCTTACAATCACGCTCAAAATACCCGTCCAGAATATAAGATCCTGCAATATTTCCTACTCCGGATGCTTTGAAAATTTGACGTACTTCCGCATGTCCGATAATCTGCTCCTCATAGATAGGTTCCAGCATTCCTTTCATCGCATTTTCTACGTCTTCAATTGCTTTGTAGATAACAGAATATAAGTGAATATCTACACCCTCATGCTCTGCAATTGATTTTGCGGTTGCATCCGGTTTTACATTAAATCCGATAATAATCGCATTGGAGGCAGATGCCAGATTTACGTCAGATTCGCTGATTGCTCCGACTGCACCATGTATTACCTTTACAACCACTTCATCATTTGAAATCTTTTCCAGACTCTGTTTAACCGCCTCAACAGAACCCTGTACATCGGCTTTTACAATCAAATCCAGCTGTTTCAGATTTCCGGATTGAATCTGAGAGAAAATATCATCCAGATTCATTCTTGCACGAGTTTCATCCAGCAATTTTTCCTTATCTTGAGATACAAAGGTCTCTGCAAAGCTACGTGCATCTTTTTCATTATCAAACATCATAAACACTTCGCCTGCATTCGGAACATTATTAAGACCGATAATCTCTACAGGAGTGGATGGTCCGGCTTCTTTTACACGTTTTCCTTTATGATCCGTCATGGCACGGACTTTACCATAACTGGAGCCGGCAGCCAAAGGTTTTCCAACCTTTAAAGTTCCCTTTTGTACTAATAATGTCGCAACTACACCTCGCCCTTTGTCCAGTTTTGCCTCAATTACAAGACCTCTGGCATTACGTTTCGGATTTGCTTTTAATTCCAGAATTTCTGCGGTGAGAAGAACATTTTCCAGCAGTTCGTCAATTCCTTCATGTGTTTTTGCAGATACCGGAACACAAATGGTAGAACCTCCCCAGTCCTCCGGAATTAAATTCTGCTCTGCAAGTCCCTGCTTTACAAAATCTATATTTGCACCCGGCTTATCAATCTTATTGATAGCAACAATAATTTCTATTCCGGCCGCACGAGCATGAGAAATCGCTTCGATTGTCTGAGGCATGATACCATCGTCCGCTGCTACCACTAAAATTGCGATATCTGTAGAGCTGGCACCTCTCATTCGCATTGCAGTAAACGCTTCGTGACCCGGTGTATCTAAAAAGGTGATTTTACTACCGTTAATAGTCGCCACAGAGGCACCTATATGCTGTGTAATACCTCCGGCTTCACGATCTGTTACGTGAGTCTGACGAATAGCATCCAACAAAGAGGTCTTTCCGTGATCAACATGTCCCATTACACATACAACAGGAGGTCTGGATAGCAGAGTTGCTTCATCCTCCGCCTCTTCCTTCAGCAATTCTTCTATGACATCTACTTTTTCTTCCGGCTCTGCAACGCAGTTAAACTCTAAAGCAATCTCTTCGGCCTTTTCATAGTTGATCTCTTGATTCAACGTAAGAATCGTTCCCTGCATAAACAGCTTCTTTACAATCTCGGAAGGTTGAATCATCATCTTATCAGCCAAATCTTTCACGGTTAGATACTCCGGCAGCTGAATCGCCAGGATTTCATTTCTATCTCGTTTTACCTCTTGTGAAGGACCGTTATTTCTCTTTTTATGTCCGGTCTTTTTCTCAAGATTTACGTAGTGCTCCTGTTTCTTCGGTGCACCTTTTTTATTAAAGTTCTGTTTGTTTTTATTATTTTTCTGATTGCGATTACGATTATCGCGCTTCCTTCCCTCTTCTGAGATCGGAACTGCCGATTGCCCATTACGGTCATTTCCGTGAGAAGTATGAAAACGGTTATCTACTTTTCCTTTTTGATCTTTTTGATAGCCTTTGTTGTTTTGACCGCCACTTTTATAATTGGAATTACCACCGGTGCGGTTCCCATTA
>CAMYAO010000031.1 GCA_947253885.1 uncultured Clostridium sp.
GTGAATTTTTATAAAAGTTACTAAAATCCATTATTTTTATCATAATAACACTCCATACATGGAAAAAGCCCCTATAAAAATAGAGACTTTATCCACAATCTAATTTTTAATTAGGATATGAAGAAGAGTATTTCTATAGTATACATATAATATATGTCTTTTTTTTGTTTGAAATAAGAACAATTTGTAACTTCCTCCACATTATACAATTCGTTAACTTATTGTTGATTTTTTTAGTTAACAATTGTAAAGTAAAAGAAATGATATTTCAGAAAGGTACTGACAGAAATGCTAACAAAAACAGAAATTCAGGAACTACTTTTACTTCCATTAGAGGAGCTGACAGAACAAGCCAACCGCATTCGTATTCAGCACTGCGGCAATCGCTTTGATTTCTGTACAATTTTAAATGCAAAAAGCGGAAAATGTTCAGAAGACTGCAAATACTGTGCTCAGTCGATCCACTACGAAACCGCCCGTAAAGAATATCCGCTGTTGAATAAGCAACAGATACTGGCTGACGCAAAACAAATAGCCGATCACGGTATCCGAAGATACTCCATTGTAACTTCCGGAAAAAAACTAAATTCCGCCGAAGTATCGGAACTTGCGAAAAGTATTGCCGCCATTAAAGAAACAACCGATCTTCATGTCTGCGGATCTCTTGGAATATTGGATTCCTCACAATATCAGATTTTGCGGGAAGCAGGGCTCAGCCGGGTTCACAATAATCTGGAAACCTCAAGAACTTATTTTCCAAGCGTCTGTTCCACGCACACCTATCAGGACAAACTGGATGCCATCGCCCATGCAAAAGCTTCCAATATGAATATTTGCAGCGGAGGAATTATCGGAATCGGGGAAACAATGGAAGACCGCATTGATTTGGCACTCCAGCTGAAACAACTGGATATCAAAAGTGTTCCCATAAATATCCTGTCTCCGATCAAGGGAACCCCTTATGAAAATAATCCGAAGCTTCCATACGAAGAAGTTCTTCAAACCATTGCCATCTTTCGTTTTATCCTTCCGGATGCATACATTCGGCTGGCGGGCGGACGAAATCAGCTCCCGGATCATGGTAAACGCTGTTTTCAATCCGGTGCCAATGCGGCTATTACCGGCAACTTCCTGACCACTACCGGCTCCGGTATTGAAGAGGATCTTCAGATGATCCGCTCCCTCGGATTTGTTCTCACTTAAACAGTTTACTTGACTAAAGTATTTCCTATAGTATAGAATACAAGACAGCTGTTTTGAGAGTTCAGCTGTTTCAAATATTATATACAAAAGGAGATTTGTTATGTTAAACTCATTTACAATTCTGCTCAATCAATTGGATAAGTATATCTGGGGAGTTCCTCTCATTGCTTTGATCCTGGTCGGTGGAATTATGTTAACAATTCGTATGGGATTCCATCAAGTTCGTCGTCTTCCGCTGGCTCTAAAATGGATGTGGAAGAAAGAAGAAGGCGGAGACGGAGAAATATCCAGCTTTGCAGCTCTTTGTACTGCACTGTCCGCCACTATCGGAACTGGAAATATTGTCGGTGTTGCCACCGCAATCGGAGCTGGAGGTCCCGGAGCTTTGTTTTGGATGGTAGTTGCCGCCTTTTTCGGAATGGCAACCAAGTATGCAGAAGGACTATTGGCCATTAAATACAGAGTTGTCGCAAAAGATGGACACAGTCTGGGCGGACCTTTCTACTATATTGAACACGGTATGGGGATTAAGTTTCGATGGTTGGCTAAAATATTTGCTTTTTTCGGAGTCTGTGTCGGACTGATGGGGATCGGCACCATTACACAGGTAAATGGAATTGCCAGTGCCGTACAAAACTTTTTTGATCCGAAAAAAGAACTGACCATAGCACTTCCGATTCTCGGAACACATACCATTGCTACGATTATTGCTTCTATTGCTTTAACGATCATTGTTGCTTTAGTTCTAATTGGCGGTATCAAGCGCATCTCGGCAGTCAGTCAGGTAATCGTTCCTTTTATGGCAGTAATTTATATCACAATTGTGGTAATTTTATTAATTCTGAACTACCGTGCGTTACCCGGTGCGATTGCCACGATCTTAGAGGGAGCATTCCGTCCGAGAGCCGTAACCGGAGGAATGGTCGGAAGTATCTTAATTGCCATGCAACAGGGAATTGCCCGCGGAATCTTTTCCAATGAAGCCGGTCTTGGAAGTGCTCCGATTGCAGCAGCCGCCGCACAGACAAAAGAACCGGTTCGTCAGGGATTAGTCAGCATGACAGGTACTTTCATTGATACGATTATTATTTGTACTATGACCGGTCTTGCAATTGTAACCACCAGTGCATGGAAAGTCTCCGGACTGAAGGGAGTAGAAGTTACTACTTATGCCTTTCAAAACGGATTGCCATTTCCGGCTGCCATTGCCAGTTTTTTATTGATGATCTGTCTGGTGTTCTTTGCTTTTACCACGATTTTAGGATGGGACTACTACAGCGAACGCTGTCTGGAATATTTAAGCGGCGGAAAAATGATATACAATCAAATATTCCGTTGGCTATATATTTTAATGGTCTTTTTAGGACCATATCTGACTGTAGCCGCTGTTTGGACCATTGCAGATATTTTTAACGGGTTAATGGCTATTCCGAATATGATTGCAATATTTGCGCTCTCCGGAGTCGTCGTAAAAGAAACAAAGGATTTTTTTAAAGAAAAAAAACAGTTTGATTGATCTGTAAAATAAAAGAGAATGTTATGAGAATTAAAATCAGAAATGGAACGATACATAAAGTATTACAACGAACATAGAATCAAAGAGAAACTAGGATGGCTAAGTCCTGTACAATACAGATTAAGTCTCTTGGCTGCATAAAAAATAGCGTAGCAGCCATAAAACTGCTACGCTTAAAAAGTCTAACTTTTGGGGAGCACCTCAAAATACTCCTTTAACATTCTCTTTTATTTTATATCTAAACGGCCATCAATATTGTTCCTGTTTCCAGTAAAATCAATCCTATTAACATTTTTTATACAAAATAAGAAACTAATGCAGTTACCAATATACTCAATTTATCTACCGGCACAACACCACTTTCCGGTCCGATTTGAAGTGCATGATAAAAACTAAGCCACGACGCTCCGGTCGCCACTCCCGAAAGTATTAAAAATAAGCAGGAAGAGCAGGTAATTGAAGATAACCGATGTACACCTCCTGTTATTCCGACAATAATCCAAGAAAACACCGATACCACAATCGTTCTTACAGCTGTTGCAACAGTACTGTCTGTCTTTTGTATTCCTCACTTTACCAGTATAGAAGTAATCCCCGCAAACACAGCAGATCTGCAAGCAAACATCAACCACATGATTTTTCATTCCATTCCTTATTTTCAAACAATAAACTTGCAATATGTCTGCCGTCGACCTCCCCGACATCCAACCCCTCTAAGCAATAATGACAATAACAGACCACTTTGGAGGTTTCATACTGCATACAATACGCTTTCATAATCTCTTTCTGTTCCTCCTCCGTGTGAGGAATAAATTTTCCGATAGCCTGCTCGACATAATGCTTGGGAGCCAATGACGGATTTCTCGGTGGTTGTACTTTATGAAGAGATACTCCACAAAAATCCGTCTTATCGAAATGATCTTTTAACTCTTTTACAGTAAAATTCATCTGATGTAAAAGATGGCGAACTGCTTCCTGCAATATAATAATCCATGTCTGTTCCTTATCTCTTTTCTGACTGCATATAGAAAAGCGCCTTTTCTAAAAGTCAGTTTTTGTCCTCTTTCTGAACGAATCACTTTCAATTACTGTTCTATGGAATATATCTTTCAATTACACTCCAGCTTTCTATTAAACGCTCCAGTGTCCAAACTGCATTTGCAGGACTTGTAGAAGGTAAAACCGTGATTTCTCTCCCGATATCCTGTTCCTGATATTTTTTATAAAGTTGTCCTGCTTTTACCCCATTTGCATAAATTTGTATTACCTCGGAATTTGACAGTATTCTCTGAAGATCTGTCGGAACCACATTTTTGATACTGCTGTCACTGGAACCCTTTATATCACAACTAAGTACTACATCCCAAAGGGCAATATAATTCTGCAAAAGCAGCGCCTTCTTTTCTTCCACAGATTTCGGAACTGAAGACTTACAAACTGCCGCCAGTACTTTCCAAAAACGATTTTGCTTATGACCGTAATAAAAATCCGTTTCTCTGGATTTTACAGAGGGCAATGTTCCCAAAATCAATATTTTGGATCTGTTATCACAGATCGGCGGAAACGGATGCACAATATGCTGATACATCATGCTCCTCCTATATCGCCAGATTTTTCCTTAAATGATACTGATATTCATTGATCTGCTTCTCCATTGCCAAAGCTTCCTCCATATCAAAATCTCTGAATTCTCCCTTTAAATAACCGATAATACGATTCTTTTTTCCGTCTGCCAACACATCTACCGCAAGAGCTCCCATTGTGGTGGCATATACGCGATCTTTACAGGTAGGACTTCCGCCTCTTTGCATATACCCTAAAATAGTAGCTCTTGTCTGCATGCCGGTTGCCTCCTCAATTCTCTTTGCAAAATTAACGGAATCCCCGATTCCCTCTGCATTGACAATAATATAATGTTTTTTTCCCTGTTTTCGACGTTCGATTATATTCTCAATAATAGCCTGTTCGTTATGATCGTACTCTTCCGGAATCAAAACCTGCTCCGCTCCGTTTGCCAATCCGCACCACAGTGTAATATAGCCCGCTCCTCTTCCCATCACTTCAATAATACTGCATCTCTCATGAGAGGTAGAGGTATCACGGATCTTGTCAATCGCTTCCATTGCCGTATTGACTGCCGTATCAAATCCGATCGTATAATCAGTACAGCCGATATCGAGATCAATCGTTGCCGGTATTCCCACTACATTAATCCCCTGTTCAGAAAGCTTTCTGGCTCCTTTAAAAGAACCATCTCCGCCAATTACAATCAAAGCATCTATTTCATTTCGCATCAAGATAGCCGCTGCTTTCTTTTGTCCCTCCAATGTCATAAACTCTTCAGATCTTGCAGTCTGCAAAATAGTGCCGCCTCTTTGAATAATCTCAGAAACACTTCGAGCGGTCATCTCCTCTATTTCTTCATCCAGCAATCCGACATAACCTCTTCGAATTCCCTTTACCATCATTCCTTTTGAGATTCCTTCCCGTACCACTGCCCGAATAGCCGCATTCATTCCCGGAGAATCCCCTCCACTTGTCAATACCGCTATTGTCATTTTGTTTTTCTCCATAACACACCCTCTTCGTATTGTATTTTTCATTGCTCTTATAACTTATTATACGCTTTATCATGTTGTCATTTATTTTCCGGAAACCCGATTCCCAGAACTGCCAATGTGACTCATCCTGCTATTCTCTGTGCCAAAATCACTGCCAGAACACCGCATACAATACTGCCGGTCACATACAATACCGCTACAGCTGTATTTCCCTTTGCAAGCAGCTGATCCGTTTCTAATGCAAAAGAAGAAAACGTTGTAAATCCGCCGCAAACCCCTACTTTCAAAAACAGAATTAACTTCGGGTGCATTTGGTGTTTTGCGGCAAGGGCAGCCACCATCCCGATCACAAAGGCTCCCAACATATTAATACCGAATGTTTTAATAGGAAATCCGTTCTCCGGACTAACCGGAAGTAATCCTGCCAAATATCGCAATACTGATCCTATAAATCCACCTGCTCCTACAATTATACACTGTATCATCGTTTCCCTTTTCTACTCCAATTTTCCTGAATACTGACAGATTCCACCTATATTTTCTACTTGAGAATATCCCATTTTTTTTAGCTTCTTAACTGCCTGCTGACTTCTTGCACCACTCAAGCAATATATAAAGATCGGTGTTGACTGATCTTTATATATTGACTCTACTCCCTCTATTTTCTGCAACGGCAGATTTTTACTTCCCGGAATATGACCGGATCTGTACTCTTCTTCCGTTCTCACATCCAACAAAACTACACCTTCTGTTTTTTGAACTATTGTAAGAAATTCATTTATATCCTTCTTTTTGAAAAATAATCCCATAGCCTTTCTCCATTCTTGATATATCTGTTATCCTCTATTATAACCCTAATAACAGAAAAAAAGCACCAAAGGTGCTTTTTTTCTGTTATGTTAAGTTTACAAGGAAGGGATTAAAAATCAACCTTCTTATCGTAGAAGCAACATTTAAGAAGTTCTTCCATTTCTTCCTGTGTAGGAATACGAGGATTAGAGCCTGTACATGCATCCGCAATTGCATTTTTTGCAATCTCAGGAAGTCTCTCTAAAAATACCTCTTCCGGAACGAACCCGTTTTCAGTCGGATAACTATCCGCTCCATAGTGCTGAATACACTGTGGAATATTTAACTTTTCATTCATTTCACGACAAAATGCAATCAAAGAGGCTACCTTTTCATCATCTGTATTTCCCTCTAAATGCATATAGTCTGCAATAACACCGTAACGCTTCTTAGCAGTCTCATCCTTGGCATTAAACTCAATTACTTTCGGCAGATACATTGCATTAGCTGCACCATGAATAATATGTGCACCATAATCGGCAAATGCGGCACCTGTTTTATGTGCCATAGAATGGACAATTCCCAATAATGCATTGGAAAATGCCTGACCTGCCAGACACTGTGCACTGTGCATTACATGACGTGCCGGCATCTTTTCATTATAAGAATCAATCAATGTTTTTTGTATTAATTCAATTGCATGAATTGCAAGCGGATCGGTAAATTCACTGTTGGCTGTTGAAACATAGGCTTCTACCGCATGTGTCAAAGCATCCATACCGGTATGTGCCACCAGTTTTTTAGGCATTGTCTCAGCCAATTCAGGATCTACAATCGCCACATCAGGTGTGATCTCAAAATCAGCGATCGGATATTTGATACCCTTTTCATAATCTGTAATGATCGAAAACGCGGTTACCTCTGTAGCAGTTCCCGATGTAGAAGAAATCGCACAGAAATGTGCTTTCTTACGAAGCTCCGGTATTCCGAAAACCTTGCACATGTCTTCAAATGTACATTCCGGATATTCATACTTGATCCACATTGCCTTTGCAGCATCAATAGGAGAACCTCCGCCGATTGCCACAATCCAATCCGGCTCAAACTCCAGCATTACCTGAGCTCCATTCATAACTGTCTCTACAGATGGATCAGGCTCAATATTTTCAATAAGTTTTACTTCCATTCCGGCTTCTTCCAGATACGCTACCACTTTCTCTAAAAATCCGAAGCGCTTCATAGATCCGCCGCCAAGACAGACAACTGCTCTCTTACCTTTCAGTGTTTTTAATGCCTCAAGGGCTCCTTCCCCGTGATATAAATCTCTTGGTAATGTAAATCGCTGCATACTTATTCCTCCTCATTGATACATTACTTATATGATATGTAGTTTCTTATTCTTTATTAAGTTCCTTTTTAGAAACTACTTCTCGTTAAAAAAATAACACTACTTTGCCCTATAGTCAATACTATTTGACAATGTTTTCATTTATATACAGAAAAACTGTCTTCTTTGCAATATCTACTTTGCAAAGAAGACAGTTTTTTCATACCGAATTATTCCATCGGTAAATTACTCTTTTTCAATTCATCAGACAACTTCTGACGCTCTTTCTTAGAGAACATTCCCGCTCCGCTCAAGTTTTGGAAAGCCTCATACACCAGTGCCTTTTTCGGATTATAAACTCGAACCCATGCATTTGCTGACATCTCGCCGAAACGAACCGCATTCTTGCCTATAATCGGAATTTCTTTTTTCCTGTTATCGGTAATCGTAATCTCTCCTCCACTCATACCGGAAAAAAATTTCCCCTTTTTGAATCCCTTACTGTAAACCATTTCATGGAACGTCATTCCCGGTGCCGGAGTCTGCCCGTTTAATGTATAAACGATTGTGCTTCCTTTCGGTAAACTGTCACAGCCCATCAGGTATAGGTTTGCCAGAAACTGCTTGCCCGAAAAATCTAACGGATCGGACAATCTGAGTGTCTCATATCCAGAGCGAAAGAAATGCATGGTAAATAAATACGATTTCTTTTGAAATTCCAACTGTGATATACCGTCTTTCATTCCATCACTTCTGACCGCAGAAGTATATCCGCTGCAACGAAGCAGACTTTCTTTAAATTCTTTTCCCTTTTGAATTCGCACATCATTATACAGAACTCTACCTGTCAATTCATTTGAAACAATTGTATGTAATTTTCCTTTTTTACCGGTTTCCAGCGCAAAGAAACATCATATACTCCGGTCTTTACAGATGTAAAAGCGCTTCCCTTTACCTTTGGTGCTCCTGCATAGACAGGTGCCGTCATTGAGAGTGATACTGCACTGACCAGTGCAATGACTCCGATTTTTTTATTCTTTTTCCTCCATTTTCTTATATAAATCTTATAGTTTCCCTCTTTTTGCCGCTTTCCTGGCTTCTCTTCTTTGTTCCATCGCATTTACTACCATGGTACAGGAAGCATCTCCCGTAATATTTACAGTCGTACGTCCCATATCAAAAATACGGTCAATTCCGGCTACCAGAGCAATTCCCGCCACCGGTAATCCAACAGACTGTAACACCATTGCCAGCATAACCATACCCGCTCCCGGTACTCCTGCTGTGCCGATTGATGCCAAAGTTGCGGTTAATACAATCGTTATCATTTGACCGATTGTCAGATTTATTCCATAACAGGAAGCGATAAACACAGAACAAACTCCCTGATAAATTGCAGTTCCGTCCATATTAATCGTCGCTCCTAACGGAAGAACAAATGCAGAAATTTCCTTTGATGCTCCTAATTTCTGTGTACACTCCATATTTAAAGGCAACGTACCTACTGAAGAAGCGGACGAAAACGCAAATAAAATTGCAGGCATCATTCCCTTAAAAAAGGTTAACGGAGAAATTCCCGCAAACGACTTTACTGCCATAGAATATACAATAACCGCGTGTACTATATAACAGATATATGCAACCAGCAATACTTTTGCCAAAGAACCGATAATTGCCGGTCCGTTCTTTGCCACAACCGGACACAATAAGCAAAACACACCGATTGGAGAGATTTTTAAAATCATCTCCATTACTTTCAGAAACACATCATTTACTACGTTAACTCCGCTCACCAGCTTCTGTGCCTTCTTCCCGATTGCAATAATTGCAAACCCTATAATCAGAGATGCCACAATTACCTGAAGCATATTGGATTCCGAAAACGGAGCAATAAAGTTGGATGGAAACATATTTACAATGGTATCCATAAAATTCACACTGGTTGATGTCTTAAAAGAAAGATTGGTCGTTTGTAAAGCCGGAAAAATTCCTTTGAAAAGGTTTGCAAAAAACATACCGATCGTAACTGCAAATGCTGTAGTACAAATATAGTATAAAATAGTTTTTCCACCGATAGATCCAACTTTTTTAATATCCTGCAGCGAAATAACACCACCCATAATGGAGAAAAACACCAATGGTCCGACGACCCATTTGATCAGATTTAAATAAATCGTTCCAAACGGATTGATATAATGTGTTGCAATGGATGCGTGATCCGCTAATAAGGCTCCCACAAGAATCGCCAATACGAGAGCAATAAAAATTTGACTTGTTAATGATATTTTTTTCTTCATTCCCTTGTTCTCCCACATATACTACCGGAGTCTGCCTCCTATAGATCTTAATAAGCTTAAAAAGAATGCCGTTTCCGGCATTCAACGTACCGAGCACATGTTGCAACAGCAGCTATTTTCATTGCGCATAAGTACATATCATTCCTCATAGAAAAATGCATTGTTTTTTTAAATAAAAAAACCTGTATTCCACAGACAGCAGACACCCATTTTCATCTTAATGGATATCATACTATCTTGTATACAGGTTTTGCAAGCTTTTTACTGCCGATCAGGTATAAAATCACCATGCAGTAAATATATTTATCCTATTTTTACTATAAAAGCAACTAGTTGTGATGAAACGCAAAGCCAAAGATACCGATCAGTATCAACAGTAAAAGCCAACCTCCGGACAATAAGCCCGTGATCAGTAATATCACAAACAAAGCCGGACAAAACAGGAATAATCCGACACCAAACAGAACTTTAAATAATCCCCATGTAAATGCCACTGCCAATCGAAGAATACCAATAAAAATAAAAATTCCTGCAATTGTTAATAAAATCATCCTGATCCCTCCCTTTCCTCGGAGATTTGAAAACTAATTATACCTTTGTTTCAATAAAAGTCAATAAATTTTTTATTAAGAAACTGCAATATTTTTAATTCGGACCAGTGCATTTCGCACAGGAGGAATGCTGATAACCACGATGGTGATTACTCCCTCCGCAAAAATATAACTTGCATTGTAGGCAAGGGAATACGGCAACGGCTTCCACCCCCACTGTGCATAGCTTCCAAAAAAGATCACTCCGGACAGCGTAGCAAACAGATAGCGTCCGATAATCCCCAACAGATAGCCCTTAATCAAACCATGCTTTGCATTGGAAAAGAGCCCTGAAAGACCGAGTGCCCCAAACGCAATCGGATAATCGATCAAAAGCTGTGGTAGACTTAAAATATAAGGCTCTGCTATCAATTGTAACAACCCGTAAGCAATCGCTGCCACAAGTCCGACACGAAGTCCGAACCAGTATCCGATCAACACGACAAAAAACATAGACAGAAACGTAATACTGCCTCCGGTCGGCAAAGTAAATACTTTTATAAAAGATAAAACAAACGCCAGTGCAATCCCGACCGCGGAAAATGTAAGCTGTTTTACGCTGACCTTTCGTTCTCCTTTTGTTCTGGTTGCGATCATAAGCAGGATTACCAACAAAATAATTGCTATTATCGTATAACTTGCCATTGTCATACGATAGCTACCATCTGATAAACGGCTGAAAAATAGATGATGCATTCTCTCCCTCTTTTCTTTCTCTACACTTAATGTAAAAAATATGGTCTGAAAACAATCTCCAGACCATACTCTTTTATTTATTTTTACCGCAGCATTGTTTATATTTTTTACCGCTTCCGCATGGACATGGATCATTCGGGTAGATTTTCTTTTCTTCTCGAACCACCGGTCTGTCCGGTATACTCTCGTCTTCTGCACGATTGGTGCCGGTCGGTTTTGCAACCTCCTCACGCTCTACATTTTGTTCCATGCGAACATGGAACAACAGACGAACAGTTTCCTCTTCGATATTGGCGACCATGTCCTCAAACATATCATATCCCGCCATCTTATATTCTACCAGAGGATCTCTCTGTCCGTATGCCTGAAGTCCGATTCCCTCTCTTAGAATTTCCATGTCATCAATATGATCCATCCATTTACGATCAATAGATTTTAACAGGATTACTCGTTCTAATTCACGAATCATCTCTGGTTCTTCAAACTCTGCCTCTTTTGCTTCATAGAGCTTTACTGCTCTCTCTTTAAGAAGATGTTTCAACTCACTGATATTCTTCATCGTGGCAACATCTTCTTTTGCGATTACCTCCATCGGAACGATTGGAAGCAACTCTTCATTTAACTGTCCTAAATTCCAGTCGCTTACCTTTGAGTCTGAACCAAGTACGTCGTCCACACAACCTTCCACACGATCTGTGATCATTTTATAGATGGCATTTCTCATGCTTTCCCCATCTAACACACGACGACGCTCATCATAAATAACCTCTCGCTGGTCATTCATAACCTGATCATAATCATTCAGATTTTTACGAATACCGAAGTTGTTTCCCTCAATCTTCTTTTGTGCTTTCTCAATCGCATTAGTCAGCATCTTATGCTCAATCTGTTCTCCCTCCGGAACACCGAGAGCATTGAACATGGTAACCAATTTTTCAGAACCGAAGAGACGCATCAGATCATCTTCCAAAGAGATATAGAATCGGGATACACCCGGATCTCCCTGTCTTCCGGAACGTCCACGAAGCTGATTATCAATACGACGGGACTCATGTCGCTCCGTACCGATCACCTTCAGACCTCCGGCTGCCTTTGCCTTTTCATCCAGCTTGATATCCGTTCCTCGACCGGCCATATTGGTCGCAATGGTAACGGCACCGTGCTGACCTGCATCCGCCACAATCTGAGCCTCCTGCTCATGAAACTTTGCATTTAGAACATTGTGCGGAATTCCCGCATTGCTGAGCAGATGACTTAATAATTCTGAAGTGTCAATATTAATTGTACCGACCAATACCGGCTGTCCGTTTCTGTGAGCCTCTATAATATCATTAACTACTGCTTTATATTTTTCCGCTTTTGTTTTATAGACGGCATCCTGAAGATCTTTACGGGCAATCGGACGGTTGGTAGGAATCTCGATTACATCCATGTTATAGATGTCACGGAATTCCTTCTCTTCTGTTAATGCGGTACCGGTCATACCGGCCTTTTTTGCATATTTATTAAAGAAACTCTGGAAGGTAATTGTTGCAAGCGTCTTACTCTCACGCTTTACCTTTACGTGTTCCTTTGCTTCGATTGCCTGATGAAGTCCGTCTGAATAACGACGTCCCGGCATAATACGACCGGTAAATTCATCTACAATTAAGATTTCATTATCTTTTACAACATAGTCCTGATCTTTATGCATCAGAGAATGTGCACGAAGTGCCAATGTGATATTATGCTGTATCTCAATATTCTCCGGATCTGCAAGATTTTCCAGATTGAAGAAATTCTCAACCTTCTTAACACCTTCCTGTGTCAGATTGACTACCTTGTCCTTTTCATTTACAACGTAGTCACCGGTCTCTTCCTGCTCAATTCCCATGATTGCGTCCATCTTGGAAAATTCTTTATTTACCGAACCCTTTTCCATCTGGCGCGCCAGAATATCACAGGCCTCATACAGCTTGGTAGACTTTCCGCTTTGTCCTGAAATGATAAGAGGAGTACGTGCCTCATCGATCAATACGGAGTCCACCTCATCGATAATAGCAAAATTCAACTCTCTTTGTACCAGCTGCTCTTTATAAATTACCATATTGTCTCTCAGATAATCGAAACCGATCTCATTATTTGTTACATAGGTAATATCACAGCCATAAGCCTCTCGCCGTTCGTCACTTTCCATATCGTTTAAAATAACGCCTACAGTCAGACCGAGCCACTCATGAACCCGTCCCATCCACTCAGCATCACGCTTTGCCAGATAATCATTTACCGTGACGATATGTACACCTTTTCCTTCCAGTGCATTCAGATAAGCCGGTGCAGTGGAAACCAATGTCTTACCTTCACCTGTTTTCATCTCTGAAATACGACCCTGATGAAGCACAATTCCACCCAACAGCTGAACAGGGAAATGCTCCATTCCAAGTACACGCTTAGATGCTTCTCGAATGACTGCAAATGCTTCCGGTAAAATGTCATCCAAACTTTCTCCCTGCGCTAAACGATCCTTGAATTCCGGAGTCTTTGCCTGCAACTCCTCATCCGACAGTGCCTGCATGGTTGACTGCAACCCTAAAATCTTATTCAAAATAGGCTTGATACGACGTACTTCATGAGAACTATGAGTACCAAATACTTTTTCAAATGCTTTCATAAATATTCTCCTGACTCTAAGTTAATAGCGGATTTAAAAGCGAAAACTCTAAAAACCCACTTTAACAATAATGAGTCTATTCTAACATTATTTAAAGTCAAAAACAAACAATAAAGATGGAACTTATTATGAACAAACCGTAACGTATCCGTCCCTAACTCATACCATAATTACTGTCTCTTATACACATCTGACGCTGCCGACGATATGCAGTGTGTAG
>CAMYAO010000032.1 GCA_947253885.1 uncultured Clostridium sp.
CTACACACTGCATATCGTCGGCAGCGTCAGATGTGTATAAGAGACAGATCATAAGGAGTTTCTTCGCTATCTTTCCATACATAATCAATAATTTGCATTCTTGTTAACACTTGTCCATTATTATCCAATAAACATTTTAATACTTCTAGTTCTTTTGCATTTACATCTATTTTTTCACCATTTATTTTAGCTGTATAGCTATTAAAATTAACCGATAGATCCTTATATTCAAACTTCTCTAAATGTCCATAATTCTTCTTAATTAAAGAATCTATTCTAGCCTTTAAGACCGGCAATGAAAATGGCTTTTCTACATATCCGTCTACTAAATTAGTAAATGCATCAATTTTATATTCTTCATCACTAAATGCAGTCAAGATTAGAATTGGTAAATTGCTTTTCTTTCTAATTTCTTTCAACACTTCTAAACCATTTATAAAAGGTATCTGAATGTCTAAGATAACCAAATTTATATCGCTATTAAATTTTGACAAGGCTTCTCTTCCATCTTTAGCTTGAATAACAGTATATCCAAATTCTGAAAGATATTCACTTATTCCCTCTCTTATCATATTATTATCTTCAACAGTTAATATTTTCATATATACCTCCACTTAAGCCTATACACTTATATTATACAGCATATTATTTGATATTTAGAAGCCCAAAAATTTTGGTTCTATAATAAATGTTGGGATGGCAAGAAAAAACTTGCTACTCTGACATTTTTTAATTTCAAAAAAACTAGAGCATAAGTTAATTATCATGGGCATT
The DNA here is from genome assembly GCA_947253885.1 of uncultured Clostridium sp. Classification (GTDB taxonomy): domain Bacteria; phylum Bacillota; class Clostridia; order Lachnospirales; family Lachnospiraceae; genus SY8519. The sequence goes on from CAMYAO010000032.1 coordinate 775, forward strand.
CGATAATGTTAGAAAAAGGGAACAAAGTCGATTCTGAAAGTTTAGAAGAGTATATTTCAAGCATTCTAGAAAGCTTTTAATTAAGAAAGCTAAAAACCTAAGTGCGGATCAAATTGCACAGGTTGATGTCATGTTAAGAGCTTCTGATGATCTGGCAAAATCCTACTATCTAAAGACTAAATTTAATGAATTTATGGATTCAAAGGATGAAAAAGAAGCTAAAAAGAGACTTTCTAACTGGATACTAGCAGCACAAGTATCTAATTTAGAAGAGTTTAAGAAATGCACAAATACTTTCATAAAATGGCAGAGGGAGATATTAAATGCATTTAAGTATGGTTATACCAATGGATTTACAGAAGGATGTAACAACAAAATTAAGGTACTAAAAAGAATATCATATGGGATAAAGCGCTTTGAAAATCTAAGAACAAGGATACTTCACTTAGCTTCATAGAAACTAAAAAACGAGGAAGCTTTCGCTTCCCCGAAAAAAGTCAGAGTCTCCGTTAATCTTTCTGTACAATAAAACAAACATGCACATAAGAAAAAATTTCCGGATAAAAATTTCATTTCAAAACCTCCTCCTAATATAAAAGTGTAGTGATTATACTCACCAACAGCCAGTTGAGGGTATAGTCCTCTCATTGCTTAGGCTGTTAGAATGTAGTGGCATTGGTTTGGACGGAGACCTCCTTGGACTTAGCGTCCGTATGAAAGTCTGTCTGCCAACCACTCATTCGCAGCTGTTCGGTTTACGTAGATTAAACCACGTCTTGTGCGTTCGTTTGATACCCAGGAGAGTGAATAAGCGATGAGGAACGGTTGACCCACTACAAATCTATCTTCGGAGGTATATCTATGTTGAACGCTGTTGGTATTGATGTTTCGAAAGGCAAAAGCACTGTCGCTGTCCTGCGTCCTGCTGGAGAGGTTGTGCGCAAGCCCTTCAATATTTCTCATTCTGTCAAGGAACTCTCTGAACTGGTCTCTTATGTCGGAAGTCTTGATGGTGAGACCAAAGTCGTTATGGAGACAACCGGTCATTACCATGAACCTGTTCTGAAAGCCTTTCTTGATGCCGGTATCTTTGTGTCTGCTGTTAATCCCAGCTTGATCAAGCATCATGACAGTGATGAAAATCCTCTCCGCAAAGTCAAGTCAGATCCTGCCGATGCGAAGAAAATCGCCAAGTATACTCTTGACAAGTGGGAATATCTGCGTCAGCATTCCGCTATGGATAATACTCGAACACAACTGAAAACATTAAATACGCAGTTCCACTTCTTCATGCAGCAGAAGGTCGCCCTGAAGAACAACCTTATCTCCCTTCTTGATCTGACATACCCTGGCGCGAACGCTCTCTTTGACAGCCCTGTACGCTCTGACGGAAGCGAGAAATTGATTACCTTCACTCCTTCTGGCACGTGGACTGTGTCCGCAAAATCGGCTTAAAAGCCTTCACAGAGCCTTATCAGAACTTCTGCAAGCATCACGGCTATAACTTCCAACCGGGCAAGCCGGAAGAACTTTTCAATGCTTCGAAGGAACTTATCGCCGTTGTACCTAAGGATGCGGTATACAAGCAGTTAATTCTCAGTAACATTGAGCAGCTGAATACTGTCTCCAAACAGATCGAGGAATTCCGGCGCATCATGAACCAGCTTGCATCCATACTCCCGGAATACAACACTGTTATGTCCATGTATGGCGTTGGTCCCACTTATGATCCTCAGCTTATGGCCGAGATTGGCGACATCTCTCGCTTCGATCATCGCTCCGCCATTACGGCATTTGCAGGTGTTGATCCGGGTGTTAATCAATCAGGAACTATGAACTATAAGAGCAACCGAGCTTCGAAGCACGGGGCTCTGCGTCTTCGCAAGACACTCTTTCAGATCATGAGTACCTTGCTTCAACTTGCACCAGCGGATGACCCTGTCTATCTCTTCATGATGAAAAAGAAAGCCGAAGGAAAACCATATCAGGTCTACATGACTGCCGGAGCAAACAAGTTCCTGCGAATTTACTACGGCAAGATTAAGGAGTGCTTAGCTTCTCAACCGTCCGAGGTTTAACAGTTACTTTCATTCTTTTTCTGGCCAGCGATATCGGTGGTCTTTTTGTGATACCTCCATTTCTGTCTACTAATTTTTCAAATTTCCACTTGACTTTTTATTAGTAGACTTCTATTAGATTCTTTTACGTTCAAAGAAAATCTTTCCATTTGGGCTTTCTATACCTGTGTCGATTTCATTCATTGGCAGAAATCGGTAAAGATCCATTACATATGCCAAAAATTAGTATTTCCAACAAAAATTTTTTTCATAAATCCCCCCCTAAATACATTTTTTAGCTATCTTCACATATTATATCATACTATGTAATTAAATATCTTTGCATAATGAGTAATTTCTCTCTTGATAAATTTCATACTTTGAAATGCTTTTTTTACATTCCGAAGTACCCATATTTCCTCGCCATTCTGATAAAAATAACTGTGACTAGGTCTCTTTTCGAGTTATCTACAGTTTAATCCAATATACACTACATGTAAAATATCTATATCACATCTCCGGTCCTCGCATCATCTTTATATATTTTTTTCGTTATCCCTAAAATTCTATTGTGATCTGAATAACGATACTTATATTGCTTGTCTCCGATAGAAACATCATATACACACTGTGTAATAAATGAAACATCTATACTCTTCTTAAGATCTTCATCTATTCTACCCCTCACAATTTCATAATGTGAATATGTAAAACATTTGTCAATATTATTCTTTACAAAGAGCTCAAATAACCATCCGCCCGTCTATCGCATGGTTTTCTTATAATCGAGCAGGAGGTAAATAATTATTTTATCTACCAACCTTCCACACCACCGTACATACTTCCGTACACGGCGGTTCTTTAGTTTTCACATATTTTCAAATAGAACTCTGTAAATGTGGGATATCCCCATTCACGGAGTTTCTTGTTGTTTAGCGCAAACTGTATCATTCTGTTACTGCTACAGCTCCAAATATCTTGACGCATATTTGCGTGGTATTGGCTGTATCCTTCCCTCTACTAGGGCGAATTAGGGACTTTCACCCATTAGAAACGTGTGCCGTAAGGCACACTACAAAAGCCTCCCGTGGAAATTCCTCGGAAGGCTTGTAAATACTGGATTATGAAACTATCTCTCAAGATTTCTCAATGATAGTAGCAACACGCTCTGATCCTACAGTACGTCCACCTTCACGGTATCAGAATGGTGTATTGCAGTGTACAAATGGTGATTTTTCGTGTGATTTATGGGGAAAAATCCAGATTTTACACTGTGTCCATGTGGTTTTTGGAGATTTTGTTATCATGGCATTCCTCTCTCTTCTCGCAAATTAACTACAAGATATCTTAATTCTTCTAAACTTGACTCTAAGCAACTATAATCATCGCCATATTCCAACAGCGAAACATTATATGTATCTTTCCAATGTTTAATTAATTGTGATTTGTTTCCTTTTTTATCAACCATATAATGTGGACATGAAGAATTCGCTGTATTATGTAAAAATTGCAAAAGTAAATTAATATCTGGATCGTTTAAACTATATCCCAAAAACACTACTGTATGCGTAAGAAATAAAGCTGTCATCAAATGATAAAACTCCGGATATTTTTCCTGAGCTTGATAATATTGTTTTGCTGTAAATATTAACTTTTCCGTATCATCTATGCTTCCATGTGCCTTTATAATAATATTTTCTGGTGCTTTTATACTTCCTATAATAGAACGAGTATTTGTATAATCAAATGTTATATATTCTGGCTCATGGCATAATCCCTCATACAGTTTATCAAAATTAGTTGTGACAACAATTTTACTATCCAAATCTTTTATAAGTTCATGTACTCTAGATGGCTTATACCTTCCTCTTAAATATTGATTTTTTAAATAATTACTATATTCTCCCGAATCACATAAGTCCGAGATTGCCTGCAGTGCTAATAAATAATTCTGTTTTTTTAACATATCTTCAACAAATTTTTTATCATCGTCGGAAGGATTCTTCATCTTCGATTTTACATTATCAAGAAATGCTCTCCATGTATCTGGAGATTCACCTGCATCATTTTTTGCCGTTGCAGAAATACCGGATCCTAAAAATATCAAACATCGTCTATATGCAAGTTCTTCTATTAAATTATCTGGCCAAATATCACTCATTTCATTATTCTCCTACGTTTTTTATAAAATTATCTGCAAGTGTATTTAAATATTTTTTATAATTCTCCACGCTACTCGTCTGATTTCCTCTTACGCCTGTTGCATAGGATAATTCAAAAATAGGTGTATTTGCAGTCTGTGATAACGGAATTATGCTATAAACGTATGGTACATCTCCCAATTTTAATTCTTCACTTTCAATTCCTTCTTTAACAAATTTTCCCAATGCTTTCTCTATTTCCGCATGAAAGCTATTAATAACTTTTTCATAAGCCTGTGTTGGTCTTTCTCCATTTTTAAACTTCCGTTTTGAATACTGTTGTATTGAGTATCCGATGTATCGTGTTGTTTTACTTATATCAGTATTGATTGAATATTTATCAAAAAATTTTCGACTTTCTTCTTCTCCAAATTTGTTAACAAAAGTCTTTATTGCTGCTTCATATAAATTCATCCATCTTTCTATCCAATCTCCAATATTAGATATTCCTAGTAAACTAAATATATCCGATGCCATAGGTGTTAAAAAATAATCTGAATTTAATAATGCACTCCTATTCAAAGCACCTAACGATGGACCAACGTCGATCAATATGTAATCAAATATCGTGTTCTCTTTTTTTAGTTGATTAAGCCAATTTAACTTTCTAATGGCACCTTTGTCACCTGACAATGTTTCAGACCAACTTTTGCTCATTGTATCATCAATTATCGATAATTTAGGATGTCCCGGGATCAACGATATTTTAAAATTGTTTTGTCCTTCACTAACCGGAATATCGATATTGTTAAAATTGGCATCTCCTTCTTCCATATCACGAAAATAGTCATATATTGTTTTTCTTACATTATGATTATCTGGATCATAAAATTCTAGCCAAGTTTCCTCCGGCAAAATTGCCTGTGTTGAATTTGACTGAGGATCCAAATCAACTACTAATACCTTTTTTTCTCTATATATTGATAAATAACTAGCCAAATTAATAATTGTAGTTGTTTTCCCCACTCCACCTTTATTATTGAAAAATGTTATTACTTTCATTGCTCCTCCTTTGGAAGCCAAAAACCGTTTTTCTTCCTTAATTTTATGCTTTTTTTCGTAAATAAAACATTCTTTTCTTCATTAATCTTTTTCAAAAGTTCTTTGTCTTTTTCTAGCGATAACAATCTATTCTTTATCACCCCACAATCTCCCAATTCTATACCAATCCAATTTCTATTCAATAATTCTGCCACTGCATATGTTGTACCACTTCCGCCAAAGGGATCTAGTATTAAATCACTTTCGTTACTGCTAAATGAAATTACCCTATCTAATAATTTTACAGAAAGTTCATTATATAATCTATTTTTTCCATTTCTCACAGGAAAAATGTCATACCATACATCTGCTATATTAACCCCTAGAGTATTCATTTTATATTTATACCCACCATAATCTTTATATTCTCCCCCACAATGCCTACACGTTTGAATTGGTAATCTTTGTTTGTTAAATGTGTTTGCCTTTACTCCTTTAGTAAAATAAAGTAATCCATAATGTGAAGGTGTATATTTATCTTTTATTGGGAAGCTATTTTTCATATCAATTGCAATCCAATTTTGAAAACAAAGTTTACAATTTAAATACTCCGCATAATATACGCACCACTTTGGAATATTATATATATACAATGATCCACCTGGTTTTAAAATTCTTACACATTCATCCAGCCATTGTTTACTCCAATTTATATATTTGCTAATTGTCAAATCATCACTTCTTCCGTTAGCATACTCTTTCTTCAAATTAAATGGTGGATCCGCAAAAATTAAATCAATTGTATTATCTTGGATTTGTGGTAATATTTCTAGACAATCTGCATGATATAGTTTTCCTCTGTTTGTCTTAAATTCTATTTTACCCTTCTTTCTACCTTTTCTTTTTTGAGTTTCTTCCTCTTTTAATAAATCTGCTATAGCCGATATATGGTTTAAATAGCTTTCCTCATATTCTTTAGGAATACTTCCAAGCATCAAATCGATTTCCAGTCTTTTCAATTCGAACTCATCAAATATTATATCTAGAATGTCTTCTGTTAAAAGTGTGGTGCAATTATTTTTCAACAGTCCTAGTTGCTCTGAAGTAAGTCCTCTTTTTCTAAGCCTTTTTTTCACTTCATCTTCTTTTATTCCATCTTTATCTGCTTTAAAAACAATCGCATCATATATTGTGTAAAACATAGTCAACTGTCACCTATATACTTTTTATTTTTTTCTTTATCACATACCGGAAATCTCTTAACATACTCATAAATTCTCTTAAGCATTCCGTCTTTATCTTCTCCCAATTCACCACGAATCTTATCGCCAAAGCCCATATATGTATTGAATCCAAGCATATATACAGCCATTGCCATAGACAGCTCGTCATTTTCATCACCATATAATGATGCCACTTTTCTCAATTCATCAATAACTGTATCGTGCGGTACTTCAACACCGCCTTCTTCATTTACAACAGAATTAATTACCTCCGGCAATGCCATACACATCTTGTAAAATGCATCTTCCTCACCAGTGAGAATTGCATAAAACTGATCCATACTCACACGGCAAATCAATCTATGCTGTACATTTTTCCCATCAACTTTTGTTGACCATTTTATATTCTGTGATTTCTTTGCAATTGCTTCAACTAACAGACATGCACAATCATCGTCTTCCAGAATCTGTCCTTGCATTTTTATATATGTTTTTGCGGAAGATGCAGAATTCATAGTATTGTGTTTGTTCTTCATTTCTACATATATTGTATGTACAATATCTCCATCTGGCATTTGTATTCCATCTGGATTTCTGTAAATAACATCCCAGCCTGCTTGTGGGACTTCGCAGCCTTTGAAATAAGAAAAAATATTCTGATGAAAATATCCTATATCATTATTATTAGACTTATCTCTCTGCCGAAAAATTTCATTATTTACAATTTCTTCCCAACTTGTACGATATACCGACTTATCAAAAATCAGTTTGATTGGATCAATCAAGTTACTATTAAACCGCTTCAAATCATACGATTCTAGCTTTTCTCCATATTTCATAATCGTTGCACGCACATGCTTCTTAAAATCTTCTTCTGATATAAAATCTAAATTCCACGCCATTTATTTTACCCCCTCTAATGATTTATGTATCTCCAACCCAATTTCATATGCTAAATTGACGGGAACAGCATTTCCAACCTGTTTATACTGAGATTGAACACTTCCACAAAACTGCCATTCATCCGGAAATGTTTGACATCTTGCATTCTCACGTACTGTAAACGGTCTTGCTTCCACTGGATGGCATCTTTCTGTTTGCTTCTGAGACGGTGAAGTCAATACCGTCAATGATGGTTCATCCAAACTCATTCTCCTAAGAATTCCTGTTCTTCCGCCTTCCATATCCCAACAACTTTTCATATATGCTTTTGCAATCTCTGGATCGATATCTCTCCAATATCCTCCAGGTGGAACTAATTCAAATATTTTTCTTTTATTTTCCCCGTATGGCACTCCTGATCCTTCTGGGCAATCCAATAAAACATCTCTCAAAACAGGCTTATAATCATGTTCTTTAGGAAATGAGAATGAAATTTTTCCCACTAAATCATTTCTAATTCCAACAGTGATTAGCCTCTCTCTTTTCTGCGGCACACCAAAATTCCAGGCATTTAAAACTTTTTTCTGAATGGTATATCCCGCCTGTTCAAAAATATTGGTTATCGCCGCATATGTTCTTCCCTTATCATGAGTCAGCAATCCTCGCACATTTTCAAATAAAAACATCTTTGGCTGTAATTTCTGTAAAAAAGTTGCATAGTGATAAAAAAGTGTTCCTCTTGCATCTTCAAGTCCTAATCTTTTTCCAGCATAGGAAAAAGCCTGACACGGTGCCCCTCCCGATAATAAATCCAGGTCTCCTTTTTTTATGCCAAAATAATCTTCCAAATCCAAACAAGATATATTAGCTATATCATCATGAATAACTCTCCAGTTCGGCCTATTGGTCTTTAAAGATTCTGCAGCATCTTTATCAAACTCTATTAGTCCCAATGGTTCAAATCCAGCTTTTTCTATCCCTAAAGCCAAACCGCCAGCTCCCGCAAACAGTTCTATGGTTGTAAATGCATCACTATCGATTTGTATTGGTTCTTCTTTTTGTATCTCTACAACATCTTCTATCTTGCAATTTAATGTAAAACATATTTTTTCTATTGATTCAAATGAAACTGGCTCATTCTTTCCTAATCGAGCTAACACATTAAAACTTATTCCTGACGCTTCCTTCAATTCTGTGCGGTTCATTTTTTTATCTATTAGTAATTTCCATAATTTGTCATAACAAATCGCCATTAAAATTCCTCCAAAATTCAAAATAGTACAAATCATATTTTATCATATACCACAATTAGCAACAAGCAATTCCCTCACTATATCGTTAGATTTCCTCTTGTATATTTCTTAACCCGTTTGCTATTTCTCCTGTTTTTTGATAATATATTCTCATATTCTCATCAGTTCAGGTAGAAAGAAGGTACCTATATGTCGCATGATTCCGCTACTGTTTCAAACAATATGCGTAAGATTCACAGTAAAGATACTTCCATAGAACTATTGCTCCGAAAATCTCTATGGCACAAAGGTTATCGCTATCGCAAAAATTATAAAGCTCTCCCTGGTTCTCCTGACATTGTTCTTACCAAATATAAAATTGCTATTTTTTCGATAGTGAATTTTTTCACGGAAAAGATTGAGAGATTCTCAAGCTTCGGATTGAAAAGAGAAAAAATCCAGACTTTTGGATCAAAAAAATCGAGCGAAATCGTAATCGTGATTGTGAAAATGATAAAAAACTTCTATTTCTAGGCTATACTGTCCTTCACTTCTGGGGGCAGGACATTTCCAAACATACAGATGAGTGTTTACAAGCCATTGAAGAAGCCATTTGGGATACAAAATTTTCTGATACAGCCACCGACTATGATATATCTGAAGAATACCCCTTCCTATACAGGAGGCTGTCCACAACGCATGCAGACAGCCTCTTTTCTACATAAAGATTATATTTTTATATACTATTTCTTCAGCAGTTTCTTTGATATTATTCATCCTCCTCACCCATTCCATCTGATCCTGCACCTTCAATTCTTCCGTCACGCCCCACTGTTCGGCCATCTGTTCCATCAGCATCTCGACTTTTTCTCTTGCTTCTTTATCAACCTGATTCAGATGCTCCGTCAGTTTCCCGGTCAGCACCAGATACTGATACCTGGCACTCCTGTGTTCCTTTAGAAACTGCTTTCGCATTATTCCATATTTCCCATATGTAGGTTCTTCCTCATTGATTTCCAGATCCGGCAGATAATAATCTCCATGCAGTGTGTAGCTCAATCTGTTCTTTTCATCATAAATCTGTTTCTTCATATTCTTACAACTCCATTCCTCTGTATTTTGTTTTGTTCTTCTTTATCTGTGCACTGGCTGTCACACATTCTTTTACCTGTTCAAATAATGTCACTTCTACCTCCTGCCCCTCCGAGCAAGCCTCCGATGAACAGATATTTGGGAATTGTTGTATCTTTCAATTCATGATATACTTAATCTGCCAAGATGGTATATCAGTGAATCTGATTATCCGAGAACTTGCTCAGATATTTTGTCTGGGCTTTTTCTTGAATGATATTCTGCCACTGGATTACATCTGCCGGTGTAATTTCATTCATTTTTCTTGTTCAAAATATGGAACAATGTGCTTGTTCATCATATGCTGCTTATTTCGGATTGAATTTTCTTTGAGTTCTTTTCTCTTATCTTCAAAATAAACTTCAATGAAACTTCCCATCTCCATTTTCATATCCGCTGCAGTCTTTCTCATAAATTCCTTTTCATAATTCAATGCTTCTTTCTTTGTCTTGAACCCTCTTTTCAGCTTCTGCGTCTTTTTCCTGTCCAGTCAATATAACGGGAGCTCACACACCAGATTCCCTGTTTTGTGTCCTTGTAAGCTGACATCTTAAAACCTCCTTAAACTGCTCGCTGAGACCATCCATAAAATTTTGTTTCCCAGTAGGGATGTAGAATCTTTCCACGAACTGCTACATATCCTTCCTTTGCCAGTTCATCATTAAGCTGTTTCAGAATCGAATATGCCTTACTACGCTTTACACCCAGTTCATTTATAACATCATCTACTGTCATCATATAATTGGTTCTCATTTCCAGTCACTTTTGTTGTTCTCTTATAATAATTCACTTTTGTGCTAGAATAGAAGCACAAATATAATTAAGGAGGCAGCCATAATGGTAGGTAAAAAAATCCGGGCATACCGAGAATTCAGAGGATACAGTCAGATACAATTAGCCGAGCTGTCTGGCATTAATGTTGGTACGATAAGAAAATATGAACTAGGAATCCGGAATCCAAAGCCGAACCAGTTAGAAAAGATAGCAACTGCACTGGGATTAAATGTCAGTGTTTTTCTGGATTTTAATATTGAAACAGTTGGAGACGTACTCTCTCTATTGTTCTCTATTGTTCTCTATTGATGATTCGGTAACCCTCTCACTTGCAGAAACATCCGATCAGAAGGTTGCGCTGACATTTGATAATCCTACAATGCAGGATTTCTTTAAGAAATGGTGTCAGTTTAAAAATGTCTACGAAAAGGAAAAGGCTGAAATATTAGCTATTGAAGATGAAGATAAGAGACAGGAAGAGCTGGGTAAACTGAATGCTACCCAGGAAGAATGGAAATTACGTGCTATGGGAACTACGATAGGTTGTCATACTATCGTCAAAAAAGCAGCGAGGACAATACTGTCAGGGTTTATGATTTGACTTAATTTTAGCATTTATAGAAAGTGTGGCGAAATAGTTACTTTTAGATTAATTGAAGAAACTGATCCATATCTTATTTATTGGTATTTTCAAATGGTAATGAAGATGAAATGCATAGAATTATACTAATTGACAAATTAAATGAAACTGTAGAAATTCAGAAAATGGCACATGATGATTTTTCTCATATTGTTACTGTAGATGAGCAAAATGAACTCCGAAATTCTGTTAATGACACGAGAAAAGAAGAAGGACTTCCACTTTTAACCGAAGAAGAATGGCCTTCAGCATCAACTGCGTTTAAAAAAACCTTTTTTGCAGATCATGCTATCAGAAAAATCATAGAAAGTTATAATTCCGGGGAAATTTTAAAAGAAGGAATGTCTGCTTGGTATTAAAAGTCAAAATTATATATTTTGTTATCATTCTGTTATCACAAACGGTTGTCAGGATAATCTCCCGGCAACCGTTTTTCTTTATCATTCGTTATTCTTTTCCGACTTATTTAACTTTTTTAAGCAACAGAAAAACCCCAGAAACACAAGGTTTCTGGAGTATCTTACGTTTGGACACAAGTTATCTTACGATAACAAATCTATATTCAGATTGTATTACTCGATGATTGTAGCAACACGTCCTGATCCTACAGTACGTCCACCTTCACGAATAGCGAAAGTTAAACCCTGCTCCATAGCTACTGGATGGATCAAATCGATTGTCATTTCTACGTTATCACCAGGCATGCACATTTCGATACCTTCTGGTAATTCACAGATACCAGTTACGTCTGTTGTTCTGAAATAGAACTGTGGACGATAGTTATTGAAGAAAGGTGTATGACGTCCACCTTCATCTTTTGTTAAAACATAAACCTGAGCTGTAAATTTGTGGTGGCATGTTACAGTTCCAGGAGCTGCAAGTACCTGTCCACGCTCGATTTCTTCTCTTTTGATACCACGAAGAAGTGCACCGATGTTATCACCTGCCTGAGCCTCGTCTAACAATTTACGGAACATCTCGATACCGGTAACAGTTGTTTTAGCTGTTTCCTCTTTGATACCTACAATTTCGATTTCTTCGTTTACATGAAGAGTACCACGCTCTACTCTACCGGTTGCAACAGTACCACGTCCGGTAATTGTAAATACGTCCTCTACAGGCATCAAGAAAGGTTTATCTGTAGCACGCTCAGGATCCGGAACATACTCATCAATAGTTGTCATCAACTCGATGATCTTATCGCCCCATTCACCATGAGGATCTTCTAAAGCTTTAAGAGCGGAACCTTTAATAATTGGGCATCCTTCGAATTCATACTCTTCCAGAACTTCTGTTACTTCCATTTCTACTAATTCGATCAGCTCTTCATCATCTACCATATCGCATTTATTTAAGAAAACAACGATATAAGGTACACCTACCTGACGAGAAAGTAAGATATGCTCTCTTGTCTGAGCCATAACACCGTCAGTTGCAGCTACTACAAGGATAGCACCATCCATCTGAGCAGCACCGGTAACCATG
>CAMYAO010000033.1 GCA_947253885.1 uncultured Clostridium sp.
GGTCTTGCATATTTTGCCAAGGACGGTAAGGGTGACCTCCTCGTCCCTGCGTAGTTTTGTCATTGTGTTAGGAGCAACGCCGGAGGCTTTCCTCAAATCAGCCTTGCTCATCTTCTTATCAACCAGTAACTTCCACAAACGATTATATGAAACAGCCATATTTGCCTCCTTTTGCACACTATAATAAATATTATATCACAATTCTACACATTTCGCAAGATTGTGCGAAAGTTTAGCAAGCGGATGAAGTGTAAATTTTTTATGAATGTCAATAATTCACCCCTCCGTTTGCTTTCCGGTTTGGGAATGCGAGTGCTGCCACGGGTAGGGGTGGTCACATCTCCAGAGCCTTTCTGCCTAAAGACCGATGCCCCCCTTCGTGCGAATTTTCGCAGAATTGCATAGGGGGGATAGGCAATCGGATCAAAATTAAGTGTATTGATTCGGGATTAGCTCAAAATTGAGCCAACCTCGCATTTTCCTGCCACTATCGTTTCGCCGGATAGTGCAGAAATCAGCATAAAAATTGCGCAAAAAGCATCATAAAATGCACAGTTTTAAGCATACATTTTGGCAAAAATCTATGCCGACAGGACTTGATATTCTGTGGATTTAGAGTGATATATGTACTAAACAAAGTTCACTGCCCCCAAAGTTGGGGTGAGAAAGGCAGGTACATATATGCAGATGAATATCAAATTGAAGGAGTTGTCAGGAAAGAGCGAAGAAGAACTGGAGAAGGAACTTTCCGGCGTAATATTTAGAGATATAAATTGTGGTGAAAAAGCAGAAGATATACCTGCTTCTTTTTTTGATTTTAGAGGAAAATCCCTATGAAACGCCTTATATTCTGCGAATATAACTTCGACAACTGCTGTGTAGAACTGAAATGCAACGACAGCAGTAAGATTGCGATTGACACCATCGCCGTGGAGAACGAGAGTGCCGACAATATGTATCAGCGGTCAGAACTTGACTATCTGATTTATTGAATACATCGAACTTATCTTGAATGGCGATTCCAAAACATATCTGAGAACTGTAACAGAGTATAAGGATCTTGATTAAACTCTGTGTATAGCAGAGTGTGAATATATTGTAACAATTTGCACATGTCTATTGACAAAGTATGTAAAACTGAGTATAATGCAAACAATTTATACTTCAAACCGTTGAAGCGGAGATAACGGCAATGATGCCTTTACAGAGAACCTGTGGTGCTGAGAGTCAGGTAAGAAACAAGTTGTCAAATGGACCGCTGAGGGCGCAGTCAAATGTGAATCTCACAAAGTATTCTGCGACGTTGTAGGCAGACGTCATTTGCCGAGGATATGTTGGTATCCTGCTAAGTGCATAGGGGCATTCCTATGAATCAAGGTGGCACCGCGGATAAGTGTTTTTATTCGTCCTTGACAGAGTGTATATCTCTGTCAAGGACGTTTTTGTTTTATAAGACTCTTTTGACTGAGATAGAAGATCAAAGGAGTCTTTTCTTTGTTTCAGGAGGTTGCGATATGCTGTATACAAAACGTTGGTGGCGCACTGTGCGCCGAATATTGAAATTGAATCATACTGATAAATAACCAATTTACTATACCTATTTGGAGGAACTGATTATGAAAATTCAGCCAACTTTTGTTGAAGTCAAAAAAATCGCAGCAACCGGTCATTATAGCGTATTGCCGGTCAGCCTTGAAATCCTTTCCGACTTCACAACACCTATTGAAACGATGAAGATATTGAAAAATGTATCCACTCATTGCTATATGCTGGAATCCGCTCAGGCAAATGAAACTTGGGGACGTTACACTTTCCTTGGATTTGATCCAAAAATGGAGATTACCTGTATTGATGGCGAAATGAAGATCGGTAATCTCAAGGTTAAGACGGATAACCCATCCGATTATCTTCGCCAGATTCTTGCCGATTATAAAAGTCCCCGCTTCGATTATCTCCCTTCCTTTACAGGCGGTCTTGTAGGATATTTCTCCTATGATTATCTTACCTACAGTGAGCCGATCGTCAAATGTGATGTAGAAGATGCCGAGGTATTTAAGGATGTTGACCTGATGCTTTTTGATAAAGTTATTTCATTCGATCATCTCCGACAGAAAATTATTCTTATTGTAAATATGTCACTGGATGAACCGGAAACTGGTTACAACAAAGCAGTTATGGAATTGAAGCAGCTCGCAGAGCTTTTGAAACACGGTGAAAAGAAGAAGGAGCCGGGCGGCAAGCTGCTTGGAAAAGTTACGCCGTTGTTTGACAGTGAGCAATTCTGCGACATGGTAGAAAAAGCAAAGCACCATATCCATGAAGGAAATATTTTCCAGATTGTGCTTTCCAACCGCCTATGTGCACCTTTTGAGGGAAGTCTGCTAAATACCTACAGTGTGCTCCGCACAATCAATCCCTCACCGTATATGTTTTATTTTTCAGGAACAGACATGGAGGTTGCAGGTGCATCACCCGAAACGCTGGTGAAGCTGGAAAATGATGTGTTGTACACTTTCCCACTTGCAGGAACAAGACCGAGAGGAAAAACCGTGGAAGAGGACAAAGCTCTCGAGGCAGAACTTCTTGCTGATGAAAAAGAACTTGCCGAACACAATATGCTGGTCGATTTAGGACGAAACGATCTCGGGAAAATAAGCAAGTTCGGTACCGTGCAGGTCGAAAAGCTCCATTCTATCGAACGCTTCTCCCATGTTATGCACATCGGCTCTACTGTTCGGGGAGAAATTGATGAAAAACACGATGCACTTGATGCCATTGAGGCGGTATTACCTGCGGGAACGCTCTCCGGTGCACCGAAGATCAAAGCTTGCCAGTTGATTGGAGAACTTGAAAACAACAAGCGTGGCATTTATGGAGGTGCCATTGGCTATATCGACTTCACGGGAAATATGGATACCTGCATTGCCATCCGAATTGCCTATAAGAAGAACGGCAAGGTATTCGTGAGAAGCGGTGCCGGCATTGTGACAGATTCCGTACCCGAAAAGGAGTTTGAAGAATGCCTAAACAAAGCCAAATCTTCACTTAAAGCATTGGAACTTGCACAGGAGGTAGAATTATGATTCTTCTGATAGATAACTACGACAGCTTTTCCTACAACCTTTATCAGCTCATCGGAGAGATCAATCCGCATATCAAGGTCATCCGAAATGACGAAATGACGATAGAGGAAATTAAGAAATTGAACCCGGCTCGTATTGTTCTCTCACCCGGTCCGGGCAGACCCGAAGATGCTGGAATTATTATTGAAGCTGCAAAGATACTAGGAAAGGACATTCCCATTCTGGGTGTTTGTCTTGGTCATCAAGCAATTTGTGTGGCATTCGGTGCAACTGTTACCTATGCAAAGAAACTAATGCACGGTAAGCAATCGGATGTTAAGTTCAATGCGAATTGCCCGTTGTTTAGAGGATGTCCCGAAATTGCTCCCGTTGCTCGTTATCACTCCCTTGCGACGGATGCGGAGACGATCCCCGATGAACTGATGGTTACCGCACGCACCACGGACGGTGAGGTTATGGCGGTACAGCACAAAGAGTATCCTATTTTCGGCGTACAATTCCATCCGGAATCTATTATGACGCCGGATGGGAAACACATGCTATATAATTTCATAAAGGAGATATGAATCATGATTAAAGAAGCCATTGTAAAAATTGTAAATAAAGAAGACCTCACCTATGATGAAGCGTACACCGTGATGAGTGAAATTATGAGCGGTGAAACAACAGCGACACAGAATGCCGCGTTTCTTGCAGCCTTGTCCACCAAAAGTGCCCGAGCTGAGACTACGGATGAGATCGCAGGCTGTGCAGCTGCTATGAGATCGCACGCAACAAAGGTCGAGACAGGCATGGAGCTTTTTGAAATTGTTGGAACAGGCGGTGACAATGCTCACAGTTTCAATATTTCCACCACTTCCGCTCTTGTTGTTGCAGCAAGCGGTATGAAAGTCGCAAAACACGGTAACAGAGCCGCCTCCTCCCAGTGTGGGACTGCAGATTGTTTGGAAGCCCTTGGTGTAAACATTCAGCAGAGTCCAGCAAGATGTATCAAACTTTTGAATGAGGTTGGTATGTGCTTTTTCTTTGCACAGAAATATCACACCTCTATGAAATATGTGGGTGCTATCCGCAAGGAACTTGGTTTCCGTACCGTGTTCAATATTCTTGGCCCTCTTACGAATCCCGGAACACCATCCATGCAGCTTCTCGGTGTGTATGATGAATATCTTGTTGAACCGCTGGCGCAGGTTCTGATCAATCTCGGCATCAAGCGCGGCATGGTTGTGTACGGTCAGGATAAGCTGGATGAGATCTCTATGAGTGCACCGACTACGATCTGCGAGATTCGTGACGGTTGGTTCAAATCTTCTGTGATCGCACCGGAAGACTTCGGTTTTGAACGCTGCACCAAAGAAGAACTGAAGGGCGGCACTCCCCAAGAAAATGCTAAAATCACGCTTGCTATCTTAAATGGTGAAAAAAGTCATAAGAGAAATGCTGTTCTTATGAACACTGGTGCGGCACTTTATATCGGCGGAAAGGCGGACAGTATAAAGGACGGTATTGCACTTGCTGCTCAACTCATTGATTCGGGCAAAGCGCGTGAAACACTCAGCAAGCTCATTGAAGTCAGCAATCGTCTGGAGGTGGAGGCATGACGATTTTAGATCAACTTGCCGACTATGCCAGAGAACGTACCGAGCAAGCAAAATTGAAAATACCGTTTGAAGAAATCAATCGGCAAGCCTTATCCCTTCCTAAAGGCGTTTTCGCTTTTGAAAATGCATTGAAGAAGACAGGTATTTCTTTTATTTGTGAGTGCAAAAAGGCATCTCCCTCAAAGGGATTAATAGCTCCCGATTTTCCGTATTTGCAAATTGCAAAGGAGTACGAAGTGGCAGGCGCAGATTGCATCTCGGTGCTGACCGAGCCGAAATGGTTTTTAGGGTGTGATGAGTACTTGAAAGAAATCACCTCCATTGTTTCTATACCTTGTCTACGGAAAGACTTCACAGTAGATGAATATATGATCTACGAGGCAAAGGTGCTTGGTGCATCGGCAGTGTTGCTGATCTGTTCTATTTTAAGTGAAAAACAAATCAGGTCATATATCAGCATTTGTGATGAACTCGGATTATCTGCATTGGTTGAAACACATGATCAAAACGAAGTTCAAATTGCACTTAATGCAGGAGCACGTATCATCGGTGTCAACAACCGTAATCTCAACGATTTTTCTGTTGATGCGGACAATAGCCGCAGACTCAGAGAGAAGATTCCCCGTGATGTGCTGTTTGTTTCCGAAAGCGGAGTAAGCTGTGCTGAGGATGTCGCAAAGCTCTGTGAAATCGGTGCAGATGCTGTTTTGATTGGTGAAACCCTTATGCGGGCACTCGACAAAAAAGCTAAGCTCAATGAACTGCGAGGCACGATATGACGAAGATTAAACTTTGCGGACTTTCCCGGCTTTGTGATATAGAGGCGGCAAACGGACTAAAGCCGGATTATATCGGATTTGTCTTTGTATCGAAAAGCAGGCGTTATATAACATACGAAAAAGCGATGGAACTAAAAAGGCGGCTTTCGCCCGAAATTCAAGCAGTTGGCGTGTTTGTAAATGAACATCTGCAAGATATCGCAAAGCTATTGCAGAACAACATTATCGACATAGCGCAGCTTCACGGTGACGAAGATGAAGATTATATTGCACAGCTGCGACTGCTCACGGATAAGCCGATCATCAAGGCTTTTCGCATTGAAACCGTGAATGACATAAAAACTGCAAAACAAAGTACGGCGGATTATTTACTGCTTGATTCTGGTGCAGGTACGGGAACGGTATTTGATTGGGATCTCGTAAAAAGTATCAGAAGACCGTATTTTCTCGCAGGAGGTCTTGACGTTAACAACGTGGCAGATGCGATCAAAGCGCTCCATCCATTTGCAGTCGATGTCAGTTCAGGAATTGAAACTAACAGTTTAAAAGATAGAACAAAAATGGCGGCGTTTGTTGTCGCAGCCAGAAAGGAAGAAAAATCATGACAAATCCAAACGGACGCTTCGGTATTCACGGCGGTCAGTATATTCCTGAAACGTTGATGAATGCAGTTATCGAACTGGAAAAGGCGTATAATTACTATAAAAACGATCCTGAATTTAACAGAGAACTTGTCGAACTATTCAATGAGTATGCAGGCAGACCGTCAAGACTGTACTTCGCTGAGAAAATGACCAAAGACCTTGGCGGTGCGAAAATTTATCTTAAACGTGAAGATCTAAACCACACCGGAGCACATAAAATCAACAATGTACTTGGTCAGGCGCTTCTTGCAAAGAAGATGGGGAAAACTCGATTGATAGCTGAAACAGGAGCCGGACAGCATGGTGTTGCCACGGCAACTGCCGCTGCACTGCTGGGAATGGAATGCGTTGTCTTTATGGGGGAAGAAGATACCATTCGTCAGGCACTTAATGTGTACCGTATGAGATTGCTAGGCGCTGAGGTTATTCCCGTCAAAACAGGCACTGCTACCCTCAAAGATGCCGTATCCGAGGCTATGCGTGAATGGACTTCCCGTATCAGCGATACTCACTACTGTCTCGGTTCTGTTATGGGACCGCATCCGTTCCCGACCATTGTTCGTGATTTTCAGGCAATTATTTCTAAGGAAATTAAGGAGCAGATTCAAGAGAAAGAAGGCAGACTGCCTGATGTAGTTATCGCTTGTGTAGGCGGTGGGTCTAACGCTATTGGCAGCTTCTACAATTTTATTGAGGATGAATGTGTACGTCTGATCGGCTGCGAGGCGGCAGGCAGAGGTGTTGACACCTTTGAAACAGCAGCAACTATTACTACCGGAAAAATAGGTATCTTTCACGGAATGAAGTCTTACTTCTGTCAGGATAAGGACGGGCAGATTGCTCCGGTTTACTCCATTTCTGCAGGACTCGATTACCCTGGTGTTGGCCCTGAGCATGCTCATCTGCACGACATAGGCAGAGCGGAATATGTACCTGTCACAGATGACGAAGCAGTAAACGCTTTTGAATATCTGGCAAAGACCGAGGGCATCATTCCTGCCATCGAATCGGCTCACGCTGTTGCACACGTAATGAAGATTGCACCGGCAATGGATAAAGACCAAATCATTATAGTCACCATATCTGGCAGAGGCGACAAGGACTGTGCAGCCATTGCCCGCTACAGAGGGGAGGATTTTCATGAGTAACATCAAAAAAGCATTTGAAAACGGAAAGACTTTCATCGCCTTTATCACTTGCGGTGATCCTGATCTGGAAACCACAGCCAATGCTATTCGTGCCGCTGTAGAAAACGGTGCAGACCTCATCGAGCTTGGGATCCCATTCTCCGATCCCACCGCCGAAGGTCTTGTTATTCAGGGAGCAAATATCAGGGCGCTGAATGGAGGTGTTACGATAGATAAAATATTTGCTTTTGTCAAAGAACTCCGCCGCAATGTAAAATTGCCGATGGTTTTTATGACCTATACCAATGTGGTGTTCTCCTATGGTGCAGAAAAATTTATTTCGACTTGTCGAGATATTGAAATTGACGGACTGATTCTGCCCGATCTGCCGTTTGAGGAAAAAGAAGAATTTTTGCCACTGTGTCACATGTATGGTGTTGATTTAGTGTCACTGATTGCTCCCACATCTGAAAACCGTATTGCTATGATTGCAAAGAAAGCTGAAGGTTTCTTATATATCGTTTCCAGTCTTGGGGTAACGGGTACAAGAAGCGAAATTAAGACAGACATTACTTCTATTGTGAAGGTAGTAAGAGAAAATACCGATATACCTTGTGCGATTGGATTTGGTATTTCTACGCCGGAACAAGCAAGGCGAATGGCAGAGATTTCTGACGGTGCAATCGTTGGTTCGGCTATTATAAAGTTACTTGAAAAGCATGGAAAGGATGCACCTAAATACATAGGTGAGTATGTGAAATCCATGAAGGATGCTATGAGATAAACTGAAATTTACAGGAGGTGTTCACATTTGCCGGAAATAGAAATGCAAGAAAAAATAAAACCCGTTTTAGATGGTACTGCGGAAACGATGCTTCAGAGTTTTTACGCGAGAGCGCAGTATTCCAAGAGTAAGGGGCATAAATTTTACGATGCCAAAGCGGTGGAATTGGTGGAAAAAATTGATTATGATTTTGCCACCGCCTCAAAGGATTCTATCATGAGCTATGGCGTGATTGCAAGAACGCTTGTATTGGATGAATTGGTAAAAGCGTTTATTGATGAAAATCCGAACTGTACAGTAGTAAACATTGCCTGTGGACTGGACACGAGACTTTATCGCATGGATAATGGAAAAATTACATGGTATAACGTGGATCTGCCTGAAACCATTAAGGTAAGAAATCAGATTTTTGCAGAGTCCAGAAGAGTTTTGAATATCAGCATTTCAGCAACAGATCCGGCGTGGGCAAAAGAAATAAAAGTACACGGAAACATGCTGTTTATTATTGAGGGACTGTCGATGTACCTGACACGGGAAGACAATGCCAAAATGCTCCGGATTATTCGAGAGAATTTTGACAATGCTTATGTCCTCATGGAGTGTTTGTCAAAAAGGTGGGTGTCGAAAGAGAATGTCGAAAAGTCCATACAAAAGACCGGAGCAAAATTTATATTCGGAGCGGATTCTTTTGATGACCTTAAGAATATTGCAGGAGGCTTTCGCAGGGTAAAGGATGATGATATTACCAGAGGTATGGCGACGTTATTTCCGGTATTGAAACTTATTAATCGGCTGCCGATTGCTCACAAACTATCACAGAAAATATTGATATTTGAAAAGGTGTAATTAGTGTTAATGTTGTCATCATGAAGTTTACACTTTAATTGACAAACCGCAGATTGTTAAACTAATAATTTAATAAAAACTAACGCAGGAACAGTAAATCAAAAAAGGTTTACTGTTTTTCAGTTCTTTGTGTAAAAGCAAGAATCTGCAATTTTTAGTTTAAAACAATTATCTATACAATTAAAAAGCGCCTAAAAAGCACGCTATAATTAGCTGAAATAAAAAAGGAAGCAGACGGATGTGTGATCTTATTTTGTGTTTTCCGGAACTTATTAAAGCGAGTTAGACAAAGCTAAAACATTTGTGATAAAATAATAAAAAACTACATGTTTGAACAGCAAAGAGGGAAATAATATAAAATTATAGTTAGGAAGAAGAGGAGGAAAAGATGCCTAATTTGTCGTTAAAATATCGTTTTTTAAAAAGACTTGTGAAACTTATCGGATTAAAAAAATTTTTCAGTAAAAGTGAAACGGTAAAAGTGAAACAGAGATTCTTTCAAAAGTACGAAAGCATATGAACAAAACAAAAATGCCCGTGGTTTCTCACAGTGAGATTGATTATGAGATTAAAGATTTTCACGGAGAAAAAGTGGTATATATAACGCATAAGAAGCCGGTAAAACAAGCATGTCTGTTTATAATAGGAGTTGGAATGCTCGTACATCCACGCCCTAATTCTATTAAGAAGGCTTTAGCTATAGCACTGGAAAGCGATCGTAATATGATTATTCCATACTATCCGCTTTGCGTAGCTCATACTATTGATGAAGTCTATGGGTGAATGTACGCTTTGTATCAATCCTTGATCTATATGATGTTTTAGATATTCTTGTGACCGGAAGCTCTTCCGGTGCAGCACTTGCACTCGGACTTGTGTCGCATGTGAATAGTTTGGGCGAAAAAGCAGAAATACCGAAGCGAATCTATGCCTCTTCCCCGGGTCAGTGTTTTACAGATGAAGAGCTAATAAAAAAAGGGATAATAGTATTTTTATAGTAAAAGTGCTAGGTATGGTGTGTAGTACTTTAGAGAAGGTAGATATGTCTTATGATTGACGCTAAGAAATTAGATTTAAAAATAAAATAGAGAATAGATGGAAACACTTATACATAATTTTTGTATGGGTGTTTTATCTTTATGCTTGACAGAAACAGGTTGACAAATAAATCTAATTAAAGATATATTGTAATCATAAACAATTCTTGAGAAAGGAGACGGGTTTGAAACTTACAAAAAAAGAGTCTGCGATTGTAATAGGATTGCATCGGCTGATTTCAGATATGGATCGAAAGACCAGGAAGATTTGTAAACGTCACAGTTTGACATTCGGCCAGTTTGCGGTGCTGGAAGCACTCAATACGAAAGGAGATCTTTCCATCGGTCAAGTCAAGACGCTGGTACTCAGTACAGATGGGACGCTTCCTGTAATCACAGGAAATCTGGAAAAACTTGGGTATATATCCAGAAAGCAGGATACACACGATAAGCGAAAATACATTCTTTCTCTTACAGATAAAGGGAAAAAAGTAATCGCACAGGTATATCCGGAAAATAATAAGATGCTCACAGAGCAACTTTCCGCATTTAGCGAAGAAGAAAAGGATATATTGATAAAGTTGATTCGTAAATACAGAAACAGCAACAGTAAAACAGACAGGTAATACAGGGAAAAAACAGATTCAATACAAGGAGAAAAAATGGTTGTAAGAGAAGCACTGAAAAATAGAAGAAGTTATTATCAATTAAACAAAGATCTGCCGATAGACAGGACGGAGTTGCAGAATCTGCTGTAAGAAGTGACAGAACTGATTCCGGATGCATTCAATATGAAGAGTGCAAGAATCATTGTGGTATTCGGAGATAAGCAGGAGGAGCTTTCTTCTTATGCAGAGAATTTCCCGATATGGGCAAATCAGGCAAACGGAATGCTTCAGATCAATATCTGGACAGCACTTCGTGAAGATGGTATAGGTGCAAATATCCAGTATTATAACCCGGTTATAGATGAGAGAATCAGGGATATGTTCCAATTACCAAAAAGCTGGAAGCTGCTCGCTCAAATGCCGTTTGGAGGGATTGTGGCAGAACCGGATCCGAAAGGAAAAGAGGAGATAGAGAACAGAGTGAAATTTTACAAGTAATAAGTGGATAATAATCAAGATATCAGATATAATGAAAGCGAATTAGTTAGATGTGAAATAGAACAGGGAAAACAATACGTTATATCACATAAAGGAGGTCATTATGAAAAAAAGAAAATTTGTTTTATTTCCTGTTATTCTTTCCATCATATTTTAACCGGTGTCTGTGGAGCAAAGAACACTTCGCAAGGTAAAAATACAAATTATCAGGATACTCAAAAAGATTCTTCTAAAAAGAACAGAAAAAAATATGGTCCGGGGTATGTTCAAGGGTCCGGATTTTAGTTATCATCGTTATCTTTTTAAAATCACAAATAGAAAAGCAGCAAAACAGATTCAATTCAATTTGGTGTATGCAGCAACAAAAAAATCGGTATATCGATTAAATATAAACCTGGTTTAAACTTATTTAGCCGAAGAAAACGGATTTTTCAGTTTTCCTCGGCTTTTTTATGAAGAAAAGAAAAAATGAGACAGTTGTATTGAGACATAAAGAAAGGGAAAATATTGTTATGAAAAAGGCGGTAAAAATAATCGGAATTCTGATTCTGATTTTTGCAGTGATGTTTGCAGGACTTTTCGTATATCTGACAGTTACGGAGTATTGTCCAAAGGAAAAAGAAAGGCTTTTTGCAAATGGAAGCTTATCTGGAAAATCGTTAAAGAGACAGAAGATGATAAAGGTATTGACATGGAATGTCGGATACGGAGCATTGGGAGAGAGGGCAGATTTCTTTCTGGATGGAGGGAAGCACGTAAAAAGTGCCTCCAAATCCGAAGTGGAATCCAATATCAACGGCATTGCTGAATACTTGAATAAAGCGGATCCGGATATCTTTTTACTGCAGGAATTAGATCAAAAGGCAACTAGATCCTATTATATAAATGAGGTGGAAGTGATCTCTAATCTTGTGAAAGGCTACCGGAGTACCTTTGCATACAACTTTAAGGTGGGGTGGATTCCTTATCCGCTTCCGATGATAGGACAAGTAAACGCCGGTATTGGGACTTACAGTAAGTTTCCGATAAAAAGGGCCGATCGCTTACGCCTGCCGACACCTTTTTCGTGGCCGGTTCGTACAGTAAATCTAAAGCGCTGTCTGGCAGTACACCGGTTTGCGGTAAAAGATACGAAGAGGGAATTAGTAGTCGTAAATTTGCATTTGGAAGCCTATGATAAAGGTGAGGGAAAACGAAAGCAGACAGAGTTGTTGAGAAAATTTTTTGAAATAGAAGTGAAAAAGGGAAATTATGTTATTGCAGGAGGAGACTTTAACCAGAGTTTTTCCAATATCAATCGAAAACAATATTCGGCGCAGGAGGGACTCTGGAAGCCGGGAGTAATTAATATAAAAGAGTTCCGGTCGGATATCCGTTTCTGTATGGACACAACCTGTCCGACTTGCCGAAGTCTGGACAAGCCGTTGTACGGGAGTGAACAAAAGACGTTTCAATTTTATATGATTGACGGCTTTATGGTATCGAAGAATATCACAGTAGTATCTTGTCGAACACAGAATTTAAAGTTTGTCCATTCGGATCATAATCCCGTAGAACTGAAGATAAAACTAAAATAAACATTTGGAGCAGAGAGCTGTCTTTTTATAAATTGAAAAGACAGTTTCTTTTATATAAAGATAATTTGGCGAAGAATGTCAAAATTAATATGAAAATTTAAAGAAAAAAGAAGAATAGTAATTTATTAGTATAGATGAATAGTCGAT
>CAMYAO010000034.1 GCA_947253885.1 uncultured Clostridium sp.
AAAGACAATCGCAGTCTGAAAGGGCTGACAGCTCAATACGCTCCATGTTCATAACAGTATATGCTTTATAGTTCATTTTTTTCAGTAAAACACCTGTAGCATTTGCACCTGTCAGATCATCTGCTATCACTACACACTGTGACATGTTCATTACTCCTCTTCTTTTGTTCATTTTTGTTTTTTTATGTGTTGATAATACGGTTTTTCTTAGTAAAAGTCAATAGTTTTTTCTGATTTTATATGTTTGTTTTTGTTTGTTATGTTGTTAACATAACAAAGCCGAAATGCAGAATCACATTTCGGCTTTACTGGATATTCTTCTCTATTCCATTTTTACATTTACATATTCTATACTCTTGCTGAACCGCTTTAAAATCAGAGTGTTTTTATCCCGAATAAGATATAATCTCTTTCCTATTATCAGAACTTTTACGGGCTGCTTCATTCCGTCTAAAATATACATTCTCTTCTGATCATCTTGAGAATCCAACTTATAAGATCCTTTATTTAAAATCTTTCTTTGCTTATAATAAACATATTTACCGCCTTTTTTCAGGGTTAAATACATTGCCTCACCTTCCGGATCTTCCACATCCGTACTATAGCTTCCGATGATGTCGGCAGATTTGTGTTTGACTTATCTTTGGCTTTTATATCCCCCGAAAAAAACTTTCCATGGGAAATAACAATTCTGTCTTCTATATACAATATATGATTGTACTTTATATGTTTGTATTAAATACTATAATTTTGGCAAATTCCAACAAAAAAGAATCGCAGCTTTTCGAATGACAATAATCAATATCATACTGATAACGGTTGCCGCTATGGTATTCACTCCCCACTGATACAATGCAATATATATACAGGCACCTAAAATCGCAGCTATCCCGTAAATCCTCTTTCTCATAATTAACGGCATTTGCCCTGCAAAAATATCCCGAAGAATTCCTCCTCCGATTCCGGTCAAAACCCCTACAAAGGCACATAAAAACATATAATCGGCATACCCCTTATAGATTGCAGTCCTGCATCCGACCACCACAAAGGCAGCCAATCCTATACTGTCCGCCCAATTTAATATACCGTTTAATCGTAGAAGCATCTCTTTACTCTTATTTCCTTCGGTTCGATAAAGCCACACAAATGCAATCAGCGAAACGATACAGGACACCAGAACATAAATCGGATCCCGAAACATTGCCGGTGGAATATAACCTAAAATCAAGTCTCTTATCAGACCCCCACCGACCGCAGTCGCTCCGCCTAACACACAGGCTCCAAATATATCCATATTCTTTTCTTTTGCAACCAGCACACCCGAAACAGCAAATGCGACCGTCCCGATCATTTCCAATACGAAAATCAGTGTATCAAAATTCATATACACCCCCTATAGGATATCTCATTTTATTCTATCATATAATGGTATTTTATAACCTGTCAATTCTAACTATTTTTAAATTTTCCTAATAAAAAAATGCCTATCCGAAGGATAAACATTTTTTTATTATTACTTTTGATTTGCCGGTTCTATATTCACAGATTTTCCTTTTATCTTTACATTTTTCATCGCCTTTAATACTTCTGATCCATATTCTCTCGGAACCTCTACAAATGTATAACTGTCATACATATCAATTGCACCTACCAGTGATCCGTTCATTCCGGATTCTCCTGCAATTGCACCTAAAATATCTCCCGGTTTGATTTTTTGTTTTTTCCCGATATTGATAAAGAGTCTTACCATTCCTTCTTCCGCTCCGGTATCTTCAAAATCATAATGATCCTGTTTTCCGGACTCTTTTTCGATAGTTCCGAGCGCCTGATACAAAAAGGCTGCCGCAAGATCCATCGCAGTATAGTCATTATTGTTGACCTGCTCTTCTATCATATTGATCATTTTCGTTAAGTCCTGTTCCTCTATCAGACTTCCGACAGTATCCAGAATTTTTTCACTTTTAATCTGCTCTACATCCCGGTTAGAAGGAATTGGCTGTGCTAAGATTTTGGTCTTACAATAACGCATAATATCCTTAAGACGATATACTTCTTTTCCTTTTACAAAATTAAAAGCTCTTCCGGTTCGTCCTGCACGACCGGTTCGCCCGATTCTATGGACATAATACTCATAATCCTGCGGCAGGTCGTAATTAAAGACCGCTTCCACATCGTCTACATCGATTCCTCTGGCTGCCACATCGGTTGCCACAAGAATCTCTGTCTTTCCTCTTCGGAAGTTTTTCATAACACGGTCACGCTGTCCCTGTTTCATATCACCGTGAAGCCCCTCCGCAAAATAGCCTCGATTTTGCAGTTCATTTGCCAGTTCATCTACCATGTGCTTTGTATTACAAAAAACCAAGGAAAGTTTTGGATCATACACATCTAATAATCTGGTCAGTACATCCATCTTATCTCTACGTTTTACATCATAGTAATACTGTTCAATGTTTTGTACGGTTAATTCTTTCTTGATTACCTTTACCGTTACCGCATCTTTCTGATACTTTCTGGTAATATTTAGAATTGCCTTCGGCATAGTTGCAGAAAACAGTACCGTCTGTCTTTCTTCCGGAAGATAAGAGAGAACGGTTTCAATATCCTCTACAAACCCCATATTTAACATCTCATCCGCTTCATCCAGAATCATTGTATGTACATCATCGCATTTTAAAGTTTTTCGGCGCAGATGATCCATAACACGTCCCGGCGTTCCGACAATAATCTGTACTCCGGATTTAATTGCCCGGATCTGTCGACTGATCTCCTGTCCGCCGTATACAGGTAAAATCTTTACACCATGCATATATCGAGACAAACGATGCAATTCGTCAGAAACCTGTATTGCCAGTTCTCTGGTTGGACAAAGAATCACTACCTGTGTTTTCTTCAAGGAAGGATCCACTTTGGATAATGCCGGTATTCCGAACGAAGCTGTCTTTCCGGTACCTGTTTGAGCCTGTCCCAATACATCTTTTCCTTCCAAAAGCAGAGGGATTGTTTTTGCCTGTATCGGAGACGCCTCCTCAAATCCCATTGCCTTTACTGCTTTTAAAATCTCCGGTTTTAAATCTAATTCTTCAAAATTTACTGTATTCATAAGTTCACGCTTTCTATCTAAATTGAAAAAAACGTTTCGCAGACCTCTACGAAACGTTTCCTATCCGTACTATTTACAACAGGGGTCAGTATAACAAGATTAGCTACAAAAGTCAAATTAATGATTTTAGACAATTGCTCAATTCCGCAAATTCTTCCAAAGTCAATGTTTCTCCTCTTACTGTCAACGGCTTTCCTATTTTTAAAATTCCCTGCTCAATTTCTTCTTTTGAAAATGATAATTCTGCTGCATTTTTCAATCCGTTTGCCAATGTCTTTCGCCTCTGATTAAAAGAAGCCCGAATTATTTGAAACAACAATTTTTCATCTGACACCTCAACCGGAGGTTTCAAATACTTCTTTAAACGAATTACTGCAGAATCCACCTTCGGCCTCGGCATAAAACAGGATGCAGGCACATTTACCACAACTTCCGGTTGTGCATAATACTGCACAGCAAGCGACAACGCTCCGTACTCCTTGGAACCGGGACCCGTTCGCATTCTGTCCGCAACCTCCTTCTGCACCATAATTGTAATACTTTCTATCGGCACATGACTCTCAAACAACCCCATAATAATCGGAGTAGTAATATAATATGGAAGGTTTGCCACCACTTTTATCGGCTTTCCGCCATTGCGCTCCCTTACTAATTTTTTAATATCTAATTTTAATACATCACTGTGAATAACAGAAGCATTTGAAAAATCAGACAGTGTATCTTCCAGAATCGGAATCAGCTTATCATCTATCTCAACTGTCACTACATCTCTGGCTGCCGACGCCAGATATTGTGTCATTGTCCCGATTCCGGGACCGATTTCTAAAACAAAATCTTCCTTTGTTACCTCTGCCTCTAAAATGATTTTTTCCAACATGTGCGCATCTGTCAAAAAATTTTGTCCGAATTTTTTTTGAAATGCAAAGCTATATTTGTCGATTACAGCTTTTGTTGCTGTAACCGTTCCTAGGTACGGTGTTCCATTCTTCATCTATCTTCCCTTACTGAAAAATAATTGTTCCGCATTTGCTTCTGTGATCGCAATTACCTCTTCTTTTGAAAATCCTTTTAGATTTCCTATCTGCTGAGCCACCAGATCAATATAAGCAGAATTGTTTCGCTTTCCTCGATAAGGAACCGGTGCCAGATACGGTGCATCTGTCTCCAATAATATCCACTCCATCGGAATTCCCTCTACCGTTTCCTTTAATTTTCGACTGTTCTTAAAAGTTATTACTCCTCCTACACCGATGTGAAACCCCAGTTTTATATACTCCTTTGCCATCTCAAGTGAGTAGGAATAACAGTGAATACTGCCTCTTAATCCCTTTCCGTATTCTTTCATAATTTGAAAGGTATCCTTTGCAGCCTCTCGGGAATGAATACTGAGCGGCAAATCCAGTTCTCTTGCAAGCTCCAGCTGTCGAATAAACCATTTTTTCTGTATTTCCAGTGTCTCTACATTCCAATGATAGTCTAAACCGATCTCACCGATTGCAATCACCTTTTTTTCTTTTGCCAAATCCGACAGCCATCGGAAACTCTCTTCCGTCAGTTCTCCCACACTGTCCGGATGTACTCCGACTGCAGCATAAATAAAATTATATGTGTTTGCCAACTCTAAAGCGTCCTTACAATCCTGTAAAGAAGCCCCAACATTTAAAATAGTTCCGACATTTTGTTCTTTCATAGAAGTTAACAGCTCGATGCGATCTGCATCGAACTGTTTATCATTGTAATGTGCGTGTGTATCAAAAATCATATTAAGCAATCTCAGCCCCATTCGGCATATCTTTTTCCGGTTTCATTAATGACAGATTTCCTTCCGCATCTTCTGCACACAACAGCATGCCTTCTGATACAACTCCCGCTAATTTGGCAGGTTTTAAATTTACTAGAACCATTACCTTTTTTCCTACCATTTCTTCCGCAGAATAATATTTCTTTATTCCTGATACAATCTGCTTTACCTGACTTCCGATCTGTACCTGAGAACAGAGTAATTTTTTTGATTTCGGAACCTCTTCACAAGAGATGATCTCACCCACCTGAAATTGTAATTTTGCAAAATCATCATACGAAATCTCTGCTTTTGACGCGATATCGATTCCCGCTTCTACTGCAGTTGATGCTTCCAACTGCTGCGGATGCAATGCCTCCACCTTATTTAACACTTCGTCCAAATCCAGACGTGCAAATAAAATTTCCGGTTTATCTGTAACTGTTTTTCCACTTTCATACAGACCGAATTGATCTAACTGCTCATAGTCCCGATTTTCTGTACTCAATTGTTTGAAAATCTTTTCTGCCGTTTCCGGTAAAAAACTGGAAAGCAGAGAGGCTCCGATCGTAATCCCTTCTATTAAGTTATATAAAACAGTTGCCAATCTGTCTTTCTTTTCTTCTGATTTTGCCAAAATCCATGGCTCTGTTTCATCAATATATTTATTAAGACGTTTAAAACTTGCAAAGATCTCCGTAATTGCATCTGCTACCCGTAGCTGATCCATCTTTGCCTGTACCTTATCACGCGTTGCTATTATAACGGATTTCAGATCTGCATCTACCGCTTCTTCTACTCCTTTATCGGAAACGGTTCCGTTAAAATATTTATTACTCATAGAAATCGTACGATTTACAAGATTTCCCAGTGTATTTGCCAACTCGGAGTTGGTTCTCTCCACCATTAACTCCCATGAAATAACTCCATCATTTTCAAATGGAATTTCATGCAACAGGAAATAACGAACCGCATCTACACCGAATAATTCTACCAACTCATCTGCATAAATAACGTTTCCTTTTGATTTACTCATTTTTCCACTTCCCTGAAGTAGCCATGGATGTCCAAACACCTGTTTTGGAAGCGGAAGATCCAATGCCATCAAAAAGATTGGCCAATAGATAGTATGAAAACGAATAATATCCTTTCCGATCAGGTGCATGTCTGCCGGCCAGTTTTTCTTAAACATGTCCGAACTGTTGCCATCTGCATCGTATCCAATTTTTGTAATATAGTTGGTCAAAGCATCCATCCAAACATAGACTACATGATCCGGATCGAAATCTACCGGTATTCCCCATTTATAAGAAGTTCTGGAAACACATAAATCCTGAAGTCCCGGCAGTAAAAAGTTATTCATCATTTCATTTTTTCTAGAGACAGGCTGAATAAACTCCGGATGTGTATTAATATACTCAATTAAACGATCCGCATACTTACTCATTTTAAAGAAATATGCCTCTTCCTTTGCAAGATGCACCGATCCTCCACAATCAGGACAGTTCCCATCTACCAGCTGTGCCTCTGTAAAAAAAGATTCACAGGCGGTACAATACATTCCATTGTATTCTCCCTTGTAGATATCCCCTTGTTCATATAACTTTTTAAAAATCTTCTGAACCTGCTTTTCGTGATCTGCATCTGTTGTACGAACAAATTTATCGTAGGAAGTATTCATTAAATCCCATATTGATTTTACAGTTCCGGCAATATCATCTACATATTCTTTCGGGCTTATCCCTTTTTCATTGGCCTTTAATTCAATTTTTTGACCATGTTCATCTGTGCCGGTCTGAAAATATACATCATAACCTTCCTGACGCTTAAACCTGCAGATTGCATCTGCCAAAACGATCTCATAGGTATTTCCTATATGAGGTTTTCCGGAAGTATATGCAATTGCAGTTGTTAAATAATAGTTTCCTTTACATTTTTTACACATTTATTTCAATCCCTTCTTTTCATAGTTTGGGTATTTATACGCTATATGAAAGTTTCCCATACCCATGAAAAAAAGTCAAGGAGCGAGACACTCCTTGACTGAAAATACTTTATTTATATTTATAAAATCCTTCACCGGCATTGATCCCTGTCTTTCCGGCATCAATGTAAGACTTTAATTTTGCTGCAATTTTACCATGAACGGATTCCGGGTTCTTTGCATCCGGATAATTCATCATAATATTGTAAGCTGTAGTCAAACCTACAATATCCAAAATCTGAAACGGTCCCATAGGAGAACCAGTTCCCAGTCGCCATGCCAGATCAATCATTTCCGGCTCTGCCACTTCATTTACCAATAATGTCTGTCCGGCATTCAAAAAAGGTATTAGGAGGGAATTTAACAGATAGCCTGGCTGCTCCTTTAAGACTTTAATTGGAACCATTGCAATCTGCTCTGCAAATTCCACCACCTGATCATAATATATCTGTTCTGTCTTATCATGTCCCATCACTTCAGCTGTATTACTTCTCCAAATATTATTTGCAAAATGTAATGCCAAATACCGATCCGGATATTTTACATAATCTCTAAACTGACTTGGAATCATAGAAGAAGAATTTGTTACTATAACTGTACGCTCTTCTACAATAGGCTCCAACTTCTGATAAAACTCTATCTTCTGTTGCGGATTTTCCGCCATACTCTCAATAATCAGATCTGCTCCGGCAACTGCCTTTGCCAAATCCAGTTCATATTTCAAATTTTGATATGCTTGATCCGCCTGTGTCTTTAACTCATCACATTTCTCTCTTGTTAAATTTGCTCCGTCCTGAATCAAACCGGCTGAAAATTTTGCATTCGGATTTCCGATCAAACTCTTTGCCTCTTCCAATTCCTGTAAATATATTGAATGTAGTCTTTCAAATTTCGGTTTTGCTCTTTCAATAGATGCTTCACTTCTCAACCATACGGTAACATCAAATCCTCTAAATGCTGACTGATATGCAATTTGACTTCCTAATACGCCACCACCTATCACTACAACTTTTTTAAAGCTCATAAACATTCCTCCTTGAAACTACCTGTGCGATTAAATTTTATACAATTATTCTATCTCTCTTTCATCACTTCGTCAATCATTGCTTTTTTTAGCAGATACAACTATTAGTTTTAGCTTACTATTTTTGTATAAATTCTTTATAAATTTTCTTTCAATCCCTTGTTGCATTATCTTAAAACATCTATAATTTAAAAAAAGATATTACGAATAAGGAGGAAAAAATGGATTTATTTAACAAAATTTCAAACACACTCAAAACTGCTGGTCAAGATAGTATTACAAAAGCAAAAGAGATCAAAAATACGACAAAACTTACATTAGAGATTAAAGAAGCCGAAGGCAAAATCACACAGCTCTACAAAGAATTGGGACACCGGTATTACGAACTTCATAAGGATAATGACAATGCTGATTTTCCTCAGATTCAGGAGATTTCCGATTTGTTCACTACAATTGAGGAACTGAAAGCCGAGCGAATCAAAGCAAAAGGAAATTCCATCTGTCCGTCCTGTGAAGCAGAAGTAAAAGAAGACGACGTATTTTGTCCTCAATGCGGAAAAAAAGTTCCGAGAGAAAATATGGAAAATCCTGTAAATGAAGATTCCCCAGAAGAAACACCTATCGATGTAACTGCAGTCGTAGAAGATATTCCAAAAGAAGACTAGTTCTTGACATCCATTTTTAAAGCCCTTATACTAACATTTATTAATAATAAAAGGCGAAGAAGGAAAAAAGTAGGTGAATGACCGCCTCCAGAGAGATGTCGGTTGCTGCAAGACATCGGTAAGGAGTTCATTGAATACATTCCGGAGCTTTGTACTGAACTCATAGTAGGCTACAACGTTTTGCACTCGTTACGTGCCAAGTATTTATACTTACTGAGGTTGACAATGCGAGTTGTCAATAAAAAAAGGTGGTAACACGTGGTTTATCCTCGTCCTTTTACTAGGGCGAGGTTTTTTTCGTCCTAACATATGGAACTAACAACTTTATTTCATTATGGAAAGGAAGACAATGACAGTTTATGATGAATTAGTTGCCCGCGGTCTCATTGCTCAGGTAACAGACGAAAAGGAAATTAAAGAACTTATCAACAACGGAAAGGCAACTTTCTATATCGGATTTGATCCCACTGCCGACAGCCTTCATGTCGGACACTTCATGGCACTCTGCTTAATGAAACGGCTTCAAATGGCCGGCAACAAACCGATTGCTCTGATTGGAGGCGGAACTGCCACAATCGGCGATCCTTCCGGTCGAACTGATATGAGACAGATGATGACAAATGAAACAATCCAACATAACGTAGATTGTTTTAAAAAACAGATGGCTCGTTTTATTGACTTTTCTGATGATAAGGCATTACTGGTGAACAATGCCGATTGGCTACTCAATTTAAACTATGTAAATGTTCTGCGTGAAGTAGGTCCTCATTTTTCTGTAAACCGTATGTTAACTGCAGAATGTTATAAACAGCGCATGGAAAAAGGTCTTAGCTTTTTAGAATTCAATTATATGATCATGCAAAGCTATGACTTCTATAAATTATTCCGGGATTATAACTGCAATCTTCAGTTCGGCGGTGATGACCAATGGTCTAATATGCTCGGAGGCACAGAACTGATCCGACGTAAATTAGGAAAAGATGCCTATGCTATGACCATTACTCTATTACTGAATTCCGAAGGAAAGAAGATGGGAAAAACGCAATCCGGTGCTGTATGGCTTGATCCTGAAAAAACTTCTCCATTTGAGTTCTATCAGTATTGGAGAAATGTAGGTGATGCCGATGTGCTGAAATGTCTCCGTATGCTTACCTTCCTTCCTTTAGAGCAGATTGACGAAATGGATCAATGGGAGGGTGCACAATTAAACACAGCTAAGGATATTCTTGCATTTGAATTGACTGCACTTGTTCACGGAGAGGACGAGGCACAAAAGGCAAGAGATGCCTCTAAGGCTCTCTTTTCTACAGGCAATGCTGCTGATATGCCGACCTGTGAAATATCATCTGAGCATCTTCGTGACGGCAATATTGATATCATGGGCTTGCTTGTTGCCAGTGAACTTTGTAAAAGCCGCTCAGAAGCACGCCGTGCTGTAGAACAGGGAGGCGTTGCCGTAAACGGTGAAAAAATTTCCGATATCTCCACTTCTTATATTCCTGCAGATATTCAAAAAAAGGATTTCATTTTGCGAAGAGGAAAGAAAAATTTCCGAAAAATTATTTTTCAGGATTCTTAATAGAAAAAATGACGTATTATCTTATCAAAGATAGTGCGTCATTTTTCTATATGTTCTCAACTTATCGGGCGATTTTCTCTTCAAAATAACCGCCTATAATTCAAATATCTTTTATTTATTTCTATAAAACTCTCTTTTTGCCTTATTATATCGAATTCCGTCCTGAATAAATTTCATGGTTCTGGTACTGATAATATATCCGATTAAAAATCCCAACTCTATCCCACTTAATGCCCAACAAAAGCTTGTTCCTGCACTGCTGAACTGTGACATATCGCCTTGAATCAACCCGGAAATACAACGATACAGTGACCCTCCGGGCAAGAGAGGAATTACTAACGGGATCAAAAAAATATTGGCAGGTGCTTTTTCAATTCTTGCCGCAATCTCTGAATAAAGTACAATTATAAAGGCAGCTATTGCATTGGCAAAAAAAGAATTCTCCGACAAATGATACGAAAGCAAAAAAACGAACCAAGCCAGACCACCGCCGATTGTTACCGAGATTAATCTCTGTTTCTTTATATGAAAATAAACAGAAAAGCCGAATGTACCTATAAATGCATAAAGAATTTGCAATCCATACGGAATAGAATTTATCTCAAGCTCCGGAATAGAAACGGTCACGAATCCGGTACTTCTATATGCCATAAAAAAACCTACTGTCATAGAAAGTGTGATCACAATCGCTTCCACTAAACGGTGCAACCCGGTAACAACATCCTGATTAATAATATCTTTTATCGCATTACAAACCGCTAAAGTCGGAATAAACAGGAACACTACTCCAATCATAATCTTATCCACATGCTCCCCTATGCCCAAACGAACAAACATGATACACAGCCAACCGCTGATTAAACTCCCAAACATCGTATAAACAATGGTATTCATATGTGGTGACTTTAAAAATCGCTCAAAGGCAAATACTCCCAATGCAATGATTCCTGCAATCAAACCATCTAACAGAGATCCTCCAAAAAACATAGTCATAGAGCTTACACCTAAAAAATAGCACAGTGCATCAAACCAATTTCTTTTTAAACTGATATCAATCTGCTTCATTCCCTCTCTAAATTCTTTGAGAGTAGGAACCGTAGCACACACCCTTCTCGCCAATCCGTTATAAAGTTCCAATTTTCTTAAATTTGTACCATATCCCACAATATGTTTACTTTGAGTTAAAATCCGGCCCTTTTCCCACTTTGCCGAAACTAAAATCAGAGAAGATATTGTAAAAACCTCTATTTCTGTTGCACCATATGCCTCCACAACTCTTGTTACAGTATCTTCCACTCTTCTTACATCTGCACCTGCAAGTATCATTTTTCTACCTAATTCTAAAGCACAGTCCAACATATCCTGCTGTTCATATATCGATGCAACCATTTTTCTACCATCACTTTGCAAAAGCGATACATTTTTTTAATGAAAAATATATCACAAATCGGAGTGATACATTTTCCTTATGGAAAACATACCACAAATACATAATCATTTTTCCACTTAAGTATAGCAAAGTACAAAAAAAATGCCTACTATTTGTAGGCATTTTTTCGACGTGAGAATAACAATACATTATGAAATTTATCCTAAAGAATCACTCCGCGTTTGAGGTGATGCGAAGAATTCTTAGAACCGTTTTTATAAACCTGCCAAAGTTTTTCCGGCAGCTTTGCAAGCTTCTACTGCGTCATCATCCGGTGTTTCATTTGCAATAACACCCTCTCCTCCCACAACAGTCGCTCCTGCTCCTGTCATACGATCTGTCCATGTACGCATCCACTCACCATCGCCCCATCCGTAAGAACCGAATAAAACGATTTGTTTTCCTGAAACTTTTCCTTCAATAGAAGCAACAAAATCTTCCATTGACTCATCAAGCTCTTCTGCTCCCATAGATGGGCAACCTAAAGCAAATCCAGGCTGTGCTAAAATGTCATCTGCATTAGCACTATCCACTTCTACAACTTCTACTTCAGCACCTGCATCTTTTGCACCTGCTCCAATAGCATCTGCCATAGCTTGTGTATTTCCTGTTCCACTCCAATAAACAACATATACTTTCTGCATATTTATTTCCTCCTGGGATTTTTATATTTGTTAGCCTTAGCTAATAATAATATATAGTTGCTACTAAGTCAAGTAATAATTACCTAACATTATGAATTATTTTAAAAACATACTGTTACTTAGTATTATTTGTATGATAACAAACTATACTAAGTGGTAACTTACTTATATAAATTAATGTTGTTTTTCAACATTTTTCTCCACAAAAAAAAGAGAAACAAATTGTTTCTCTTATCTCAGGCGTCGGCCGGATTTGAACCGGCGCATAGAGGTGTTGCAGACCTTTGCCTTACCACTTGGCTACGACGCCATATCTATAATGACCCCGACGGGAATCGAACCCGTGTTACCGCCGTGAAAGGGCGATGTCTTA
>CAMYAO010000035.1 GCA_947253885.1 uncultured Clostridium sp.
TCTACACACTGCATATCGTCGGCAGCGTCAGATGTGTATAAGAGACAGCTAGATATTGAAAAAAGTGGAAAAATAAAAAGTCATAAATTTAAAATTATAGGGATCTTTTCTGGTAAAAAACAGGAAACATATACAGGATTATCTTCTGATTTTAGTGAAAATATGGTGTTTGTAGATTATTCAACAAGCCAAGAGATATTAAATAAATCAGAAAATAATAAAATCGCAAATAAAATTTTAATGTATTCTGGTAGTGCAGAATCTACAGACTTAGCCTTAAACAAATTGAAAGAGCTTAAAATTGATGAGTCAAAGTATTTTGTTGAAAAAGATTCTAAGGCGTTTGAAGAGTCTTTAGAGTCAGTGAGTGGAATAAAACATATAATAAAAATAATGACTTATTCTATTATGTTAGGTGGGATGGTTGTTCTTTCATTAATCTTGATTCTATGGTTAAGAGAAAGAATTTATGAAATAGGTATATTTTTATCTATTGGAACATCTAAGATACAAATTATAATGCAATTTATATTCGAGTTAATATTCATATCGATACCAAGTATAATATCTTCCTTATTTTTAGGAAATGTATTACTAAAAGTAATTGTAGATGGATTCATTAACTCAGAGGACTCAATGATTTCCGATGGAAGTTTAATAAATAATAGTAGTTTTATGTTAAATATAACAACACTTGGACAAAGTTATTTAATATTAATAAGTATTATTGTTTTATCAGTTGTATTTGCTTCTTCATTAATATTAATCAAGAAGCCTAAAGAAATATTATCAAAAATAAGTTAGGAGAAAATAATGGATATATTAGAAATAAATAATATAGCATATAGTTATGCAAATTCTAAAGAAAAAGTTTTGTCAGGAGTAAATCAAAAATTTGAACTTGGGAAGTTTTATGCGATAGTAGGAAAGTCAGGAACAGGAAAATCTACACTTCTTTCCTTACTTGCTGGACTTGATAAACCTCAAACAGGAAAAATATTGTTTAAGAATGAAGATATAGAAAAGAAAGGATATAGTAATCATAGAAAAAATAATATATCTTTAGTATTTCAAAACTATAATTTAATAGATTATTTATCATCAATTGAAAATATTAGATTAGTAAATAAATCAGCAGATGAAAGTATCTTGTTTGAACTAGGTTTAGATAAAAAACAAATAAAAAGAAATGTTATGAAATTATCTGGTGGACAGCAACAAAGAGTAGCTATTGCTAGAGCATTGGTATCAGATGCTCCAATAATACTAGCTGATGAGCCTACTGGTAATCTAGACAGTGTTACTGCTGGAGAAATAATTAATATATTAAAGACATTAGCTAAAGATAGAAATAAATGTGTAATAGTTGTAACACATAGTAAGGAAGTAGCTGATTCTGCGGATATCATTTTGGAACTAAGTGGTAAAAAGTTGAAAAAAGTAAATAAAATGAATTTGGAGGTTGAATAATGATAAAAAATGCATTTGCTTATGTAACTAGAAAAAGCTTAAAATCATTAATTATTATATTAGTTATTTTATCTATGTCAACTTTAAGTCTCATTAGTTTATCTATTAAAGATGCTACGAACAGGGCTTCAAAAGAAACATTTGCTAATATAACAAATAGTTTTTCTATGGAGATAAATAGACAAGTAAATCCAGGAACACCTAGAGGTGGGGGAAATGTAAAAGGTGAAGATATTAAAAAGATATCTCAAACAGATAGTATAGACTCCTATGTAAAAAGAATAAACAGTGTTGCAGATTTAGTTGATTATGATATTATTGAAACTCAAGAGACTCTTGCGAATCAATCACCTGAAAGAGCGAAGAATTTTAAAAGAACAGTTATGTTAACTGGAGTTAACGACTCATCAAAAGAAACAAAATTTGTATCAGAAGCATATAAATTAGTAGAAGGAAAGCATTTAAAAAATGAAGATAAAAATAAAATCTTAATGCATAAAGATTTAGCTAAAAAAAATAATCTTAAAGTTGGAGATAAGATAAAAATAAAATCTAATTTATTTGATGCTGATAATGAGAAAGGTGCAGATGAAACAGTAGAAGTAGAAATTAAAGGTCTATTTGATGGGCATAATAGCGGTGGAGTAAGTGCAGCACAAGAACTATACGAAAATACATTAATCACTGATGTTCATACAGCTGCTAAAGTTTATGGTAATACAGAAGATACAGCTGTATACCAAGATGCGACATTCTTTGTAAAAGGTGATAAGAATCTTGATAGTGTAATAAAAGATATTGGGAAATTAGATATAAATTGGAAAGAATATAATTTGATTAAAAGTTCATCAAATTACCCTGCATTACAACAATCTATATCAGGTATCTACTCAATTTCAAATAAATTATTTGTTGGCTCATTAATATTTGCAGGAGTTGTAGTTTCATTATTATTATTATTGTGGATGAATGCTAGAAAGAAAGAAATAGCAGTATTACTATCATTAGGGATATCAAAATTAGAAATTTTTGGTCAATTCCTAATTGAGATGGTATTTATATCACTCCCCGCATTTGTTGGTTCTTATTTCTTAGCTCAATATACAGCTGATAGGCTTGGGAATAATATATTGAATAAGGTTACTGGTGATATAGCTAAACAAATAGCTAGACAATCTGCATCTAGCCAATTAGGTGGTGGGGCAGAAGCTGAAGGATTTAACAAGACATTATCAAGTTTAGATATAAATGTATTACCTAAATTCATAATTTATGTAGTTATATTTATGAGTTTAGTACTTCTTGTATCATTGATTATTTCTTCATTCAATATATTAAGAAGGAATCCAAAAGAATTATTAATTGACAATAATTAAAATTTTCGGTGCTTTTTAGCACCAAAAATTTTGACTCTATGTCAAATGTTGGGGTGGAGCCAAAGTCAGAGAGCGTTATTCGAGACATATTACAATCTACCAATAAAGAATAATCCAATTTAAGATAGGAATTGTAAAAGAAGCCGTAATGGGAAAGAGAAGTGTCTTTTCCCTATTACGGCTTCTTATGCGTCAGTTATCAAATTGAAAAAAATTTCGTAGCCCGTTATAAATGTAAGGAAAGGATTGAAAATACCTGTGATAGTGTCCTTTCCAGGAATGAAAGGTAATATTTTTAGAAGTGAACTGGTTCGGATATTTTTTTAAATCATTTATCTGCTGTTTGGTAGGATTGGACATGAAATCATCATCTCCGGAAGCGGCAAATATATAATATTGATTCTTCTTAAATCCGGACTTTCGGACACCGTTTGCAATCTCCCAGGCACAGTTTTTACTCTGTTGCGGAACATAATAATGGTTGTCGTAGTACATAGGCATGCTGATAGGAAGAAAATAATAAAAATAATCAACATGGCTTCTTAACATACGCCAGGTAATACAGCCTCCCATAGAGAAACCGCCGAATGCCCGGTGTTTTCTGGAAGCGATGATATCTTTTTCGGAAGTGCTTTTGGCATAGGTGGAAAACCTGCTTTCTACAAGTGGAATCAGGTCAGTTCCCATTTCGCGGACAAGTCCCTCCTGCGCTTTATAATAGTCAT
This sequence comes from uncultured Clostridium sp., assembly GCA_947253885.1. Lineage (GTDB taxonomy): Bacteria > Bacillota > Clostridia > Lachnospirales > Lachnospiraceae > SY8519. The sequence goes on from CAMYAO010000035.1 coordinate 3,572, forward strand.
TGTATTCTCTCGAAATGGTCGGAGTGACAACAATGAGAGGATTGATCGTTCCTGATTGGATCATGTGATCCAATATATTTTTAAAGCTGCGCGGGGAAAGGGTGGAACCCAGAAAGGTCTGGTAGCTGGCACCGGCACCGTGCATCAGATACAGGATGTTATATTTTTTTGTTTTTTCATATCCGTAGGGGAGATATACCATAGCATTTTTGGTCACTGTTTGACCGGTGGTAGAAAGCGTAGTGGTATAAGTGATTTTCTGCAGAGTTCCCTGAAACTCTGCCGGCGTTTCATAAGAAGAAGGAAGTGATTTGATAAAGGATTCCTTTCCTTTTTTTATTTTAGTTGCTGCCGTTTTTGGCGTTCCCGTTTTGGATAGGGGAAAGGCGAAGTGTGTCTGATGCCTCTTTCCGATCACAATAACAGCAATAGAGAGAAGCAACAGAAGGATTCCCAGAACAAATGGGAGTTGTCTCGGTTTATGTTTCATTTGTTTATACCTGTAAATTGAAAACATGAATAGGAATACTAAAATTATTTTACTATAAAATCCGTTCGGAAAATATAAAAAATTGTTTAAGATTGTAATAATAAATAGGGAAATTGGGAATCCGTGAAAGGATCCGTCGAAGATATAGAAGTTGTTTAAAGATCGACATTAAATAGATTGCGTACTATTATAATGCAAAAAATAAAGAACGTCAATAAAATAACACAATTTTTCGAAAAAAAGTAACGATTGTACCTTTAAAAAAACAATTTTGTGCGCTATAATAATAGCGTTATGTTATAGTTATTTGCTAGTTAGTAGGAGGAAAGATGAGCAGACTTACCGTTCTTACAAAAAACAAAGCGCAGACCACGATCGAGAGTCTATACAAAGACCTTGAGCGTAGGATTACTGCAAGTCCGCCGGGACTGTGTCCTGTGGATCTGACGGCATCCTTCTTACATATGTGTCACGCACAGTCATGTGGAAAATGTACACCTTGTAGAGTGGGATTGGGTCGTCTTGAAAAATTAATGTATGAAGTTTTAGAAGGTACTGCTACCATGAAAACAATCGATGTAATTCGTAATACAGCAGAAACCGTATTCTATTCTTCAGATTGTGCGATCGGCTTTGAAGCGGCACGAATGGTACTAAAGGGATTGAATGGCTTTTATGATGACTTTGTAGAGCACATTCAGAATCAGCGTTGTACTTTCTTGCAGAAACAGCCGGTTCCATGTGTATCTATGTGTCCGGCACATGTAGATGTACCGGGTTATATCGCATTGATTCATGAAGGGCGCTATAAAGATGCGGTGGATCTGATCCGCAAGGATAATCCGCTTCCGGCAGCATGCGGTATGATTTGTGAGCATCCATGTGAGGTTCACTGCCGCAGAACAATGGTGGATGATGCCATTAATATTCGAGCATTGAAACGCTATGCTGTAGAAAATGAAGGAGAAATTCTGCCACCGAAACGGATGGATAAGACCGGAAAGAAAGTTGCGATAATCGGCGGCGGTCCGGGTGGTTTAAGTGCTGCATACTATCTTTCTATTATGGGACATGATGTAAAAGTATTTGAACAGCGTGATAAATTAGGTGGGATGCTTCGATACGGAATTCCGGCGTATCGTTTGCCTCGTGAGATCTTAGATCATGAGATTGACGGTTTGAAATTGGCGGGATTTGAAACGGAGACCAATGTTCGAATCGGTCGAGATTATACATTGCCGGCATTACGTGACGCCTATGATGCAATCTATGTTGCAATCGGTGCACATGTAGATCGTAAAATCGGTATTGAAGGAGAAGATACCAACGGAGTTATTTCCGCAGTGGAAATGCTTCGTTCTATCGGTGATGATGAAATGCCGGATTATACAGGCAGAGATATTGTTGTAGTAGGCGGCGGTAACGTTGCAATGGACGTTGCACGTTCGGCAGTCCGTTTGGGAGCAAATTCCGTTCGGATCGCATATCGTCGTCGAAAAGTGGATATGACGGCACTGGAAGAAGAAATTGAAGGTGCAATTGCAGACGGTTGTGAGATTTCCGATCTTCATTCCCCGTCTCGTATTGAAAGAGATGAAAATGGAAATGTCTGTGCGATCTGGGTACAGCCACAAATCATCAGTAAGATCGAGGGAGATCGTCCATCCGTAAAAGCGGCGGATACACCGGAAATCCGTTGGAATTGCGATATGGTACTTGTAGCAGTCGGTCAGGGTATTGACTCCCGTGTTTTTGAAGAGTTTGGTATTCCGGTACAGCGCGGTACGATTGATACATTTGACTGGAGCGGCGTTAAAAATACAAAAGGTATTTTCGCAGGCGGAGACTGCGTAACAGGTCCGTCTACCGTTATTTCCGCAATTGCAGCAGGTAAGGTTGCAGCTGCAAATATTGATGAATATCTCGGATATCACCACGAGATTACAACAGAAGTAGAGTTACCTACCATTCGCTTTGATGACCATATTCCATGCGGACGTAAGATGACAAGAGAACGTCCTGCAGAGGAACGTATTAAAGACTTTGATTTAATGGAAATCGGATTAACAGATGAAGAGGCTCACCTAGAGGCAAGTCGTTGTCTTCATTGTGACCACTTTGGATATGGAATCTTTAAAGGAGGTCATGAAGAGAAATGGTAAATTTAATAATTGACGGAAAGAATGTATGTGTTCCGGAGAAGACCACCATTTTGGATGCGGCTGCAAGTGTAGGGATTGATATTCCGACCTTGTGTTACTTAAAGGACATTAATGAAATCGGAGCCTGTCGTGTCTGTGTGGTTGAGATCGAAGGGTTTGAAAAGCTGTTCACAGCCTGCAATAATACGGTTGAAGAGGGCATGGTGGTTCATACGACCAGTAAGAAAGCCAGAGAAGCCAGACGTACCAATGTACAGTTGATCTTATCGGAACACAATGCGGAATGTACCTATTGTGTAAGAAATCAAAACTGTACACTGCAGAGATTGTCTAAGGATTTAAATACTCAGGGGATTCCTTTTGAAAAAAATATTCCAAAACAAAAAGGAAATCCGGAGTTTCCTTTGATCCGTGATTATACAAAGTGTATTAAATGCATGAGATGTATACAGGTCTGTGATAAGATACAGGCTTCCAATATATGGGACGTTGCTAATACCGGTTCCAGAACAACCGTTGATGTGGCAGGCGGTTTGACATTAGAGACATCAGATTGTGCACTGTGTGGACAGTGTATCACACACTGTCCGGTAGGTGCTTTAAAAGAACGTGATGATTTGGACGATATTGTTGCAGCATTGGACGATCCGGAAAAGATTACGATAGTACAGATTGCTCCTGCTATTCGTACTGCATGGGGAGAGCAATTTGATATGACTCCGGAAGAGGCAAGTATGGAGCGTTTGGCGGCTTCTCTGCACTTTATGGGATTTGATTATGTGTTTGATACCAATTTTTCAGCCGATCTTACGATTATGGAAGAGGCAAGTGAGTTCCTCGAGAGAGCACAGCATCCGGAGAATTACGAGTTGCCGATGTTTACTTCCTGCTGTCCGGGATGGGTTCGTTATTGTAAGGCGCATTATCCTGAATATATTGACAACCTGTCTACTGCGAAATCACCGGCACAGATGTTTGGAGCGATGATAAAGAGCTACTACAGTGAAGTGTTAAATGTGGATCCGAAAAATATCTTTTCCATCTCAATCATGCCTTGTGTGGCAAAGAAGCACGAGTGTGATATTCCGGCAATGAACGACGGATGTGGAGAGCGAGATATAGATGTAGTGTTGACAACAAGAGAACTTGTACGTCTGCTTCGTTCTATGCACATTAATCCAAAGAACATGCCGGAAGAAGAACTTGATGAACCGGTTGGGTTCGGCAGCGGTGCCGGAAATATTTTCGGTGCTACCGGAGGAGTTATGGAAGCGGCACTTCGCTCCGCATATTATTTTGCAACAGGTGAAAATCCGAATCCGAATGCTTTTGATACGATTCGAGGCATGGACGGATGGAGAGAAAAAACATTTGATCTGCCAGGAAAGAAATTAAAAATTGCGATCGCCCATGGTCTTGGAAATGCAAATAAGCTTTTGACAGAGATGAAAAAGGGAACGGTTTACTATGACTTTGTAGAAGTTATGGCCTGTCCGGGCGGTTGTGTAGGAGGAGGCGGACAGCCATTCTATGACGGAAAAGAAATGGCAGAGCATCGTGCGCCGGTACTGTACAACTTTGATGCAAAGACAGACTTAAGATTCTCTCATGAAAATCCGTCTATTAAGTTGGCATATGAGGAATATTTAGGTGAACCTCTTTCCGAAAAGGCACATAAGCTGTTGCATACAGATCACCATTCTTGGAAAATGCCCGGAGAATTAAAGAAATAATAAAAAATATCTTATATAAAATTTAGAAAAAATTTATGTAAAGAGGAAGGGATATCTGATATAATAAGCCCAACTTAAAGGAGATGATGAAACATTTTTTTTAAGACACATTTTTCATGTATCTTTTTCATTAAGCCGATGTTCCTCGACATCGGCTCCCTCTTTACAAAAAAGAAAACGCTCAGGATAAACATGTCATTTTTATCTTGAGCGTTTATTTCTTATGTAAATGAAGTATCATACTTCGAATCAGGTCTTTTTCACCTTCATCTAACTGAACATAATAGTCCATAATCTTCAGGTCTTTTTGCTCAATTGGGTAGAGCTCTTCGTCTTCTTTCAGAAAGAATTGAGACAGTGAAATATTAAAAGTATCACAGATGGTTTCCAGAGTGTGAATGCTGGGTTGTGTGTGCCGAGTTCTCAAATTGGTAATGGTTGTAATCGGAAGATCAGCATCCTTAGAAAGTCGGTATTCTGTTATTCCATTTTCTTTCATCATAGACAAGATTTTCTTGCTTGCATCCATAGTTATCCCTTTCTACTAAGCTTGGTGTAGTATAGTTCTATTGTAAAGGGGAGTCATTTTATAAGATAGACAAAATTTAAGATAGAAAACAAACTTAAAAGAGATATAATTGTGCAATATATATTATGCAAGAAAATATTGTGGAATGACTAAGTAGTGTGATAGAATGAACACAAATAAAGTATCAGATTGATTGGGGGCATATTATAGATGGAAAAATTATTAATATTAAATTCCGGTTCCACTTCCACAAAGATTGCATATTATGAAGATGAAAAGCAGATATTTGTAGAATCAATTTCACATTCGGCAGATGAGATTGCGAAATACAATCTGATTGTAGATCAGTTTGAATTTCGTTCGAAGATGATTTTAGAAGTAATGGAACAAAAGGGAATAAAAGCAGATGACTTGACAGCCGTTGTGGCAAGAGGCGGATTATTGCCTCCGATCAAGGCGGGAGCTTATCGTGTAAATGACGATATGGTATGGCAGTTAAAGAATAAACCGGTTATGGAACATGCTTCCAATCTGGGGACGGTAATTGCGGACTCCATTGCAAAGCCTTTGAGAATACCGGCGTTTATTTACGATGGAGTAACAGTGGACGAGATGTTGCCAATTCTGAAAGTAATGGGGTTAAAGGAAATTGAACGAAAGGGGATCGGTCATAATCTGAATACCCGTGCCGCTGCGATAAAATATGTGAAAGAGCATGATAAAGAATATAAAGATTGTAAGCTGGTGGTAGTACATCTGGGAGGAGGAATTTCTGTAACACTCCAATACGGTGGAAGGATTGCCGATATTATTGATGATGAGGATGATCCGTTTGCTCCGGAACGTGCCGGCAGAATGCCGAATGAAGAGCTGGTCAACTATATGGCGGATTCGGTAATATCCTACAAAGATATGTTAAAGAAATTAAAGAAACAAGGCGGACTTGTGGCATATTTCAGAGTAAATGACAGTCGTGAAATCGAGAAAATGATAGAAGCCGAGAATAAAGAAGCGAAATTTATCTATGATGCTATGGCAATGAATGTGGCACGTTGTGTCGGAGAAGAAGAAGCACATATTTTTCAGAAAGCAAACTAAATGTTAACTGTAAATTTAAATTAAAGGTTGACAATTAAAACGCAATCGAATATATTAAAAAAGGTGATCTTATAACCAAAGATCATCTTTTTTGTTGCGGTATCCTTCCGGACAGATTAGAACAATTTATGACAGCACTTTTAGAAATGTGGGGAACTTTACTTATGGAAACAAGAAAATTTTCAACAATGGAATTGGTAACAATGGCATTATTAGCTGCACTGTTGTGTGTTTCTTCGTACATCTCGGTTCGATTGCCGTTTTCAGCGGTACCGATCACGGCACAGAGTATCATTGTAAATATGATTGCATTGATGCTGGCACCAAAGAAAGCGGGACTTACAATTGTGGTGTGGATTTTACTGGGATGTATCGGATTGCCGGTTTTTTCAAACGGTCAGAGCGGGATTGGTGTTTTGGCGGGGCCGACCGGCGGATATATCATCGGATATCTTGTGGCGGCAATCTTGATTTCTTTACTGCGTCACAATCAGAATAAGACAATTAGAAATCTTATAGTAACAATTGCGGTTGGAATTCCGGTTATCTATCTGTTGGGAGCAGTCAGAATGGCAGCAGTTGTACATGTGGGATGGAAAACAGCGATTGCAACCGGTGTGCTTCCGTTTATTGTCGGAGATATTTTAAAGTGTGTGATTGCAGTTTATTTAGTAAAACCGATCTATCGCTTTGTGCATCCGGAATAAAATTAAGAAACTCTTAAGAAACATATCATATTTTTCATAAGAATTTATTGTTACTATTGGTTCAGATGTATTTTCTGTTTGTCGAGGGGGCAGACAGCGATACTGAATTTGAATGGATATGTGGAAAAAAGTGTCGAAAAACACGAGAAAACCTTAGCTGCTCAGCTAGGGTTTTCTGTCGTTATAGGAATAAAAGGGAGTATGGAATGCCGCTTGCGGTTTTCCATATTTTTGTAGAAAAAAAACCGTATACCAAAAGGTATACGGTCATCTTACGAAAATCTTATTCTGCAGAAATTGCGCCTACAGGACATTCGCCTTCGCAAGCAGCACAATCGATGCAAGCATCAGCGTCGATAACGTAGATGCTATCGCCTTCGCTGATAGCATCTACTGGACATGCCCCTGTACAAGTACCACAACTAATGCAATCTGCTGAAATAACTCTTGCCATTTTAAATTCCTCCTAAAAAATAAGTGTTGATTTTGCTTTCGCTTTATTTAAGTATAATAATACAAGAAATGTCTGAATGCAAGGGGTTTACGGCTGTAAATGTGATTTAAATATGGTACAATTGGAGTAGTTTTGACAAACATAGAAAGGCAAAAGTAATGAAAGTAGTGGTAGAAGATTATATTCACAGAGTACAGTATTATGAGACGGACGGTATGCGAATCGCTCATCATTCTAATTATATTCGTTGGATGGAAGAAGCACGAATGGATTTTTTGGAACAGGTGGGATTGGCCTACGATCAGTTGGAGGAGAGAAATTTACAATTTCCCGTATTATCGGCAAGCTGTGAATATAAACAGGCGGTTCGCTTTGGTGATAAGGTTCGGATTCATTTGGAATTAGAATGGTTTACGGGATTGCGTTATAATGTTCGCTATCGGATTACTGATTCGGATCAGTCTATTTTGCATGCAGTAGGGGAAACGACTCATTGTTTTGTGGATCAAAATCTGAAACCGGTCGTAGTAAAGAGATATGCTCCGGATCTGTATGAGTTCTTTTGTGACAATGCTCCATTACGAAAGCCTCCCAGATTGCATAATTAAATAAAAGCGATTATAATAGGATGGTATCTCGAAAGAGAGGTATTATTCTATAATATAAAGGAGGAATAATAATGGCAACACCACATGTTGAAAGAACAACTATGATCGGCGAGTTATTGCGTATTGATCAGAATGTAGCACCGATCCTTATGGAAATCGGTATGCATTGTTTAGGTTGTCCTTCATCTCAGATGGAGACAATCGAAGAAGCTGCTATGGTTCATGGTATTAATCCGGATGATTTAGTACAACGTATTAATGATTTTTTGGCTCAGTAAGTGAATAGATATTGACCCTGCTGGTTAGACAAAAGAGGCTGTAAAGAAATCCTGTTATTTCTTTACAGCCTCTTTGATATTATATTTGAGATAAATTGGCAATGGCGGTATTAGATACAATGGTTTTGAAATGTTCTCTAAAATAAGCCTCTCTGCCGACTGATGATTTTATCGGTTCTAAATATTCTGCAGTAAGATGAAAGACACGATTAAAATCAGGATCTTTCATATTTCCCTGATGCATAACGAAGTAGTAAGTTCCGCTTTGTTCTTCTTTATAGATACTGTTCGATTCTCGATAAACAGAATTCAATCTGCCGGCAAGTTCCATGACCTGTTCAAGATCACGGAAAGAGAAGATTCGTATCTTTTCCGTACCACAGTTTTCGGATTCTTCTGCATGTTTATGAATATCTCTTTGTGCATTTTTTAATTGATTTACAAAGTCTGTAATTTCTTCCGGAATTGTCTCTGTGTCTTCCGGAACGTTCTCCAATTCTCCTGTAATTTCTCCATTTTGCTGGGTAAAGCTTGAAAAACGGGTATCCAGTTCTTCTGGAGATTCCACTTTACTGATAATCAGAATGATAGATTCTGAAGACAGCGGAATGGCTTCGATCATGAGCGGAATATCATCTGCCTGAAAATCAAAGTCGTCTGCAGCCTGCTGCATCATATCCTGAAAAAGAGATTTTGTTTTATCGGAACCATATGCCAGCTCACTTAATTTGATGTGGCGACTTTCCAAGTCATCTTTAGTGAGCGTACAACGTATTTGATTTTTATTTAATCTTTCAATCTTCATATTATTCACTCCACATACAATGTAATGCACCCGAACTTGGTGCATTGCAATTACACTTCCGATTTC
>CAMYAO010000036.1 GCA_947253885.1 uncultured Clostridium sp.
GTGTGTCATCATTTATGGGATATCTAAAAGGGAAAAGTGCATTGATGATGTTTGACCGACGTGCAAATTTAAAATATAAATTTGGAAATATAAAAAAATAGGGAATAACAATAAATGGAAAGATCTTTCATACGGATATCTGTTCGTAATCTGGTAGAGTTTATTTTTCGGGCAGGGAATATTGACAATCGGATCAGTCAGCAACAAAACAGGAATGCAATGGAGGCAGGAAGTATTCTGCATCGGAAAATTCAAAGAAGACAGGGTAGTAATTATAAAGCGGAAGTGTCACTAAAATATCAGCTACAATATGAAGAATATTCGTTGCAGCTGGAAGGACGTGCAGATGGTATTTTTTCAACGGAGCAGGGAGTTTTTGTAGATGAAATAAAGGGAATGTTTTCGGATGTGACCGAGTTGCAGGAGCCGATTTATGTTCATAAGGCACAGGCAATGTGTTATGCCGCAATCTATCTTTTACAGGAAGACCTAAATGAAATAGGAGTTCAATTGACTTACTGTAACTTAGATACAGAGGAATTGTGTTATTTTCAAGAGTTTTATCAAAAAGAGGAATTGATCGGCTGGTTGTCGGATGTGATTGCACAATATAAAAAATGGTTGGATGTTTCTTATTATTGGAGAAAGTCTCGTAATCGTTCCATAAAAGAATTGCAGTTTCCGTTTCCTTATCGTGACGGACAGGAACAGTTGGTGCATGATGTGTATCGTACAATCCTAAGAGGGAAAAATCTGTTTATACAAGCACCGACCGGTGCGGGAAAAACACTGGCAACACTGTTTCCTTCTATTAGATCCATCGGAGAAGAGTTGGCAGAGCGTATTTTTTATTTAACTGCAAAAACAATTACGAGATCAGTGGCATGGTCTGGTGTGCAGTTGTTAAAAGAAAGAGGATTGGAAATCAAGCCGATTGTCTTGACTGCAAAGGAGAAAATTTGTCCATTAGAAGAAACACTGTGTAATCCGGAGGATTGCCCATATGCAAAAGGACATTTTGATCGGGTAAATGAAGCGGTATTTGAAATGATAATCGGAGAAAGTGCATTTTCAAGAGATACAATTCTGGCTTATGCAGAGGATTATCAGGTATGTCCATTTGAATTATCTTTAGATTTGACGGAGTATTCCGACCTTATTATTTGCGATTATAACTATGTATTTGAGCCTTATATTTATCTGAAACGACATTTTTCCGACATAAAAACAAGGGATAGTATTTTCCTGATCGATGAAGCACATAATTTGGTAGAACGTGGTCGAAATATGTATTCGGCGGAGCTTTGTAAAGAAGAACTTTTAGAAATAAAACAACAGTTAACTTCTGAATCGGAGATTCAAAAGGCGATCCGAACTTGTAACACGCAGTTAAATGAGTGGAAACGGATGACGGATTCCTATTATAGAATAGAAAATCTCGGTAAGTTTTTATTTTCATTGATGCGCCTGGCGGCTCTGCTGGACAAGATGTTTCAGAGAGGAATAAACGGATCGGAATCGGAGTTGATACGGGAGTTTTATTATAAACTGCGCCGTTTTTTGGATATATCCGAACTGCTGGATGACACCTATGTGATTTATTGTGATTTTAATTCGGAAAATCAATTTATGCTTCATTTATTTTGTGTGGATCCGTCTGTCAACCTGCAGGAGAGGCTGAACTATGCCCGTACAACCGTGTGGTTTTCCGCTACCTTTCTGCCGATCAATTATTACAAATCTCTGTTAAGTACCGAAATTGATAATTATGCGGTCTATGCGAAGTCGGCGTTTTCTTCGGATCATTTGGGATTGATGATCGGAACAGATGTTACCAGTCTGTATAAAAAAAGAGGTCAAACAGAATATCAGAAAATGGCGGACTATATTGAAAAAATTTGCAGTGTAAAAGAGGGGAATTATTTGTTGTTTTTTCCCTCTTATTCTCTGATGAATGCAGTTTATGAAGCCTATATATCCGTACCGAGAAGTTGCAGATCAAGAATTTTGCTTCAGGAACCCGGAATGCAAGAGAAGGAAAGAGAAAACTTTTTAAATGAATTTTCTCTTTCCACGAGTCATGGAATGTTGGGTTTTTGTGTTTTCGGGATATTTTCTGAAGGGATAGATCTGACCGGAGAGCAATTGATCGGAGCCTTGATTTTCGGGACGGGATTACCGCAAGTGGGAAATCAAAGAGAAATTTTAAAGGAATATTACCGGGAACAGGGAAGAGACGGATTTGCATATGCCTATCTGTATCCCGGTATGAATAAGGTGTTACAGGCGGCGGGAAGAGTAATTCGAACAGCAAAAGACAGGGGAATCGTAGCATTGTTGGACAGTCGATTTTTAAGAAGAGAATATAGTACTCTGTTTCCGAGAGAATGGAACCGGTACCTTTCTTGTAACAGGGAAACAATTAGTGAAAATGTCAGAGAATTCTGGAATTCTTTCTGATTTTATTGATTAGTCAATTCTTGAAGAGAGAGACTAAATAGTGTAAGATATTGTAAGATTATAGTTTAATATTCATACCGTAGGAGGATGAGCGATGGGAAACGTTCGTAGAGTTTATGTTGAGAAAAAGCCGGAATATGCGGTAAAAGCTGCAGAAGTACTAGAAGAGATAAGAGGCTATTTGGGATTAAGAAAGGTAGAGAATGTTCGCTTATTGATCCGATATGATGTAGAGAATATTCCAGATGAGATATATGAAAAGGCATTGTCGATTGTTTTTTCAGAGCCTCCGGTTGACCGGATCTCACAGGAAACATTTGATCTGAAAGGAGGCAGAAGATTTTCTGTCGCATTTTTACCAGGACAGTTCGATCAAAGAGCGGATTCTGCGGAACAATGTATCAAGTTGTTGTATAAGGATTCCGAGGCGGTAGTTCGAACAGCAGTCACATATGTAATTGAAGGAGATATTTCGGAGCAGGAACTGGAGGTTGTAAAACAGCATGTGATCAATCCCGTAGACTCTAAAGAAGTTGCAGAGGAAAAGCCTTCTACCTTGATTCAGTCATTTGAAGAGCCGGCTGATGTTAAAATTTTAGACGGATTCAGTTCCATGAATTCATCCGATTTAAAACAATTCTACGATTCCCTCAGTCTGGCAATGACCTTTCAGGATTTTCTTCATATACAGAACTATTTTTCACAGGAGGAAAAACGGGATCCTTCTATGACTGAGATTCGTGTATTGGATACATATTGGTCCGATCACTGTCGTCATACCACTTTTTCAACGGAATTAAAGGATATTACATTCGAAGAAGGAGACTATAAGAATGCAATAGAAGGAACTTTTCGACAGTATGAGGCTGATTTTGCAGAATTGTATAAAGGACGAGAAGATAAATATGTTTGTCTGATGGATATAGCGATTCTGGCGATGAAAAAACTAAAAGCAGAAGGAAAACTGCAGGATCAAGAAGAATCAGATGAAATCAATGCATGTTCGATTGTAGTTCCGATCGTAGTGGATGGGAAAGAAGAAGAGTGGCTTTTAAATTTTAAAAATGAGACACATAATCATCCGACTGAGATCGAACCGTTTGGAGGGGCGGCAACCTGTCTCGGAGGTGCAATCAGAGATCCGCTGTCGGGACGTACCTATGTATATCAGGCGATGCGCATAACCGGTGCTGCAGATCCTACCGGATCATTAAAGGATACTTTAGATGGAAAACTGCCTCAGAAAAAAATTGTAACAACAGCTGCTTCCGGATACAGTTCTTACGGAAATCAGATCGGTTTGGCAACTGGTCTTGTAAAAGAGATTTATCATCCGGATTATGTCGCAAAAAGGATGGAGATTGGAGCTGTTTTAGGTGCGGCACCGAGAAGAGCGGTACAGAGGTTATCATCAGATCCGGGAGATGTGATTATTTTATTGGGAGGCAGAACCGGTCGGGACGGTTGTGGCGGAGCAACCGGCTCTTCTAAGGCACATACAACAGAATCTATTGATACAGCAGGTGCAGAGGTACAAAAGGGAAACCCTCCTACAGAGAGAAAGATTCAGAGATTATTCCGAAGAGAAGAGGTTTCTTACTTAATAAAAAAATGTAATGATTTCGGTGCCGGCGGCGTTTCTGTTGCAATTGGAGAATTAGCGGACGGATTGGATATTAATCTGGATCTGGTACCGAAAAAATATGCCGGACTGGATGGAACTGAATTGGCAATTTCAGAGTCGCAGGAACGAATGGCAGTAGTAATTGCTCCGGAAAATGTGAAACGATTTTTGGCATATGCTTCAGAAGAAAATCTGGAAGCCGTTCCTGTGGCACATGTAACGGAATCTCCAAGATTGGTATTAAAATGGAGAGGCAAAGAAATTGTAAATCTGTCCAGAGCATTTCTTGATACAAATGGAGCACATCAGGAAACTGCCGTTAAGGTTCAGATTCCGTCCAAGAAGGATAATTATCTCAATCAGATCGCATTGCCGTCTGTAAAGGAGAGTTTGGATAAAGGTGATGTTATTTCTGCATGGAAGTATACACTAAAGGATTTGAATGTAGCTTCTCAGAAAGGTTTGGTAGAAATGTTTGATGCTTCTATCGGTTCCGGTTCCGTATTAATGCCGTTTGGCGGAAAGTACCAGCTTACAGAAGCGCAGTCTATGGTTGCCAAGATTCCGGTTCTCACCGGGCGGAGCGATGCAGTATCCATGATGAGCTATGGATTTGATCCATACCTGACTTCATGGAGCCCATATCACGGAGCCGCTTATGCAGTTTTGGAATCGGTTGCAAAAATTGTGGCGACAGGAGGAGACTATAGAAAAATCCGTTTTACATTTCAGGAGTATTTTCGGAGAATGACAGAAGATGCGGCCGGTTGGAGTCAGCCATTTACAGCATTACTGGGAGCATATCATGCACAGATCGGATTTGGATTGCCGAGTATCGGAGGAAAAGATTCGATGTCCGGTACATTTAATGATATTGACGTTCCTCCTACACTGGTTTCCTTTGCGGTGGATACCGCATTGTCTTCAGATATTATTACACCTGAATTGAAAAAAGCAGGTAATCAGATTTTGCTGCTGAAGGTGCAAAAAGATGAGCAGGACATGCCGGAATATCAGAGCATTCAGGCAACTTATCAGGCTGTATATGAATTGGCACAGAAGAATAAGATTTCATCTATGTATGCAGTAGACGGAAAAGGTGCAATTGCAGCAATTAGTAAAATGGCATTCGGCAATAGGCTCGGTGTAGCTTTGGATGGAATTTGTCCGGAAGATGCTTTTATGCCGGGATTCGGAAATCTTGTTATCGAAGCAGAAGAGAAGGATACTCAATTTGTTGTGGATTCTCTACGTATGGTAGCGGGAACAAAACAGATTCAGGTGATCGGACATGTTACACAGGACGGGTTGTTCCGTTTTCAGGATTTACAGTGGAAGTTGGAAGAAGCGCTTGATACGTGGATGAAGCCATTGGAAAGTGTCTTTCCTACAGTTGCAGTAAAAGATACAACAGAACTTCCTGATACCATCTATCGTGCAGATACTGTCTATGTATGCAAAAATAGAGTTGCGAAACCGAATGTATTTATCCCGGTATTCCCGGGAACCAACTGTGAGTATGATTCCGCCAGAGCATTTGAAGATGTAGGAGCTTCTGTTACAACAAAAGTATTTAAAAATCTGTCAGCCTCTGATGTGGAAGATTCGGTAGAAGCGTTTGTGCAGGCTATTAAACAGTCACAAATTGTGATGTTTCCGGGAGGGTTTTCCGCCGGTGATGAGCCGGAAGGATCTGCAAAGTTCTTTGCAGCTGCTTTCCGTAATGCATCCATAAAAGAAGCGGTTATGGAGTTGTTGAATCAACGGGACGGTCTGATTCTCGGAATCTGCAACGGATGTCAGGCGTTGATTAAGTTGGGACTGATCCCGTATGGAGAGATCAAAGAAGTATCTCCAAAAGATGCACCAACATTGACCTATAATACGATCGGTCGTCATATTTCCAAAATGGCATCATTGAAGGTAGTCAGCAATAAATCACCGTGGTTGGCAAATGCGGAACTTGGAAAAGTCTATTTAAATCCTGCTTCTCACGGAGAAGGAAGATTTGTGGCAACTGATGAATGGATCGAAAAATTGATTGCTTCCGGTCAGGTTGCAACACAATATGTAAATGAATCCGGAATTCCTACAATGGATGAAAATTGGAATATCAACGGTTCTTTCAGAGCAATTGAGGGAATTACCAGTCCGGACGGACGGGTATTTGGCAAGATGTGTCACGCAGAACGACGCGGTGATCATATTGCAATCAATACCTATGGAGAACAGGACATGAAGCTGTTTTTATCCGGAGTACAGTATTTTAAATAGCAGAATATCAGCAGGGATTTCTTCTGAAGGAGGAAATCCCTGTTTTGAAAGTGGGTAAAGATGAGAGTTTATGCAGACAATGCCGCAACAACAGCCATTTCAAAAAAAGCATTAGATGCTATGTTGACCGGTTATCAAAAGGGATTCGGGAATCCATCCAGTTTACATAAAAGAGGGCAGGAAGCTTCCAAAATTTTATTGAAAGCAAGAGAGCAGATAGCAGAATGTATAAAGGCATCCCCTAAGGAAATCTATTTTACGGGAAGCGGAAGTGAATCGGATAATCAGGCTATCTTTACAGCTGCCCGTATTGGCGCTCAGCAGGGGAAAAAACATATTATCACTTCCGAAATCGAACATCATGCAGTGCTGAACGTCATGCACAAGTTGGAGAATGAGGGATTTGAAATCACATATCTTCCGGTAGAAAAAAACGGAAGGATTCATCCGTCTCTTATACAAGAAAATATAACGGATGAAACATGTCTGGTATCGGTGATGATGGTAAATAATGAGACAGGGGTAATACAACCTGTCAAAGAAATCGGGAAAATCTGCAAACAGAGTAAGATACTGTTTCATACAGATGCAGTTCAGGCAGTTGGACATGTTTCAATAGACATGAGTCTGCTTCCTATTGATTTCTTGAGTTTTTCCGCCCATAAATTTCATGGACCTAAGGGGGTGGGAGTTCTATATTGCAGGATCCCAACAGAGCCGGAGACCATTATTTTCGGTGGAGGACAAGAACGCGGAAAGAGAGCAGGGACAGAAAACACACCGGCTATTTCAGCTATGGGTGTAGCATTTCAAGAGGCATTGGACCAGATTGAAGAAAAGAATGAATACATGAGAAGCTTAAAAATGACACTTATAAACGAATTGTCTTCTATACCAGGATTTTTTATAAATGGAGCTGTTGATCAGTCGACTGCTAATATTCTGAATATCGGCTTTGAACATATTGATAACGAAATGCTTTTATTATTGTTAGACGGGAAAGGGATAGAAGTGAGTGCAGGTTCTGCATGTACTTCCGGTTCCCTAGATCCAAGTCATGTATTGCTGGCAATGGGATTAAGTGAGAGCAGAGCAAAAAACAGTATTCGTATTAGCCTGTCTTATGAAAATACAATGGAAGAGATAGTATATATGACGGATTCCATAAAAGAAATTGTACAAAATCTCCGATAAGAAAAGATTTTTTGAAGGAGAGATATTTCACAAAAACAACTTTCCGCTACATTTCATATACCGGAAGGTTGTTTTTGTAATTTAGACATGAAAAAATCCCTTTTATAATGAAAGGGATTTTAAAGTAGCGAGAGGGGGATTTGAACCCTCGACACCACGGGTATGAACCGTGTGCTCTAGCCAACTGAGCTATCTCGCCATAGTATATAAGTGGGACCAACAGGGCTCGAACCTGTGACCCCCTGCT
>CAMYAO010000037.1 GCA_947253885.1 uncultured Clostridium sp.
ATCATAGCCGATTCACGGGTTCGGCTATAGTACCCCACTACATTTTTTTTGTGCTCGGTTAGATATTTTCCGATAGAAAATCCTACTTTCCCTGCACCAATAATTCCAATCTTCATATACTTACCTTTCTGAAAATAAGCAAGAATATGAGTGGCTTCAAACAACAATAAAATATGGTATAGTTTCATCTTTCTGTGAATACCATCCAATTTGCAAAAATATTATAGCACCTGAGATTCATAAAGAGCAAGCATCTCTTCTAAATCCGATTGTTTCATTTTTCGTTCAGAACGATGAATCTTCTTTTTTGACTCTTTTTTTGCATATTCATATCTTTGCTCCAGCTGTTCCGTTTGAGCCTCAGACAATACAATGGAACTACTTGCCACTCCTTCTCTTCTTTCCTCCATTCTTCTTTTTGTAAAATAATATGCATTTAGCACTTCATTGATTTCTAAAATATGGTAAGAAGAATCAAACATATGGAGTGCTTCCGGATATAATCCGCATCTTGCATATATAAGACCCATTTTATAATAGATATCTGCCTGTATTCTTATTGGTAATTTAGAAAAAACCGATTCCTTTAATAACCCCCAATATAAATATAATGCTTTTTTGTACTCGTATTTTTGCAATAAAATATCTGCAGACAGCTTTTGTCTCTCTTCTTCCGTTTTGTTTTCCAACAGAAACACATTTTTTTCCAGTTCGGAAAGTTCCGCTTCTGAATATAATCCGGAATTTTCTAACAAAACAAACCCCAATCGAAAGGTGGAAACTTCTCGAGCGACGGCAATTCTCAATTGTCTTGCCAGCCCTGGCAAATGCAGATCCCCTTCAATCCAATCGATCAAAGAAGGACGAATACTTTCTTTTTTTAAAAAGCAGAATTGTTCTTTTATATAAAAACACAATTCCTCAATCGTATATACAGGAAGCAGATCCGGCCAAATCCGAAAAGGATTTTTTGCTTTTGTTCCACTGCAAAGAATCATTGTACTCATTATTCTCTCTCCATTTTTATCTGAAAATTCCATTGTTTTTCCGTACTTTCATAAAAATTCCCAAACCCGTCATCTTCTATATCAATTGATAAAGTTGCTTCATCTATGCAATAGGCTTTCAGCTTTAAGCGAATCGACTTTTTTCTCTTGTCCGGAAAATCTGCCATTTTCAGAGTCTGAACCAATTTAGTTTCTCCGGTTGAACTGATCGAATAAATATCCAGTTCTGGGGTGCCGTCAAACAACAAGGTGTATTGATATCCTCCGATGAACCAACATCCGTTCGGATTTGTTAATGGAAATAACTGCTCCTCCCGGTCTTTTTTCAAACGGATACAAAGCCTCGAAATCACTTTATAGTGACATTCAAATATATAGGTTGAGATCCGTGCCAGACTGGCTTGATATAAGCCCATGCAAGCTCCTTTTGAATATAAGTTTTTTCCAATAAAAACCTTACGCTCCTCACCGACAGTTTCCAGTGTTTTTTTCATCCACTTCGGATGAAAGCCGTCTCCGATCAAAAAAATATTCGAGATTTTTCGACACTCGAGAACCTTTTGTAAAATAGCAGAAAAATTTTGGTCTTTCTTTTCATTATCCTGCAATAAGTCCTCTGACACTTCCCATGACTTCCCGATGGAAACAACCGACCTTGGTGATTGCGGTGTCCCTATTTTAAAAGCTCTCATTAATAGACGATTTTCTGTTAATTCAAAAATGACAGATTCGGAAATCCAGATTGCATTCCCTTTATGATGTGTATAATCAAAAAAGCTTTCACTGTATTCTGAAATCCTAAACTGATCATTTGTCAACGAAAAATAAGTACGAATCGTATTTAACACTTTCACTGCCTTTTTAGAGACAGCAGGGATTGTGACTGCCAAACGCCATTCCATATTTTCTTTCAGTAATGAAAACCGAAAATCCAAAAACCAGTCCAGATAGGCGATTAAATTTTCTTTTTTAATCTGATCTCCATTCAATGCTCCCTCAAGCAAGTGGTCGTAATATTTTACATTGTCATGAAATCTGCGATTGACCGCCTCTTCTCCGCAATAGGTATTTCCTCTCATTGTTGTGCAAATTGCAGTAGGAATCGTATAATTTCCTTCTCCTCGAATGGAAGGAATAGTTACAACCTCCTCCATTCCGGAAATATAATAACTGACTACCGCTGAATTTACACCGAGCTCTAAACCGATAAATAAAATTTTTCTTTTTTCTGAACTATTCATTTCCATTCACTTCACTTTCCAGTGGAAATAACTGCTTTATCATTGCCTGCTCTTCTTTCAAAGATTCCCATATATCATCCTTATTTTTTTGACTTGCCGCAACCAAATCTCCATATAAGGAATGACGAATCTCCGAATTTCCTGTATGTGAAAAAGAAATCACTCCTTCTTCCATCTTTTCTGAATTTAACAACACCTGAAACTGCACTCGCTGTCCTGGGCAAACAGGAATTTGTGTAACATATAATTCAGGCAGCACTTCTTTAAAATGGTACACAGGTTTTCTGTGTCCTGATGTAATCTGCAATTCAAAGCTTCTTCCGCTTTCTCCATGATAGGAAACAAAATAAAATCCGTGTATCAGATATTCCCTTTTTACAGATACCGGAATCTGATTGAAAAAATCAAAAATGTATCCTTTATGAATAAAATCTCGCAGATAAAATTCCACAAATACCCGATCCATCTTCCCTTTGTAATCCATGGTATAAAACTGCTTTACAAATGACGCAACACAGTAAGTATTTAATAATCGATCTTTTTTCAGTGCATTTCCGATATAAGCAACTGCATACGGACTCATTTTCCTCTCATGAATCAGATACTCATAGGACTCCAGCGAAACGTATGCATCCAACAAAAGCTCCACATCTGTAAAACCGACAAGATCCTGAAAAAACACATCAGAATGTTCACTTAGGCGTCCTGTAAACAGCAATCGACTTAAAAAATGTTCTTCAAAATCTCCGGACGGTAAATTCAGATTTCTGGCTTCCATCAGATAGCCATCCATACGATCCAGAGTATCATCAAAATTATGTAATCGTTCTAAAAGAAAATCTTCCCGCTTTTGAATTTCTTCTCCAAATGCCTTCTCTATCTCCTGTTCCGTAATCACTGTTTCACTTTGGGAAAGGATCGCTTTTATCTCAAGAGGTTCTTCATTTACATATTGAGTTCCGTTGTCATCCTGAAATAAAACAGGTTCCGACTCATCATCATATTTAATATATGCTTTTCCCTCTGAAATCGGATACTTTTTCTCTTTATAAATGACATAAGAAAAAAACGGTCTCGGAGAGATAACCGCAACAAACTCCTCACTGTCTTTTTTCATCATTGCCCATTCTTCTGTCGAAACGGTCTCTTTTATGAACCGATATATTTCAAACAATGATTCACTTGTATATCCTTTATTCAGTGACATAATCGCAAAAGACTCGATCAAATCCGCATAGCTTTGATAATCCCGCTCTCCAACCAGCTCTCTGTTCTTCAAAACATACGCATACAATATAGCCTTCCAGTTCCATGGAAGTGTATCCTGTAATACAAAATATTTAATCACTTCCGGAGCCAAATCTTCTTTAGAAGCATCCCATGAGTGAATATATGCCTCATTTAAACCGACAATTTTCAGATGCTTTTGCACTCCCTTAAGGTACCAATCATAAAATTCCTTACCTTCCAAATGAAAACGCATCAGGTACATACAGATTCCCTTTAGCAGATCGGAGGAATCAGTCAATCGATACATCTCACTCATAATATGCATTCCTAATGAAGAAAACTCTTTTGCTTTGTATGCATATTGAGTAACCGCATTCAGATATCTTGGTGTTAAAAGTCCCTGCTTGGTAATCCAATATAAGATTCGAATAGTTGCAAAATCTGTATATGCCACATACTCCGGATTTTGATGTGCAAGTAAATACGCTTCTAAATAATATACCGGGCTATTGGAAAACTGGGATAAAAACCGGTGGATATAAGTATAACGTCTTTCCTTTAGCTGCAATGCCTCATCTGCTTCCAATAACACCCATGCCAATGTCGGATGTGAAGGAAACATACGATGTAATTCCCTTAATCTGGATAATACCAGATCATGATAATCCTCCTCTTCGTTTGTAAACAAAGTCAAGAAAAGATACAAACTCTCAATCGGATCTCCTGATTTATATTTTTTTTGATTAAAAGCGTCCAGTGCTTCCTTTCCCTCTTTCGGCTTTTTTACCTTAAAATATACATAGGACTTATATAGATCCAGCCAATCGGAAAACGGATTTGTTTCCGGATAACTCTGAATCAATTCCAAAGAAACCTGTGCCCACTGATAATCTTTTACTCGACCGAGTTTCCAGTCAATATATGATTGGATAAGCTTAGATTTAATCTTACTTTTGGTATGAGGAAATGAAATATTTTTATCAAAATTCTCAGAAAAAGCCGTAATCTCCACTTCGACCGACTGATATCTGTCAGAAAAAATAATTTTCCCGTAATTTCTTCCGCCATGAACTTTTGAAGGAAGTATTGTGTATGAGACTTCCATCTTGTGACCGGTAAAATCATCTGTTGAACATTCATTTTTTTCCAACTTAATAAAAGGAGCATCACTATATATGTGAATATGTGTATAGCCCCACTGATTCTTTTTCACTTCAATTGCATTCAACAGCTCCATGTCAGACAACACAAAAGTATGTTTTAGACTGGATTCCGGAATGGAAAACTGAACTCTCTTTTTGATCCCGCAGCCAATCAGAAACTCCTCCATTATCTGAGAATTAAATCCGTATCTGGTCAATGCCCGATAAAGGTTTCTTTCTTTTTTATCGTTTTGGCAGAAAACAGCCGTCATATGGTTGCTTCCAAATAGCTGCAACGCTTCTTTCCAATTTAATTTCGCAAGATTACTGAAGTCCGATAAAGTCTTAATCTGTCCGATCGTTGTCAATACATGACTTTTTGATATTTTTGCCTTATATGGTAAAGTGTATTCTCCGACATTGCTTTGTATTACAAAATATCCGGACTCCTCATCTCCATCAATCAATCCTAAAGAACGATATATAAATGAAATATGTATGTCCTTACCTTCAAAGCGGATCGTCTTTACCTCTATATGCTCACTGGGACTTGTTACCAGTCCTCTTATTTTTGTTCCGTTATTGGAGCTGAATACAAATTCACCTGAAAATTCAATATTCTCAATTACGGTAAACCAGATTTCTTTTGTAAAAAACTGTATTTGATTCTGACCGGATAAGTCAGTTCCTTTTATCATATCCTGTAGTTTTTTTCGCATTGCTTCTCCAATTTCATTGATTTTTTATCAGTTCGTTTTATAATAAAGTATAAACGATTTAATTAGTTGTTGCAACAATTGCAAAAAAGGGAGAGGAATTATGACATTAGAACATAAAGACCATTTTCATGGCAGTGATTTAGAAAAGATCGAAGCGAAATATCATATTAAAAAAGAAGATATTATCAGCTTCTCTGCCAATGTAAATCCAATCGGCGTCTCTCCGTTACTAAGAGACACGTTGGCAAATCATATTGACGCTATTACCACCTATCCGGATCGCAACTATACTTCTCTGCGACGTTGTATTGCAAACTACTGCAATACAGATCCAGAAAATATTCTGGTTGGAAACGGTACAACAGAGCTCATATCTTTGTTAATTCAGACAAGACTTCCAAAACAGGCACTAATCCTTGGTCCGACGTATTCTGAATATGAGCGCTCTATTTCGATTGAAGGCGGAAAGACTTACTATTATCCGTTAAAGGAAGAAGAAGATTTTCAATTAAATGTGTCTGAATTTATCGCTTATCTGAATCCGTCTATTGACTTTGTTGTAATTTGCAACCCCAACAATCCGACTTCTACCGGCATTACCATTTCTGATATGAGAAAAATACTGGATGCTTGTAAATTACATGACATTTTTGTAATGGTTGATGAAACTTACATTGAGTTTGAAAAACATATGGAACAATATACTTCCATACCACTAACAGAATATTATAATAATATTATTATATTGCGAGGCACCTCAAAGTTTTTTGCTGCTCCCGGTCTTCGCTTAGGCTATGCCATTACCGGAAATGCCGATTTGATAAAATATATCAATACACACAAAAACCCATGGATGATCAATTCTTTAGCGGCTATTGCAGGCGAAATTATATTTTCTGATGATGCATATATAACAGAGACAAAAGAACTTATTTTTTCTGAACGAAAACGAATGTATGAGGCACTGAAAGCAAACCCTAATTATAAAGTATATCCTCCTTCCGCCAACTTTATTTTAGTGAGAATTTTAAAAGAAGGAGTAACTGCTGAGCAATTGTTTGAAAAAGCGATTTACCAAAATATGATGATTCGAAACTGTTCTACATTTCCTTTTTTAGATGAAAAATATATACGTTTTTGTATTATGGACCCGGATTCCAATACAAGACTGTTAAACTGTTTAATGGATATTTAAACTCAAATAGAGAGCCTATCAAAACGATACGCTCTCTATTTTTTAGTTTAAATTCGCTTTCTGTTTCTTATTACAATAAACAATCCAAACAATCCTACTACAGCAATTCCGATATATAGTGGAATTTCATTTTTATCACCGGTTTTTACTCCGTTTGTCTTATGTGGTTTATTTGGCTTATTCGGTTTGTTTGGTTTATCCGGCTTGTTTGGTTTATCCGGCTTGTTTGGTTTATCCGGCTTGTTTGGTTTATCCGGCT
>CAMYAO010000038.1 GCA_947253885.1 uncultured Clostridium sp.
CCTTATTTACGAACTTTATGTCACAGTCGCGCATAGGAGTATATACTTTTTTTCGTGGTAAAGTTAGTAAATATTTATGGATCAAGTATATACAATGCTGTTTTTCTAATGGCGGTCATTAGAAAATGACAAGAAGCTTTTTCTAATGACCGATTTGGGATAAATGACAATAATATGGCTAACTACAAGTTCGAGTATGAATCTGTTCACGGATGTAATCAATTTACCTATTGTGATGAAACGGGAGATGCCTATTGGCCTGAAGCACTTCATGCATGAATTTGATTCAATATCATCCTTTTAAAGTATTATAAGCTTAGCCATGTTACCAAGATGAGATTTTGTTTCATTAAACTCTTATGTGACATGGCTGAGCATTCATTCTTTTCATGAAATATGAGATTCAGACACATTCCAATATGGATACTATGTTTATCCTTTTCTTTTAGTATTTGTGCACAGCAGAAACAAGGATATGTATATCGCCCCTCTTCAAAAGGAGTCGGCCAAACCGAAGTTGTCGGAAATGCTTCATTAGAGGTTATGTATGCCTTTAATGCAACAGATATCCGGTTTCATAAGGAGAAACGTGATAAAATTTACCGAATGCTGATTGCTATTAATAAAGACTATATGAAAACCAGTGGGGCAGTAGATCCTAAAACCATGCAACCCAAATCAATGCCGCACGATTATGAACCTTTAGAAAAAGAATAAAATATGATTCGATGGATCTTTCTAACGGCTATCTGCCTGCTCCCTTCATTACTGAAAGCCCAACACGTAATTGAAGGCGTGGTGTCGGACCGACAAGGTTTGGCTGTTAATGCGTATATCACGGTTTGTCCGAAAGGAAACTCATCAATTATTGGTTTTGCAGATACCGATTCAAAAGGATATTATCAAATAAAGTATCATACAGATGCCGATTCAGTAGTGGTCGTTGCATCCGGTCTGAATATCGGACGTCATGTACGAATCGTACCTAACCGTTCACAAACACTGGATTTTAGAGTAAATAGTAAGACATTTCAGATAAAAGAAGTATCTGTCAGAGCAAAAAAAATAGAACAGCGGGGGGATACCATTAAATATAATGTAGCAGCATATAGGCAACAGGGAGACAGAGTCATAAAAGATGTCCTGGAAAAGATGCCCGGACTAGAAATCACTCAAAGTGGAGGTATTAAATTCAACGGTATTGAGATTAAGAAATTCTATATTGAAGATATGGATTTACTGCAAGGACGCTATGGGATTGCCACAAACAATATCAATGCCGCTGATGTGGTGAGTGTAGAGGTTCTTCAAAATCACCAACCTATAAAAATGCTACAAAACAAGGTCTTTTCGAGTGATGTAGCCATTAATCTTAAATTGAAAGATGCAGCCAAAGGCACATTTGCCATCAATACGACCCTTGGAGGAGGAGTACAGGCTGACAATCATTGGAACATCAGAAAACGACCGCTTGTCGTTGGTGAAAAACAGATAGGCAGCAATCCTCTTTGGAATGCTCAGGCTGTAGGCATGTATTTCTCTAAGAAAAGACAAAACATCATTTTATATAAAGGGAATAACATGGGGGATAACGTGTCTGCTGAACTGACATCCCATTATTCAGATGAAAATGGCATCAACCTATATGCATTTAGTCCAATCAATGCAATTATGCCATCCGGAGCAGGGCTTCCGCAAAAACGAACGTTTGACAATCATTCGCATTTGATTTCAGTGAATCATCTTGAAAAACTCAAAAATGATGCGGAAATGAACATTAATGTTCATTGGTATAATGACAGAATACGTCGAGAAGGTTTGTCGGAACAGAATCTGTTCTTAAGTGATAATCAACGTCTGAACACTTCGGAAACGCTTGTGTCGGAAACAAAGATGAACAATCTGAATGCTCTTTTCAGATATATCAACAACAATGATAATGGTTTTTGGTCAAATGTCTTAACTTTTGACGGAAATTGGAACAAAGATGAGGTGCTGAGTTTACTGTCTACAACATATAGACCTCAGCTTCCCTCACAAACACAGCATAATGAACAGGTTGGACAATCTTTTCGCCGTCCTCTCTTTTCCATTAAAAACACATTTAATGTGATACGTAGGATGGGTAAAAATATTTTCAACTTGCACTTTTCTGCAGGATATGAACAAAAACCAAATATTCTTGAGGTACAAGTGGACAGCATCGAACAGCATTCACTGCAACATTATGAACAAGATTTGGATTCTCGTCACATGGCTGCAAAGTTTTATACGGATTATGCCATCCAATTAGGCTATTTTAAATTGGCTTATGGTGTCATCGCACAAACAGATTGGCGTAAGATTAAAACAGAATTAGATGGTTTTGATGTACCTCTTGATGGCTCTGAATCTGAAAAAAAAGACTGGTTGAGAAATGACTTATGGTATAAGACGACTGAACTTACATTCGGACAAGAATATAAATTCGAACGGGCAGGCTGGCGGATATCTTTAGGGTGTCCTTTGCATCTCTACATGCAGTCTTTAGAAGATAAGGTTCGTAAAAGTTATGACAATTATACCCATTTGCTTATCACTCCGAGATTTACTACTCTATACGAATGGAAAAACTGGACAGTAAATACCCAGTTGAGTTATTCAAGAACAATCGGAACTCCAGAAGGAATTTATGATGGTTATCTGATGAATAATTATCGTTCATTTCAGCGTACCTATTTGGATCGCCTTTCTGAAACAAACCGTATGGGAGGTAATGTTGGATTATCTTATCGGCATGTATTATCAGCTTTATTCCTTCGTATGAATGCAGGGTATAACCTGACATCCGACAATCAGATTTATGGTTATAACTATCAGGGAGCAACCAGTGTCGTTGAAGCAGTAGATCGGCATACGAAAACGACCAACTACAATGTGGGCATTGATTTGAGCAAGGGATTTAACGTGATGCAGGCAACGCTCCGTTTATTCGGTGGGTATATGGGTAGTCGTAGTGAGCGGCTCATCAACCAACAAGTATACCCTTATCGAACCGCAACCATTCGTTTCGGAGTCGGAGGTACAATTACCCCTCTACCGTGGCTAAACATGGTACTGAGTAGCGGATATAATTGGGGACGAACTTATACAGATGGCACAAACAAGGGACGTCTGCTGCGTTCGGCAACGCAACGTCTCAAGACAAATGTTTTTGTTACAAAAAAACTGACATTTTCTGCTGTGGTAGAAGATAATTATAATAATCTGACCGTCGTAAACCGACATGCATGGTTTGGAGACTTACAAGCAAAATATAAACTGAAACACGTCGATTTTGATATAGAGTTGAATAACCTGTTCAACCAAAGAAGTTATACGCATGTAACCTATAACGGACCAGATATTTTTATGAATACTACTCAACTCCGACCACTACATGTTTCATTTAAGGTAACTTTTAAGTTATTATAGTTAGTAATATTCTTAATTATACGAGCATAAAATATAAACAGATTAGATATGAAAAAGTATTGGTTTTATTTAGAAGAATATGTATATGTAAATATAAAATCTAAGTTTGGATTAGTGTATAGTACATTATCAGGAGATCTATTGATAATAAAATCTAAGGAGATTATAGATTTATTAAAGAAAATCTATGTCGATGAAAACCTTGGATGTATTCAACTTACATCTAATGATTTAAGTAATGATGCTATACGTAAATTTGTTGATAATGTATTACGACTTAAACTAGGAAATTTAATTGATACAGAAATAAACCCTGTTAAACCGATAATTCTATTGCCGATACTATCATTAAATTTAGATGTTGACAAATTTATCGACAAAGAAAATAAAGAATTTTTACTATCCAAGAATATAAGTAGATATCTCTTGGATATTAATATTATATTAAATACTTCTTGCTCTCAAACGTGCAAAAAATGCGAGTACTATCATGAGCAATTTTTTCATTGTTTGAAGAACAATTCTCACCTAGAAATAGATAAAAAAATTCTGTCTACTTTATTTGATCAAATCGACAATTTCCCAATAAAAACCATAAATCTAACAGGTGGGGATATATATCATTATAAGAATTTAGATTCTCTTATGAGCATCTCAGAGAAAAGCGACAAAAAATTCAATTTTTATATTCATTACTTAAATTATCAGCCTAACACTTTCATAGATTCAAGTAACTTACATATACTGATAAACGGTCCTATTGATTATGCTAAATTGGAGTATGTTTGCAAAAATACATGTAGAACCAATGTAGTATACCATATCATTGTAGAAAACGAGAATCAATATGATAGCTTTGTTAATACTCTATCTTCTTTGGGAATACAAGACTATATCGCACATCCATTTTACAATACTGAAAATTATAGCTTTTTCCAAAATAACATTTACGTAACGAAAGATGATATTCTTGAAAGTCCCATAAGTATGCAACAAATTCACAGAAATCAAAAAGTCAATGCAAATTCATTCGGCAGTCTATACATTCTCCCTAATGGAGATGTGAAAGCAAATTTAAACGATGAAGTTTTAGGGAATCTTCTACATCAAGACATTCTTAGCATAATATATGCAGAATTAATCAGAAATACGGCATGGAGACAAGTAAGAGCTGGTAACAGGTGTTCTGATTGTATATTTCAATATATATGTTCACCAATATCTAACTATGAAAGGGTTATTAAAAGAAACGATTTATGTACAATAAATATAGAAAACGATTTTATACATATTTAGAAACAAAGCGAGTTATTATAGCCAAAGAAAAACTATCACAATTTAAGTCTTAACAAAATAGAAATAATAAAATATTTTGTGTAAATGTGAAATATGGGATTCAAAGTGAGTCCTGTATTTTTTATTTATACATTTACAGAATGAAGAAAAACATGAAAGCAAAGAATCAAGTATTACCTGATTAGGTATTAAGCCAAGAATTCCTTATCCTGTTCAAAACAGAAGCCAGTGTGAGCAAGTTTCTCAAGCAGTTACATGCTCAAGTATTAGAGAAGATGCTTGAGGCTGAAATGGATGCACATTTAGACTATGAGAAAAATTCAACAGGTGGTAATAACAGTGATAACTCCCGAAATGGCAGCTATCCGAAGAAAATCCAGACCGAACATGGAGAATCCGTCATTTCTATTCCGCGTGACTGAAATGGAGAGTCTGAGCCAATAGTAGCGCCCAAACATGAAAGTCGTAGGCTTTCTATTGAAAAGCTTATTATCTCTTATACACCAATGGAATGAGTGTTTCTGATATAGAGGAAGAGATGCGTGAAATTTACGAAATAGAACTCTCTACATCAGCCATCTCCATCATTACCAACAAGGTAAATCAGGCTTCCCAGGAATGGCGGAATAGACCTTTGGATTCTGTTTATCTGATAGCCTGGATGGACGGTATTGTTTTCACAGTACGGGATAATGGCAAGATCATAATCAAGACTGTTTACCTTTCGTCGGACTGAAACTGAACGGTCTGCAGGAAGTTCTTGGCATGTGGGTAGGGAAATCGGAAAGTTTGTCTTTCTGGATGGGGGGCTCACAGATTTAAAGGCGTGTGGAGTGCAGGATATACTTATCATTTGCACCGACGACAATCTGAAAGGATTTACCTATACCATCCGCAGTATATTCCCTCAATCATCCACTAGATCTGTGTGGTACATCAGATTAGGAACTCCTGTCAAGATGTCGTTTATAAGGATAAGAAAGAATTTACGGCTGATATGATGAATATTTATAATGCACCCAACAAAGAGATTGCAGCAGTAGAACTTGACAATCTGGAAAAGAAATGGGGAGGAAAGTATCCTTACACCATACTTTCATAGAGAAACAACTGGGATGATTTGACTGTTTTATTCCAGTCTCCACTAGAAATCAGAAAAATAATCTATACCACAAATCTCATTGAGAATCTGAACGGGAAAATCAGGAAGTACACAAAATCAAAGCTTTCATTCCCTTCAGATGGTGCCGTAAAAAAAGACAGTCTATCTTTCAATTATAAGATTGAGAAGAAATGGACACAGCCTATCCATAACCGGGGATTGATTATGAATCAATTTATGCTTATGTTTGAAAACATAATCCAGATATAAGCACAAACTTAGAGCTGAATCCTGTTTCCGTTTACACAAAATTTTAGAAAGTATCTACAAAATATTGGATAGCGTCATTTATTTCTTCCACGTCCATGTCTCAATATACTCTTTTAGTTGAATCGTATTCATCCTGCATATCTTAAGTAATTCAGACACATTCCTTTTGCCTCTTTCATCGTCTTTAAAAGTTGAGTTTATTCCCCTTGGATGATGTAAATGGTATAATGGCCCCTTTATCCGTTGTGTCGGTTCCCCTAAAATCTCCATTCTTTTAAGACGTTCAGCATCTTCTGGCCCCCAACCATAGAAGTTTTCGTTTTCTCCGCCTCCTTTTAAATAACGTTGCTTGTTTACGATAAATGCTCCTCCAACAGAAGGACGCCCCATTAAACAGCCCTTTACCTCCATTTCATTATGCATTAAAAAGGACATGACATCCTTTCTAACATATTTACTTTTATTGCTGTCCGGTAAAACTCAAAAGAGCATAAATATCCTCCCCGAAGCCCCGTAAAATAGGACTTTTAGGTTTATTATTTCAAAAGTAAGCCCTCCTAATCGAAAAGACTTGGTTCTGGCGGCGCTTTTTGCATCTCCTTTGCAAGGAAAT
>CAMYAO010000039.1 GCA_947253885.1 uncultured Clostridium sp.
TTGCTTGCATTACCCGGCTGAGCTTTCCAAATGTCAAAGGCACTCTGTCCCGGTTCGCCCTGTTTCCCTACAAATGCCTTCAAGAAGTCATCATAAGTCGTTTCATGATTTCCTTTCGCTTCTTGTTCTTTTTTCCACCTTTGATACATAGCTTCTACCACTTGATCAGGAGTTATCGCTCCCCCTGGTCCGGGTGGTGTAACTACTTTGTATTCTCCTTGTCCGTTGTCGTTCTTCCATGTCATATCTTGCAATTTCAAGACTTTTGATGTGGAGAGCAGTCCTTCGGCAATTCCTACTTTACCCGTCAGGTTCTTTTCGTTGTTCTTATATGCATCGTAGTATACTTTCCCGGCTAAGGCATTATACACTTTGTTTAATGTTTCTGCATTATCCATATTAATTCCGTCTTTATTCGTCAGTACGGTTACTTCTGCTCCCGATTCTGCTGCATTGATGTGTGTATCGCCTTCTTTATAGTCAGCTGTGGTTTCTCCATTCGTTTGATGCGTATAGATCAGTCTGAGTTTTCCGCTTAGGCTCTTAATGTCCAGTTTTCCGGTTCCGCTTCTTCGTATGGTTCCATCGTCTCCGGTGGCAACTACTTTGTCTACTACAGAAGCCCCATCTCCTGTACTTTCCCATGTTCCTTTGTCAGCCAGATATACATTGAGTTTTCCTTCAAATCCACGGCGTTGACGATTTGAAAGGGTTCGAGTTCCTACCCATTTCGATGCTTCGCCTTTAATTCCTATATTCATTTTGCCCATGCCTATAATTTGCACGTCACCTTGTATATCTGTCTTATTATCTGCTACCTCAGTTCCTTCTTTATTCGTATTAATATTCAATGTGCTTCCGGCATATGCTTCTCCGAGTACGGCTTTATCTGCATAAATCTTCGCTTCATCTATGCTGAGTACAGAATCTCCATCATTAGCAGACAATATGGTCATAAACTGTCCTTCTTTATTATCTATATCTGCACTATGAATGTGTATCTTACTTCTAGCTCCGGTCAGGTTAACTGCTATACGTCTATTACTAATTCGATTACTTGCTCCGGTAATAGATTTCCCGGACATGGTAAATTTTCCTTTGAGATCAATTTCACTATCACTATCTTTTGTCATAATAGCTATAAAATCTTTCTTATACTTGCCTGAAGTAGTTGCTGCTTTGGTGATTGTTACATCACTATCAATACTTACCTTGGCTTTATCTGCGTAAATGCCATAGACGTTTCCGGCATCATTTGCACTATTATCCAAACTCATGGTAATAGCACCTTTTTTCCCGCCGGTAGCCTTTTCATTGGTTATATTTATCTTCTTTTGGTTTTCTGCAAAAATTCCGTAGATATCATGGTAATTATTGAATCCTGACATTTGAATATCCAAATTATGCCCTGCCATCTCTACTTTCACAGGATTATCTTTCGCAAATACGGCAATTCCGCCATATACATCACCAACCCATGAGGTAGCTATCAGCAGTCGGGCATTGTTCATTGTTCCTTTTATGTTGCGGTCTTCTGTCAATGTTTCGTCTTTCGTAATCGGTCCTTCATTCTTCGGTGCCGGAGGTGGTGCAACTACTTTGTATTCTCCTTGTCCATTGTCGTTCTTCCATGTCATATCTTGCAATTTCAAGACTTTTGATGTAGAGAGCAGTCCTTCGGCAATTCCTACTTTCCCTTTCAAATTCTTTTCGTTGTTCTTATATGCATCATAATATACTTTCCCGGCTAAAGCATTATACACTTTGTTTAATGTTTCTGCATTATCCATATTAATTCCGTCTTTATTCGTCAGTACGGTTACTTCTGCTCCCGATTCTGCTGCATTGATGTGTGTATCGCCTTCTTTATAGTCAGCTGTGGTTTCTCCATTCGTTTGATGCGTATAGATCAGTCTGAGTTTTCCGCTTAGGCTCTTAATGTCCAGTTTTCCGGTTCCGCTTCTTCGTATGGTTCCATCGTCTCCGGTGGCAACTACTTTGTCTACTACGGAAGCCGCGTCTCCTGTACTTTCCCATGTTCCTTTGTCAGCCAGATATACATTGAGAGTTCCTTCAAATCCCTTATTTTGATTTTTCGCCAACACTCTGGTTCCTACCCATTTCGATGTTTCGCCTTTAATTCCTACATTGATTTTACTGTCTTTAAAAATACGCACGTCACCTTGTATATCCGTCTTATTATCTCTCACAGCTGTACCACTTTTATTCATATTGAAATTTATTGTAGCACCTTCTGCCGCTTTCCCTAATAATGCTTTATCTGCATAAATCTTCGCTTCATCTATACTGAGTACAGAATTTTTATCACCGGCAGAGAGTATATTTGAGAGCTGTCCTCCATTTCTATTATCTATATCTGCACTATGGATGTGTATTATGCTATCATCTCCGGCTAAAGTTACGGCTGTTCTCGCATTTTTCGTTTTATCCACATTTCCCGTAATCGCTGTTCCGAGCATCGTAAATTTAGCGGTCAAATAAATCTTACTATTTTTCCCGACAGTAGAAATAGCATCAAATGTCCCATATCCGTTGTTTTTTGTCGCTGCTTTAATAATCTCAACATTTGCATCAATACGTATTTTCCCGCTTTCTGCGCGAATACCGTATACATTTCCCGAATCATCTTGACTGTTGTCCAAACTTAAAGTGGTCTTGTTTTTATTTTTGAGATAGAACTCCCATTCTTCTTCGTTGCCGCCAAGATAGTCCGGCGAGGGAATGTCTGAAGTCATATGTACTATCTTATTATTTTTAGCTAATATCCCGAAAATATTTTGATTCATCGGATGCGGGAGCACTTCTATTTCGCAATTATTTGAAGTCATATCAACGGAAACATTTTTTTCTTTCGCCATGATTCCAACGCCACCGTATATCTTCTTTCCGCCTTCTTCTCCCATTAATACATTCTGTTCTCCATTCCGTATACGAATAGTAAAATCTTTCTGTTCAGGATACTCTTGAAGATTTGCTTTTTCCGCCCCAAAATACAAATTACGATCTACCTTTGCGTCTGTCAACCCACTACGACCTATTTTAGTCCTACGACCTTCCAGACTAAGCTCAAAATCAGGAATATTCGGGTCTTCTGTATCAGGAGTATTCAGGTTTTCTGTCGAATTTTCTCGCAGCACGGAACGATCTATAAACAAGGTAAAGAAATTTCGTGGTGCCGTTAAAAGCCCCTCAGAAGCTTTAACTTCTATGTCAAGATCACCTTCTACTTGTATTTTCTTTTCTAAAATTGTTCTTATTCTTTTACTATAATTATCTATGTTTTCATTGCTTGTCGAAACATTAATAACTGATCCCTCCTTGAATTTACCAATTCTAATATCTCCCCCTATATAATCTTCCGCGTTCAATCCTTGGTTTTTATGTGCGTAGACAACCGTGGTATTTCCGCTATATTGATCTATAATAATTTCTTTTGGTGTATTCTGATAAATAAACCCTTTATCTCCATCAAAAGTATTCAAACTGCTATTTCCAATACTGCCATATACACCTTTCAATGCACCTTTACTCTCATGATTCCATTTAGCTCCGTTCTTTAAAATCATATGTGCCTTACCTTTTTGTACTCTAATAAGTCCGGTAAAATAAGAATCTTTCGTATTTAATGCAAGGCCAAAAGTTTTAGCTCCATAAGAAAGTGCCACATTTCCTTCTATTTTTACATCATGTTTAATGTCTTGTTCTACCACTTTCCCTTTTCCATTATCTTTACTATTAATAAAAACCGAACAAACTTCATTATCTTGCAGAACTGACTCCGGGGCCCCTACTTGTATTGCCCATGCTTTCATTTTATTATCTTTCTCATCTTTATCATCTTTAATGGCTTTTATTATGCCACCGCCTATAGAAACGTAAGAATTTACTTTTGCTCCCCCATTTACATCCTTTACTTTTACAACCGGACCTTGACTACTTTCAAAATCAACTAATCCCTTTATATCTAATTGGGCAGAGTTATTATCTCTACTTTCCAATAAAATAGGTTCCTCATATTCAGATGTTGTATTTCTAAATTTTACCGTTCCGGTATTTTCTATAGTTAAGCTACCTTCTCTACCAAAAATACCATGCTGCGTTTTTCTTTTTCCGCTTATCATTATATTAAGATCTGTAACATTTCTTATCGCAGTTTTATTTGAACTTATCAAAATTCCACTATCTCGATAATCCGAAGACTTAAAATTCAATGTCAATCGATGATTATGCATATCAATATATTGGTTATCATGAAGAAAACTAATACTGTAATCATTCTTACTATTAATAGTTGTATTTTTATTTATGTCATATGAACTTGTCCCCGGTTTTAAACACCCATTTTTCACCCAATAATTATCTGGATGAGAACTTCCATTAATTCCCTCATCAGTCTCAAATTCATCATCATTGCCACCTGATAAGTTTTCTGCAAGAACTGTAAATTGTGAAAAAACACCAAAAGTATTTAATTTTTCCATATTAATTCTTGATAAATAATCTTTACTCATCTCTATATCAATATTATTTTCTTTTTTCTCTTTTACATCCTTACTCATTCCTTGTCCATTACTTTTCCATAAAACATTCTGTCCTAATATTTTAATAGAATTTGTCAAAAGACCTTCTCCTATATAGGCTTGAGCTGTAAGGTTTTTATCTTTAGGTGTGTAATACAGTTTACCGACAACAGCATTAAGTGCTTTCGTTGCATCAACTATATTTGTGGCATCCGTAAAAATCTTAATGATCGAATTTGCTTCTGCTGCTTCGATATGTGTATCTCCCGCTTTATAATTTGCTGTTTCTTCTCCATTTCCTTCATGGGCATAGTAAAGATATGCATTTCCTTTATAGTTTTTAATGGTTAATTTACCACTATCTTTTTGTCGAATCACGCCTCCGGTACCATTAAGCAGGGAAATGGTACTTCCCATGCCACCATTCGTGGTATCCCATTCACTGCCTTCTGCAAGGAATAAATTCAGTGAACCATTCCCTGTGACACCACCTTTCCATTTAGAGTTATTCGTCAGTCCAATATACGCTGAAGCTCCATTCATACGAATAGTTCCTTGTAAATCAGCTGTCTGTGTACCTACGGCAGTTCCATCTTCATTAGTATTGAAATAAACCCGGGCGCCTTTCCCTAAATCCATAAGATAATAGTCACCCTTCGCGTCTTCTTTTACTTTAAAAATTCCCCCACCAATGTGAAGCATTGATGCTACCGAATTAGTTTTACCTCCATTAACTGCATAAATCCCACGTCGTAACGTATTTTTTTGAGAATCATCTATATCCACTGTATGAATATTTATTTTTCCCGTATCTTCACTAAAAAAGATAGCACTTGTAAATATATTTCCACTTTTCGGTTTTAAAATTCCTATGGCTCCCGGATTTACTTTAAATGTCCCTTTGATGTTTAAAGTAACAGGTCCATATGCCTCAATGCCTCTGGCATACCATGTTCCCCCTAATAATTTTTCGATAACCACATCTGTATCAATATTTGCCGTACTTGATTTGTTACGATACATATCCCCCATTTTGATACCAAAAGCACCAAATTGACCTCCACCTTGTGCCGCAGCATCACTGTACTTTGCCACTTCATGAATGGTAATCGTACTTTTAGGTATATTTGTCTGATTTTTGTTACTATAAATTTCTATTTTTGACCCCGGCATCCCTAAAATACCAATAGGTGCTGCAACACCCTCTTCTTTTCCACCTTTCTTCTCAAATGATTGAATTGTCAGGTTATGTCCTGCCATATCTAAAACAGTAGGTTTTTTTGCTGATTCATTAAATATCCCAGCATACGCTCTTTTTGGTGCTGCAGGTTCTAATACATTAACAACTCGATCTTCGGTCAGTGTTGTTTCTCCTCCTACAATCGCCTTTGATGTATCAGCTGATACTGATGCTTGAAATCCACCTGCCATTAAAAGAGTGACAATGCCTACGGCTAATTTTTTCATTTGTTTATGACTCATGTAATAACTCATATTTCCTCCTCGATTAACTATAAAACAAATTTTACTTTTCCCTTAGTATTGAAAATATCCGTTTCACTTACATGCGATAAAGCACCTCCTATCTTCTTAGGAATATCGCTTCTTTTTATAGGTATATTTCATTTATTTTCTCCTTTCTGCATAAAATTCTATAATTATATATTCCTTCCATCAATAAAAAACGCGTCTAAGTTTTTCTTCCAAAATCAATTCTTATCATGGATACCATTGATTTACTATGCATATTCACTCTTACCGCGCAAGTATGTATTTTATAAATCAAATGGCAGTCTGACTTAGTTCTTCACTTTTTATTCCTGTTCGACAGTTCCTGAATAAAAGCTCCCTTTACAGTTGCGCTACAGCATCGGCTTTTCACCGAAATTCCCCACTCGAAGTTTATTTTTATTTTTTATTCTTAATTTTTATATATTATACATCTTTTTTTATCTTCTATGCAATCTTTATCTCTCTTTCTTCGCCTTTAAGTAATATTTATTTTTATTACCATTAATATGTATACATACTATTTCCATTTTTTCTCTTATCCTATTTATCCCTCATTCTAAGACAACAACATTCATTTTTATCCCATACAAAAAAGGTCCTACTTTTAAGGTAGAACCTTTTTGTGATTTTCTTTTTT
>CAMYAO010000040.1 GCA_947253885.1 uncultured Clostridium sp.
GTTATGAACATGGAGCGTATTGAGCTGTCAGCCCTTTCAGACTGCGATTGTCTTTTGTATCCGACTGATAGTCGTGGAGTAGATGCAGACCTGGCTTATAACCGCGTATACAATGTATGTTCTCTTTTGAGGAGTGACAATGTAAAGGTATATTCCAAGCGAATTGATTCGACACTAAGGGGAAATCTGGGAAGTGAGACCGATGCAATGCTGGATTGTCTGGGAGACGACTATGTAGCGATTGTAGCACCTTGTTTTCCGTCTTCCGGTCGAGTGGTAATAGGAGATTATATGCTGGTGGACGGTATTCCGCTGCATAAGACAAACATTGCTTTAGATCCTAAGACACCGGTTAAGATTTCTGAAGTGGGACGTTTATTTGCACAACAGAGTAAATATGGCGTCGGTACCGTGCAGATGAAAGATATGATGAGCGGCAAACATGCACTTGCGGATACCATAAATACTTTAGTAAAAGAAGGAAATCGCATTATTACGTTTGACTGTGTGACGCAGGAGGATCTGGATCTGATTGCGGATGCAGTTATTACCAGTAAATTGAAGGTAGTAGCAGTTGATCCGGGTGTATTTACCGCCACACTGACAAGAAAGCTTGTGACACCGAATAAAAAGGGTGATAAACACAGGATGTTGGTAGTAGTGGGCAGTGTAAATTCTAAAACAAAAGATCAGATGGAGGAATTGTGGCTGTCTCAAAGAACTCATAATGTATTCGTACAGACAAAGTTATTATTAGATGAAGCAACCAGAGAACAGGAAATTAAGCGGGTAGTAGAGGCGATTTTGGAAGTAAGCCACCTGAATGTGGTGTCTACTGTGACCGGAGACGGTCTGTATCCGGAGAATCGCATTGATTTTGCACCGTATATGGAAAAGTTACAATGCTCTTTAGATGAAGTGACCGGATTAATCAACAGCGGTTTTGCAGAGATTACCTATAGGATTTTTAAAGGTGATACTTCTTTTAAGGGACTCTATACAAGTGGTGGAGACATTACAGTGGCTGTTTGCAAGAAGTTTAATACGGCCGGTTTAAATCTGATGGATGAAGTACTTCCTCTTGCAGCATACGGAACCTTTTTAAAAGGAGAATTTGAAGGGGTTCATATTATTACCAAAGGCGGTAGTCAGGGAAACAGCAATGCGATTAACCAGTGTGTTGCGTATTTAAAAGATAAATTATTTATTTAGGAGGAATAGAACTATGTTAAAACCATTAATTGCAGTACCAATCGGAGATCCTGCCGGAGTCGGACCTGAGATCGTAGCGAAGTCATTGGCGGATGCAAAAGTTATAGAAACTGCAAACTGTATTATTATCGGTGATAAAAAAATCATGGAGAAGGCAATTGAGATTACAGGAGTTGAGCTTGTAATTCATACAGTAGAAAAACCTTCTGATGGCGACTATAAAGCGGGTGTGTTAAATTTGATTGATCTGGATAATATCGATCTGGCACAGTTTCGGTACGGAACCGTACTTGGAATGTGTGGAAAGGCGGCGTTTGAATATATCGAAAAAAGTATTCAGCTTGCAAATGCGGGTGAAGTGGATGCGGTTGCAACAACACCGATCAATAAAGAGGCGTTAAAGGCCGGAAATATCAATTATATTGGACATACGGAAATTTTTGGAGATCTGACGAATACAGAAGATCCGTTAACGATGTTTGAGACAAACGGAATGCGTGTATTCTTTTTAACAAGACATCTTTCTTTGAGACAGATGTTGGATGAGATCAAAAAGGACAAGATTGTTGACTGTGTAAAACGATGTCTGGAAGCGTTGAAGCGTTTAGGCGTGGAAGAAGGAACCATGGCGATTGCGGGATTGAATCCTCACAGTGGAGAGCACGGTCTGTTCGGTTGGGAAGAAGTAGAGGAGATTACACCGGCAATCGAACAGCTTCAGGCAGAGGGCTATCCTGTTGTAGGACCGATCGGAGCAGACTCCGTATTCCATCAGGCGGCACAAGGCAGATACAACAGTGTTCTTTCTCTCTATCATGATCAGGGACATATTGCTACCAAAACATTGGATTTTGAGCGAACTATCTCTATCACAAACGGAATGCCGATTTTACGTACATCAGTAGATCATGGTACTGCCTTTGATATTGCAGGAAAAAATATTGTAAGTGCAGTAAGTATGATAGAAGCTATTTTATTAGCTGCAAAATATGCACCATATTTTACAAAAAATTAAACAAAACAAGGAGACAAAAGTATGATTAATGGATTAAGTGGAGAAAGAATGCTGGTTGCATTGGCAATCGGTATTGTGTTATTAATCTGTTTGGTAATGTTTACCAAAATTCAGGCATTTTTAGCATTGATTGTTTCAACTGTAGTAATCGGTGTTGTTGGTGGAATGCCTTTAATGAATCAAGTGATTCACGTCAATGGAAAAGAAGTAACATTTGGTATTATCAATTCTATTACAACCGGATTTGGAAGCACTCTGTCTAATATCGGTATTATTATCGGTTTTGGTGTAATGATGGGACAGATTTTTGAGAAAACTGGTGCTGCAAAGCGAATGGCTCACACATTTTTAAAGCTGTTCGGGAAAAAACATGAAGAAGAAGCACTGGCTTTGACCGGATTCTTCGTATCTATTCCGATTTTTTGCGATTCCGGATTTATCATTTTGGCACCGATTGCAAAAGCAATCTCAAGAGCAACCAAGAAGTCTGTTATTGCATTGGGTTCTGCTTTGGCAGCCGGTCTTGTTATTACACATAGTTTAGTACCGCCGACACCGGGTCCTTTGGGAGTAGTAGGTATTTTCGGTGTTGATGTAGGTAAGTTTATTCTGATCGGAATTTGTTTGGCAATTCCAATGACAATTGCATGTATGTTATATTCAAAAATGTTTCTGAGCAAAAAATTATATGCTTTGCCGGGAGAAGAATATGCGGAATTCCAGCCATATCAGAAACC
Source organism: uncultured Clostridium sp. (assembly GCA_947253885.1). Lineage (GTDB taxonomy): Bacteria > Bacillota > Clostridia > Lachnospirales > Lachnospiraceae > SY8519. Next base: position 2,965 of record CAMYAO010000040.1, read on the forward strand.
GGACTACAATAGTGCATATGCAATGGATGTAGAAGGAACACCAAGTACATTTTTAGCATTTTTACCTTTATTATTGCCAATCGTATTAATCTTAATTAACACTATTTCAACTGCAACAAAACATACAACCGGATTTATGGGAGTGTTAGTATTTTTGGGCCAGCCTATTATTGCAGTTGGTTTAGGATTAATAGTATCTATTCTGACTTTAACACGTAATTTAAGCCGTAAGGAAACTTTGGCAGAATTAGAAAAAGGTATGACACAAGCCGGCATCATTATGTTAGTAACCGGTGGTGGTGGGGCTTTAGGTCAGATTATCAAGGATTCTGGTTTAGGTAACTATATTGCATCCGGATTGGCAAAAACAGCGATTCCGATTATCCTGTTACCGATTCTGATTGCGACCTTACTTCGTTTTGTACAGGGTTCCGGAACTGTTGCAATGACTACAGCAGCAAGTATATCTGCACCAATCCTGATTTCTGCAGGAGTAAATCCGTTACTTGGAGCATTGGCTTGTTGTGTGGGTTCTTTATTCTTCTCTTACTTTAATGACAGTTTCTTCTGGGTGGTAAACCGTACACTGGGAGTATCGGAGGTAAAAGACCAGGTTCGAACCTATTCTATCCAGTCTACAATTGCCTGGGCAGTTGGTATAGCAGAAGTATTGATTTTAAGCATTTTTATGCATTAATAACTATATGCATTAAGAAACAAATTATGATAATATGATAACATATAGCATAGTGAAAGAGTTCACTATGCTATTGTTTTTATAAATCGAAGGAGGTTAGAATGCTTGCACAAGAGCGACGGGGAAAGATTATTGAGATCACAAAGAAGCTTGGGAGTGTAGAAGTTGATATGCTGGCACAGAATTTAAATGTCAGTACGATGACCATTCGAAGAGATTTAAGTCAATTAGAAAAGGAGGGTTTGTTAAAAAGAACGCATGGCGGTGCGATTGCAAGAGATGAGATTATCTATTCAGAAAAAAAATCGAGCCATAGAGATGCAAAAATCAGTATTGCAAAAAAAGCGTCATCTTATATCAAAGAAGGAGATTGTATTTTTGTAGATGCAGGAACTACGACTTATGAACTTGCAAAGTATATTAAGAAGATGGAGCGGCTTACCGTGGTGACAACTGATCTGGAAATTGCATTGCTGTTGAAAAATTCGAACAATCAGGTCTATATTTGCGGAGGAAAAGTACAAAATTCTACCGGAAGTATGTCAGACAGTTATACTCTACAGATGATACAAAACTTTTATTTTGATCTGGGATTTTTTGGGGCTGCCTGTATTAATTCCGAGTTTATCGTCATGACACCGACCACAGATAAAAGCTGGTTAAAGCGGCTGGTAGTGGAACATTGTAAACATTCCTACCTGTTAGTGGATGATTCAAAATTTCATCGGGAAGCAGTCACAAAGATCAATGCGTTAGAGGATTATACC
>CAMYAO010000041.1 GCA_947253885.1 uncultured Clostridium sp.
GTTTTCTATTTTATTCTAGTGTCGCATTTAATTTTACAACTTATCATATAAAAAAACCTCTTTCCGGTAAATTGCCTATTCACGGAAAAAGGTTTCGATTTATTAATAGAAAGCAGACTATTCTGTAAATAACTCGGTAGAAAGATAACGCTCACCGGTATCCGGTAGCAGGGTCACAATTGTTTTCCCTTCATTTTCAGGTCGTTTTGCAACTTCCAAAGCAGTCCATATTGCAGCTCCGGAAGAAATACCGACTAAAATACCCTCAGTCCTTACAAACTGTCTGCTCGTGGAAAATGCATCTTCATTTTCCACTGTAATCACTTCATCAAACACATCCGGATGCGTCGTTTCTGCAACAAATCCCGGACCCAGTCCCTGAATCTTATGTGCACCTCCTTTACCGGTAGAAAGCACCGGAGAACTCGCCGGTTCGGCAGCAATGATCTGAATATCCGGATTTTTAGACTTTAAAAATTCACCTACTCCGCTGGCAGTTCCTCCGGTCCCGACTCCTGCAATAAAAATATCTACCTGTCCATCTGTATCTTCCCAGATTTCCGGTCCAGTTGTGGCAAAATGAGTCTGCGGATTGACCTGATTCACAAACTGCCCCGGAATAAAGCTGTTCGGGAGTTCCTCAGCCAGCTCCTGCGCCTTTGCAATTGCTCCTTTCATTCCCTTCGCACCTTCTGTCAATACTACTTCCGCACCGTAAGCCTTCATCAGATTACGTCTCTCAATGCTCATAGTTTCAGGCATTACAATAATAACGCGGTAGCCTTTCGCCGCACCGACAGCCGCCAGACCGATTCCGGTATTGCCGGAGGTAGGTTCAATAATAACCGAATCCGGTGTCAAAGTACCTTTTTTCTCTGCATCTTCAACAATTGCCAATGCAATACGATCTTTTACAGAGCCTCCCGGATTAAAAGATTCTACTTTTACAAAAACATCGGCATTTCCGCCTGCATTCTTTACTGTTTTTGAAATTTCCACAAGTGGTGTTTTTCCTATCAACTCTAAAACTGACTTATAAATTTTCATACGATACTCCTATTATTTAACAGCATTAAAAGCCTGTTCTAAATCTGCAATGATATCATCAATATGTTCTAAACCTATGGATAAACGAACCGTATTCGGATAGATTTTTTGTTTATCCAGCTCTTCTTTTGTTGCCTGTGAATGAGTAGTAGTTGCAGGATGAATTACAAGTGATTTTGCATCTGCAACATTTGCCAGAAGAGAAAAGATATTCAAATGGTCGATAAAATCTTTTGTCTGCTGTTCGCTTCCCTTTAAATTGAATGTAAAAATAGAACCTCCTCCATTCGGGAAATAACGCTGATACAGTTCTTTTTCCTCTGTATCATCGGAAACTTCCGGATGATTTACATTTTCTACTAACGGATGCTGATTCAAATATTCCACAACCTTCAATGCATTTTCCACATGACGCTCTACTCTAAGAGAAAGTGTTTCAATCCCCTGCAGTAATAAGAACGCATTAAACGGAGAAATGCAGGCACCTGTATCACGGAGTAAAATAGCACGAATCTTTGTCACAAATGCCGCCGGTCCAACCGCATCCACAAAACTGATCCCGTGATAACTAGGGTTCGGATCTACCAGGGAAGCAAATTTTCCGCTTTTCTTCCAATCAAACTTTCCGCTGTCTACAATTATTCCTCCAAGCGAGGTACCATGTCCACCCAGAAACTTTGTTGCAGAATGTACCACAATATCCGCACCGTATTCAATCGGTCTTACCAGATACGGTGTGGCAAATGTATTATCTACTACCAGTGGAATCTGATGTTTATGTGCTATTTCCGCAATTTTCACAATATCAATCACATCTGAATTCGGGTTCCCCAGTGTTTCAATAAAGACCGCTTTCGTATTATCACGAATCGCACTCTCGATATCGTCTGTATTTCTCGGATCTACAAATGTGGTTGTAATGCCATATTCCGGTAAAGTATGTGCAAGTAAATTAGAAGTTCCTCCATAAATATTCTGCGCACTTACAATATGATCTCCTGCATGTGCCAGATTTTGTATGGTATAAGCAATCGCAGCTGATCCGGATGCAACTGCCAAAGCTGCTACACCTCCCTCTAATGCCGCTACTCTCTCCTCCAGAACTCCCTGTGTCGAATTGGTCAGTCTTCCGTATATATTTCCGGCGTCTGTTAATCCGAATCTTGCAGCAGCGTGGTCACAATTATCAAATACATAAGAAGTGGTCTGATAAATCGGTACCGCTCTGGAATTGGTAACCGGATCCGCCTCTTCCTGTCCTACATGTAACTGTAATGTCTCAAATTTATAATCTGCCATGTCAACGTTCTCCTTTTTCACAAAACAAAAATTCTATTTCTTAATCTGAGCCTAGTATAATTCCATTAACATACTATGTCAATAGGTTTTATGAATTTTATAAAAGTTTTTATTTGTTTGCATATCTATTTACTATGTGTTAGACTTAGTTTATTACATAAATTAATAGGAGAATGCTATGAAAATTTCAACAAAGGGGCGCTACTCTCTTCGAATGATGATTGACTTGGCTGAGCATTATCGCAATGAGGAATTCATCTCTTTAAAGGAGATTTCCAAGCGTCAAAACATTTCCAAGAAGTATATGGAACAGATTATTCCGCTTTTAAATAACCAAGATCTGCTGAAGACCCTGAAAGGACAACACGGAGGATATATGTTGGCAAAACATCCCAGTCAGATCACAGTTGCCGATATTATTTCCTGTGCCGAAGGCGGATTAGATATCATTGACCTCGATCCCGGCAAAAATGCCTATGACATCAGTAATGTTTATATGACAATTCCTGTTTGGGACGGACTGAACAAACTGATTCGGGACTATTTGGAGTCTATTACATTACAGGATATTTTAGACGATTACGGACAGATCGGTATGTATGTTATATAAAAAAGAAGAGACAGCACGGATTTTTCATGAGATTTTCTAAGAAAGTTAAACTTCTCCGGAACATCTCACATAACTAAATCCGAACTGTCTTTTTTAAAAATTCTATAAATCTGTGATTCCAACGGTTACTTTTTAAGCATACCTCATCTCCGTCTGACGGTTCCCCGCAAATATCCACTCCGATCAGGTCGGATTTTCTCTGCAACAATTCCAAACTTCGATAAAACTGCTTTTCTGTCATACTTCCCTGATCCCAATCCGTCTCCACCACTTCTGTTTGAAATACATCTTTATCAACAGATAGATAGAATCGTTCTATAAATTTCGTTTTTTCTATCTGACCTGCACTTTCCTCCGCCGACCAAAATACGACACGACTTTTTACCTCGAGCGGCAACTCTTTTATCAATTCCTCCGACACCCCGATCATATAGATCTTATGAATGCAGGGATGGATCAATTGCTCTAAAATCCAGGAACCGCAGCTTAAAATAGTTCCGAATGCGGAACGCTGCAAATCTGTATGATGATCGAACACAATCAAATCAGCCGACTCCTGCAATTTTTCCAACCAAAAATGACTGAGATAATGATAGTTTCCGGAATCTATAAAGTGTATTCCTGAAATAGAATACTTCTTCAATCGCTTCCGAATTTGTTCAGATGCCTCTTCAGAACAATAGCCCTTTGTCCCCTCTATCTGTCTCTTATACACATCTCCGAGCCCACGAGACATCTCAGGATCTCG
>CAMYAO010000042.1 GCA_947253885.1 uncultured Clostridium sp.
CCCAGAGCATCATCTCTTTTTACCACATTTTTTGAGGTCAGATACTCCACACAACCCACTGTCAGCAATCCGAATCCTGCCGCAAAAAAAACCAACCAGACAGAATCCAGATCTTTTGTAATCATGAAAGCAATTACAATCCCCAAAAGAACGGAGTGAGACAATGCATCCGCCGTCATGGACAATTTTCGCAATACCAAAAATGGTCCTAAAATACCGCATGCCAACGATGTTACGATCAATGTACCTAAGACTTCCCACATGCTATCTTCTCCTTCGTTTTATATCTTCTTATCATCCCGTATCTTCCGAAAATCATAGACAGCAAAGTGATTGCCCCAAGGAATAAAATAATCATCGGGCCCGTTGAAATTCCTCTGTAAGCAGTAGAAAACCATGTTCCGAAAAAAGAACTGATAACTCCGACCGAAATTGAAATCAGTAATACCCGATTCAGATTTTTTGAGTGCTGATTGGCACAGATACACGGTATAATCAAAAACGAAGAAATCAATATGGCTCCTACACACTTTAATCCGAGTACAATGAATAAAATCATCATCAATAGTAATGCCGTTTCTGCAATCCTGGTATGTACACCGATCGCCTTTGCATATTCCGGATCAAAAATACTTACAACCAGCTCCTTTTTCAGAAGAAAAAACAAAACCAATGTAAAGACAGATACCCCTATGATCAGATAGATATCTTCTCTCATCATAAACGCCGCACTACCGAAAATATAATTTTTCAGTCCGGCTTGTGAAGCGTTGGCATAGCTGTGATTCCCCTGCACATAACTTTTGAGCACCATGCCCAAACCAAAAAAACCGGTCAGTACAATTGCCAATGCCGCATCAAAATCGATCTTGCTTTTTTTAGAGATGAGCTGAATAAGACTGTAGGAAACAACCCCTGATATCGCCGCACCTGCCATTAGGATAAGCGGCTCCCTTGTTCTAAAACACATAAAAGCAAACACAATTCCGGGATAGGTCGCATGACCGATCGCATCTCCTACAAGACTTTGCCCCTTAAATACACTTAAGCAGCCCACCATTGCCGACACTGCTGCCATGATCATCGTTCCAATTGCAACAACCAAAAAATCATATGTCGTTAATAATTGTAACATTTCGATTCTCCAAATAAGTCTTCTTTAAATTATCCTTTGTTAACGTCCCCTCAAGATCTCCACTTGCAACGATATAGCGATTTATCATTACCACATGATCAAAGTACTCTCGTATCGTATTCAAATCATGGTGCACGCAAACAACAGTTTTTCCCTGCCGTTGCAATTCCTTGAGTTTATGAATAATTATCTCCTCACTGGTCCGATCCACTCCTGCAAGCGGTTCATCCATAATCAGAAGATCCGCATCCTGACAAAGTCCCCGCGAAATAAACACGCGTTGTTTTTGTCCTCCGGAAAGTTCTGAAATTTGCTTGTTTTTATAAGGCAGAAGCTGCATTTCTCTCAAAGCATCTATGGCAATTTCCCGATCCTTTTTCTTAGGTTTTCGAAACATTCCCAATGAGGAATACCTCCCCATTAAAACAACATCTTCAACCGTTATCGGGAAATCCCAATTTACAGAAGATGTTTGGGGCACATAGGCAATTCGATCTCTGACCTTTGATAAAGATTGACCGAAAATCAACACCTTCCCGGACAAGGGTTTCAAAAAACCCAGTATACATTTTAATAATGTGGATTTTCCGGCACCGTTAGGACCGATAATTGCTGTAAGAGAATGTTCTTCGATCTCTACATCCGCATCCCATAGAATCGGATTTTCTCCATAAGATACTGTCAGATCCTCTACATGTATAATATGCCCCATCTTCTACCTCCACTATTTCAAATGAGAAACGATCAGATCAATATTTGCTTTATACATTGTAAGATAAGTATCCCCCGGCTTTCCTTTCTGTGCCAGAGAATCACTAAACAGTTCCTTTCCTTCTCCTCTTACCACTTCTACGGTCCAGCCCTTTGCTTTACAAGATTCTTTTAATTTTTCCATTCTGGTAGGATCGGTAGTGGACTCCGCAAAAATTGCCTTGATCTTATGTTTTACAATAAATTCCGCCGTTTCCGCCATATCACGATTGGATAACTCCGCATCGGTACTTACACCCTGAGGTGCTTTTACCTGCATATGGTATTTTCTTGAAAAATAATTAAATGCATCGTGAGGAGTTACCAAAATTCTTGATTTTTTTGGAATCTGATTTAATTTTTCTTTAATATATTTATCTAACTCTTTCAGTTCCTTTAAATAATTTTGCAGATTCTTTTCGATCTCGTCTTTGTGATCCGGAAGTTTTTCTTTCAGCGTCTCCGCAGCTTCTTTGGTTGCCTGCTGATATAAATCGGTATCAAACCAAAAATGAGGATCTGTGATGGTTTTTCCATCTTCCTCCATAATATTCAGTTTACTTTTTGCAAAATTCTTTGTGACTGCAACACCCTTGATCTGCTCCAGAAATTCTACCATTTTCCCTTCAAAATGAAGTCCATGA